>NZ_JBXWOC010000009.1:0-166777 GCF_059610665.1 Ruegeria sp. CDSC051
TGATCCACTGGATCAATTGCTTAACGTCTTCACCTCGTCAGGCTCATAACCTGAAGGCCAAAGGTTCAAACCCTACTTCCGCAACCAAAATCACTACACAATATCAATATATTACACACCGTGCCGGAGCGGGCTTTTGCGTTGCGCCATCACAACTGGAAGCACCGTGGAAGCAAGAAGTACGAGAAAAACACTGTGACAGACCCGTAATAGATAATGCCAACCCGTAGGAAACCGTCGCTGTCAAAACCTTCTTCAAAACCGCCAAGGCCGAACGGTTTTGGCGGAGATCGTGGAGCATACGACAATACGCTGAAATGGCGGCCTCCGGGCTTTCGCAACAATAGCGCAAGCAATTCATTGGCCTCTAATCCCGCTGAGCCACGCACTTGTCGCTTCAAGCCCTTTTCGCAAGACAGCAAACATTTGCTCAATTTCACTTTCGCTAATGATTAGGGGCGGTGAAAGAACACACATGTTGATCACAGGTCGAACCAATAACCCACGTTTCTGGCATTCGAAATCGATCTGGCTACCAATCTCGTAGTCGCACCCCAGATCGCTCTGGGGATCACCATCGACTGAGCACTGAACGCATCCCATCAACCCCATGCCGCGCACATCGGTAACGATGTCAATCTGACCCAACTGCTGTAGCTGATCCTGAAAAATCGGAGTGACCCTTCGAACGTGTTCGAGAAGCTTTTCCCGTACAATAATTTCCATACTTTTCAGACCAGCGGCCGCGCTGACCGGGTGGCCAGAATAGGTGTAGCCATTAGAAAAGGTTGCATCTTTTCCCGCAATATCGGCGATTAGCCTGTCCGAGATAATAGCGGCACCCATCGGCGCATACCCAGATGTCATTCCTTTGGCGCAGGTGACTATGTCTGGCTGAATGCCAAAGACTGTTTCTGACGCAAACCAATGGCCCAATCGCCCGAAAGCGGTCACTACTTCGTCGGAAATGTATAGAACATCATACTTCTTGCAGATGTTTAGGCAACTTTCGTGATACCCTTTCGGCGGCACTATCACGCCACCAGAGGCAAGAACCGGTTCGGCGATAAAAGCGGCAACATTTTCTGGGCCAAGCGCCACAATGGCGTTTTCCAGGTCCGAAACTTTCTCTTTCAGAAAGCTCTCTTCGCTTTGACCAGGCGCACGATAAAGCGGATTCACGTCTGGCAAGAAATGTGCGAGGTCATCCGCCTTGTCGAGCCAAAGCCTGTCACGCTCTTTTCCACTGACGCTGGCCGCCAAAAAAGTGCTTCCATGATAAGCTTTTTGCCTTGAAATGATTTTCTTTTTCTCGGGGCGTCCCAAGAGGTTGTTGCGGAAATGAACAAACCGGATGGCCGTATCAACTGCGGTGGAACCGCCGGTGGTAAAAAAGACATTGTTCAATTCGCCCGGCGCACGTTTAGCGATTTCGCGCGCGAACCGCGCAGTAGTCGAGTTGGAATTGTTAAAGGGTGAGAAATAGGCAAGGTTTCGAGCCTGCTCAGCCATGGCCTCGGCCATCTCCTCTCGGCCATAACCGATCTGGGTGCACCACATGCCTCCCGGTCCGTCGATCAAGCGTTCGCCTTTTTCGTTCATGACATGGATGCCGCTGGCACCTTCGATAAATGTCCGATCGTTTTCGCCCAAAGTTGCCATCGCTTCCCACGGGTGCAGGAAGTGATCGTTATCCCATTGCTTGACGTTAGAGTTATCCACGGCGGGCCATGCTTTCTGTGCTCATCACAATTGGGAACTCTTCGCGCACCTGAGCGTCTGAAGCGCCGAAGTAGTTGGGGAAATGGCTGTCGAGAATGGAATTGGCCTTGTCACGGGCGCGGTCCAGCAGATCAGTTTTGCCTTCGTTTTCCCATGTGTCCGTGCGCTCACGATCCATGAGCCGTGGGTAGACGAATTCGCTGTTCATATAGCTCAGTGTGTGCGGGTTGCCGAGAAAATGACCAGGGTCGATGGCACACTGATGGATCACATCCACCGCCATGGTTTCATCCGTGACTTCAATCCCGCGCAACGACCGCAGGATCATACCGCCCGCTTCGTCATCGATGACCATGCTTTCAAAACTGCATCCCATCAGGCTACCGATCATACCCCCGAACTCGCACAAACGATTGGCACCGGCATGAGCGGCAAGCGTGAAGGTTAGTGCCTTTTCCAACCCGTATTGCGCGTCGGGTATCTTGGCATCGGTCATGCCTGCGCCGACAGAGGTTGGAAGGCCATAAAAGTTACCCATCTGAATGGCTGCGGCCCCGATCAGAGCCTGTTCGCCACTGCCGCCGGTGAACGACCCGCTGCGCAGGTCAGTGATGAAGGGCCAGGCGGCAAAGCAGACCGGACAGCCCGGTGTGATGAGGTTTACGATGGCAACGCAGGCCAGCGTTTCGGCCACGGTTTGCACCAATGTTCCCGCAAGCGTCGCAGGGGCTGTCGCCCCGGCCTGAGGAGGCACCGCCAGATCAACCGTCAGGCCTAGCTTGGCGGTATCAATCAGGATTTCCATGTTTTCCTTGCCGACCCGCAAGGGGGAAACCATAGGGCAGCCGCCAAATATGACGCTTGGCTTTTTCATGAAAGCCCCTTCGCCACCTTGAGCAAAATCAAACATGCGGATGGCATGCGGAATATGGCTGCGGTCGCGAAAGGTCAGACAGGCAGGTTTTTGGCTGCCTGCGAGCATGGCATAAATGGTGTTCATGTCATGAGCGAAATCATCAGTCACATCGGTGGCCAAAACCGTGTCGCCCAGCATATGGATGTTGTCCAAACGGTCCACCAGACGGGTGAAATCATAGACATCGCGCAGGATCGAAGGGCGATAAGATTTAGTTTCGGAATCGAAGGTGGTCACGGCGGTGCCGGAGTTGGCGAAATAGACGCTCTCCGCCGAGCAATGCATGTCGTCTTTGCCTTCACGCTCTCCGCGGGCATAGACGTAAAACTCCTTGGCAGCACCAGCCAGGATGTCTTCCATCAGTGCGCGGGGGAAGCACAGCCGATTTAGATCATTCATCACCGCGCCCTTGGGCAGCACCAGATCAAGTAATTCCGGGAAATGATCGGTAATGCCGGTTTTTTCCAGAACGGTCAGTGCCGCTTGATGGATGTTTTCCATATCTGTTGGGGTAAGCGGCTTATAGCGGCCGCCACTTAATCCCCCACGCACGGCCTCATTGCCCGTGGTCGCCTGTTGAACCTTTATGCGCGCGGCGCGCCCACCACCACCGCGACGGCGTGATTTTACCTCAGCCATTACCGGCCATCCTTTGTTCTGGTTCCGAGCGGATCATGGCAAAATAGAAATCGTAAAAATCCTGGATCGAGGTTTCCATTTCGCCCAAGGGCCCCGGTTGGAAGTATTGAGAATTAACGCCGGACTGGTTGTGCCGAATGATGCGTTCGTCATCCAAAGATGTGACATGCCAAAGCCAGGTCAGGTCTTCCTTGTTGTAATCTTGGCCTTCTTCGGCATCAGCGTTAACCAGCCAGACCACCTGAATGTCGGTTTCTTGTAGACCACGTGGAATAAAGCGATAGCCCACCATGTGATCCGAATAGATCAGGAACCAATTCAATGGGCCAATATCAAAGTCAGTTGCGCCACCGTCGAAGCCTTTCAGCGTTCCAAGCAATGGCGCAAGTGCCTCACCCGATTTGCTGCCGGTTTTGTAACCTTGGTAAAGCGGGTAGCGCCGATAATACCCGCTGGTGAATGGGGTGGGCGCAGCCTCGCCAACAAGCGCCAATTCATCAGGTGTCAGCCCGACTTCTAAAGCCCTTGCATTTAGCGGCTCGACCAAGCCAGCCATGTCTTGTGGCGATTTCAGGCTATGAGAGCGAGAGTATTCTTTGTGTGCTGGTCCGCAGTGGTAGCATTCAAGATAGTTCTCAACCGCCAGTTTCCAATTCGCTGGAACCGGAAAAGACGCCGTATGCGCCACTTTCAGATCGTCAAAGCCATAGGGTTCGACGAGTGGCGAAAGCTGGCTGAGGACAGGATCTAGCGATGGCGTGTTTGCATCGGCACACACAAAGATCAAGCCTTTAAAGACACTCACCTGAACGGGAAAGAGCCCGAATTTGGATGGGTCAAAGTGTTCCCCCATGTTATGGCCAGCACGAAGTTTCCCCGAAAGTTCATATGTCCAGGCGTGATACGGGCAAACAAGAACACGGGAGTTGCCAGACTGTTCAGTGCAGACGCGAGATCCACGATGGCGACAGACGTTCAAATGAGCGCGAACTTCGCCTTCGCGGTCGCGAACAATAATGATGCTCTCCGGGCCATAGTCGAACAGGAAATAGTCACCGGGGTTTGGGATTTGGCTGACATGCCCTGCCCAAAGCCAGTTACGGTTCCAGACCTGGGCGATGTCATAGTCATAGATGTCTTGCGAGGTATAGAATCCGCGCGGCAGAGCGTGGCCGTGCTGGTGCGAGGCCATCAAAGCATCTAACCCAATCGGTCGGCTGTTCATCACGTTTCCTCCAAATCGACTATCTCGCGGCGAAACCAATCCTTGTCTGCTTCTGCCTTTGGGCGTTCAAAATCGCGGGCGGCGCGGTGGCCTGCGAAGACTGCGTCCACGATCAGTCCTGGAGACGCGGCATCGCCTAAAAGTTCGAGGGTCTTCAACCCAACCCCGCGCAAGCTGTCGTAAAGCGCTGTCTCTCGCTGGCGCTCGGTAACCAGAACTGTCGAGGCACAGGGAATACTCGCTTCGCGACCGGTAAAGGCACATCCGATGCGGGCCATGTCACCTTCAACCGCGGTCAGCACCTGATTGCAGTAAATGTCTATGCCAAGTTCGATCAGACGAGCCTGAATACGGGGCTGCTCCAAAGTATGTACGGCGTAAGCAGAGACCAAACTCTCCGGCGTGACAAAGACCACCGGATATCCGGCAGCTGCCAGTTTTTCTGCAATCACACCTGCCAAATAGATATGGTCATCATCATAGATCAACACCGGGCCATTCGGAGGCAATATGCCGTTCATGATATCATCAGGTGTCAGCACTCTGGCGCTTTGCTCGATATGAGGCATACGGCGCTGGGTGTTTCGCCCCATGCCATCCGTACGCCAACGGCTGCCGGTGGCGACAAAGACGTGTTCGACGCCAAGCTCTGCCACCTGATCGCCGTCAAGTCTGCTGTCGGTGAACAACTGAACGTTGCCGCGCTGTTTCAGATCATTCAGGCGATAGTCGACGACGCGCGACCAGGCCGCTAGGCCGGGAAGCCTGCTTTCCTTTGCAACACGTCCACCAAATTCAGCTGAGGCTTCGGCCAAGGTCACCTGATAGCCGCGCCGTGCGATTTGCATGGCACACTCAAGACCCGCGGGTCCGCCACCGATTACCAGTGCTTCCGCCTCGCTTTTTTTCGGTGCAATGATCTCAGGGTGCCAGCCGCGACGCCATTCCTCGCCCATGGTCGGGTTTTGGGTACAGCGGATCGGAATACCCAGATTGTCCGAAGACACGCAGATGTTGCAGCCGATGCATTCGCGAATTTCGTCGATCCTGCCTTCTTCAATCTTATTCGGTATGAACGGGTCCGCAATGGAAGGTCGCGCCGCTCCGATAAGGTCGACAATTCCCTTTTTGACCATCGACAGCATCATATCGGGGGACGTCAGGCGACCAACACCAACCACGGGTTTCCGTGTTACCTGTTTGACGTGCGACAGAAACGCGTTCTGATAGCCATCTTCTGGTTGAAAGCGAGTTGTGGCACTGTCATTGGACCAGTCGGCTACGTTCACATCCCATAGGTCAGGAAGATCGGCCAAAAGCTCGACCACGGCACGGCCTTCTTCTGAAGCCTGCATGCCGTCAGCGCCCACCATCTCATCAATGGCAAAACGGAGCGCCACAGCGCAGCTGTCACCTACAGTTTCGTGGGTGTCTTCCAGCAGTTCGCGTGTCAGGCGCACACGGTTTTCAAGCGACCCGCCATATTCATCACTACGCTGGTTCATATGCGGCAGCATGAAATGTTGCGCCAAAGTCATGTTGTGTCCGGCATAGACGTAAATGATGTCAAATCCGGCATCTTTCGCGCGCAGGGCGGCCTCGCGGTGCCAGCGGCGGAACTCGCGAATATCAGCTTTATCCATGGCCTGCGCCTGCTTGGGATGCGTCGTATCGACAGACATCTCGGAAGGTGCAAGAACCGGAGCCCGGGTCAGCAGGTTCTGCGCATGGTTGCCATTGTGCACCAGCTGGATAGCTGCCAGCGCACCATGCGCATGTACCGCATCCGTCATCAGCCGCAACGCGGGAACATCGCGCCCGTCCCATAGCCGCCCCTCGGCGTAAGGAGACAGGTCTGAGGTTGGGTGAATCTCGGTCTCCTGATTGGAAACCACCGCCCACCCACCTTCGGCTTTCATCCCACGAACGGCGGCATCCGCCCGCGGTCGGACATGCCCCAGCCCGGTGCAATGTGGCACCTGATAAAAGCGATTTCTGGCTGTGACTGGTCCAATCTGAACCGGTTCAAAAAGCAGAGCATATGGGTTCGCGTTCGACATGTTCACGCGTTTTCCTGTATCTGGGATCCGGAGCCGTAAGGCCCCGGAAAAGTGGTTGTGTTAGAAGCCGGCTTTGATCCGTTCAAATTCTGCCAGCATTTTCGCCTCAAGCTCGGGATTCACCGCATCAAAGAACAAACTGCCTTCGAAGAAGCTTTTAGGGTCAGCAAAACCATAGGCTTCGATGTTGGCCTGATCGGCAACTTCGAACGCTTTTGCGTTGGAATGTGGGTAGCCCCAGTTGTCGATGATGTACTGACCGCTGGCAGGGTCAGTGAGCGCGTTCAACAGATCATAGACCTGATCGACCGGAGTCGTGGAAGACTTCAGATGCACGTAACCGCACGCCCAAGTCGCGATGCCCTTATCGACATCACGCATCATCGCGGCAGGCACTTCGTTCCAGATCAGGTTCAGTTCGGACTGGTTCCAGGCCCAACCCATTTCGATCTCACCGCTGGTCATGGCCTGATCAAACTGACCTGCATCGGACCAGTAAAAGCGCATGTTTGGGTGGATTGAGCGCAGGAAATCCGATGCTTCTTTGAACTGCTCATCGCTCAGATTTGTGTAATCATCAGCGTTTCCAGTGGCCAGCGCAGCCAGGGCATATGCAGACGACGCCGCATCCGGGATCGCGATCTTACCTGCATAGGCCGGGTCAGCCAGCAATTGCAGCGAGATATCATCCCCCGAGATTTTGTCGGTACGATAGATAAGACCCGTGTTCCCCCACTCGAACGGCAACATGTAAAGCTGGCCGTCCAGGACGATGGCGTCGACTTCCTTAATCTCAGGTAAAACATCGGCCCAATTGGTCAGCTTGCTTTCATCGAGCGGCTGGATCAGATCGGCTGCGACCCATTTCCGGACCGCGTCGGAACAAGGATGCGCCAGATCAGCCGTGAAACCTGAACTCAGTTTCGTAAAGGCTTCCTCCTGACTTCCGAAATAGGAATAGCTTGGCGCCTCATCCCCGTATTTTTCCATGTAGCTGGCAAAGAACCCGGGGTCTTCATATCCCGACCAGTCAAAAACCGTCAGATCAGCGCCACCTGCTATGGCACTTCCCGTACTTATCGCCGTCGCACATGCGAAGGCCGCAATTCCCTGAACTCTCATTTTATCCTCCCACTATTTTACTTTGTGTCTGTACCTAGATCGATCACGCTTGCCCCCTGAAGCCCCAGCCAAACTGCGTCACCGCGTTTGAAATCGACCGTGTGAAAATAGTTTGGAACTGAGACCGAGATGGGTTTCTCAGCTCCCGCAACCTGAATGTGGTAGTGAATGTTCTCACCGTAGAAGGCGACATTGCTGACCGTGCCTTGAACAGTTGATGGATAGTCCTCGGGTTTTTCAGCAGCGATTTCCAATTGTTCCGGGCGAATACCGATGTTCATGTCTTTAGAGCTGGTCGCAACGTTGGGGTTTCTCTCAATCTCAATCCGCCCGAAGGCGGCTGCATCGATCGACAACATATTGCCGGTTTCGCCCAATAACTGGGCAGGTAGTATGTTCATCTCACCGATGAAACTGGCCACTTGCTGATCACAGGGACGGGCGTAAAGCGTGGTTGGTGTATCCACTTGCTTGAGCCGTCCATTGAACATCACGCCAATACGATCGGACATGGTCATCGCCTCATATTGGTCATGTGTGACCATCACAAAGGTGATGCCAAGCGACTGCTGCAGATTGCGCATTTCAAACTGCATCTGTTCGCGCAGCTTCTTGTCGAGTGCTGACAAGGGCTCGTCCAGCAACAATACTTTGGGTCGCATGATCAGCGCGCGGGCAAGCGCCACCCTTTGCCGCTGCCCACCCGACAATTCACTTGCGCCGCGATCCTGAAGACCGCCCAGCTCGACCATTTCCAGGGCCTCGGCTACGCGCTGGTCGATCTCACCCTTAGGCGCCTTGCCCCGTAATCCATAGGCCACGTTGTTCCCGACGTTCAGGTGCGGGAAGATGGCGTAGCTCTGAAAGACCATGTTCGTTGGACGGTTGTTGGCAGGCACACCTCCCATATCCTGACCGTCGATCAGCACGGTACCCGCGGTCGGTTCCTGGAAGCCCGCGATCATCCGCAATACCGTAGTCTTGCCGCATCCCGAGGGGCCGAGGAGTGAGAAAAACTCGCCCTCTTTGAGATCGAGATCGATCCCGCTGGCCGCCAGGAATGTGCCATAGCGCTTTTCGACGCCCCTGAGTTCTATGATGTTTCTGTCTGTCATCGGACCTCTGATGCGGATGAGCGGCGGCGGAAATACTCGGCCAGCACCAGAAGCAGAACCGAGGTGAGCAGCAGGATAGAGCCCAAGGCCAAAACGTTTGGAAGCTTGGCGGGGAAACGGATCTGGCTCCAGATATAGACCGGCAGAGTTGGCTGGTTGCCTGACAGGAAAAAGGCCAGGACGAACTCATCGAAGCTGACCGTAAAAGTGACCAGCATGCTGGCTACGATACCGGGGGAAACGACCGGCAGCGTCACGCGACGAAAGGTTTCGAACACGCCGACGCCCAGATCGTAAGATGCCTCTTCCAGCGACGCGTCGAAGTCATCGAACGCGGACTTCAAGATCGAGACGGAAAATGGCAGCGCAAGAAACGTATGGCCCAGAACAACGGTCAGCAGAGATGGCTTGAGACCGAGAAACAGAAACAGGACCAGCATTGACGAGGCCACGATAATGCCAGGTATGACCAAAGGCAGCATCACCAAACCTTCAGCAGCACGCTGACCCCGAAAACGGTATCGAACAAAGGCGCGGGCAGCGAACAGCCCCATAGCAGTGGATAGAAGTGCGACGACCGTGCCGACGCCAAGTGAATTCCAAAGGGCCTGGATCAAAGTATCCTGCTCGCCCAGCTTCCGATACCAGTCCAGCGTCCAGCCCTTGATCGGAAAGGCAACGATTGTACCGCTGTTGAACGAGAACAAAGGTAGGAAAAGAACCGGCAGGTACAGAAAAACCAAATACAGAAAAGCATAGGCTGTCAGGGTCGAGGGGCGTCTCATCTGATCCTCCTCCCAAGCTGGGTGGCGGTAATGACAAACACGATAGCGACAAAACCGACCGACAGCATCGCGATCAGCGACAGTGTGGCGCCGAGAGGCCAGTTGTTGGCGGCCCCGAACTGCACCTGAATAAGATTGGCAATCATCTTCCCGTCCGATCCGCCGACCAGCGCTGGGGTCACGTAGTCACCGACAGTCGGAATGAAGATGATCAGGCAAGCAGCAATGATCCCTGGGATGGTCAACGGCAGTGTCACCCGCATGAAGCGTTGCAAAGGACTGTTACCGAGGTCTGTGGCGGCCTCTAACAGGCTTGGATCGATCTTCTGCAACGAGACATAGATTGGCAGGATCGCAAAAGGTGCCCAGGCATGAGCAAGCGTCAGCACGACGGCGAATTCATTATAGAGCAAGAAGTCGAGCGGTTCGTCGATCAGACCAAGCATCAATAGTGCAGAATTCATCACCCCGTTGAACCCAAGGATGAGTTTCCAGGCAAATACGCGCAGGAGGTAGCTGGACCAGAACGGAATGGTGATGAGCAGAAGCCAGATGGTCTTTTTCCGGGCCTTCATCGCGATGAAGTACGCGATGGGATAGGCCAGTGCGACAGTGACTACCGTAACTGCTCCGGCAATCCAGATCGACCTTAGCATTAAATGTCGAACCAGCGGATCGGCAAACGCGTCGCTATAGTTTTTCAGCGTCGGTGTCTTGTCGAGCGTTACGTAGGTTTGGGTCCAGAACGAATAGGCGATCAGGATCACCAAAGGCGCCGCCACCAGAAACCCCACGTATGCCGTGGCTGGTGCGCTGAGGGTATAACCCCGGGACGCTTCGCTACGAAAAATCACCCTATCTCCCATCTCGGTACTTACGAGTCTCTAATGGACGATCGTCCATTTAATGTTGCGCCAGAAAGGCCTTTCGTGTCAATCTTCCTGTGAGCCACCCATATGAGAAGACCCTAAGCTGATGGAATCATTGAATAGAGTGACAGAGCCTAAAGGAAGAAAACGTAGCTCGAAGCGCGATCCAGAAGCCAACAGGCAGCTTCTGATCAAGGCGACACTGGATACTATTGCTGATATTGGAGTCACCGATACCTCGGTCAGTCGCATCTGCGAGCGCTCAGGTCTGTCGCGCGGAATGATCCATTTGCATTTCGGGGGGAAGGACAATTTGCTGACCGCAGCGGCCCAGCATTTCAGTACCGAGTATTATGCCGAGATGGACAGAATGACCGATCTGGGCTCGGATGCATCGCCCGAAGAGCGAGTGATGGCTGTGATCGAGGCGGATCTGTCCGAAGCTTTGCTCAATCCACGAAGTACGAAAATCTGGCATGCATTCCGAGGCATCGCGAGCTCACACCCTGGTATTGCCCGATACAGCAGCACTCAGGATCCCAAACTTGTCGAGACTTTGCGGCGTGCGTTCACGGAGATAGCCCAACAAAACGGACATGATCCGAACTTGGTGAATGATGCCACTAGCGGAACGTTGGCCTTACTGGAAGGTATGTGGGTAAATTACCTTACCGATATGCAGGTTTTTTCGCGACGACGCTCTGCTGAACTTATTCGAAGATTTTTAGGCGGACTTTTTCCAGGAAAATTCAAATTGTGAGCCTTCACGACGCTCGGGTTTGAGATGGAAACAATGCCTCTTCCTGGAAAGCAACTACTGGTATTGGTGAGGCCTCTAGCCTCCAAGTTGCATCCACCTAGCTATTGAAAAATCTCGACGTCCGCTGTGCGCTATTAGCGGACTTTCACAATTAAACTTTGTAGTCCGAGATGCGCAACAAAGTGAGGTTTCGCAGCATTATTGACGTCGTGGTGTGGCTACGCACCCGTTGGTCCAATCTTCAAGCCGGTCGGGAATAGCAACGACTGACTTCGTTTGGCGCTTGCGATAAATCTCGACATACATGCCTCCAGCCTTTGCCGAAAAGCATGCATCATCCAGAGTTTTCACACAGACTCAGTCCAATACACCATCAGCTGAAAGCAAGCATGGATGTTTGCAGCCAGAAGCTACAAGGTAGCACACGATATCCAGGACGCCGAACAATGCCTAATAAACACCAGGGACAAACGGGTGCGATAGATGTAGATCTCGCTGGAGATATTCTTCGAGTGGCAGTTTCTGGTCTTCCTAAACTAGTTTCTAGGAACGCGGCTGGCGCCTTGCTGGAGCTTCGTTCGGATCATGAACAGTTTCGGGGTTTTTTGAACCTCCCACCAAATGGAAACCACCTCATCAACTCTTGCCTACTCTATCCACCCTTTGAGCAAGGTACCGATGGGGCACTTTTTCTAGCCTCTCAGTTTGCATACGCACCATATGCCGGAACCGCACTCATGGCTGCAGCCACCATAATTGCGAGCGCGAAGCGTCAAGCATTAGCCAAAGATCAACAAGTTGTTGCTTTGGAAACAGCAAATGGTGTCATGGAAGTACAAGTAACCCGAACAGGTAGCGTTATGACACATGCCAAGTGGTTTACTGTCAAGCCCAAGCTATTGATTAATAATCAAATATTGAATCTTCCTCTAAATGGAAACATTCCAGTTTCTCTAGTCGATGCCGGGTTGCCGTATTTGGTTGTCGATGCAGACTATCTAGGTATTTCGCTTAGTGAGCGCCAAAAATTGACCAACGCTGCAATTGAGTTAAGCGGGGCGGCTAGTAAACAATACCCGATGTCTAATTTTGGCATTGGCGGCAGCTACGGTAAATACTTGGTCATGTTCAGTTCGAAATCAGGGAAGAACCATATTAAAACTGTCTGGGCCTCTGAAAAGGGAGAACTGGCAAATTCGGCTGGGGGGACAGGCGCATTGTCTGTTGTGGTGGCGTGCGAGGGCAACGGGTCACTATCTCCCGGCAGGTCCGTGACAATCGAAGCACCGGGCGGGATTTTTGAATGCCAAGTTGTCGGTCAATTCGCCACTGTATCAGCAGAAGTTAGGATCGTTGCAAGGCATAGCTTTCCTTCTTTTTACTACGCTAATCCGTAAGGCAGCTTTTTAAATTGGGTGTTTGGGTGCAGAACCCTAACAAACCGAGCAACTGAATTCCATTCTGCCAGAACCCGTTGTGGCGCCTTAATTGCAACCCAGTGCCTGGTAGGGCCACTGAAAGCTTCGGACATTGCCGACGAGAGTATTGGGCCGACCCCCGACGAATATTCGGAAAGGCCTTCTGCGGGCAAGTTTTTCGCCCATCTTCACTAAAATCTGGGTTTTTTAGCTCAATCAGCCCAAATCGGACATTGGTCGTGGCAGTAAAGAACGACAGGAGTACACTAAAGGCACCAAAATCAGCGTGCTTTCTTGATCTTTATTTTGTCAAGCTTCGCTCTGCTCTTGGTCGATTCCTCAGAGCGCGTGAGAGCTTTGGCAATGGCCTTCAAGCCCATCCCCTTTGACACCAGTAGGTGCAATTTTTGAATTTCCTCTTGTGTCCAAGCTTGACGGTGACGCTCAAATCGTTCTGCCATGGTTTTCGTCTACCTTATCAATGTGTCTGATCTGTCATAAAGCATGGTGGTCGTGTTGACGCCAGCTCAAGCAAAATCACGAGTATCTTAGTGAAGCAGCGGTGATACCAAACGCTACAAATGACAGACCCAGCCCAAAGCGGACAATCAAGACCAAACTTTGCAATTCCGGATAGCGGACCGAACCGGACATCAACGTTTAGCGTGCCAATGTCCGGTCATTGCTCGTCAGCCTTCAAGTGGGGCTCTGTTGATGCGACTGACCTCTTCCATAATGTCGAAAACATGGTCGGCGGTCACTGTGATCCCTATCGCTTCCAGGCGCTTCAGATGCATACTTTTATAGCTTTCCAGGTATTCGCGGTTCCGAAACAGGTATGTGGACCCATAGTGATTGGTTCCATCTTCGACAGTCCAAATCTTCCAGATTATTCCTGGCTCCTCCGCGATACTCTTTGCAAGTTGCTCGGTGCCGGCGAGAAATTCTTCTGTGATCGGACCTTCATAGGTCATATGCAGATCCCAGACTTTCAGTGTACTCATGTTTAGTTTCCTTTGTGAGTTTGGGAAAGTTCAGCGGTTTTTCCCGAGTTGGTAGAAGCATAGGACCGCAAGCAAGGCGAAGAAGATGGGGTCAGACCAGCCAAACCCGGTGAAAACTCCTGTCAGGCAGGCGTAAAGCGTGATGATGACGCCAAGTAGATTGGTCCACATCAATCCTGTGAGAATGGCGATTGCAGCTTCACTGCCATGTTCAACGTCCCGAAACAGAAAGCTGATGATCCCGATGCCGCCCAGAAATATCGAGTTATGCTGTGACAGGAACACAGCGTATTGGTCGTTTATTTGCAGGCCGTAGTTTGGCCAGAGGATGGCCGGGGCAAAGAACAGCGCGAGCGCGAACAACATGTAAATCACGCCATGCGCGGTCAGGAGTGTTTTGTTAGGCATGTTACGACTTTCTAAGGTTGAGGCAGTTTTTTTCGGAGTTGGTTGAGTGTCTTGATCGTCTGGCGTTTGTCCTGCACGCTGAGACCACCAAAAATCTGTTCCAGAGCTTGATTGTGGAGTGGCAGGAATTCGGCCACTTTTTGGCGCCCGGCTGCGGTCAATAACAGAACACGCGCCCGTCTGTCGGTTTCATCGACACTCTTTTCCACCCATCCGGCTTGAACCAGGTTTTTGACAACCACATCCAGGTTGCCGGATGTAGACAGTGTCAGCCGCATCAGATCGTTGATTGACAGCGGACCCTTGTTGCTAAGTGTTTCCAGCGCGTCCCATTGTGGCGCTGTAAGGCCCGCCGAACGAAACGCAGACACCATAGCGCGCATGAATAATTGCTGACTGCGTAGCAGGGCCAGCACCAGGGTTTGGTTTTCTCGGGCTTGATTTTTATGTCTCATGTTGCGCATGTATCCCTAGTTAGGGATAAATTCAAGTACTCCCCATAGAATGACCTAATCCACTCATTCGCTCGATATGCAGCATTTGTTGGAATGACGCATAAATCGAGCTTTCGCTGCATCTGCGCTAATGTCCGCAATCATTTCATCTCAGTTCATCAAGCAACGTTACTCTGTCACTGGAAATACATTTGTCTTCTTGACAACTCCGTAGACAAAGCTGCTGTCCATGGAGGCAATACCTCCAAGAGGATGCAGCTTTCTGCGGACGAATTTTTCGTAATCTGAAAGATCAGCCACGACCACACGAAGCAGGTAATCCGATGAGCCGGTCATAACGAAACACTCCAGTACCTGGTCAATCCGCGCAATGGCTGCTTCGAATTTCTTTACAGTCGCTTCAGTATGGCTTTCCAGTTTGACGTGAACGAATACCGTTACCGGCAACCCGTAGGCCTCGGCGTCTATGTTGGCACTGTAGCCGGTGATGATTCCATTTTGCTCGAGCAGCTTCAGCCGCCTCAGACAGGGCGAAGGTGACAAGTTCACCTCTGCTGCCAGGTCTTGATTCGTCATTCGGCCATTGCGCTGCAACGCTCGAATGATCTGTTGGTCTTTACGGTCTATTTTTTTCATAGATTAGCATATACTGCTACAAACGAGGTAGTATAAGACATTTTTGGAATATTTTGCCACTCGTGTCGTCATACTCTGCTTCTTGAAAACCAAGGAGTCACCCAATGCGCAACCGCCCCGACAGCTTTTCCACTCTTGCCATTCACCATGGCTATAACCCGATGGAAAACGAAGGAGCGTTGACGCCTCCGCTGCATCTGACCTCGACATTCGCTTTCGAAACCGCGGAAGCAGGCGGTGCGATGTTCGCGGGCGAGCAGGCAGGGCATGTTTATTCGCGCATCTCGAACCCGACTTGCGATTTGCTGGAGCAACGCATCGCGGTGCTTGAGGGGGCAGAGGCAGGATTGGCCCTGGCCTCGGGGATGGGGGCGATCACCGCAACGATGTGGACTCTTCTTGCCCCGGGGGATGAGGTCATTCTCGACAAGACGCTCTATGGCTGCACATTTTCCTTCATGCGGCACGGGCTGGCAAAATTCGGTGTGACAGTGACCCATGTGGATCTGACGGAGCCGGAAAACCTGACAGCGGCGATCAGCGGAAAAACCAAGGTGGTCTATTTTGAAACACCCGCCAATCCGAATATGCGCCTTGTAGATATCCAGTCTGTATCAGCCATTGCCCATGCCAACGGCGCCTACGTGGTGGTGGATAATACCTATGCCACGCCCTATCTGACCCAGCCAATCAAACATGGCGCAGATATCGTTCTGCACTCGGCGACGAAATATCTAGGCGGTCACGGAGATGTTGTTGCAGGGTTGCTGGCCGGATCGGCCGAGCTGGTGACTGAAATCCGCCTCTATGGGATGAAGGATATGACCGGCGCGGTCATGGCCCCGTTTAACGCGATGCTCATACTGCGCGGCCTCAAGACACTAGAATTGCGCATGGATCGGCATTGCAGCAGCGCTGCGACTATCGCCGAATATCTGGAGCAATCCGCCGGTGTGCGAAAGGTCTGGTATCCGGGACTGAGCAGTTTCGAACAGCATGATGTCGCGCAGCGGCAGATGTCCAAATTCGGCGGCATGATTGCATTTGAACTGGATGGCGGTCTGGAAGCAGGGCGCGCGATGATGAACAGTATGCAAATGATCACACGCGCCGTATCATTGGGAGATGCTGAAACATTGGTGCAGCACCCGGCCAGCATGACCCACTCTACCTATACGCCTGAAGAACGCGCCGCACATGGCATCAGCGATGGGCTGGTCCGCCTCTCCATTGGTCTGGAGGGGATCGACGACGTGATCCACGATCTCGAACAAGCCTTACCAAGACCCCCTGTCCGCAGCGCAGCTTAAGGAAATTGACCATGTCCATTGATCTCAAGACAATTGAACAACGTCTGCTGTGGCTGTCCCACTGGATGATCCACCATGCGAACCACATTCGGCCCAAGGCTGACGGGATCAAGGTTGGCGGGCATCAGGCGTCTTCGGCGTCGATGGTGTCGATCATGACTGCGCTTTACTTTCAGACCCTGCGCCCGGAAGACCGGGTTGCTGTCAAACCACATGCTTCGCCGATCTTTCACGCGATTCAGTATCTGATGGGAAACCAGACCCGTGAGAAGTTGGAGAACTTTCGCGGATTTGGTGGCGCGCAAAGCTATCCTTCCCGCACGAAAGATATCGATGACGTGGATTTTTCGACCGGTTCGGTGGGCCTTGGCGTTGCTATCACCTCGTTTGCGTCACTTGTGCAGGATTATGTACAGGCCAAATCCTGGGGCGATACGCAAAAGCTTGGACGCATGATCGCATTGGTTGGCGATGCTGAGCTGGACGAAGGCAATATCTATGAGGCCCTGCAAGAGGGATGGAAGAACGATCTGCGTAATTGCTGGTGGATCATTGATTATAACCGCCAGTCATTGGACGGTGTCGTGCGTGAAGGACTGTTCCAACGGATTGAGAAAATCTTTGACGCCTTCGGATGGGATGTTGTGCGGGTTAAATACGGCGCTTTGCAACGTGCTGCGTTTAAAGAGCCGGGCGGAGAGAAGCTGCGTCAATGGATTGATCAGTGCCCCAACCAGCTCTACTCGGCACTGACCTTCATGGGGGGCGCGGTGTGGCGCGAGCGACTGATGGAAACCCTCGGCGATCAAGGCGACGTAAGCGCGTTGCTTGATGCGCGCAGCGATGACGAACTGGCCGCTCTGATGGAAAATCTGGGTGGGAACTGCGTCACCACCATGGCAGATACCTTCGCCGCAATAGATCACGACCGCCCGGTCTGTTTCCTTGCCTATACGATCAAGGGCTGGGGGACGCCGATTGCTGGCCACAAGGACAACCATGGTGGGTTGATGAACAAGACTCAGATGGCCGAATGGAAGAAATTCATGGGTGTTACTGAAGGTGATGAATGGGAGCGCTTTGCCACCATCGCAGACCCGGCAGCGTTTGAGAAAATGCTGGCAAAGACGCCCTTCTTCGCCAGCGGGCCGCGCCGATACTCAGATGACGTTATCGACGTCCCCTCAGTTGAGTTGGATCCGGGTCGTGAAATCTCGACTCAAATGGCATTCGGCAAGATTCTGGATGACCTGTCCAAAGGCAACAGCGCGCTGGCCGAGCGGATCGTGACGACCTCTCCGGATGTGACCGGCACAACCAATCTTGGCCCTTGGGTCAATCGCAGGAAACTGTTTGCGCGCACCCATCAATCCGACACTTTCAAGGCTGAAAATATCCCCTCCACCGCGAAGTGGGAGTTTACACCAGATGGTCAGCATATCGAACTTGGCATTGCTGAAATGAACCTGTTTTTGCTTCTGGCGGCGGCAGGGCTTTCGCACTCGGTTTTTGGCAAAAGGCTTATTCCCATTGGAACGGTCTATGATCCTTTTGTGTCCCGTGGCTTGGATGCGTTGAATTACGCCTGTTATCAGGATGCCCGTTTCATGATCGTGGGCACGCCCTCTGGCGTCACTTTGGCGCCGGAAGGCGGGGCGCATCAATCAATCGCTTCGCCGCTGATTGGCATGTCGCAAGACGGGTTGGCCGCATTTGAGCCCGCCTTTGCGGATGAATTGGCGGTCATCATGGAATGGGCCTTTGCCTATATGCAAAAAGATGGCGAGGGAGATCCCGATGAACGCACGTGGTTGCGCGACGAGACCGGCGGTTCGGTCTATTTACGTCTGACGACCAACCCGATTGAGCAGCCCGGTAAACGCGTGGATGACGATTTCCGTCAGGGGGCCATCGACGGTGCCTATTGGCTACGCAAACCGGGACCGAACTGCGAAGTTGTCATTGCTTATCAGGGCGCGGTTGCCCAGGAGGCCATCAGGGCAGCGGGCCATATCGCCCAGGGGCGGCGGGATGTTGGCGTTCTGGCAGTGACCTCTGCCGACCGGTTGAACGCCGGCTGGACTGCAGCGCAACGGGCGCGCACAAATGGCATTCGGGGCGCTGAGGCACATATCGAAACGCTGCTGGCAGATGTGCCGCGCGACTGCGCATTGATCACAGTGATCGACGGACACCCGGCAACTTTGTCCTGGTTGGGTGCTGTTCATGGCCACAAAACGATTCCGCACGGTGTGGAGCATTTCGGCCAAACCGGGTCTATTGCGGATTTGTACCGTCATTTCCGCATTGACGCCAACGCGTTGATCCAATCAGCTGGCGAATTGTCCCATGGTCGTAAAATCCCTCCGATTGTGGCTATAGCATAGCAGCAGCAGACATTGGTTCACGTTGCTGCGTCTCTAACTATGGGCTCTCCTGTCGCCACTCTCTGTGGAGCACTTCAACTGGTGGTAAGAGCCCATTTTGCCAATTTTTCTGCAACGCGGCGTAAGTCAGCTTCCGCAAAATCGGATGCAGACTAACCGCTTGACGACAGAAAAATATCAGATTAGCCAACGTACAGGCTGTGGACGCCTGCCTCCCGCTGACTTTTGTCTTGGTTAAGTTCTGCGACTTGATTCTCTATCTACCTCTTTCCGCATATCGCGCGGATGGTAATGCGGGTCCCATCTCAAATTGCGCGATCAGGCAAGAGAGATATGGGACATGACTGATACCCCCACCAATACATTCACCGATGGGCCGCTTGGCACCATCTACTTTAGGACCGCACTCCCGATCATTTTCGTGATGGGGATGAATGGGCTTCTGTCTGTTGCAGATGCGCTGTTTCTGGGCATTTATGTAGGCCCTGATGCGCTGGCTGCGGTCACGTTGATGTTCCCGATCTACATGTTGATTGTGGCGCTTTCCACGCTTGTGGCGAACGGCATGTCGAGCCTTCTGGCGCGATCCCTTGGCGCGGGTGACATGAACGGCGCGCGTGCCACGTTTGCTGGCGCACATGGGCTGGCAATTGGATTGGGCGCAGTTCTGATAGTGTTGTTCCTTCTATTGGGCCAGCCAGTTGCATTGCTGGCCGCTGGTGGGTCAGAGACTTTGGCGCAAATGGGGTTGGTCTACCTGCGGATTACGGTGTTCTTCTCACCGCTTTTGTTCGTGTTGTCGGTAAATTCTGATGCGCTGCGCAACGAAGGGCGCGTGGGCTTTATGGCCGCGATGAGCCTGCTGGTTTCGATTGCAAACATCGGGTTCAACTACGTACTCATCGCCGTTCTGGACATGGGCGTAGCTGGGTCAGCCTATGGCACAGCGGCGGCACAAGCGCTCGCGTTTGCGATCATATTTGCGTTCCGATTGTTTGGGGAAACATCGCTGCGTCCTGCGACCTTGCTGTCCCATTCCGTATGCGGAAAATGGGGGCGGATCCTCGCACTGGGTGCACCACAAAGCCTCAATTTCATTGGACTAGCTCTCGGGTCGGCCGCGATTATCTCAGCCCTCCAATGGATTGGTCGCCCGGGTTACGCCGACACAATTACTGCTTACGGGATCATCACGCGGGTCATCACCTTTGCTTTCCTGCCACTTCTGGGCTTGTCGTTTGCAATGCAGACGATCACGGGCAACAACTATGGTGCTGAACTTTGGCAAAGGTCAGATGCAAGCCTGCGCATGGCACTTTGGGTCGCGTTTGTTTATTGCGCAATCGTGCAGGTCGTTGTGATTAGCATGCCTAGCCGGATCGCGAGCGCGTTTGTAGACGACACGTCGGTCATTGCAGAGGTTGCGCGCATCTTGCCGGTAATGACATGTGTCTTTTTCCTGTTGGGCCCGTTGATGATGATTGCGACCTATTTTCAGGCGATTGGATCTGCAGGAAAGGCAGCCCTTCTAGGGCTGACAAAACCTTATGCCTTTGCGATCCCGTTGACGTTCCTGTTGCCCCTCTGGTTTGGCGAAGTTGGCATCTGGTATGCGGGCCCGCTGGCCGAAGTGATGATGTTGGGTCTCACTGTTGTAGTGCTTTGGCTCTCCGCCCAAGACCCAGAGTTAAAATGGGGTATTTTCCACACCAAAAAAGGAGTGGCGTCATGAACACGCAATTTCCGTCAGCTACGCAAGCCAAGGATCAAGCTAAGCGTTTGCGCACAAAATTGACCGAAGAAGGGGCATCGATTGGCCATGCCAAGTCCCTCGAGTTGGTCGCCCACCAACACGGGTTCCGCGATTGGAACACGATGTTTGCAGCCATCGGAAACGGACCACTCAAGGGATGGGCCATCGGGGACAAGGTCAGCGGAACGTATCTATCGCAACCGTTCACGGGGCATGTGGTCTCTATTTCGATCATGAAACCAGGATGGTTCCGGTTAGAGGTGCACTTGGATGAAGCCGTAGACGTTGTCACATCCGAAGGCTTCTCAAATTTCCGCTCGCGCATTCGTGGTGTAATTGGTCCCAATGGACATTCTGTTGAACGGACAAGCGACGGGCAGGCGCACCTTCAAATCAATTTATGCTGACAGGGAAATCCGGTTCTTAAATTTGTCAGCGGCTGTTGGCGCGATTGAAGCCGATGGCCGTCTTGTCTTGCAACCTGTGAATATGTCGTATTAAAAATTCTGCGCAATCGACGAATGGCAGATTTTGCCGCTGCCCTGCGGCGGCGGAACCTGACCTCTTACGGCGATTTTCGTGCTGCGAGCGCGCGCAGCAAAAATACCGAAGGTACAGGTTGGGCTCAGTGCCGACCTCAGATGCGGCGCGGCATCTGCCAGTTTCGCAGAACTAGCATCGTAGCAGATGGCCCAAAGGAGACATCCATCTTCCTCGACAGCGCCGCTTCACCAGACCGGCCATTCGCTGCGCAAGCAACATCAACGGGTGGACTAAGGATCAAGTCGCGGGACGAAGCGGTAATACGTCTCGTGGTACATGCGTGACTGAGTTGGGGACAAAGCCTGATATGCAGGTCGTGCCTGCGGTATTATCCTAACGTCCCGCGTAAGTTTCCGGCGGTAAGGAAATTGACCATGGTTCTGAGTTGCCTAACGCGGAATTGAAAGTATATTCTATCTGGCTCTTGTAGAGGCAGCCAAAAGGGAAATTCCTTGTCTGACCGTTTTGTTTTGTTGCTCGCATCCGTTGGGTTGTTCCCGATCGCACTGTCTTATGGCGCGATGCCGTCGGCGAGTGTGCCGATGTTGCTGGGATTTCCAGTCGACACGACAGAGCTCACCCACATCTTCCGGGCAATTATGGGGCTGTATCTGGCGATGTTGATGTTTTGGATTGCCGGGGCATTCAAGCCCGCCCTTACAAACGCCGCCCTTTGGAGCCTGTTCCTCTTCATGGCCGGGCTCGCCGCTGGCCGACTGCTGAGCTTTTTGGTCGATGGCTTGCCAAATTTCTTGCTGGTGTTCTACTTTTTGGCAGAAATCCTTTTCGCAGCTTTGGCTCTGCTTCGTTTGCGTCAACAAGGCGCGGTTTGATCAGGAGGGTCAACTTGGGTATCCGAAACACTCTGTTGGCCGCTGCGCTGGCATTAACTCCGATCTCCGCCGATGCAGATGATACACTGCAAGCCGACACCGATATTTTGTTCGAAGCAGTGGCAGAGGCGGTGACAGATGCCAAAATGGCAAGGGTGATCGAGATAGATCATGCCCGTTTGGCGGCTGGCGAAGGCGTGGAGATGCCACCGTCGAGAGTTTTGCTTTTCTCTGATCCCGGCGTGAACGCTGCCATCCTGAGCGAGAACATTCGTGCGGGGTTGGATCTGCCCTTCAGGGTGTTGTCATACGGCGACGAGGCTAAGCCGTCCTTATCTTACACGTCCTCTGCGTTCATCGCCAAACGTCACGGGCTTGAGGGGTCAGCGGCCCTTGCTGCCTTTGATGAGCGCCTGCAAGCGGTACTGCGCGCGGTTGATGGCGCAGACCCGAGCCCGATTCCCACCGATGCTGTCGAGCGTGATTTTGGCATTATTGAAATTGCGTCGGCGTATGGCGTTGCCGAAACGGTTGCGCGCCTCGAAAAAGCAGTGACCGCGCAAACAGATACAATTTGGTTCGGCGAGATCGATTTTATGAAAGAAGCTGCCGCGTTTGACGTTGCCCTTCCCGCCGCAAAGCTGCTGCTGTTCGGGGGGCCCGCGCCCGGTGGAGTCGCAATGGCGGATTACCCGGCGATCGGTCTTGATGCCTTTTGCCAGAAACTGCTTGTCTATGAAGGCACAGATGGCAACGCTGTGGTTCTGTTCAACGACATCGCCGCCTTTGCACAGCTCTACTATGGCAGCTCAATCGAGCCACACGCGATGCTCAACAAACGTTTAAGCGCGACATTTTCCGCTGCTGTACAGTAATTACGCGCTTATAAATTTGGGGCTATGAGGACGACCAGACGACCCCGATACGATGCAAGAAAGGATGATTCATGCAGAAACGCTTATCAATCGCGCGCACTTTCGTCGGAGCGGTCGTCGCTTCGGTTGCTGTCGCCGCAAGTGCAGTTGCTCAAGAGGACAAGCCAAATATTTTGGTGATCATGGCTGACGATGTCGGTTGGGCCAGCTTGGGAAGCTACCACCAAGGCGTCAAAAGCATCAAAACACCGAACCTGGACCAGCTTGCCGAAGCGGGAACGCGGCTGACGGACTACTACGCGGAACCGACCTGTACCGCAGGTCGCGCTGCGTTTTTGACGGGTCAGTTTCCTGTACGTGTCGGGATGCACACTGTTGGTCTTCCCGGTGATCCCGTGGGTCTGAGCAATGAAGACCCCACGCTTGCAAACATGCTAAAGGCCTTGGGGTATACCACCGGTCAATTCGGGAAAAACCACTTGGGCGACCAGAACCAGTTTTTGCCAACAACAAAAGGTTTCGACGAGTACTGGGGCTGGCTCTACCATTTGAATGCGATGGAATATACGTCGGACCCTGACTGGCCAGACGATCCCGAATTTAATGCCCAATTCGGTCCGCGCAACATCATACATGCCTTTGCAACCGAAGAACTGGATGAAACGGTGGATCCGCGTTGGGGCGTGGTCGGCAATCAGCGCATCCTGGACGATGGACCCGCGCCGCCCGAGCGTCAAAAGACGCTCGATGATGAGGTGACCGAAAAGACGATCGACTTTATTGATCGCGCTGTCGAAGCGGACACACCGTTTTTTGTATGGATGGCCCCGGCCAGAGCGCATGTTTGGACGCACCTGAGCCCCAAATACGAAGACATGCTGGGCGATGGGCGTGGGCTGCAGGACGTTGTGATGCAAGAGCTTGACGACAATGTGGGCAAAGTGATGGCGCGGCTTGACGAGCTGGGTGTCACTGACAACACAATTGTGGTTTTCACTGCTGACAATGGCCCTGAAACGATGACCTGGCCGGATGGTGGCACGACACCATTTCACGGGGAAAAAGGAACAACCTGGGAAGGTGGTTTCCGCGTTCCGGCGATTATCAAATGGCCCGGCAATGTTCCTGCTGGACGCGTTGCAAACGGCATTATGTCCGGTATGGACTGGATGCCGACGCTGGTGGCAGCGGCAGGTGGCCCTGACAACCTGCCCGAGGCGCTCTTGTCTGGATATGAAGGCTACACAGCACATTTGGACGGATACAACCAACTGTCGTATTTGACGGGAGGTGCCGAAAGCAACCGCGACGAAATCATCTACTACGAAGGCACGAGCCTTCAGGCCGTCCGCTACAGGGACTGGAAAGCCCATTTCGTAATCCAAGAGCATGGCTGGGCCGGACCAAAAGAAGAATTAAATGCGCCGATGTTGTTTAATCTGCGCCGCGACCCTTATGAAAAGGCCGCCGAAGAATCCGGGATGTATACCAAATGGATGGGGCAGAAGATGTGGGCGTTTGGACCTGCTGCGCGACTGGTGCAGCAACACCTTCAGACATTCCAAGAGTTCCCGCCGCGTGGCTCTGACCTGGCCAATCAAAGCCAAGTTGAGAAACAGGTTTCCAGCGAAGGCGGGATGTCTCAATAACGACTAGACACACACAATTCAGCACTTCGCCGTGGTGACGGCGGAGTGCTCCTTCCACTATCTCTCAAAATTCTGCTTTGGGCTTGGTATCGCCGTTCGCTGCTATTCACATCAGGGACTGATTGCAGTCCGAAGAGCGCGTTATCACACGCTTCGAATCAAGCCCTTCGAATAGGGCCTCAAACTGCGATTTGGTCATCGTCATCACCCCGTCACTGACGCGTGGCCATTCAAAACCTTCACCCCCGATCCGCTTATAGATCAGCACAAGACCCGCCCCGTCCCAAACTATGAGCTTCAGCCGGCCCGTGCGTGTCGAACGGAAAACAAATATGGCAACACAGCATGGATCGAGATCGAATTCATTCAGTACGATCGCCTCCAAACCACCCATACCTTTACGAAAATCGACTGGCTTGGTGGCGGCGTAGAATTTAAAGTTGCCAGCTGGTGAAATCATGAATGGCTATCCATCGCGAGTGCAATTTTGACCAAACAGTTCACCGGATAATTGGCAGGAAAGGCATGGTGCTTTCCCGGTGCGCCAGAAGATTGCGATTGTCAGTTTCTGGATCACGGCCTGGCTGCGTCTTTTCGTTAACTAGAACCTTCGAAAAAATTTGTTCTTCGTTCCGCGCGACGCTTCTGACCCGTGAAGATTTCACGCCTGACCTCCATTTGTAGACGAGGGATTGCGAAACGTTGCAATCCTCCATGATGTCACCAACAGTCAGTTCACCGAGATCAAGTTTGGTTTTGACAAACCGCTTGAAGCCGGGTGGCCAGACACGGCGTCCTCCCGCATGCACCTAAATGGTGAAACCATAGACTTAGAATGATTGCGGAACTTGCCTCGTTGCTGCCGCCTCTCGTTTTAGACAATATGCCATGGAAACAAGAGGCAGATCAGGGGCTAATTCAGGGGTCAGTTGCAACGCTTACGCTCAACGAATACATCAACGGATTCTACAATCCGGGCCGCCGACATTCAGCACTGAGCGGGAACATCCGGTCGCATATTAAGGGTTTGGGCATCCGTATTGAGAAAAAAACCGGCGCAAGCAGCGCCGGTTTTCATGGTCTCATCCTAAGAGACTGCTATCGGTGTCAGCCGAATACACGCCCCAGTGCGCCATCGACAGCATCGGTGATTTGGTCGATGTCATCCGCGGTGGCAATCAGCGCTGGTGAGAAGCACAGAGTGTTGTTCCGACCGGGGACCGAGCGGTTGGTGACGCCGATGATCACGCCCTGCGCCATACAGTCGGCCACAACGGCCTGCGCCAGTTTTTCATCGACCGGCTCACGGGACGCGCGGTCTGCGACCAGCTCAGCACCCAGGAACAGGCCCTTGCCGCGGACGTCGCCGACGACCTTGTACTTTTCCATCAGCGCCTGAAGGTTGCCCGTCATCCGGTCACCCATAGCGACACAGTTGGCCAGAAGGTTCTCATCCTCGATGATCCGCATGTTCTCGATCGCGGCCGCTGGACCGGCGGTACAGCCACCAAATGTCGAGATATCGCGGAAGTAGCCCATCGGGTCCGAGGCGTCTTCTTTGAACATGTCAAAGACTTCCTCGGTGGTCACCATGCAGGCGATGGCGGCATAGCCCGAGGCGACACCCTTGGCCATGGTCACGAAATCCGGCTTCACACCATATTGTTGATACCCGAACCAGGTACCGGTGCGGCCAACGCCACAGACGACCTCGTCAATATGCAGCAGGATGTCGTACTTCTTGCAGATCTCCTGCACACGCTGCCAATAACCCTCTGGCGCTTCGATCACGCCGCCACCGGCTGTCACGGGCTCAAGGCACAGGGCGCCAACCGTATCGGGGCCTTCGCGCAGGATCACCTCTTCGATCTGATCCGCGGCCCATTCGCCGAAATTCTCTTCGGGCGCGCCGTCCAGCTCGTGCTTGCGGTATTCCATGCAATGCGGCACGCGGATGAAACCGGGGGCGAAAGGCCCGTACTGCGCGTTGCGCTCGTCCTGACCACCTGCCGACATCGCTGCCAGGGTCGAGCCGTGATAGTCGCGGTCACGGTACAAAATCTTAGTCTTCTTGCCGCCGTATTTCTTGTGGGCAATCTGGCGAACCATCTTGAACGCCTTCTCATTCGCCTCGCTGCCCGAGTTGGTGTAATACACGCGGCTCATGCCAGGCATTTTCTCGATCAGCTTTTCGGCGAACAAAGCACCTGGGATCGAGCCCGCCGAGTTGGCGAAATAGCACAGCTTCATCAGCTGATCGTAAACCGCCTTACAGATCGATTCGCGGCCATAGCCGACATTCACAGTCCATACGCCGCCCGATACAGCGTCCAGATGCTCTTTGCCTTTTTGATCCCAGACACGCATGCCCTTACCTTCGACAATGATGCGCGGGTCGTTGGTTTCAAAGGGTTTATGCTGGATCAAGTGGTGCCAAATATGGGCGCGGTCGGCTTCGACGACGCGGGAAAGATCGTTTTCGTTGAACGTGCCGTCCATGACATGTCCTTTCAAAATTAGCGTGTGCACATCTTACAGAGGCGGTGTCGCCTCGGCTTGTATATTCGATGGCTCAGATCAGCGTGAATGGCCAGTACAAGATAGGGCCAGATCGGGTAGGTTCGTATCGCCAGTCGGGCACAGCACGGTTATTTGGCCGCCTCAGCCCGTATTTCTACGGGTTTGTCATGGGACTATGTTTGTGTTCAATTCGCGCAACTTGCGATTTGGGAGGATCCGCAGATGACAGGGGCCAACATATATGAACGCCACTTGGATCAATGTCAGGCGAATTATACGCCGCTGTCACCGCTAAGCTTTATCGAACGGACGGCGCAGGTCTACCCTGATTACCCGTCAGTTGTTTATGGCGTCCGCCGGTATTCCTGGGCCGAAACCTATACCCGTTGTCGTCGACTGGCGAGCGCTCTGGATAGGCGTGGAATAGGGCGAGGAGATACAGTTTCGATCATCGCAGCAAACATCCCCGAACTGTACGAGGCCCATTTTGGCGTTCCCATGGCCGGCGCCGTGCTGAACGCGATTAACACCCGGCTGGACGCGCCGATCATTGCCTTCATCCTGAACCATGCGGAAACCAAGGTGCTGCTGGTCGATCCGGAATTTTCTACGGTTGTGCAAGACGCACTGGAACAGGTTGATCACGATATTCTCGTCATCGATATCGAGGATCCCAGCTTTGATGGTGGCGAGAAACAGGGCAGTCTGACTTACGATGCGCTCTTGGCCGAAGGCGATCCCGAGTTCGCATGGTCCCTGCCAGCGGATGAATGGGATGCGATCACGCTGAATTATACCTCGGGCACCACAGGCAATCCAAAAGGGGTTGTGTATCATCACCGCGGTGCGGCCCTGAATGCCCAATCTGATCTGCTGGACTGGGGCATGCCCCGGCATTCAGTCTATCTGTGGACCTTGCCGATGTTCCACTGCAACGGCTGGTGTTTCCCTTGGGCCATGGCGGCAAATGCAGGGGTCTCGGTTTGCCTGCGGGCGGTTCGGGATGAGCCGATTTATGCCGCCTTCCGGGATGAGAAGGTCACGCATTTCTGCGGTGCGCCGATTGTTCTGAACATGTTGGCCAACGCGCCCGATCACCTTAAGGATTTCGATCACGAGATCAAAGTGATGACCGCAGGCGCGCCACCTCCGGCGGCTGTGGTTAAGAAGATGGAGGATATGGGGATCGAGGTTACCCATGTCTATGGCCTGACCGAGACTTATGGTCCGTCCGTGGTCTGCGCCTGGAAGGATGAATGGAACAGCAAAGAAGGCGAAGAACGCGCCGCTTTGAAGGTTCGTCAGGGTGTGCGGTATTCGGCCCTGTCCGGCCTTATGGTGGCCGACCCGGATACGTTGGAACCCGTGCCTGCGGATGGCGAGACGCTGGGTGAGATTTTCATGCAGGGCAATGTTGTCATGAAAGGTTATCTCAAAAACTCCGATGCCACGGACAAGGCGTTCCGGGGCGGTTGGTTCGCCTCGGGCGATCTTGGGGTGATGCATGCGGATGGATATGTCGCACTCAAGGACCGGTCCAAAGATATCATCATCTCAGGAGGTGAGAATATCTCATCGGTTGAGGTTGAGGATATCTTGTACAAGCACCCCGCCGTGATGGAGGCCGCCGTGGTCGCCCGCCCCGATGACAAATGGGGCGAAACACCATGCGCCTTTGTTGAACTCAAACCAGATGGGCAAGCGACAGAGGCAGAGATCATCGCGTTCTGCCGGGACAACATGGCCCATTTCAAGGTGCCTAAGACGGTGGTCTTCGGTCCTTTGCCAAAGACCTCGACCGGCAAGATTCAGAAGTTCAAGCTGAGAGATCAGGCGAAGGCATTGGGTTAAGGCTGGTCGAAGATCGACAGATCTAGATCCAGCATCTCACCCATCCAAATGGCGCGGTCGCGGTGGTCTGCTAGATGCTCGCCGGTTTCGGGATGGGTGAATATCGTCAACCCTTGCCGATTCAGCGTCAGCCAGGGAATGACCTGATCAAATGCGTCGGCTGCAAAGCCCAACTGGCAGCTCCACCTTGGATGTGGGCCTACATTGCGGGCGTGCATCCGCCCCATTGCAACTGGGAACAGGCGCACTGCTTCTTCACAGAGCTGCCGGGCGGTATCCTGCGTTTCTGCATCGAAATAGACATGGGCGTGATAGCCGATGATTTCGGGCATTAGGGCCTCCTGCATTTTGTTTTGAAGAACGTAAGGCAGGGGTCAGGCAATTCCCATTCGCATCGTCACACAGACCCTGTGCAGAGGATCAGGTGGGGGCGTGTTGATCGGGATGCGCTGCGGCAAAGGCTGGGTGTTTGGCGCAGGCGGCCTCGACGCCCAGGATACGGGGCAGGTCGGTCAGATCGACCTGATAGCGGCGGGCATTGTACATCTGTGGGATCAGGCACAGATCAGCCAGCCCTAGCTGCGGTCCAGTGCAATATGGGGTCTGTTGGAAACCGCCCAACTGGGCTTCGAACGCAAGCAGACCTGGTCGTATGAAATGGTTCATCCAGTTGCCAGGCATGCCTTCTGCATTCCCACTGAGCGCGGTTGCATGGCGTGCGACTGACAAATTGCAGACTGGGTGAAGATCAATGGCGATGGTTTGTGCCAGCGCCAGTGCTTGTGCGCGGATACCGGGTTCCGCAGGAAGCAACCCCAGACCCCGTGTCATGTCCAGATAGTCGATGATTGCCAAAGATTGCGTCAGCCGCAGCCCGTCAATCTCAAGCACAGGAACCAGCCCCTGCGGGTTGCGCCTCAGATGAGCGTCAGATTTGTGATCTCCGGCGACAAGATCGACAGACACCGCACGATAGGTGATGCCAGCCAAGTTTAACGCGATCCGCACCCGGTAGCTGGCCGACGAGCGCCAATAATCATACAGAACTACGCCACTCATCGCTGGCCTCCTGTTTACGTCAATTCTCGTTCAGCTTGGCGGCTTTTAGGGCTTCAGACAACACCTCGGCATTTCCGATATGGTTGGCTAGCACCAGTACCAGCCGCGCATTCAGCGCGTCGCTGTCGGTTTTATCCAGCCCGTCATGGGCGGCGATCAGTTCAAAATAGAAATCATCTGCATTGTCCAGATTAGGGGTGAGGATCAGTTGGGTCATCTCGCTTACTCCTTACCGGTGGCCCTGCGGATCGCCTGCCGGAATGCGTTTTCTTCGTACGTATCACGGCGGGCGGCCACGTGTTGATCGGGACGGATCAGATAAACCGCGCTGGTGGCATCCCCCAGATAGCGGCGCTTGAGCGCCAGGGTCGGATCGTCCTTAACGGACAACGCCAAGCGGGTTGCCTGAACCCCGTCTTCCTCAAGAGTGTCTGGTGCGTCGGCGTCAATCGTCAAAAGGGTAAACTTGCCCGCGAGTATCGGCAGCAGGAACGCGGCGCCGAGGGGGGCATCCGGGCACGCAGCGCCGGGACGGGTAATATCTGGCCCGTTCAGCGCATCTGCGGAATTCAACGACGAGCCCGCATAGGTACAAGGTGTGCTCAGACGGCCGGAATTCACCAGAGGGCGCGCGAATTCGTAGTGCTCGCCCAGGTCAAGAACGGCGTCGCGCAACAGGCGGGACATCTGGGATTTCGGCGTGATGAAGTCGGTCGAGCGACTGGAATAGGCAATATTCTCATCAGCGGCCTGCACCCGTTCATGGCTGTAGCTATCCAGCAAATAATCGGGCGCTTTTCCGTCGATAACCAGCTTCAGCTTCCAACACAGGTTGTCCGAATCCTGCACACCCGAATTGGCCCCACGCGCACCAAACGGGCTAACCTGATGGGCGCTGTCGCCGGCAAACAGGACCCGGCCATACCGGAATCGCTCCATCCGGCGACACTGGAAGGTATAGATCGAGACCCATTCTAAATCGAATTCGACATCTTCGCCCAGCATCTCCTTGAGGCGCGGGATCACATTCTCGGGCCGTTTTTCCCGTTCCTTGTCGATATCCCAACCCAGTTGCAGGTCAATGCGCCAAACATTGTCAGGCTGTTTGTGAAGCAGGGCGGATTGCCCCCTGTTGAACGGTGGATCAAACCAGAACCAGCGTTCGGAAGGAAAGTCAGCCTCCATCACGACATCAGCTATCAGGAAGTTATCTTCGAACACGCGCCCGTCGAAATCCAACCCGAGCATCCTGCGGGCCGGAGAGTGCGCGCCGTCACAGGCGATCAACCAGTCGGCTTCTATGTTGTAGGGGCCTTCGGGGGTCTCTACCTCAAGCGTGACATGGTCCTCATGGGTGCCGATCGCCTCGACCCTATTGCGGCCGCGAATATCGATTGGCGCGCCTTCAGCTTGGAGTGCGCGCAAGCGGTCCACAAGGATCTGTTCTAGGTGATATTGCTGCAGATTGATAAATGCCGGATTGGCATAGCCTTGTTCTGGCTGCAAATTGAATTCATAGATCTGTCTTGTGTCGAAAAAGACCTTGCCGGTATCCCAAAGAACACCTTTCCGGACCAAGGGCTCTGCGCATCCAAGCCTGTCGGCTATGTCCAGCGTGCGCTGTGAAAAACAGATGGCCCGGCTGCCAAAGCTGACCTTGTCATTTTCGTCCAGAACGACAACCTCAACGCCCTGTTGTGCCAGATCAATAGCTGTGGCCAAGCCGATTGGCCCGGCGCCGATGACGATCACCTTGTGGCGTATTGGGGCTACGGCGTCCTGATCGGGATTTCGCGCGTAGGCGTAAAGCGGTATTTCAAAGATCTTGTTCATGGGGCTCTCCCATTGCGCTGCGCTGAGGGTCCTTTCCACCAGCCGTTCAGGCTCAGTGGTCCCGATCCCAGGGTCTCACCAATCCGTCCTGCGAAAAACGATCTGGATCAAATGCGACCGTATGTCCTTAACTCTGCAAGGCTTCCCACATCTCCAGATCTCGTTGGGCGGTCCAGATGCGCGGGGTGTCGATCCCACGCGCCTCGTCATAGGCACGGGCGACGTTGAAGGGCAGGCAGTGTTCATAGATCGCGTAATCGGCGAATTTCGGGTCGCATTCGGCGCGCACCGCGTCCCATGCTTCTTTCAGGCTTCCTCCGCGCGCCGCAACCTTGGCTGCTGGACGATAGGTGCTGTCGACAAAATCCCGGGTGTTTTCGATGGCTGCATTGACCATGTCCTTGCCGACCAGGGCATCGCCACGGCCTGGCGCAATGGCGTCGACATCAAACCACTTGATCTCATCCAGTGTATCGCCCCAGTCGCCGAAATGCCCATCGCCGCAGTAGCAGGCCGAGTGATACTCGACGATGTCACCGGTAAACATCACATTCTGATCGGGTACATGGATCACGATATCGCCTGCTGTATGTGCGCGGCCCAGATGCATCAGGTCAATCCGACGTTTGCCCAGATACACCGTCATGGTGTCGCTGAACGTGGTCGTGGGCCAGGTCAGACCGGGAATGCTTTCGTGCCCTTCGAACAGGCGCGGGAAACGCTGGAACTCACTGTCCCAATCTTCCTGTCCCCGTTCCACCACCATCGCGCGGGCCATGTCTGACATCAGGATCTGCTGCGCCCCAAAGGCGCTGGCACCCAGAACACGGACGGCGTGATAATGGGTCAGCGCCACATGCGTGATCGGCTTGTCGGTGACCGAGCGCACGCATTCGATTACCTTGTTGGCCAAACGGGGCGTCGCCTGTGCCTCGACAATCATGACACTGTCATCACCGATGATGACGCCCGAATTCGGATCCCCTTCGGCGGTAAAGGCATAAAGCCCGTCTCCTACCTCGGTGAACGAGATTTTCTTTTCCGACATGTCCCCTTGGGACGCAAATGCCTTGGCCATTTCTGGTTCCTTATCGCGAGTATGGGTTTTCAAGCGCGGGCAGCACGGTTCCGGCACATTCGCCAAATCCGATCGTGTACCCTTTCCCCTTGGCCGCCCCTGTCAGGGTCAGCGTGTCGCCATCCTCGATAAAGCTGCGGCTTTCGCCGGTCTCCAGCGTTAGCGGCTCTTTCCCGCCCCAGCTGAGCTCCAGCATCGAACCGCGCTCGGGCTTTGTCGGGCCAGAGATGGTGCCGGACCCCAGCAGATCGCCGGTGTTCATCGGGCAGCCCGAGGTCGTATGATGGGCCAGTTGCTGCGCGGCGGAGTAATACATCTGACTATAGTTTGTCCGCGCAATGGTCGTCGGGGCCTTGCCGTCCGGGGCCATGGTGATCGACAGATCAATGTCATACAGCATCGGGCCGGGTTCTTTGAGGTGGGCCAGCAACTCAAAATCCCGCTCGGGCGTGTCACAGCGGAAAGGTTCCAGCGCCGCCTTGGTCACGATCCATGGGCTGATCGACGTTGCGGTTGCCTTGGCCTGAAACGGCCCAAGCGGCTGATACTCCCACGCCTGAATATCGCGGGCGGACCAGTCATTCAGAAGGACATAGCCAAAGATATTGTCGTCGGCCTCTTGCACGGAAATTGGTCCGTCAGAGGGTGTGCCCACGATGGCGCCCATCTCAAGCTCGATGTCGAAACGACGGCTGGGAAGGAAGGCCGGAAGGTCCTGATCGGGGGATTTCAACTGACCCCAGGGGCGGCGGATATCTGTTCCCGACACCACGACCGAAGACGCCCGGCCATTATACCCGATGGGAATATGCAGCCAGTTAGGGGGCAATGCATTCTCTGGTCCACGGAACATGGTGCCGACATTTTGGGCGTGGTGCCGACCGGCGTAGAAATCGGTATATTCGCTGACGGCAAAAGGCATGTGCAGCTCGGCATCTGCCTGCGCCACAAGCAAAGGCGCGACGTCCTCTTGTGCCGCGCTGCCTTCGGCCAGCAGATCCATCAGACGGTTGCGCAGGGCGGCCCAAACGGCGGGGCCTTGCTCCATCAGTGGGTTCCAGAAAGGCAGGTCGAACAGCGGTTCGTCGTCCAGAACGACCAGGCCCTCGGCCTCGGCAGCTGTGACATCAAGGATCATGTCGCCGATTGCAACACCACAATGCGGGTCTTCGCCGCCTGTCGAAAACACGCCATAAGGCAGGTTGTTCAAAGGAAAAGGGTGATCGGCAGAATTGGCCGAGCTCACCCAGGATTTCTTCAATGGCATTTTGTCTCCAAACCTCTGTCAGGGGCCAAGATTTTTCGTCGAAAAATCTGCGACCTCAATCGGTATTATTTCTTGCCCGGTGTACCGTCGAACTTTTTCTCAAGCGACGTCCAGCAGTCAATGTAATCATCCTGCAGCGGGGCCTCGGTCGCTGCAAATGATGTCAGATGCTGCGGGAACCGGGTTTCGATCATGAAGGACATCGTATTATCCAACTTATCCGGTCCAAGGTTCGAATTCGACGCGTTGTCAAAGGCATCCTGGTCAGGTCCGTGCGGCAACATCATGTTGTGCAGACTCATGCCGCCGGGAACAAAGCCCTGTGGTTTGGCGTCATACTGGCCGTAGATGTTCCCCATCAGCTCGGACATGATGTTCTTGTGGTACCACGGAGGACGGAACGTATCTTCGGCCACCATCCAGCGTTCGCGGAACAGGACAAAGTCGATATTGGCTGTGCCCGGCTGTCCAGACGGCGCGGTGAGTACGGTGAAGATCGACGGGTCAGGGTGGTCAAACAGGATCGCCCCCACCGGGCAATATGTGCGCAGGTCGTATTTGTACGGGGCATAATTGCCGTGCCAGGCGACTACATCCAGCGGGCTTTGCCCAATCTTTGTGGTGTGGAACTGCCCGCACCATTTGACGGTGACGGTCGATGGTACCTCACGGTCTTCATAGGCCGCGATAGGTGCCTTGAAATCTCGTGGGTTAGCCATGCAGTTGGCGCCGATCGGGCCGCGTCCGGGCAGTTCGAATTTTTGCCCGTAATTCTCGCAGACAAAGCCGCGGGCAGGGCCCTCAAGAACCTCAACCCGATAGACCAACCCGCGCGGCAGAATGGCGATTTCCTTGGGCTCAAGGTCGATGATCCCCAACTCGGTCGCAAAGCGCAGGCGGCCTTCTTGCGGCACCACCAGCAATTCGGAATCGGCCGAGAAGAAATAGTCATTCACCATCGATTCGGTGACCAGATAGATGTGGCTGGCCATCCCGACCTGCGTATTCACATCCCCTGCTGTGGTCATCGTGCGCATGCCTGTCAGCCATGTCAGCCCATCTTGGGTATGAGCGACGGGGTCCCAGCGATACTGGCCCAGGCTGGTAACATCTGGGTCAACACAAGGCGCCGATTTCCAATAGGGCAGGTCGATCTTATCGTAGCGATGCGAATGCTTCACCGAAGGGCGGATACGATAGCACCAGGTGCGCTCGGGTGGGTTGGCGGTAAAGGCAGTGCCGCTCAGTTGTTCGCCGTATAGCCCATAGTTGCAGCGTTGCGGGCTGTTCATGCCCTGCGGCAGCGCACCGGGTAGGGCCTCGGTTTCGAAATCATTGCCAAAGCCGGGCATATAGCCCGGATGGGTGCCAGAGGGCGTACTGGCCTGGATCATTTTATGCGGGTCTGTCGGATGGTTCATCCTTGGCTCCTGCTGTTTTCTGCTTGTGAGATAATAGTTGATTTTGTAACTAACAAGCATGACAAAGACAGAAAGTACCGAAAGAGACGGGTTTGATCTGCTGGATTTCCTGCCCTATCTGCTGAACCGGGCAGCCGAGGAAAGCGCACTGGAATTTCAGCGTGTATACAAAGACCGCTATGGGATGCTGCGCACGGAATGGAGAGTGTTGTTTCATCTGGGCAATTACGGAGAATTGAGCGCGAAAGAAATCGGTCAACGCGCCCGGATTCACAAAACCAAGATAAGCCGCGCGGTCAGCAGGCTTGAGCAGCGCCGATTTCTTGTCAGAACCGTCAGCCAGACAGATCGCCGCGTTGAACATCTTGCATTGACCACGGCCGGACGGTCGGTTTATCGCGAATTGCGCGGTATTGCGCAGCAATATGATGCTCAGCTTGCCGCAATGTTCACAGAAAACGAGGCTACCTTGTTGCGCAAAATGTTGCGAAAGCTGGCTGATATGAATTGACCTCTGGTAATTCGAACCTTTCGCTCCCAGATGGAAGCCAGAGCGGACACAGGAATGTGAAATGACAGCCCCGAACCAAAACGCGGCAAAATCAAATGATCTGATCAACTGGCTGGTGACGCGGGGCCTTGAAGGTGCCGAAAAAGAAGAATTGCTGGATGGCTATTGCACCCGTCTGATTGAACTTGGTGTGCCCCTGATGCGATTTCACGCGGCGCAATCGGCGCTGCACCCGGTATATGGCGGCACCGGATACAGCTGGTATCAAGACACCGGCGGTGACTATCAAAAATTCGAGTATTCAGAAGAGACCAGAGAAGACTGGATGAGCAGTCCTCTATATGCGATTTTACATCACGATCTTGACGGCGTCCATGAACGCATGGTCGATCAGAACGAGCCCAGCCGCTATCCATTGATCAATGAATTACGCGAAGCTGGTGCGACCGAGTATTACGCTAAAGGTGTGAATTTCGATCCGCGGTCGCAGACCTCAAAAAAAGCCGTAGATGGAGTCCTGTTGTCGTGGGCCTCGAACGCGCCGGATGGGTTTCGGGAACAGGATCTTGACCTTATCAATACGGCCCTGCCCCATTTGGGCCTGGCACTAAAGTCAGCCTCGAACGCGCGGATATCCAAAGATCTGATGCGCGTCTACTTAGGTCGGGATGCTGGACGGCGTGTTTTGTCGGGTGAAATTCGTCGCGGATCCCTACAGCAGATCGACGCCGTGATATGGAATTTCGACCTTGAGGGCTTTACCAGCCTCTCCGAGAATCTGCCCGGAATCGAGATCATCGATATGTTGAACGACTATCTGGCGGTTGCCGTTGGCGTCGTGCACGATAATGGCGGCAATATTCTGAAGTTCATGGGCGATGGACTGATGGCTATGTTCAATGTCGGCGAGATTGAAGAGGACGTGCAGGCGGCCCTGCAGGCGGTTCCCATGTTGCAGGACCGGATCGCCGAACTGAATGCGCAGCGCGAATCCGCTGGACTGCCGGTGGCCAACTTCACACTGGCCTTGCATGCGGGCGAAATTCTGTATGGCAATATCGGTTCTGAGACACGTTTGGATTTCACGGTGATCGGCCCAGCGGTGAATCAGGCCGCGCGTATCGCTGGCATGCATCGGTCTTTGGGGCAACGGATACTGATCTCGGATGACGTAGCCCGCGCGGCGCAGCCCTGCGATCAGGATCTGATCTCGGTCGGGCGCTATATGCTGCGCGGTGTGGCCGAGCCGAAAGAGCTGTTTACGGTTTATAATGTTGCCGGAACGCAATCAGGCGTTTGAGCGTCCGGTTTGAGCCCATTCTGTGAATTCGGTTTTCTCGCTGCGTGCGCTCACAGCACGAAAATCTCCACGGCCGCATCATTCTCAGCGCCGCTGCGCGGTGTGAAAACCGGCCATTCAAGCATGCCGCTGCGAGATTTACTTCCCAGATTTACAGGTTGCGGGACGAAGGGTAAATTCGCTGCGGTTGCGCCGATGTCCGTTTTACAGCAACGGCCAGAAAAATCTCGGTGAACAGCTAACTCGCATCGCATTTTGTATCCGACTAAATCAGCAGCTGAGTTCGACCTGCCAACCCGTAAATGGATGGCGTACATTGGGTCGGAGATTGCTCAATTCAAAGTTCTTCAAATCACCGAGGAAAAACCACTCCCCCGGTACAATTGTTGCGTCGCACCCCGTAATCTGCTCCGCGGCGGATTCGACATCACTTCCAGTATATGATCCGCGTTGCCTTGGGATGCCAACCAATGCCGCTGATCTGTCATCCGAAGTAGCGACCATAAATGAAAGACCATCTATTTCAGCCACTTGAGGTGCCGGATTGCTTTGAGATGCAGGAGTTTCTGACAGTGTAAAACCCTCTACTTCCGACGTGGGCGCGACATCACAAGATGCCAAAACCACCAGCGAAGCTGATAACAAAAGAGCGTTCTTCATACATTGTCCCATCGAGTCATCAAGAGTGAACTCCACCTGTTGGCGCTGGTATAGGCAAAGGGCTATTTCTATTCAAGACTACACGGCGCTACAGAATTTGATTTTGACCCAGTTCGTATGAGTCGCGGCTCCATCACTGCGTCCCTAAGTGAAAACCCTTTCACTCAAACACACACCTCGACTTTTAGTAGCAGTCATTCGCTGCACTGCAACAGCTAGGAAGGATTGGGCTCCTAGCTGCCGAATGCACCGGCAGAAATGGTGTTCTCGGCTGACTTCCGAGAGCAGGCATTCACTCCGTTTGTACGATAACTTCGTCAGCGCGGTGCTGATGTTCGGGGATGGAGGGAGGATCGGAGGGCAAATCATGCCAAGAGTCCAACTTCCCGCTGTCACTCCGAAACGAAAAGCCTGGAACAAGGGCCGGATTGTCGGCCAGAAACGGCCGCTGCTTCCGAAACAGGTTTGGGCTATCCGTGCGCGTGTCTGTTATCCAAAGCAAAACCAAGCGGCCCGTTCAGTTCGAACTCTCTGAAAACACGCGCGATACGATTGCCTCTTGGATCACGTCACCGGAAATGATCGGCTGCCGTTTCATGTTTCCCAGCCGGTTTCACGACCGCTCGCATATCTCAACACGCCAATATGGTCGACTTGTGCGAGATTGGGTGGCGGCGATCGGGCTGGAGCCCAGTGGATACGGTACCCATTCGCTGCGCCGGACCAAAGCAGCGGAGATATACCGCAAAACCGGAAATCTCAGAGCAGTTCAACTCCTGCTTGGACACACAAAGGTAGACAGCACTGTCAGATACCTTGGTGTCGAACTTAAAGATGCGCTGAGCATCGCCGAGCAGATCGACATTTGAACCACGTTAGCGGGCCGCACTTGCCGTTCGCCAATCCGGATCGGACTCACATTCGTGCCGCAGCGGTTGTTCGATTCAAGCCCGTATTGACCGATGCTGCGGCTTGTATATTTTGGTAATAAGGGCGGAGAGCTGACCTTGGCCGCGAGTGCAAAGCGAACAGTATATTACGGAGAAAGCGGACGTTCGGTCCCAAACTGCTGAAAGTAATCGTCAGACCACCCCTCGGCGGCATTCAAGGCTGTTATCATATGGTGCCCTTGCCATGTGGCTGCACCAGTCATCCTTCGTAGTAGCTCGCTTACTTTTTCTTCGTCTGGGCCTCTATCCTCAGGTTGCCCAAAGATGAAAAAGGTTCCCAGAGCATTTGGGTGAACGAACTCGCTCAACGTGTCATAGTTCTTCATCGCAGAAATCCTGCTAACAAGGTCTTGGATTTCCAGTCCTGATGACTTGACCTCGTCTAACGCGTTAAAAAAACCTTTCATTACAGGATATTTGGTCCAGAGGTATTCAACATAGGTATGGTCTAGTTTGTCGAGGTGCCTCATAGCATCCATGACGTGAACGCGCTTGGCGATGCCCCCGCCGTCGACCGGTCCGCCGAGGAACTGAGCAACTCGTCCTTCAAAAGCTTCAAGGTCGCCCTTCTGCGTCATTCGAGACACCTCATGCACAAAAAAGGCTGCCATGCCGACAGTCTCAATCTGTGCTCTCGCAAGGATGGCCGCGCTTACTACCCTATTCTCCTCAAGTAGTCGGCCAGCTGAATCGGCTAAGTTAATAAATCGCCTACAGAATGATCTTTTCATTTCCTCTATTGAAAATAGTTGGGTCCCGCGAGGATCAGATTTGAACTCGATTGGCCGATCACCCCATTCCTTTATTTCGCAGTAGATATTGTTTAGGCGCCACGACCTCAGCTCTTCCACTCCCTCGATAAATTTCTTGATTTCAATTGCGGTCATAGTTTTCTCCGTTGCGCCGCTTGTGGATTAAGTTCAGGAAACCGCTCGGCTAACCCCTTGAACTTTCCCGAGACAACGTCGAAATTCAACCAAAAGGTGAGGTTGAGCGAAGTTGTTTCACGCGAGCGAAGACAGCCTAGATGATCTGATGAGGGCTGTCTTCAAGCAGCTTCTCAACGGGCGTGGGAATTTTGAAGTCGACTCAAACAAGGGAAGAAGCACCGAGGTTTTTGGCGCGCTCTTAGAACTAAAAAACCCGCGGGCGCGGCTAAGCCGATCATTTTCAAAGGCCAAAGCTTTTAGCCCAATTGGCGAGTTTTTCTGGTATCTAGCGGGCAGTGATAGCGTCGATTTCATCAAACACTACATCCCCAATTATCCAAAACTGATAAAAGACGAAGTCACTGCAAACGGGGCCTACGGACCGCGAATTTTTGGAAAAGGGGCACTAGAAAAGCGTGACGGAGTTAGCGAGTGGGATCGGGTGATCCGTACTTTGCGTGAGCGAGAAGGCTCGCGCAACGCACTAGTACAAATTTACGCCAACTCCGATGCAAGGCCCAAGAACGGCGACAAGCCTTGCACCTGTACCATTCAATTTGCGGTTAGGAATGGGCAGTTGATGATGCACACGCATATGCGTTCCAATGACGCATTCTTCGGCCTCCCGCACGACATCTTCACATTCACTATGCTTCAAGAGGTTGCAGCTCGTGAACTTGGCTTTGGGTTGGGTAATTACACCCATTCTGTAACAAGCCTACACCTATACCATGACTGTGAGGCAACTGAGGATCGCCTAGCGAACACTTCGACATCTGGTGCCGAAGCATACTACAGAGAGGGTTTCCATGATTTCTCGCCAATGCCTGAAATGCCATCAGGAAACCCATGGCCGAGCATCGATAAGGTAAAGAGAGCGGAGCAGGAAATTCGATCTGGCAACATAGGTTTACGTTGTTCCAACTGACCTTGACGCATACTGGCGAGATTTCATTGAACTCTTCAGAATTCATAAGATGTTTGAGGAAATGAAGAAACGCGGAGATGGCCTCAGAACCGAGAGGCCCGAGCTACGTAGAGTTGTAAATATCATGAAGGATATTTCACCGACCTATCGAATCTACATCCTTGGTAGGCTCGAAAGAAAAAAATCTCCCGTTAGGGATCTATTTGAAAATTTGAGCTGAGGCGGCGGCAAATGAACGGCATCCACAAAGACAGAATAGATGAAATTCTCGCAAAGATCGGCCAGATCGAAGCGCAATTTGGTCCACTTCCGAGTATTGCGAGTGCTCAGCGGAGACGTTGCTGGGCACAACAAATCGTGTCCAGCCTACGCCGAATTTCATATACTGACTTGTTGTTGATGCGTGGCGTGAACGCGGGCAGGTGTGATCCGCATTCTGGAATTTTCGACCCAATACGAGGGGCGCTTCACTTTCAACGAGGTGGACAGTTGGACGAAGCAGTATGGATAACATTCGTCCTCACTCATTTCGGTAAACATGCGGTAGACGAATGGAAGCTCGCTGCAAATGTCTATGGATCGTTCGGCGCAGGACCAGTTTGGACATTCGCTCAATATGCTGCGAACCCGGCAGGCTTCGAAAACATGTTGGGCGTGAACTCTGCTGGCTTGGCCGACGCCAGCATTTCCGGTAGTTTTTCTAACCACCGCAAATTCCAAAGCAAAAAACCACTCGCAATAGCCAAGACGTTTCGAACATACTATGAGTGGCAAACCGAGCTCGGTGGCTTTCGCGAACGAATGATCGCGACACATGCAAGTGTGGGTCAGGAGCCGCAGGCCGCTTTCGATGCTCTCTACAAATCCATGAAGGGGGTATTTGGGTTTGGGGGTGGTCGCCTCGGCAGGTTTGACTTCCTTACGATGCTCGGCAAACTTCAGCTTGCTCCGATTACACCCGGTAGCGTCTACTTGGACAAGGCAACAGGACCGCTTGCTGGGGCACGGCTACTGTTTTTTAACAACCGAGATCACAATATCACCGGCAGAGCCTTGGAGCCGCGTGTTGATGCCTTGGACGAGATTCTCGGGGTAGGCAAGCAAGTGATCGAGGATAGCCTTTGCAACTGGCAAAAAAGCCCGAATGCCTACGTGTATTTCCGAGGTTGAGAAAGGACAGGAAGTATTGTGTTGTCGCTCCATTTGTACCGGCGCTTAAGATCGTTAAACTGGTGTGGTTGGAGCGCCCCAGATTTCTGAAGCTGCCCGACAACAATGCCCGGTGTCACCCCAGCTTTTCGCGCGATCCTACGTGCATGTGGACGAGTCGGTATGGCATTTAGCATCTCGTCTCGTAGATCAGCTGCGACAAGCGCATCTTGAGCGAAAATATCAGCTTCATCTTCGACTGCGGACACACCTAAAGGCGACGGGTCGCTGCCATCAACCGAAATGTGGTCAGTGCCATGAAGAACTACGTGCGCAGCTTCGTGAAAAAAGGTAAACCAGAAATGGTCCTCACTCAGATATCGGAAACTTAGTAAAATAATAGGGTTGCCCTTGGCCGACGTCCAAGTGGCACCGCTTGCTCGACAACCTGTCGGTGCCTTCGAACTAACAAGACCAACGCCGTGTTCGGCGCAAGCTTGCTGAAGTTTTGGAAAGAACAACTCAGGGCGCTTGAGTGCGCACAACTTCTTCAATTCAGGCAAACGGTTTTTGAAGTCGTTCGCAGAAAACCTCGCGAGAGCCAAGCTTTCGGATTGAACCTCACCGACGCGCAGCCAAGCCAAAGTTGCCATTTCATCAGTTTCAAACGCAAAAGACGTTCGAAACGCAACTTGGCCTATCCCAGATGAGTAGCGCTCATTCCAACCTTTGATGCTGTCGCACCCAAAAAAATCTAGTATGTCTTTGGATAACCGCTCACCGCGAGAGCCCTTCGGCAGCCAGCCTAGTTGCCGCAATGCTTTGGCTGGAAAAGACTGCCCCCATGTGGAAAGCGTCTCTGTTTGAGCAGAACCAGCAATGCGCTCTTTGTCGTCAAGAAATTGATTGTAACGCTCGATCCAGAACTGGCGCGATGCACCGAGTTCGTTGGATAGTGCGTCTGCAATCTCATCGCAAATTTGGGTTCTGCCGTCCATGATGCCAGAGAGCACGTCTTCTTCGAACCCTATGCGTTCGGCCAAGTCGTGCACAGACAGATTGCCTGCGGTAGCCAGTCGAGAGATCGTGTCACCCGGTGGGGAAGCCCAGTCTGGTTCAAACATTAAGTCAATATCTCCCCGCCAATCTTTAGAGCCTCTAGTTGGATTCTATGAGAATCTTTCCAAGCTTCGTCCCCAGCGCCGCGTGCAGCTATCACTGTTTTCAGCGTACAACCAGACGATACGAACCAGTCTAATTCGAAACTGTCTCCTACTCTGGTGGCCGAAATTGGAGCCATCGGTACATCCCCGGCAAAGATGGCCGCTCTAAAGTCCGCCACCAAACCAATGAAGGCTTGACCGTTTTCACTTCCGAGGTGACGGTAAGCCTTCTTGGGTTCTGTCGCTAAGTCTCTCATGAGTTTGCTCGAAAATGTCGGTTCCAAGGACCCACCATCCTAACAATTGCACAAAATAGGGCCTTGGTGGATGGGCGCCGTACCTTATCTTCCCAATGGTCATACATAGGGTAGATGCTACTTAGCCTCGCCACAAAAGTCACGCGCCAACTGCTATTTCTGACAACACCGACTTAGAAGCAAGAGAAGTTCGGCGGAGTTATGAACGTCTGTTGTTGGGAATGCAGCGGCAGCATTTGGTAGATCTATTGAATGACTGCGAAGGGCCGGACTGACCGTGCCCAGGTCGTTTATCGCATGGATGCTGCGCTGTCTCCGAGGTCCGTAGTGAGCCCAAAGTCACGAATGCTGCAACATGCATGAATGCCGGCTTTTGGTCACACAGTAGCCAAACACAAAAATTGGTTTTCAGATCGTAAGGTCTATTGTGATCTATTATGTTCTGTCCCTGCTTCATCTACCCAAAAGGAAAGGGGGTTTGCCTTCACACCATCCAACATCCTCAACACTTCTGCCTTCCATCCCGCTTTGGTCTGTAGTGCCAATTGGGACGGTGGTCGGTGGTTTGGTTCGAGGATGGCATACTCATATCTGAGCGGTTTCGTGAAGGGTAAGAAAACCACTTTGCCATTCGAGAAGTTAAGTTCACGCTCAGTCGCAACTGTCAGCGGATCTACGATGCTGCAACACTGTCCTGAACTCACAAAGGGGATTAATGGCAGAAAGTACTGGCAAGTTACCGTTGGGTTGTATTCAGCGGCAACATTTTCAAACTCCTGCCGGATTTTTCGTTGAAACGGGTGTGAAGGATGCAGGCCGCCCATTGGCGTTCTATCCAGGTCTGATAAGGCCAAGCTCTGGCGCGATGAAAGCGGATGATCGCGATCAAGGGCACAGAAGCAATCTGCCTGGATAAGCTCGGCGGAGTATTGGGGTTCTTTACCGGTTGAATGCTCGAAGTCAGCAAAGCCGAAGTCGATGTTTTGTGATCCCGCAAGCTCCATAATCTGAGGTGAGCTGCGAGTGGAAAGTGTTATGCGAATTTCGGGGTTTTCGCCAACTGACTGGCTTATGAAACGCGGGAACAAAAAGGCAGATGGACCAGGCATCGTTGCAATATTCAAGCTTCCGGCATGCCCTTTGATGAGACCTTCCATGGTGTTGGAGATCGACGCAAGGCGGTCAAGAATGCCTGTCGTTTCTGCCAAAAGATAATGCGCTTCGGGAACCGGCACCAAACGCCGTCCTTTACGTTCGAACAGCATCAGGCCCAGAGATTTTTCAAGGTTTTTCAACGCAAGACTGATTGCAGGCTGCGTGCGATTTAGTTTCTTGGCGGTTTGAGAGATGGAGCCGGTCTCCATCACCTCACGAAATACGGTTAGCTGAGTTAGGTTCATATTCTTAAACATAAGCAAAACTTTAGTTTAGTGAAATATAACAAATTTGTATTTATGAAGTTTGTCTCTACGCTTGCAGGATCGAAGTTTGGGAAAACCAAAACCGAAATTCCAACAAGGGAGATGATAATGAAATTTGTGAAATGCTTGACTGGTCTTGCATTGGCGGGCGCGCTGGCAGCCCCCGCGCTGGCGCAGGACCCAACGTTCTTCCGTATTGGCACCGGTGGCGCTGGCGGAACCTATTTCCCCATCGGTGGCACCATCGCAAACGGAATCTCCGCCCCTCCGGGATCGCGCCCGTGTGAAGAAGGCGGCCAGTGCGGTGTTCCGGGCCTGATCGCGATCGCGCAATCCACCACCGCTTCGGTCTTCAACAATGCCGCCGTGCAGAACGGAGAACTTGAGGCCGGGCTGGCTGCAGCCGACGTCACCCGTTCGATGTATCTGGGTGAAGGAAAGTTCGAAGGCAAACCCCATCCAAAACTGCGCATCGTCGCCAATCTGTTCCCCGAAGACCTGCATCTGGTGCTTCCGGCCGGCTCGACGATTAACGATCTGAGTGATCTGGAAGGCAAGCGCGTTGGTATTGCGCAGGCTGGTTCCGGCACGCAGGTTGCCGTTTTGCAGATGCTGGATGCTTGGGGCGTTAACCGTGACAACATGGATGAGGCCGAGCTTAACAACAGCCAGAGCGCCGAGCGGCTGGCCGATGGTCAGCTTGATGCCTATTTCTATGCCGCAGGCTGGCCGGTTGCAGCGATGGTGCAGCTGTCTTCGACCAAAGGTATGAACCTGCACTCGTTCAGCGATGAGGATCTGGCCAAAATCAATGAGATCATTCCGGCTTATATCCCTTCGGCCATCCCTGGCGGCGTCTATGAAGGTATTGATGCGGATACGAAGACCCCCGCGGTAAGCGCGATGCTGGTTGTATCCTCGGACCTGTCCGATGATCTGGTCTATCAGATGACCAAAGCTCTTTGGAATGACAACACTCGCAAGCTGCTGGACAACGGTCATGCCAAGGGTAAGCAGATCACACCAGATACGGCGTTGGACGGCGTCGAGGCGCTGGGTGTTCCGCTGCATCCGGGTGCCGAGAAGTTCTACAAAGAAGCCGGGCTTCTTCAGTAACTCTGTCTCACGAAACTTAAATGTCCGGTGCTCAGATCTGAGCACCGGGTACTCAAAATACGCGCAATCAGGGGGCCATCATGTCCGTGACACAAAAGCTTGATGACCACGAGCTGACAGCCGAGGAACTGGCTGCAATCGAAGAACAATTCGACGAAGGCGCCGCCGTCCGGCAGGTAACTCCGACAACCGGAATTGTTCTGCGCGTCGTCGCCCTGATCTTTGCATTCTACGAATTTTTCACAGCCGGGTTTGGCCTGCCTGCCGATCACTGGCACATGGGCATTTATCTGGCCCTGTTGTTCATTCTGGTCTACGCGACAATCCCGATTATCGGGGCCAAAAGCCTGTATGCGCTTAAAGTAAGCCGGTTTCGCATAGGCAACATCCCACTATACGACTTGGTCTTCATGGTGCTGGGGATCATCGCAGCGCTGTATGTTGGCGTCGCCTGGCGCGGCATTCCTTTTCTGGGTATCGAGGAACAGACGTTTCGCATGGGTAACCCCAATAGCTATGACGTGATCTTGGGCGTTATCATTATCCTGCTTGTGCTGGACATCGCGCGCCGCACCTTGGGTTGGGTGCTGCCCCTGATCATCTGTGTGTTTATCTCATATGCCCTGCTGGGGCCGTATTTTCCCGGATTGCTGCAACATCCCGGCGTGAACTTCAAAACCTTCGTGTCGTCGATGTATTTCCCGCAGGAAGGCATCTATGGCGTCACCCTTTGGGTTGTTTCGACCATCGTGTTTCATTTTGTGCTGTTTGGCGTGATCGCGCAGCGTACGGGGCTGGGGCAGCTGTTCATCGACAATGCAACTATTTTGGCGGGCCGTTATACCGGCGGTCCGGCAAAAGTGTCGGTGGTATCCTCGGCCTTCTTCGGCACGATCTCGGGTTCTTCGGTGGCCAACACCGTTTCGACCGGCGCGCTGACCATTCCCAACATGAAGCGTCTAGGATACCCCGGCCACTTTGCGGGCGGCGTCGAAGCAGCATCTTCTGCTGGTGGTCAGATCACTCCGCCGATCATGGGGGCCGCCGCCTTTATCATGGCCGAGTTCCTCGAGGTTCCATATACCACGATCGTGATTGCAGCGATCTTTCCAGCCCTTCTGCACTATGTTGGCGTCTTTGCCGTGGTGCACCTGATGGCGCGCAAGCTGAACTTGAAAGGTCTGACCAAAGAGCAACTGCCGCAGCTCAAAGCCGTCTGGGCCGAAGGCTGGGCCAATATAGTGCCGCTGATCGGATTGTTAGTGGTCTTGTTCACTGGATATACGCCCTTCATGTCGGCCTTTTGTGGAATCTCGCTTGCCGTGATCGCTGGCATGTCGCGACTGAAGCACCCACCGACACTGATTTACGCAGCAGCGTTTCTGGCCTTTGTGTTGTGGAAATTCTCAGATGGTGGCTTTGACCTGACCATGACGGCAATCCTGTGCGGTTTGACAGTCGTCGCGACGCTGAACCCGCAGAAACGCATCGAAGTGCCCGAGATGCTGCAAGCGGTCGAGTTGGGCGTTAAATACTCGCTGGCCGTTGGCGCCGCCGCTGCTGCGGTCGGTATCGTGGTAGGCGTGATCAACACCACTGGCATCGGGTTCCGCATCGGTTTCATGGTTACACAGGGCGCAGGCAACCTGGCATCGGATCTGTACAACATGATCTCGTTCGGCAGCTTCCAGTTCTTTGCGATGGAAGACTTACAATTGTTCATCTCACTGGTGTTCATCGCCGTCGTCTGTATCTTGATGGGCGCGGGCATTCCGACCACCGCGCTGTATATCATGCTGGTGTCAGTGGCGCAGCCTGCGCTGGCGCAACTGGGTGTTCCACCCATCGCCAGCCACCTTTTCGTACTCTACTATGGTGTGGTGTCCGAAATTACACCACCGGTCTGTACTTCAGCCTATGCCGCGGCTGCCATTGCGAACTCGAACCCGTTCCGAACTGGTCTTTCTGCCTTCACCCTTGGTTTGGGCAAAGTGATAGCGCCTATGGCCTTTGTTTATGCGCCGGTGCTGCTATTCGTGTCCTCAACCGGGTTTAACCTGTGGGAGTTCACCTATACCGCGACCAGTTGCATCGCCGGGGTTATTGCCCTGTCGGCGGCTGTGGTTGGGTATTGGTTGAGTCCGCTGAATATCGCATCGCGCGTTCTGTTAGCCATCGCTGGGATTATCTTTGTCGCGCCCAGCCTGACTGCTGATCTGATCGCGCTGGCCGTGGCTTCACCTGTCATCGTCACCCAACTGATCGCCCGCAACCGCAGTCACTCACCGGCGTGAAACCATGACAGAACAAGTGACCATTATCGGCGCAGGGATCGTCGGCATTTGTTGCGCTTTGTCGCTACAAGAGCGCGGCATTCCGGTTCGGCTGATTGACCGCGGTCAACCGGGGCAGGAAACTTCTTTCGGGAACGCAGGTGTAGTGTCGCCGTGGTCAATCATTCCGCAAGCGATGCCGGGCATATGGAAATCACTGCCCCAGATGCTACTGGATCCTAAAAGCGCGCTTTCGGTCAGAACCAGTTTCTGGCCGAAAATGATCCCCTGGGGGCTGCGGTTTTTGGGAAACTCTGGCGAAAGATCAGTGCGCGAAATCTCGGACGCGATGGAGCTTTTGTGCCGCCCTTCTATCGACCTGTATCGTCGCCATCTCCAAGGCACCGGGCACGAAAACCTGATCACTGACAGCTACTATATTCACGCTTTTCGCCACCGGAAGCAGGCTGATCTGAATGGGCTTGGATATCTGATCCGTCAGGAAAAAGGAGGCGATCTGGAGCTTGTCGATGGTGCCGAGTTGCGCGGCCTGGAACCTGCACTGTCAGAAGAATTCAAAGCCGCGATCGTGATCAAAGGTCAGGCACGCGTAACCTCACCAGGACGTCTGGGGGCAGTTCTGGCTGAAAAAGCACGCATGCAAGGGGCCGAGATCGTACAAACCGAAGTCTCCAAGTTGATCCAGACCCAAGATGGAAGTTGGCAGATTACAACATCACAGGATACGCTGCACGCCCCCAGGCTTATACTTGCGGCTGGGGTGTGGTCCGCCGACCTGCTGAAACCGTTTGGGTTGCCAGTGCCCCTTGTTGCCGAGCGCGGCTACCACGTTGAATTCCCGAACCGTTCAGTCCAATTGAACAACTCGGTCATGGATGTGGACGCAAAGGTCGTCGCAAGCTCGATGCTGGGCGGCCTGAGAGTCGCCGGCACGGCCGAATTTGGCAGCGTCGATGCGCCCGCTGATCCGCGCAAGAAAGAAATCCTGACCGAACAGGCAAAGGCGATGTTGCCAGACCTCGAAACAAGCGAGGCACGATTCTGGATGGGTCGACGGCCATCATTTCCGGACAGTTTGCCTGCTATCGGGCCGATCAACGGCTCAGACGGGCTGTATGCCGCGTTCGGACATTCACATTACGGGCTAATGATGGCCCCGAAAACCGGTGAGCTTGTGGCGGATCTTGTATCCGGTCGCAGCCCGAACGTCGATATGGCGCCGTTTTCGTTGGCTAGGTTTTGAACACTCAAGTCAGAAAGGTCTAATAACAATGCCAATTTACCAAGGCGGTCAGAATATATGCGGCGCGTCGATCGGTGTTCTGTGCCTTGAAAGTTATTTTCCAAAACCGCCGGGCCATATCAAGAACCCATCCAGCCTGCCATTTCCGGTCCTGTATGAGATGATCGATGGCGTGACGGTCCCAACCTTGCTGAACAACCCTACGCCCGAATTACTGACCCCCTTCATTGAAGGAGCCAAGCGGCTTGAGGCTGAGGGCGTTCGTGCCATCACCGGCAGCTGTGGCTTCCTGGCCCTGTTTCAAAAGGAATTGGCAGCGGCGGTTTCCGTTCCTGTTTTTGCATCCAGCCTGATCCAGGTGCCGCTGGCTTATCACATGACCGGGGCCAGCGCCCCAGTGGGCGTGCTGACTGCGGATGCATCGGCACTGACGCCCCAGCATTTTGAAGGTGTCGGTGCAGCCGGTGTTCCTGTGGCAGTGAAGGGCTTGGAAGGTACATCAGAATTCGCCGAGGTGATCTTGCGGAACGCACGAACGAGGATGGATACTGATCTGATCGAAGCCGAGGTCTTGGATGCCGCTCGCAGTCTTATGCTTGAAGCTCCGGATATTCGGTCATTGGTATTGGAGTGTACAGATCTGCCGCCATATGCCGCGCGCCTTCAGGAAGAACTGCAGCTTCCCGTTTTTGACCTTACAACACTGGCGCATATGGCGCATTCTGTGGCGGCCCGAGTACCATACTCTGGAATGATGCCGTGGCAGCGCTGACCGCGCCGTGCCGTAGGCGGGTTGGAATTGAAGTAGACCTCAGCTGGTCAATCAAGGTACCTGTGGCCCTGCAACAATCCCCCGATCCATAGGAGTTTGAGTGCCCGCTGAACTGTACATCCTGATGACCGCTATTTGCCTTGGCGCTATGCTGCAAGTCGGGGTTGGCATCGGATTTAGCATCATTGCGGGGCCACCCATGATGATTATGCTTGGCACGCCGACGGCGGTTCCCATTTTGCTTCTGCTAAACACCGTTGTGTCAGCGGTGGCAACGGACCGGCATGTTCTGAAAAACAATCGGCGAATAATCGTCACTGCGGTCATTGGATGCGTCGTTGGAGTGGCTGCTGGCCGCATTGTTTATCCCCTTTTGAGCGAGGCGTTTGTTCTCGCCCTGACGGCCTGCCTGTTGTTAATCGGCTTGATTACAACCTTGCTCCCCTTGCGTGGCTTAATTGGAAACGTCGGGTTTTCAGCTGTTACCGGATTGTCCGGGCTTGCAACTGTATGGGCGGCAACCCCGGGTCCACTTATGGTGTTCGGTTTGATTGCAAAGGGTCGGTCCGCCAAAGAGGTGGCAAAGCTGGTTCAACCAATAGCGCTGGTGGCATATGGCATCGCATTTTTGTTGCACAATCTGTCCGGGGCACAATCAATCTCGTATGGGTCGTCAGTATGGGGGTTCCTCGCCATAACCTTGATCGGCAGCTTACTTGGCCGTGCGACAGGTCCCTACTTGCCACAGGCGGTCGTCATAGCATCGATCCGCGTGGTTTCACTGATCGCGTGCTGTGTTCTGTTCTATCGCGCCTATATGACGGCTTAATCTCAAAGGTCACACGATGATACGAAACGAAAATCTGCACAGATTTCCACGTGCCCAACTCATGTCTGGCCCAACACCTTTGGAGCACCTGGACAACCTATCGGCCGAGCTGGATATCGATCTCTGGCTGAAACGTGATGATCTGACCGGGCTTAGTTTTGGTGGCAACAAAACACGGCAGCTTGAATTTTATCTAGGAGATGCGCAGCAAAAAGGCGCTGATACCATTCTGATCACGGGCGCCGTTCAATCCAATTTTGTGCGATCTGCAGCCGCCGCAGCGGCCAAACTGGGTATGCAATCGGTGCTTCAGTTGGAAGAGCGTGTGCCGGACATGGGATCAGAGTATTATGCGTCCGGAAATGTACTCCTGGCACAAATCTTGGGTGCCGAGCAAATGAGTTACCCAGAGGGCGAAGACGAACCCGGAGCGGACGCGGCATTGCATGCACGCGCCGACGAATTGAAAGCCCAAGGTTGCACACCTTACGTTATTCACCTTGGCCTGCATCATCCACCCCTAGGAGCCCTGGGTTATGTCGTCGCTGGGCAGGAATTGTACCAGCAGATGCCAGATTTCGATGCGGTCGTTGTCCCGTCAGGCAGCGGCGCGACACATGGCGGTTTGCTAACCGGATTGGCGCTGGAAGAAAGCATTGCCTCGGTGTTTGGGATTTGCGTGCGCCGGGATCGTGAAAAGCAAAAGGCTCGAATGAAAACCGTTCTGCAGAATCTCGCGGATTTGCTGAATATCGACGCAGGTTTTCTACAGGACAGGATTGATGTTTGGGATGAAGCCTTGCCGCCAGGCTATGGCAAAGTGAATGCCAAAACACGCGCTGCTTTGGAGAAAATGGCCCGAACCGAAGGGGTTTTTCTAGACCCGGTCTATTCTGCCAAAACATTCGCCGGTTTGCTGGACCTGATCGAACGTGGAAAGATAAAACCAGGTGAGAAAGTCGTTTTGCTGCACACGGGCGGGTTGCCCGCACTTTTCGGGTATCAAAAAGAGCTAGTAGGCAACCCGGCTTGAGGTGTCCAAAGCACAAATCCGGATCAGGACCCTGCTTGGCTGTACTTTTAGTACCCAAACGATTTTTTTAGCCCGTTCCGGCTCGATTTGCGAATACGCAAGGTCAGCTTTGGTTCGCGAGTGGCAACTGAGTTCTTCGCTGGGAACGGCAGGATTGTTGCGCGATCTGTGAATTCGCATGGCGAACGATCTTGCGAGCGCAGCGAGAGGCCGAAGCCGCATTGCTGCGGCGGCACTTACGATGAATGTCTCCTTCGGGCCGTGCGCGACGGTCAGGTTTTCGTCTGAAAAAGGTGAAGTTGTACTGCCTGTCGATGACCGTAACGAGCTCGAATTGTCGAATGCTGCGGAGCAGTGTTAATGTCTGCAAACGATGCTCTGGAAGCCGAAATGACCAAACACCCCAGTCAAATGAACGATGAAAGACCCACCATTCTCTGTGCTGCAGGCTTTGGTGGCAATGCGAGCATGTTTGAAGGTTTGGCTGACACCCACCTCGCCAATAGCTATCGTTTGCTACCCATCAATCTTCCGGGGTTTGGCGCTCAGCCTCTGGCAAAGGCAACAACTCTTGAAGCACTTGCACAAACCGTCGCCGACAAAGCGATCAAGCACGGAGCTGAGATCATTGTCGCTCATTCGGTTGCTTCAATCATAGCCTCCCTGGCCGCCAAAAGGGCCGACTGTCCTTTGACAACCATTATTTCTCTAGAGGGTAATATCACCGCTGAGGATGCCTATTTTTCGGGAGCTGCCGCGGACTACAGTGATCCGGTTGCGTTTCGTGCAGCTTTTCTTGAGCGGCTTGATGAAATGGCGAAAACGGCACCAATCATCCGACGGTATCGTAATGAAGTTTCGAAGGCTGATACTCTGGCGCTGTGGCAACTCGGCACCGACGCACGGCGTTTTTCAGCAAGCTGCGTGCCCGGCGAATTTTTGCAGAACGCGGCAAATGTGATTTATCTCTACAACCCTGATAACTGTCCGGATAGCACCGTCCGCTGGTTAGAAGAAAACAAGATGGATCGGATCGTTCTCGATAATGCCACACACTGGGCGAGCGTTGATCAGCCCGAAAGGCTTGCAGAAATGATTGCTGAGGCACTCCGCCGATAGGCGAATGCAGCCGTTCACAATTGGATAGATGAGAGTTGGCATTGTTTTGGCTTTCCGCAAGAAACGGGTCGCGGTGTCGGGGGCACGTCAGCTAATCCGTTAGGTGATAGTTAGTGACGGAACCAGAAGACATGACAAACCAACCCATGCCAGCAATGGATTTTACGGCCAGCGTCATGCTGCTTCTGCTCGCTGCTGTTTGGGGCGGGTCCTTCTTCTTTGGCGAGGTCGCACTGACTGAAGTGCCCCCGCTGACAATAACGCTGCATAGAGTGATCTGGGCTGTCCCAATACTGGCACTCATCGTCCTATTCAAAGGATTGAGAGTTCCACGTGCCCCTCGGGTATGGGGCGCTTATCTCGTTATGGGAGCGCTCAATAACGCTATTCCATTCTCGCTGATCTTCTGGGGGCAAACGCAAATCGACAGCGGGTTGGCTTCAATACTCAACGCAACGACGGCAATGTTTGCAGCGGTCGTGGCTGGCTTGCTTCTAAAGGATGAGCCGCTGACTCCGAAGAAAATAGCAGGTGCCGCCCTGGGTATTTTAGGGGTGGCCTTCATTATGGGACCAAGTGCATTGACTGAGTTCAATCCGAGTAACTTGGCGCAGTTGGCTATCTTTGGGGCGACGCTCTCGTATGCTTTTGCCGGTGTCTGGGGTAGAACTGCTCTTTCAGGCCAACTACCACTTGTGAACGCACTTGGCATGCTGATCAGCAGTACAGTGCTTATGATCCCGATTGTTCTCGTGATGGATGGCCCCCCAAGCTTCGCTCTGTCTGCTGGTGTATGGGCAGCGCTTATTGGGATGGCCGCTCTATCAACAGCGCTGGCCTATGTACTTTATTTCGCAATCCTTGCGCGCGCCGGAGCCGCCAATCTTCTTTTGGTTACGCTGCTGATCCCACCGTTCGCTATCGGTCTTGGTGTCACGTTCCTTGGTGAAAAGATGGAGCCGGAAGCTTGGGTCGGGTTCGCCATCATTGCTCTTGGCTTTGCTGTAACAGATGGGCGGCTTTTCTCCCGCTTCACAAAACGCAAGCCCCAACAAGCAGAATGAGGCGCTTTCTGGAATACCTTTGACCACCACATTACGGAGTGACGACCCCCGTCGTCACCAACTGACCAGGCCAAGCGTCGGGTCTATTTTTGAGTAGCGGACATTCAGCAGGGGCAACCGAATGGCTGCAAAGTCCGCAAACAGTGAGCATAATGGCCTTCTGGCTTTGCACTCGCGGCGAAGGGCAGTAATGCGGGCTGCGACCGCAGCATGTAAGTTGGCTGAGGGATGTCGGCTCTGGGCCGCTTGCGGTCTTTGATCCTAGACAGGCGAAGGGCAACTTCGTCCCGCACTTTGCGAGTTCAAGCAGCCTTTGATTTTGCGCTCGCAGCGAACGGCAGGTTCGACGGGCCGCGCCGCAGCATGGAGATTATGGCGTGAAGGTTCGGAATGGGCTGTCCGCATGATCAGTTATAGGTGGGGCAGGAGCCCTTTCTGCAACGGCACCGGGGTCTGGTATGAGCCCAAAGCGGAACAAGTAAATTCTGGTTTCAGCCTTATAACAATCGTCCCTAAGGTGTGTGCCAGATTGACGATGTGTATGCCTCTCTTGTATCGACCGTGGGGCTTCGTCAGGGATCTCGGTTCCGAGCACTTTGGCATCGTATGTTGTCCAACGTGGCGTTGGTATTGCCAACACTCTGGCATAGTAGAAAGAGCTTTGTTCCGGATCGTAATCGGGGTCTTCCCAATACCCGGATAGAATTGCCTGACCAATATCGTTTGTCCAAGTAGCGCTCTCAACGTCAACCGTGCCGCCAACGGGTCCGCCACACTTCGCGTTCACTAGTTCGCGCCCGCCGCAAGATATATCGTAAACGCGTTCCGAAGTTGTCCCGTCGCTATTTAACCACCCTTTGACGATTTGAATGCGGTCTAGATTGGCTCCATCGGGACGCCTCCTTCATATCCATACGCGGCAAAATCTGCACGCGGCAGGTCCGTATCTTCAAAATCGTATCCGGCAAAAACGCGAATGCGCATGCGCGGACCTGTGGTTGCGTAGACTTCTTTCCCAGCAAGAGCGTGCCAAATGGCCTCGCGTGTGTTTTCTCTTGCCCAAACTGCCGCCATTCCCGACGCCGAAGTTTGCCATGCATATTGGGCAACCTTCTCGTCGCCACCGATGCCGCCCACGACTTCTTCGAAACGGATCGGGTTCGCAGTGGGTTCAACGGCAGCGTTAAGTTGTTGCCCAAACTCAGGCGTGAAAAGCGTGGCGTCTTTCGCTGCCAACAGCGGCGCGAGACCCAAGTTCTTAGCGTGATCGGCAACCACCAAAAAGTTCAATGGTCAGCGCAGCCTAGCTTCGACACCGGTGCTGGATATCACCACCTCGCCCTTGGCAAAGCGGTAGGCTTCTTCAGGGCCTAGCACGTTGTCGATCATACCGGCATCTGCAGAGTCGGACGTATGCAAATGAGTGTCGCCAAAAAAGACCTGATTGGGAAAGCTCTGCCGTGGATAAGGTGAATACTGCCTGTCGCCGCGTTGAGTGCTCGGGATGTCCTCGGCATGGGCGCAAAAAGCAAGCAAATTGGTAAGAACAGATGCAAAACGGATCATTTTCGACCTCATCTATTGCACGAATGATGCTACGTTAAATGCATATTTCTACGACTCGTTCCTGTTCTTCGAAATAATTAAATTCTATCTGCCGCACTAAGCCGTTGGCTAGGTTCAGCGGGGCGGAGGTGGAAGCACCTTCTTCGACTGGAGCACCTGAAGGATGTCAATAATCGCTTCAGTACTCGTTTCGATTGAACCTCGGAAGAACAGTCCGATGCCACCTTCCCCTAACTCCCGTGTGCCACCGGCGTCGTAAGTTGGCGAGAGAGAGACAAGTTCGGGAGGTAGTTCTGGGCATACTGGGTTTCTTTGAAGTATTGCGTTCGCGGTCTCGATGAATACCTGCCGAACCTTTTCGACATTACCCTTTGCATCGGACGACTCGGTGAGTTGATCCGGAGCAAGTCTCAGGTCATCCAAACGGAAAAAAAGGCAGTCATCTTTGAATTCGGCCGAAGCGGAAGCACCCACCGTCAAACCACCAGCGAAAGTGTTCTCGCCGCGTATAGATCCACCGCCGCTGCGGCTTTCGCATCGGAAAAGCTCTGCTTCGATCCTCCCACTTAGCGAAATCACTGTATCGTCGGCACGGGCCGTTGCTTCGGTCACACCGATCAGTGCGTTGCAGACATCTACAAACGCGGCTCGTTTGAGTTCCTCTACAAGTACTTCGTTTGTTCGGCGTAGGTCTATGACACTTTCGATTGAGATCCTTGTCGCGTTCACATCTTTTAGTCTCAATGCCAGATCGACGGGAAACTCACGACCTCCTAGCTTGACGTCCCCGTTTGCTTCGAAGGTAACCTCTTCAGCCAGCAGCGCGGTTCCGAAAAGCCCGGCAGTAGCTAGTATCAGAAGAAAGATCCGATCCATCATCCTGCCCCCCCAACAATACCGCGAGATTGCATAACCGCCAGGAGTTCCATCATCGTCATCGCACTGGTGTCGATTGAGCCGCTCAACGCAACACCGATGCCACCGTCACCAATTTCTCGTGTACCGCCGGCGTCGAAAACCGGATTCAACGAAGAAAGCTCCGAAGGCATCTCCGGACAAATCACATTCTCTTCGGTGAACTCCTTTGCCTTGGTGAGAACGACCTCCTCGACACGCTCCGTGAGGCCAATTAGGTTAACCAACCCGCCGACAAACCCAGTAGGTTGAAGCACGACGTCGGCAAGATCAAAGTGAACGCATTGATCTTGAACATTGGCGCGTGCCGCTGCGGCGATCCCAACAGTCGTCGAGATAAAGCGAACTCCACGCCCGTTGGTCCCCTCGGATTCTTCGTTTCGACAACGATAAAGCTCGACGTCCACTGAGCCTACGAGTTCAATGAGATCACCGCTGGCGCGGGCGTCGTCGAGTTCAAAATCAACATTCAAAGAGCAACTTTGTTCCAGAGTACCCGACAGAAGCGCTGGCGCTTGGACTTGGATTTCTCGCAGATCTAAGAGCCCCCGGAAACCTAGGCGCGTTGAAGTAACACTGCTGATGCCCGCGTTAAATGTGTAAGGTAGGTTTTTCCCACGAGCGGGAATCTTGTTTGAGATGCTAAATTGAACTTCCCCGGCGTAGTCGCTTGGCGACGCATTCTGTGCACTGGGCCGAGCGTTCAACTCGGACTTCAAAAGTTCTGGGTTCGTGGTTGCGCAGGATGCGAAGAACAGTAAACACACAAAGGCAAAAGGTACGGTTTTACGCGCCCCAAGTTCCGCCAAACTCCATTGTAGTTCTATTCCCATTACCCTTCGCTCAACCTCACCGTTGAATATCAACCCTAACGTACAGCGTCACGGCGAAGGTCAACAGTTTGCACCACGAAAATATACTGGTGCGGTGTTGTGTTGTCGCAACGACTTGCAGTTGACGCGGGTCCTTTGAAACTTCGAGCATAAGCTCTGCCCACAAGACTTTTCTCTCGCGTTAAGCCCTGAGCAGGAGCAGATGCATTCGGGCATCTGCCAATATTGCGAGGGTATACTTTCGATTCGTCGCCATGCCAGCACCTCTCATCAACAGACCGACTCCTAGGCGACACAATGTGTTTTACTCTCGACACAGGGTGCTTTTCACCTCCACAAGGGTGTTACGCCACTAAAGAGGGAAAAACCATGCGCTTGCTTTCTATACTTATTGTGACGGTTCTATTCACAACCGGCGCGGTTGCCCAAACAATCGACAGGATAACAAAAAACAACGAAATCCGATTTGGTTTTCGAACAGATGCTGCTCCGTTGTCTTACATTAACGACCAAGGTCGCCCATTTGGTCTGTCGCCGTTGATTTGCGATCATGTAGCGAAGGTAGTTGCGCAGAAACTGGAATTGAAGGATTTGAATGTTCAGTTCATTCCGGTCGACTCTAAGGATCGTTTCGACAAAGTAGCTTCCGGAGAGGTGGATATGCTCTGCGGGGCAGCGTCGATTACACTTTCCCGACGCGAAATTGTTGATTTCTCAATTCCAACTTATGTCGATGGCACGTCCATATTGTTACCAATCGAGGCTGAGGGCACCATGGGTGCACTCGCGGGAAAGAAGGTTGGAATGAGAAGCAGCACAACAACAGAAGCGTCCGTTCTGAATTCATTTGAAGCTGCAGGTGTCGACGCAGAAATGGTGCGGTTCGCTTCACACCCAGACGGTATCAAAGCACTTCGAGACGGTGAAATTGACGCCTATTTTGCAGATCAGTCGATTTTGCTGGTCAACTACATTGCTGCGGGACTAAAGGGCAAATTCAAACTATCCCAGGAAATACTGACGATAGAAAAGCAAGGATTGGCCATCGCGAGGGGTGACGATAACTTTCGACTCGTTGTCGATAGTATTCTGTCAGAAATGTATGCTCAGGGCACAATGGAAGAGATATTTCGTCTCGCTTTGCCGGGGGTGGAGCCGAGCGAAGCACTAAAAGCTCTGTATGTTTTCGCCCCCATTAATCCCTGAAGCTTGTCGCGCAAAACAGTTTTGTCGGGAGTTAATCGCCCTGCACAATAGAAGCTGGCCTTGTAAGCAAATTGACGGCTCAAGCCAGCTTGACCAATGACCATGTTTTACTAAATGATCCTCCATTTGGCAGGCCAGTTGCCAGAATCACGGTCTTAGGCGATCCTTCGATAAATTGAAGGATCGCAATATGTTTAGATATATAATATTTGCTCTCAGTTTAAGCACATCTAACGCCCTGTTCGCACAAGAGGCGTCCGATACTGTTGCAACGGAAGTTACGTCTGAAACTTCATCCGACCTTTTATCTGATGCTGAGTTGCAAACTTTGGTCGCCCCGGTGGCTCTTTTTCCCGACACTCTACTCATACAGATATTCGTTGCGGCCACTCAGCCACTGGAGATTGTTAAAGCAGAACGGTATTTGTTGGATAACGCCGACCGCGACCCCGTAGAGCTCGAGCCGGAAATCGAAGCTATGGGCTGGGATCCGTCTGTAAGTGTATTGGCCACGGCGTTCCCCGAAGTCGTCGGTCAAATGGCCACCCACATCGATTGGACCGAGACAGTCGGCACCGCCATGCTGGCCCAGTCCGACGATGTACTGGATGCGGTGCAGGTAATGCGGGATCAGGCAATTGACAGCGGAGCTCTTGTTTCCGGGCCCGAGCAAACTGTCGAGGTATCTGATGAAGAAACGGTTGTAATTACTCCGACACAACCCGAAACAGTGTACGTCCCGCAATATAATCCCGAGACTGTCTATACCGGCCCGTCGACCGGGGACGTAGTGGGCGCGGCCTTGCTGACATTTGGCACCGTGGCGCTGATCGACGAGATTTTCGACGATGACGACGATTGGTATGACTATTGGGGGTGCCGGAATTGCGGCGGATGGGGCGGTGGCCCGATATACAGAAACCCGGACATCGACATAGACGTCGACGGCAACGTCAATATCGGTAACGATATAGATCTTGGTGACCGAACTGATATCGGATGGAAACCCGATCCTGACCGAAAAAAGGAAGCCCGGGACAAGATCGCTGATCACAAAAGGCCGGAAGGTGGTCGCGGCGACCTGCCTGTCGACCGCCCCGAGGGTCGCACGGACGAACTCCGCGCAAAACTGAGCCGTGAATCCGGTGCTGCAGACATCAGCAGGGGAGGCGCGGCAGCAGTTGCAGCCGGTGCAGGGGCGGGGGCTATCGCGAGCGGTGCTCTGGCCAATCGAGGTAGTGGGGGCAAGTCCTTGCCGCAGGTGAATCGCGGTAACGTTGATCGGGACAAGGCTGCTGCCAAGCAGCAGGCCATCGATCGGACTAAACGGCCAGATGCGGCGAAGAAGCCTGTCAAAAAGAAACCGCAAGCAGCTAAGAAACCTCAGGTAAAAAAGGCCAGGGCTCAGCAAAAACCCGCTGCGTCCAAAGGTAAGGCTATGAAGAAAAAATCTTCAGGCGGCAAAGCTCACAAGGCGTCCAAACGGGGACATGCTGCCAAAGGCAAGGGGAGGCGGTAACATGCGTAAATCGGTTTTTTCTATTTTAGTGATCGCAGTGGCTACTGGACCGGCGTTTTCCGACGGTGCCCTGTTCGAAACTCCGCAAACCGCGCTGGACGCTTTTGTCGAAGCGTTAAGGGCCGATGACCAGAACAAGCTGCTCGAGATTTTCGGACCAGAGGCAGAAGATCTAATCGGAACGGGTGATCCGGTGGAAGATCAGCAAAGAAGGCAGGAAGTGCTTGGCATGTATGCTGAGGGATACCGCTTTCAGCCCGAGGATGATGGGGTTTTTCTTCTGCTTGGCGAAGATAGTTGGCCCTTTCCGATCCCAATTCTGCAAGCTGAGAATGGTTGGAAGTTTGATTTAGAAGCCGGGGTAGAGGAGCTTTCCGCCCGTGAAATCGGACTGAATGAATTGGAAGTAATCGAAACGCTTGAGGCCTATGTTGATCTTCAGGCGGCGTTTCGTCTTGTGGACCACAATGGCGATGGCGTCATGGAATTTGCCCAAACGATCATATCGGATCCCGGCGCACGAAACGGCCTCTTCTGGCCAGAAGAAGACAGTTTTGTCGGTGAAGCCCTTGCCCGCGCCACCGCCTCGGGGTGGAGCGACGGTGCGGATGATTTCGAACCCGAACCTTTCCTCGGTTACTACTTCGCAATTTTGCAGGGGCAGGGACCAAATGCTCCGGGTGGTGCCTATTCCTATTTTGTCGGCGATCGGTTCGTGGCAGGTCACGCCTTGCTTGCGGTGCCTGCGGACTACGGAGAAACGGGTATCCATTCTTTTCTCGTGGGTGAAAACGGCACCGTGTTCGAGGCGGACTTTGGGCCGGATACGCTTGAAAGAACAGCTGAGATATCGACCTATGATCCCGGCCCAAATTGGTCACCAGCCGAGTAAATTTAGATTGGCGGCGACGCTTTGTTGCCGGGCTTTGGTTTGACCGCTTTGTTGCCGCGTGCAGGTGTAGATTGAATGCAATTCTCGACTTAAGTGGCAATGGTTCGGGAAGGATCGATTTTGGGAAATCTAAATAATCGATGAAATAATTGCCCTTGATTCAATTCGACCCAATTTGCCCGCTATGGTTTGACCGAATGGCCGCTTTGTCCCGCACTCCAGACCTCCGTGCGCCGTGCAGCATTGCTTCTGCAGCGAATGTCTTCTCTGACGGGCCACGCTGCAGCATCGCCAATATCGGGCGAAGGTCTGGATTGGGCTGGTTCAGCCAGGCGACGGGTCATAATGAGCACGGATCTTGCAAAACATCCGAACTCCGTTGTGAGCCCTTCTTCTCCAACCTCCTGCGATGCAGCGAATATTGGCTTCGATAGATGCGGCATGCATTGAAACAAAGTAGTCGGGGTTCCGTCCAACGTTTGTGCCACGTGAGGAATCCGTGATCGACTTTGAACTTGCGTTGGTCAAACTCAGTTGCTCATACGATAATGCTTTAGTACCAGCGGATAATTCGACGGAAAACTCCAGACTGCTTCGCCTGTGGCGCGAACAAGTCCACGCGCCTGAGGGGGCCGGTCTGTAAGCAGAGTAAGGAACAAGTCACTGCTGGCCCACGGTGAAGACCGGAAATACCAATGACCATTTCCTGCACTGGTCTCTTCAGCCCTGGTCACATCGATGATGTGCAGGGAACCGATCTCTGACAGTTGATTCTGGAAGATCGATGCGTTTATTGCTTCGTCAGAAACCTGACCCAGACGGTCCCGTCCGAAAACGAACCGCGACATGGCGAGCGCTGAATCGGTCTGCGACTGATAAAGTGTCACATCTGAAACCGCATCAAGCAGGCCGTCTTCAATCGCCTGTAAAAAGTAGCTGCGATCAAGGTCGCTACTGATCAGAATCAAATGCCCCAGCCGCGGTTTAGGGCTCGACCGAAGTGCAATCTGGTAAGCTGTTTCAAATGCGAGTCTCGAACCTGCGCTGTATCCTATGAGATGAATGCGGCGCGTGCTTGTTTGCTTTGACAGGTATTCGATAAGGGATCGAAGGTTGCGGCGCGTCGACAACGCGGATTCTTGATCACGAAAATACGCGAGCCGATGGGGTGTTGCAGGCCAGTTGTAGCTGATGAATGCGTCCTGATAGCCCAGAAAATGCTGTAACTCTTTGGAAACAAGCGTCGAGTAATCAAAATCGACGTTGTAGCCATGGATGTAGATGAAGATGTCTTTGTTGCGAGAGGATGCAAGTTGATCCTCAATCTTCTCGGCAAAACGACGACCGACCGCCTCCATATCTTGTTGTGACGGAGGGTCTTCAAGATAACGCGTGACACTAAATGGCATGACGCCAATCTCTTGGACGTGAGAGACGCTGAGATTGTAATCCGTTGCTCGTCGGTTCGTCATAGTGATGCGGCGAAGATCTTCCCATGAATCCAGTCGGGGATCGATCTGCACGTTGGTGATACCGGTGCGCAGGAGGTGACCGCGTTCATTATTGTAAAAGGCTTGTGGGTCGCCCGGAACTGCAGGCATTCGATCCGTCGCGTAGAACAGCTGCGAGCGCTGATTGAAATTTTCGGCAGTGATATCAACGAAAGGGTCAAAGGCGGCCTCGGCGTAGACCGTTGGCGAGGGCATCAACTCAACTTCGTCATAGATATTTGCTCCGCAAGCGGCGAGTGCACAGCAAGAACACGCGATTGCCAAATGCAGAGCCGGAGCAATCAGTCGCCTGCTTGTTCCTTTCGTCAAATGTTTGCGCCAGATTGTTCGACCTCGGCTCTTATTGTCGGTCACACGCCTGTGGGCATCACCGCTTACGTCCCGGCGCAACTCAAGGATCCCCGATCTGTTTGTGTTTGGTGTCGCCATCTTTCGCATCATGCCGGTACTCAGAAGCTGTAAGTCACACCCAACACGGGCCCCGATTGTGAAAGCTTGAACCTGTCTTGACCTTCACCTTTGTCGACCATGATGTAGCGATAGCCTGCACGCAGATTCCACTTTGGGGTGATGGCATAACCTACCGTCGCTATGAACTGCGCCGTTTCGCGGTCTGAGCGAAACCCACCATAGTCGGCCAAGGCTACGGCCGACCACCGGTCATTGATCTGATACCGGATACGGGCCGCGATCAGAGGGTCTAACCAATCATCGCTGGTCTTTGCACTTGGCGGCGGGGTGGGCCCACCGACCAGAGTGATTGTACTGCTTGTCGCAAACCAACGAAACCCGCCCCCTAAATCCACTGCCAGGTTTTGGGCCTGATAGGCTGTGTAAGCGGCATACCCACTGAAGAACTGAGTCTGCAGACTGGTTTCAGCGCCGCTGAACACCGGGCCGGGGGTATCACCGTCAAAGGACAGGTCTGTGCGCATGTAATCCGCGATCAACGACCATCGGCCATTTCGCGCCTCAAGTGTACCCATGAATGCCAGATCAAGGTTTTTAACCGCATCACTGAAGCTCAGCTCCGACTCCAGCGAGCCAATGGTTGTCTTGGTGTCTGCGCCGTACATGTAGAAGCTGCCGTAAAAGCCCCAATCGGTATCCTGTGCCACAACTTCTGATCCGCCGAGGAGCGTCGTCGCCGCAACTAGAAAGCTGCCGACGATGCCTCGTTTTTGTATCCACTCCATGGCCTGCTCCCCTTTTCTACCTATCCCGAGTTTGAAGCGCGGCAAAAGTATGTTGCGCCTTATTCCTGTTACGCTTCACAATCGCATTCGACCGGGTCGAGTATCGGAACAGATGCCTCGTGGCGATTCAGTTCGTGGATGCGAAAATCGGAAGGTGTTTGTCCCGTCCATTTCTTGAATGCCCGTGTCATAGCGGTTGCGTCAGAATACCCTAGCTGGTCGGCGATATCGCCCACTGACGTCTCAGACCTGGAAAGCAGGTGTTTAGCACGGTCGCATTTGGCTTCGATGACTATGCGCGACAATGATGTCCCATAAGCCGCAAGTCGGCGATTGAGAACAGCGCCACGAGCACCGCATGCCCTGGCAAGCGCCGTAACTGAAAAGTCATTTCGCCCAACCATTGAGTTGGCAACGCTCTGGAGCGAACTCAGTAAGTCTGTTGGTACCGGGTTTTTGTCGTCCTGGCCTGCCGGAATGCCATCAGCGGCGGTTCGGTTAACCAAATCATGCAGAAGCCAGGGGCTTGGGAAGCGGAAGGAATACCCGTCTGGGCCCGCACCTACTGCCCTGATACCATAGAAGTATGACGGGAGCAGATCAGGACGGTTCACCCGAACAAGAACCTTGTTCGCTTCCCAATTCTGACCAGCGGTTTCATGCAGTAACGTGGCCCACCGGCTGATCTGAAACGCATCCATATAGGCTGGAGAGCAGTGCGGCGTGAACCTGCGCTTAGCAGAAAGCACCGCGTAATCTCCAGAGACATCTAGTGTCATCGTGACCGCATTTGTATTGTTGCCTGCATGAACGCAGAACCTGCCGATGAAATCAGCCAGGGAATTGGCGGTCCGAAAGGCCTGCCCAAATGGGGATGAAACGGTCGGATCTGAAGTCTGGCCCACAAGTGCTGGAAAATCTGGTGATGTGTTGTGCGCGACGGCTTCGAACACGGCGTAGATCGTATCGTGTGGAATGAAGCAATTTGGGGCGCTCAACTCTGAAAACGCAAGATCGAACCCTGCAAGGAGGTCTTCTACGGATCGACCGGATTCCCGATAAGCCACCAACAGCGGTAAGAGAACCCGCCCGCGCGCAAGTGGCGGTGTCCTGTGCTGAGCGTTCCCGTCCTGGCCCGTCATCCTACATCCTACACGTACTACAATGAAAATTTTGAGCACTCCAAACATAGTCCGGCGCAGCTCGGCGTCCCTGACCTGTGTCAAAGCCAAACACACTTTTTGAATTGAGAAAGTCAGGCTCCAGCTGGCAAGGTTTGAGAGCACAGAGCCTTACCATCCGCTGATCTCAGTCTAAAAATTGACATCCCAACAAGAATGATTGGTCAGCCGCATGGGCGTAAAACAAGAAGAATATCAGACAGGTTGGTCAATGCGCGTTTGCAACCTGTCATTTTGAACCAGTTTTCCGACACGGTTGTTCCAATCGGTCAGGGTATACATTCGAGTTTTGTGTTTTGTTGAAAAACAACGACCATGGTTCCAATTGTAGAGTTTCTGCAACCCACCAATTGAGGGGCGTGAGAATGCCCGCCTGAGCAGGTGTCGGGACCATCAAGCAATGTATTGCAATAATTGGTTAGTGGAGCGGCAAATGATCAATCACACGCGCAAATGCTGGAAGCTGGCGGCCTTGGCTGCAGCGTTGGGGAGCTCCGCGACGGCTCAGAGCTTTGATACCACAGTTGATGCACTTGCCGAGACATACGAGGTGCCGGTCACAATAAGTAACTTTGTTCGGGCTGCGACTGACAACGAATTGAAAACGTATGACAGGCTGGCCGGAGGCGTAAACCAGTTCTTCCACTTCAATGAACCCACGCCCATCGACAATCAGCCCACTATCCGGATGAACCGGGACACACTCTATAGCGTTGCGGTTATCGACATCAGCAAAGGCGCAACCTTGACACTGCCCGATGTGGGCGACCGGTACATGACAACGATGGTGGTCAATCAGAACCATTTCATCAATGAAGTATTTGATGGCGGTGGTGTGTTTCAGCTCGACATGGACACATTTGACACCCCCTACGTACTTGTTTTCATGAGAATACTTGTGGATGCCGAGAGTCCGGAGGACATCGCGGCAGTCAACACAATTCAGGACGGGTTCACTATCGAAGCTGCCTCGGCAACGCCCTTCGAGATGCCCAATTATGACACCGAAAGCTTCGCGGCCGTGCGTCAGGCCGCGATTGAGTTGGGCAGGTTTGCAACAGACAGCGTTCGGACCTTTGGCACGGCAGAACACGTCGACCCGTTGCGCCATTTCTTGGGCACCGCAGCCGGCTTTGGAGGTCTACCAGAAGAAGAAGCCTTTTATCTCAATATCGAGCCCGGCCTGCCGCTCGGCGAATACTATATCCAGGTGCCGGCGGATGTTCCCGTAAACGCATTCTGGTCCGTGAGCCTGTACAATGCAGACGGATTCTTTGAACTCAATTCCCTCGACGCCTACGTGGTCAACTCGGTTTCGGGCACCCAGAACGACGATGGCAGTGTGACCGTGCATTTCGGCGGTTGCGACGATGGCCGCGTGAACTGCCTTCCAATCATGGACGGCTGGAACTACGCCGTGCGCTTGTATCAGCCCGGTTCCGAGGTCATCGACGGAAGTTGGGTATTCCCGACCGTGCAACCCGTGAACTGAATGACAGGATGCAAAAATGAAGAAGCTTTTTCTGGCAATCGCCCTGACACTCCCGACAGGGGTCTGGGCCGAGGACGTGGTTGATGTGACCGTGGACAATCTCGTGCGCGCGGAAACCGACCATATGTTCCGCACTAACATGAGTAATCTCGGCTTGGCCGTTGGCGAGTTAGGGCATATGCGCGAAGCCACAACACCTGACAATCAGCCGGTGATCCGAATGAACCAGGATACGCTTTACTCTGCGGTTCTGCTCGATTTGACCGAACCCGTCGAAGTTACGCTCCCCGAGGCGGATGGCCGTTACATCTCGATGCATGTCATCAACCAGGATCATTTCATGTACGCCGAGGCAACGCCCGGCACGTACCTGATCACCAAAGAAGACCTTGGTACGCCTTTCGGATTCATTGCCTTCCGCACTTTTGTAGATGTAACCGACCCACAAGACATCGCTGCGGCACGGGTGGCGCAGGATCAGATTGTTGTCAGTGGCGGTGGAACTGGTCCGTTTGATGCGCCCAACTGGAATACCGAACAACTTGCCGTAGCGCGTCAGGCAATCAGCGATTTGTCCCTGCTGGGTATCGATACGTCGCGTGCCTTTGGTAGAGCCAAAGAGGACGTTGACCCGGTTCAGTTTCTGGTTGGGGCGCTCTCGGGTTGGGGCGGCCTGCCCCCAGAGGCAGCGATTTACCTGTTGGGCGCGGTCGATGCGAACGATGGAGAAACGCCACACGCGGTTACAGTTAAGGATGTCCCGGTTCGGGCGTTCTGGTCGGTGACCGTCTATAATGGCGAGGGTTTCCTGGCTGCTAATGATCTGGGTGTTAACAGCTACAACGGCTATACGGCCCAAGCCGCGGAAGACGGATCAGTCACACTCCATTTTGGTGGGTGCGACGACGGCCGCGTGAACTGCCTTCCGATCACTCCGGGCTGGAACTATGCTGTCCGCCTTTACGAGCCAGAGGATGCAATCCTGAGCGGTAGTTGGTCGTTCCCGACGGTGGAACCGATCAACTAGGCCACTCGCCCATCCCGCCTTTCAAAAAGGAGTACACGGCCATGCGTCGATCCCATGCACTTGTGGGGCTGTTTTTTGCAGCCAGCGTAGCAACCTCAACCGTTGCAGACGAGGCCGCCGATTTGGCCCAGGAACTGGCCAACCCGCTTGCTGCCATCATCTCGGTTCCGTTTCAGTTGAACTATGATGATAACCTGGGTGTCTCTGATCAGGGGTCGCGCACCACGTTGAACTTTCAGCCAGTCGTGCCCTTTGAACTTAACAATGACCTTAACCTGATCACCCGTACTATCATTCCTTACATCTGGCAGGAAGACATTGTCCCGGGGACGCGTCAGGAAGGGGTCGGAGATATTCTGTTCTCCGCATGGTTTTCTCCTACAGGAACAGGGGATCTGACATGGGGCATTGGTCCGGTTGTGCGGTTACCGACCTTTAGCGACGTGTCAAGCGACACCTGGGCCGCCGGGATCACCGGCATTGCCCTGCGTCAGACCGGGCCCTGGACCTATGGCGCGCTGGCCAATCATCTGTGGGATCTGGAAAGCAACCCCAAAACCCCCACGAATGTCAGCTTTCTCCAGCCGTTTCTTGCTTACTCCACTGAAGGTGCCTGGACCTATTTGCTTCAAAGCGAAAGTACCTATGACTGGGAGGCTGAAGCCTGGGCTGTGCCAGTTAACGCATCGGTGTCACGGCTGGTGCAATGGGGTGCGGTGCCGGTCAATCTGCAAGCCGGGGTCGGCTATTGGCTTGAGGCACCCGAGGTCGGTGCAGATGGCCTTAGAATACGCTTGCAGGCCCAGGTCGTCTTACCCAGAAGGCGCTGACCTTTGGCACAGGCTCTGTTTGTTAAGCGCGGAAGTCAGGGAGTCTTGATGGCAGAACAGATGATAGGCAATGGAGCAAGCGCATGTCGAGCTCGCACCTAATCTTCAGAAGTTGCAATCGCCTCAAGCTAGGTCGCATACATTGGTGCTTTGATAAGGCGATGGTAGTACCTCCATCAGTTCAGGGAGAAAGGATCTAGAAGTCGTAAATTCCGTAAAGCAATCCTTGGCGCGCGCGCTGCGAAAGACTGCTTTGCCCGACTGTGTGAATTGACCGTTCCAGCCTCGCTGCGCGTTGCACCAATGGCCGGTTTCATCGCCGCGTCACAGCGCCAGATTTCAAGCGCATGTAGCATTTCTTCCGTTGCGAGCTTGCGCCGCGAAAAATCACAATGACTGGGTTGGGCTCAAAGCCGTCATCTGACAGTTTTGTAAGGTTCAAACGATCAGAAGTGGTGGTCGATGTCTGCTGTGCGGACAAACTTGCCCCTGGTATTCTCCGCCCGAATGACCGCTTTGTACCCTTTGTGATCGCGGCGAAAAACATCTCTGGCGGGAAGTAGGCCTTCGGTGGTGATGTAAAACTGAACGGTTGCTGGATAAGATCAAACCTTCAATCTGACAGAAACAGTAAACTTCTTTCTGTGGAGAAAGCCTCTGATTGATTTGTGTAAATTGCAAGATTATCGAAGTCCTTTTGATCTGTTTGAAACGAACCCACGTTGTTGGCTTCGAGTACTGATTGATGGACCAAACCAAGATTAAGAGGCCAAGAAGGTTTTTCCGTGAGGACCAAAGGCGGCAATTGCCCAGCACCTGCACTCCGAATTTCTCTGGTAGGAAACTGAAAACACCGCATTTTCAGTTCCTGAGTCTCTAGTATCCGGACCTGATACCGAGAGGCTTCCAAACAATAAGGCCAAGCCATCTTTTCGCATGGAAATACCGTTCATCCAACGTTCACATTCTATATATGCGCTTTTCATCTCTGCGAGCCATATTGTCCTACTGAAATTAAATACCGTTGGTTCACAGAAACAACCGACGAGCAGGGGATCGTCTGTGACAAAGACTGGAAGTAGGTCAGCGCAACGCAAGTTGAGAATTTTTCGCTACCTAACCTGCGCCGTTTTATTGGCTTTCACTTTTCTGATTGGCGACAGTCAATTCAATAAAGCAGCGGCGCAGACTGCTAGTTTCAGGTCTGTTGATACGAATTCTGACGGTGTCTTGAGCTTGAATGAGCTGTCCGCCGCCTTTGGAGAAGTTGGTGCGCGGCGGCTTCTTGAAGACATTGATCGCAACCGAGACGATCGCATCACGATCCTTGAGTTACGGTGGGGAACAAAAAACAAGATAGGTAGCACTGGTGACCGCGGCGGTCGTGGAGATCGAACTAAAGGTCAAGATGATCGCGGATCTAACAACGAAGGGGCTAGTGAACGGGATGGAGACGATGACCGTGGCGACGATCGGAACGATGATGACTGACCGAAAACCGTTCGTTTGCGCACTCTAAGTGACTGTCCGCAAGGACAAACCGGAGATCGAACTAGCATCAGATTGCTTTGAGACAGAAACGAGGACCCTGAAAAGTGTTCATTTGCCGTTCATTCGTTTGCATGCCAATCCTTCATTCCACTTTGCAAATGTTCTCACATCACTTTGGCAAAACGATTTCACTGAACAGCCAGTTACGGAGCAATGCATGACACAGTTTTCCCAAACCTCGCCTATTGCCTGCGAAATCGCAAAATGGGCGTTTACAACCCGCAGAGTTGACCGGTCCGATGTACATGGACTTTCCGCGCAGTTGGATACTGCAAAGGCAGGGGATCTTATCCTCTGTGAGATCGCCGAGATTGGTCATCACAAGAAAATCCAATTAGCGGAACGTCGCGCCTCTGTCAGTTACCCAGGCGATTACGTTGTTCTATGCTTGGGTGACCGATACGCACCAGACCAATTTCTTGCCAGCGCGGTGATTGATGATGATCTTATCGATCTCGTTGCCGGTGGCGGCGTCGCAGGTCGCGTAGACGCCGCGCATGATTGCATGGATGATCCAACACGGTTAAAGCCAATCGGCCTTTTGACCAATGCCAAGGGTCAGGTGATCAACGTGGCAGATTATGCGTTACCATCGATGCCGACCAACGAGCGCGTAACGGTCATTGGTGTTTTTGGAGCCTCAATGAATTCAGGAAAAACTACAGCCGCATCAAGCCTTGGCCATGGGTTGATGCGCTCTGGATATGCCGTCGCCGGTGTCAAAGCCACCGGAACCGGGGCCTTTGGTGACTTCAACAGTTTCGAAGATGGGGGCGCGCCAGCTCTTGATTTCACTGACGTAGGAATGGCGACCACGTATCGAATGCCATTTGAAGCGATCGAATCCGGATTTGATACACTGGTTGCAACTGCAGCGTCGCGCGGTGCCGAAGTCGTGGTTGTCGAGATCGCTGATGGCGTCTTCCAGCAGGAAACACGGGCAATCTTACAATCCTCACGCATTCGGGATCGATTGGACGGCATTTTATTCGCTGCGCCGGACGCGCTGAGTGCGTTGGGCGGTGTAACCGTTCTAAATAATGTGGGTCTCAGCCCATTTGCGGTATCCGGAAAGGTCAGTTGTTCCCCGTTGGCTGCTGCTGAAGCTGCAGAAGTAACCAGCCGCCCAATTTTAACACGCGAAGATCTTTGGTCGCCAGCGATTATCGCCCAACATGTTGCACCGTTGATGCGACGCGACCGCGAAGATGTGGCCGCATGAACCCCCTCCCAAGACTGGCCACAAGGGACCGCATCATTGATGCGGTCCTCGTGGTATCCTGCGGAATCGTGCAGGCTATTGCGCTTGCTTTCGCAGCGTTTGCTACACGAGATGCTTTTGCGGCACTTCACGCCGGGGATGTACTTGCAACAAATACTGTCTTGCAACTGGGGGTCTCCGGTACCGTCGCAGCAGCATGTCTCTTCTTTTCACGATATCGGGCAGAAGCGCTTGGCCAGAGTTACACAATTTCACTGCGCCGGACGCTTTATCGACAGATTGCGCGACTTCCAAAGTCCCGACATGAAAAACGCCGAGTTGGAGCGTTGTCCCTAAGGTTTGTCGGTGACTTATCTGCAGCGCGACTTTGGTTTGGTCGCGGATTGCCGGATGCATGGTCTGCAATGATTGTGATCCCTGGCGCGGTATCCATTCTCTATTTTCTCGACCCTATGCTTGCGATCAATGGTATCGCCTCGCTGAGTGTTGCACTGGTCGCAATGGGGTTGCTGGCCTGGCATCTCGTTCGGCGCCATCAAAAACTTCGTCGAAATCGAGCCAACATTGCTATTTCCATGATTGAACGCATTTCTATCGCACCTGAATTAGACCAGATGGGTCGAACCGACCGTGAACTGCGCAAGCTTGACAAACAGGGCGCATGTTTGCGCAGTGATGCGCTGGCACGTCGCGGTAGAACAACCAGCCTGCAGGCGGTCTTGCAGCTGGGTGTGGCGTTAACCGCTCTGCTGATGCTTTGGCAGGCCAGTCGGTACGCCATTGCTCCGTCGACAGTTGCAGCTTGCCTGTCGGTATTGGCGTTGATTGCCCTTCCGTTACAAAATCTGGCTGAGGCGTGGGACCAATATTGCGCGTGGAGGGTCGCCCGTGAAAAAGCCGAGAAGCTGCTTTCGGAACCAGAAGTGACCAGATCTGCAATAAACCTAAACGACCCGATTACCATCAAGGTGGCCGGAGAGCTTGATCAGGAGCCCATCTCATTTGTGGCTCCGCCGGGATCAGTTTCCAAATTAACAGATATACATGCAAACAGCCTCGCGCGTATCATCGCCGGGCTAGACGCAAACGATGGCATTGATGTCTGTTATGGTGGGGGAGTTAGTACCCCGAAGATCGCCTTTATCGGAGACAACCATGTTGGACTTCAGGGAAGTTTGCGACGATCCGCAACGCTGAGCTGTCGGAGACGACCGAGCGATCTGAGGATAGCAACGGTTATGCGGGTTTTTGGGCTGTCCGATCTCCTCGCGGCGCCCCGCGGCCTAGATCAACGGTTGGCGGAGAACGGTAAAGGTCTTTTGCCACTCCAGACTCTGCAATTGGATCTCGTGCGCGCTGTTCTCGGCAAAGCTGATGTCGTCATCATCGCGTCAGTCAGGTGGATGTCATGCTGGCATCACACGGTTGAATTGCTCGAAACTCTGCAGGAGTTTTCGTCGGCCACCATCATTTTGGCCGAACACGCCATCCCGCTTAGTTTAGAACAGAATTCAAGGGTTATTTGATATGCGTTCATCTACTCTATTTGGGATTTATGCCGCTGTACTGATCGGTTTTTTGGGTGGGTTAGCGGGCCTGACCCTATACAGTCTCGAAAAAACCCGATGGTGGGATGCCCGAATTTCCCTGGCCCATGAGTCATATGGCCTGCATCTGAGGCTTGAGGCGGACCTATACCGTCTGTTCAAGCAACACGGTGACGCACTTCTTATCGGCGATCGGGATGATGGGATCAGCGAGACAGAGCTGCAGGAGAAAATCGCCCAGACTTTGGATGCAATCCGAAAGACCATTGCCCGGGAAATTCAGATGGTAGGCGAAGAGGAGTTCGAAGAGCTGGAGCTTCTCGATGAGATTGAAGACGATATAGAAGCTGTCAATGCAGCCATCGCGAACCTTTCAGAGGCTGGTAGCCCGATTGAGACATTTGTGCGGATTGAGCGTCTGGCCGCCCTGCTGGACGGGGACATTGATGACGAACTGGATCAAAAAATTCAGGCCGCGCTTGATGAGGAAGTGGAAGAGGTTGAAGAAGTTTTGGCCGAAGCAGCAGCCTTTCGAGAATGGAATGAACGATTGGTTTACGTGATCGTTCTTGCGGCCATAGGTGTGTTGCTGGTGGCCCTTGTATCGTTCAACCGCCAAATCAGAAAACCACTTACGTTGCTTGCAGACGGCGTTGGGCGCCTGCGAAGAGCCGATTATTCGAAGCCCGTAGATCTTGGTGGTAGCCGTGAATTCAGGGAATTAGGCACTGTTCTGAATAGCATGGCGGAAGGCTTGGCTGCCCGAGAAGCAAGTCGCGCCGAGCAAAAGAGGCAACTTGAAGAAACGGTTGCTGCCAGAACGTTCGAGCTTCAACAACTCATCGACAAACTTGAAATGGGGGAAGAGAACCGCAAACGATTGATGGCCGATATTAGTCACGAGTTGCGAACGCCACTGGCAATTATCCTTGGAGAGGCCGACGTTACTTTAAGGACATCAGACACATTGTCAGAGGATACTTCCGACTCACTCGCCCGTATTCGGGATTCCGCAAAGCACACCAATCAAATCGTTGATGACATGCTAACCGTCGCTCGGTTCGAGGCGGGTCAACTTAGGCTGGATCGCAAGAAAACGGATCTACGAAAAGTGGTACGAGATGCCGTGGCGATGTTCCCTGATCCGGTGCAGGTCGAAAGCCCAGAATGTATGGTGAAGGCTTCGGTCGATGAGGTTCGGCTTCGCCAGTCAATACTCGCGTTGTTGCAAAATGCACGACGATATGGAGGCCCAACAATCAGCGCAATACTGGAAGAAGGGCTCGCGTCTTGCTCGATTACAATCGAAGACGACGGTCCCGGCCTGAGCGCAGCGGAAAAATCCCAGGCATTCGACCGGTTCTTTCGGGGCTCAAACGCCTCGGGGCAGGGGATCGAGGGAAGCGGTCTGGGGCTTCCAGTCGTTAAATCGATTGTCGAAGCCCATGGTGGGACCGTTGATCTTCAAGATCGCCAGGAGGGCGGGTTGAAAATCATTATAACGCTGCCCAAAGAACCCCTAATGAAAATTGTACAAACCGATGTTCGACGAGAAACGGGCTAATGCCTGTCTGTTTCAGAAGCAAATTGCAAAACCATAAAACCTCACGCAGCTTTGCCATACATGGTTTCAGACAGAGAGAAAACTGAGGCACACTATGAATATTCTACTTGTCGAGGACGAAACACGCGTAGCTGACTTCATACGCCGCGGATTGTCTGCTGAAGGTTGGTCCATAGATCATGCACCAAGCGGGGAAGATGCTTTGGAGCACGTAGCATCCGGCAATTATGATATTATCTTGTTGGATCTGATGTTGCCGGGAATTCAGGGACAAGATGTTTGTCGCAAGCTACGTGCCCGAAAGTCAAAGATCCCTATCCTGATGTTGACCGCCTTGGATAGCCCTGAGGAACGGGTAGAAGGATTGAAGATTGGTGCAGACGACTATCTTCCTAAACCCTTTGATTTCGACGAACTCATCGCTCGGATAGAAGCGTTGCACCGCCGCGCCAACAGCTATGCAAATAATCTCAGCAACACGGTGATTACATGCGGAGCACTTACATTTGACAAGCAATCCCTTCAGGTCGCTGTCGAAGGTCAAGAAATCCAGCTGTCGAAGAAAGAGCGCGACCTTCTCCTTTTGTTTTTGACCAATGTTGGGCGCGTATTATCAAGAGAGCGGATTCTGAATTCAGTTTGGGGAATGAATGAAGATCCATTGACCAATGTTGTAGATGTCTATGTCGGGCGCCTCAGACGCAAGATCGGTGCAGATGGTCAGAGGATCGTGACCCTCAGAAACGTCGGTTACCGCATGAGCTGAATACTTCGTTTGTGGATCAGTCGAAGATGTACCTCCATTAAAGAGGCCTAGATATTGCGCAAGGTTGAATAGCAATGCTCCGGCTCTTGAGCGATCTCAGGGTTTGAGAAGAAAACACTCAAGAAACTTTCTTGCCCACTTTGTGTAAGAGAATTCAGCATGCCGACCAATGCCAACAAGACGCTTTACAACTGTGTGAGCCAAGGTCTCAATTAAAGCCGCTAAGCGATTTCGAATTTAATTGAAACAGTCAACCCAGGTGAGTTGTTTGTCGCCGCTAAGAGCGCCGAATGATGATCTGCTATAGCCTTCACCAGCGCCAAACCCAATCCATTCCCAACACTGGTTCGTTCACTTTCTAGCTTATAGAAAGGAACAAATAGCTTGCCCAGTGTGTTTTCGGGAACACCAGGGCCATCGTCAATAACCGAGAGCGTAATGGTGCTTTCTTCTTGTTCAACAGTCAGGAGAATCCTGGAATGATCCGGACAATGATCAATTGAGTTCTGCAGAAGGTTTGCACAGAGCTGTTTCAACATACCTTCATCACCTTCGATTAGTGTACGCCCTGATTGGTTATCCACAAAAATAAGACTTTGGTCCTTAACCTCCGCAAGTGGAATAATGTTTTCAACTGTTTCTCTACCCAATCTATTTAAATCCAGATAGCTGAACGCTTTGGGGCCGCCTCCTTCTTCAATACGGTCGATCCTCAAAACTGTTTCGAAGGTCCATTTGAGACGATCAAGTTCAGATTGAATTTGGTCAATCGGTTCTAAGGATCGACCTTCCGATTGTAGAGAATCCTTCGCTTTCTGAAGTGCTATATAAGCATGAGTGAGCGGGCTTTTCAGATCATGCGCAATTGCTGCAGCGGCTGATCGGGTCGTTGACATCAAAGCCGTCAGTTTGTCGAGATGAGACCCAGATTGGCGACCTTCTTGTCCAACGCGACATACACAAAAATGTTTGGGTTTTTGTCCAGTGGGCGAACCAGATGAAACTGTTTGCCAAGTGTAATAAGAATGTCTTCGATGGTATCGTTGAGTTTCAAAGCTTCGATTGCCTGCAGCTTAGCGCGGACAACTTCAACATTCGCGGCGCCTGCGGTATCAAGATCAAACTTGGAACCGCCCTCTGTGCCTAAAACAAGACCGGTATCGCTGTCGACGAGGCACGCCCCCAGAAGACCTTTGATTTCACTTAGTTTAGAAATGTCCAATGACATGTTTGGCTCCTTTTTGGCCTTGGAATAGTTGGTCTGACCTGCACCAAATGCACGATTGTCCGGGCGGGCTTTGTTGTTTGCGGGCGGAATGGTGATGACGTGTTTTTGAATCAGGCCAAATCTTTCGTTAAATCTGGCCAGCACAGAGGTGGCGTCACCTTTGGATTTCGACATTTTCTATCCAATTCTCGCTGTGATTGTGGAGGTACAATGTCGACCTGTATGTCTGTCACTTCGAACTGCTTGGGCATGAAGAAACAGCTGATCAATTAATCTGTCATCCAAACCAGGGAGGGCGTTGGTCCTCCGATGGGTGTGACACTTGGGATCAGATGTCACTTTCAGAACTGATGTACTTAGGTTGCGAGAGAGATTGTGGCCTCTGTGCAAAAAAACCAGTGCTGCAATGCAGGCAAAGACTAAGTATTGGGCAGTGTTGGTTGAAAAAGCCAAAACACTTTCGGGGCCCAGAAAGAATGCCGGCCACAGATGCCCAATTTCAAAAAGAACGCCAGCCAAAACGGGTAAAACAGAACTCAGCACAAGACCCTCGCCTCGTTACTAATCAACTAAGCTGTCCGTAGAATACCGGGAGTTTTAACTGACCTTTCAGACATCTTAAAAATTTGTAAGGATTTGTTTTTCGTTGGTGTGAAGTGAAGTCTAAGGCGCAAATGACTCGTTAACTGGCCCTGCGAGCATTCAGACGCCGACGTGGTTCAGAACGAGATGAACAACAGTTCCTAATTGGCAACTGTGTGCACATTACCGACCTTCGTGCAGAGTGCAGCATCTGTTTCTTGGGTCTCGTTGCAGGCCGCGGCCTTCGTTTTGCGGTCATTCGCATCAGTGTCATCCACTCAAGCCGATCTTGCGGGTGCTGCTTCGGATGGTTATGATAGGAATGCTTCTAGGGAAAGCCTCCAGGTCCGCGGAAAGCTGTCATCGGCATCTCTATCAACAATACGACAGCCTTATTTCGGTATGTCTCATGCTCGGATTCAGCGGACCATCGAGCCAAAAGTGAGGACACCGATGGCAAAATCCCTGGACCAATTGCGCCGCGATGCCAAAGCACTTCGCAAAGACTATGAAGCAGGCGAATTACGCGCCCGTCAACGCATCGCAAACTATCCACCTCGACCGGAGGCAACAGCACTCAGGCACTCGGACTATTTGCACGTAATTGCGTGCGAGAACAGTTTTCCGACCTGGCCTGCCTTAAAGTTCGCAGCCGAACTACTAGGCATGGACAGAGCCGCCAAACGGCAGCGCCTGAAACTGGCTCTCGCTCAGGGTCATTTTACGGCTGTTGATCAACTTCTGGCTGACGCGCCCGATCTGGCTGACGGAGATTTCGGGCTGTGTCTGGCCCTTTATCGCAAGTCGGATGTGTTGGAATTTCTCAACCAAACGCCGAAACTGGCGACCGAGCTTATTGGCGATCTGGCGCCGCCTTTGACGATCCTCGCCCGGTCCAAGTGGATTCATCGCGCATCCGGGCTGGCCAATGACATGCTTGATATCGCAAATGCCCTTTTGGAATCCGGTGCTGATGTTGATCTTGGTGCGCCGGTCTACCATGGCAACGACTACAAGCTATCACCGCTCTACTTCGCCATAGGCCATTCGGACAATATGGTTCTTGGGCAATGGCTGCTGGAGAACGGCGCAAATCCGAACGACGGCGAGAGCCTTTATCACTCAACCGAGCTGGGTCATCATAAGGGATTGCAACTGCTTCTGGATCATGGCGCCGACCCGAAGGGGACAAACGCATTGCTGCGCGCGATGGACTTCCATGACACAACGGCGGTTCAGATGCTTCTCGACCACGGGGCTAAAGTAGATGAATTTGACGGGACGCATGTTGGCGGCGAGGCACCGTGGGTCGTCCCTGCGCTACACCAGGCGGCGCGAAGGATGGCCACGCCAGATATGGTCGAGCTTCTTCTTGAAAATGGAGCCGATCTGAATCGGCCCTTTGAAAACACTACGCCCTATGCTTATGCGCGGGTATTTGGAAATGTCAGTTTGGCGAGGATGCTCGAAGAGCGCGGCGCAGATACGACCTTGAGTGAAATCGAAACTACATTGAGTGCCGTTGCCGATGGCGTTCAGCCGCCATGCAACTTTGACCCAGACAAGATACCTGACGCTTACCGCAATATCATTCGAATGATATTGCACATCCCGGGAAAACTGGATCACGTTCGACGACTGGTCGCCGTAGGAGTTGAATATGACCGTCCAGATACCGAAGGATTGACACCGGTGCAGGTTGCCGGATGGGAGGGCTTGCCAGACGTCATGGAGTACCTTCTGTCGTTAAAGCCAGACCTGACACATGTGAACGGCTATGGAGGAACACTTCTGTCCACAGTTATTCATGGGTCAGAGAACTGCCCGCAGAGATTAGACCGCGACTATACTCGGTGCCTGTGTCTGGCATTGCGGGAAGGCGTCGCTCTTCCGCGCCGTGCCATAGATCTGGCAAGCCAAGATGCCGTGTTCGAGTTTTTGTCAGATTGGGCGGAGCTATATCCCGAGCAAGTTGTCGACGGTGGTGTCGCCTAAACTGGTTTATGCGATCATGATAGGAGGCGAAGGCGGAAGGCCGGATTCACCGTACCATTCCGCCTCCGCACTGTTATGAATTCGAAAAGAAATCCGTAACAGCGTCGATGATCATCTCATGCTTGGCAGCACGCGCTGTGCCGCCATTTGAGCAGATGATTTCGTCTCCCGGTTCTTCTCTTGCGAGCAGTTCGTAGCCTCCGGGCTTGCAGCGACCCAGGAAGTCAAAATGCGATAGCGTCTCGGGCTCGATATAGCGTGCATTCTGCGTGGGTAGCGCGGCAATCAGGGCACGGGATTCAATGTCGAGGGTTAGACCAGAATTCATGATCGGCGCCCCAAAGACCAACATCGGCCGGTCAATTTTCCGAAGGCTCGCTTCGGAAAAGCTCTGTGTTCCGCCAAGATCAAAAACTGCAAATGCCTTGATCCGAGGATCAGACAGGTCAGCTTCCATCTGAGCGCGATCTTCAGATGTTTGCGCGATTTTCCAACCCGAAAGGATGCCACAAGCCAGTTCGTCTGGCTGAGTGTCGCAAAACCGATTTAACCCAGCCGCGTCGTACTGCGCGCCGGCAAGGGCAACAGCCGTAAAGCCACCCAGTGAGTGTCCCGCCATATAGATTCTGTCTGTATCGACATACCTCGCAAAATCAGACGAACCGGTTGCATGGTCAATGACACGGGAAATGTCCTTTGGCCGCTCCCACAGTTGCCGCGTTAGATCGGGATCGCGAGACCAGGTTGACGTACCAGGATGGCTGATGGCGGCCACGATGTATCCGCGCCGTGCCAGCGCACCGGCAAGCCATGCCTGATTGTAGGCGTTGCCAAACATACCATGAGATAAGACGACAAGTGGGAACCGGCTGGTCACTGGCGCAGCATCTTTCACAACCTTCGTCCCAGCCCACACTTCACTTTCGAAGTCGTAAGTTTCTGGCCCAGTTGCATCTGTTGGATACCAAATAAATCCGGACAGATCGCGTTCTCCCTCAACGTCGGCGACATTGAGTTCTGTCATTGCAGCCCGATAGGGCTGGGCAAATGCCGTGGCTGCGCACATAGCTAAGAATCCTGCAAGAAGGTAAGAAGATTGTCTCATCGAAAGCTCCGATCATCGTTCAAGATACGTCAAAGCTGAGCCGTAGGTTTATTTGAAACAATGCTTTGCACTGCCTATACCTGTCCTTGATCCTGATTGAGGACAGGTCTCGATAGAAAGAGGACAAATGGACAGCCCCGGGTTGATCAGTTTCCCCTTGCCGCTGGCGACAGCATTGCTTTGCGTTGTGCTTACCATGCTGGCCTGGCGGTTGGATCTGGGCTTTCGTCTGGCCAACATGTTGTTCTCGGCCTTCTTTGGGTTGGGCGCCTTCTCATCCCTGTTGGTCGGTCTGCGATTTGGCTACGGAGTCGAGGAGTTGATCCCGCTGCAACGCACGTTGCCCTTGGTCCTCGGGCCGCTCTTGTATCTGAGCTTTGCATCGTTGGTTGTCGAAAGACACGACGTCGCCAAGATCGTCATGATGCACCTAAGTGCGCCTTTCATTTTGATCGGGTTGTATCTGCTCTTGGCCAGTGACTTGAGAAGCATGGATTGGGTAATCAGTGCCAGCTATTCGTATTATTGCGTCGCTCTCTTCTTACTTTGGCGGAAGGGGCCTGACGCACTGAGTCAAGCACGGGTCGATGTCACCCAGGCGCTTTCCAACTGGCTTTTACGCGGCATTGGATTTCTCGTCTTTGTACTGGTTTTGGATAGCGCGATCGCAATCGACTTTACATTCAACAAGGGCGCCAATGCCTCAATGCTGATTTCTTACGGAACTGTTCCGTTGATCTTTCTTCTTCTTGCGACGTCAATCACGCTCCCAGTGATGTTTCCCAAAGCCAACGCTGTGTCATACGCAGCGCCAGTATCCAATACTGAAGATGCGAAAGTCCTAGAACGACTGCAGGCATTGATGGATGAACAACAGCTTTTTTTGGACCCCAACATAACCGTCCAACGACTTGCCAAGCGCTTAAGCCTTCCGGCCCGCACTGTGTCGTCTGCTGTCAACAGAACTCAAGGAACCAACATGTCGCAATACGTGAACGAGTTCCGTTTGGCTCATGCGGCCCGGTTGCTTGCAGAAACTAATGAAAGCGTTGCCAACATCGCTTCTCAATCAGGGTTTTTGGCACGCTCCAACTTCTATCGTGCATTCCAACGGGTCTACGGACAAACGCCTATCGAGTACCGCGCACTTCGAAATTCAAAAGAGAAACCACAATTCGACGACCATAATCCGCAAAATTCCAAGCATTCACACTCGGCGTAAATACTTGGTCACAAATCGAATGACAGTTGTCTCGGCTCGAAGCCGCGTCCGTGGCGCAGCCTTCATGCTGCGTTAGCAAAGTCACAATCTCAGTGAATGAATGTGCCGACAACAGGCTAGGACTTCGCGCCAATCGCGAATGGAACCGCATAGCTTGCTCATTGCAAGGCTGGTAAGCATTCCGCTGCTCAGAACACCGACTTGTTCAGAGAGCTTTGGCTCACTTTCTCCATATACGGTGAAATGAAACATACCGGTTTCGTTATCTTCGTCTGTGACGAACGCCCAGACAGATGTGTCGCAAACTTTTCGAAAGACTAGAACCAGTTTATGCTTTTTCACAACCCACCTATTCAATGTGGCGTGGTCAACTCGCACACTGCGTTCAGCCATGATCTCTCTTTTACTTGCCCACGTAGTGCAAGTCCGCCAGCCACAAAGAAGTGCCTCTCCTGACCGTGAACTTGAAGTCAGTCTGGCCGTCATTCAAACCTGCTCGCAGAAGATCAGCAATCGTATCTTGCCCATCGATATTTTCATCTGTCGGAAAATATGCTGTCAGCTGGTCGTTCGGTTTCAGAGTTGTGCCTGGGCCTACATCTTCTGGGACATGAGCCACGCTCGTAACCCATTTTCCATTCTCTGCATATTGAGTTTGAAAAACGATGCCATTCGACAAGGTCGTGTCTTGTACGACACCCAGAGTAACGTCCCGCACTTCGACACCGTCTCTTGGGTTAGAAAGCCCGATGGTCACATCCATGGTTCCCTCTTGCGAAGGAGTAGCCCCAGATTGAAGTAGAACGGCAGCGATGGAGTTCAGATCATTGATTTCAATCCCATTGACAGAGTCAATACGCAGCCCCGCGTGAACCCAAACCGGGGCCTCGCTAGCGACGTATTCCACAGTATCGGGACTATCCGCCGACGCTACAAAAGGCAAAAGAACCTTCCATTCAGACTTCACTGAAGTCGGCCCTAAATCCTGAACGATTTGAGTGGTAGTATCAGCTTCGACATTCGCCTGATCTGTGTCGCCAGTGCTCACTTTAGCAGCAACTTCATCGTTAGCCTGCGCGCGCGATTCTGCCTCTGCCATCGCCATTGCGACTGCTTCGATTTCAGCCTGGGCTCGGGCTTGCGCTTCTGCTGCGGCTTTGGCTGCCGCTTCGACTTCGGCCTGCGCGCGAGCTTCTGCCTCTGCCGCGGCTTTGGCGGCCGCTTCAACCTCGGCTTGCGCGCGTGCTTCTGCCTCGACAGCGGCTTTGGCACGCGCTTCGGCTTCGGCTTGGGCCGCCGCCTGAGCAGCCGCTTCGGCCTCAGCCTGTGCACGAGCTTCCGATTCGGTTGCCGCTTTGGCGCGGGCTTCGGCTTCGGCCTGAGCCGCTGCCTGAGCTGCGGCTTCGGCCTCAGCACGCGCTATGGTCTCTGCCTGCGCGCGGGCTTCGGCTTGGGCCAATCGTGCCTCGGCTTCTGCGACCCGTGCGGTGGCATCTGCGATTGCTTCCGCTGTCGCCGCTGCTTCGATCTCAGCTTGGGCGCGGGCTTCGGCTTCGGCAGCCAAAACGTCCTCTTGCGTTGCTTGTGGCTCGGAGGATGGTGAAAATGCTCCGATGGCCAGCACGCCGACTACGGCACCTACAACTCCAAATGCCAACAGCCCGCCGGTTATTGCGACACGGTTGATTCCGCCGGATGAAGAGACCGCAACTCTAACATCCTGTTCAACGGCGGTCGGTTCGGTCAAGTGATCTATCGCCTCGAGCCACTCATCAGCGGTTTGAAAGCGATCCTTTGGCATCGCCGACATAGCCTTGTCGAGCGCTTCGAGAAAGACGTCATCATACTTATCAAAGCGCCCCTGCAAAGGTTTGCATGGATCGGGCTTTTGCTCGGCAATCGCAGAGACCCGAGTCTGGCTGTCTGGCGCGCGCTCTCCGGTGATCACATGATAGAATGTTGCCGCCAAGGAATAGAGGTCGCTAAACGGCCCTTGCACGCCGTCAGTGACATAAAATTCCTGTGGGGAATAGCCATCCTTGACTGCGCGTAAGGCAGACAAAACACGGTTTGTTTTCCTATTTTGCTCACGCGCAGCACCAAAATCAATCAATACAGGTATCTTGTTGGGTCCGACCAGAATGTTGTCAGGCGATATGTCCCGATGCAACATCCCTTGCTTGTGCATAAATGCGACCGCATCCAGAATCTGCCGCAGGATCGACATGACATCGGCTTCGTCCAGCTGGGTTTCAGCGTCGTCGATTGCGTCCAAAAGGTCCGGGCCTTCAACGAAGTCCAGTGCCATATAGGCGGTGTCATTGTCCTCAAAGACTTGGTGCACACCAACGATATTGGGGTGATCCATAGTTGCCAGGCGCTGGGCTTCGTTGATGAAGTGCCGCACAATCTGGCGAAGATCTTCTTTGTGTTTTTGCACACGAGCCTTCACCAGCAGATTCTGTCGGCGCGCGAACATGGCTGGAAAACACTCTTTGATGACCACCTTGCGGTTGAGACTGTCATTGGCCAGATAGGTAATGCCGAAGCCGCCGCTGTTCAGGTAGTGGTCAATTTTGTACTGACCATGCAACAACCGGGCGCCTGCAGGGAGGTCGTCTGCGGAAGAGGCTCCGATCATCTGACCCGTATCTTCATCACCAGTCGTTACTAGTTTCATTACGTTGCCCATGCCTCGTCCCGTCCGTTATCGTCCCTTGCACATCAGGAATTATTCAATTTCCAATCACAAAACGTTCCTCAGTTATACACACTCTTTACGCGAGTCCGTTTGTTTCGTGATTTCCAGTATGCACACTGTTCGATCCAAGTTGGTCAGCGTAGGAAGTCAGTACATACAAACGTTTTACTTTTGCTTTACCGGAACCGGAACCATTGAACGGTTAAGCTATTTTGCAAAGGTTCACGACGCCTTCAAACATGTGATAATCTCAATCAAACCTTGTTTTAGCTATATGTTAGATCTTGGCTTTCAGATTAGCGGCAATGCAAGACGATCGAATGCCACGAGAGTAGTGGCGGCGCATGTTGTTTACCAACTGCGCGAAGATTTCGACCGCACGATTAGAATTCATGAATGTAGCCTGGTCAATTGACCCCTCAACTGGGGTGCGGATGGACATCAGCGTCTTGTAGCCACCTATGATTTCCAGAGCCTGAACCACGCAATCGTAGTCCACTGTTTCACCTTCGCATGAGTCGCAGTAGCGTTTTACGATGTTCAAGTATTTATCGGTTTCACTGATGCGGGAAACGCTTTCGTTCAAGCGAACCAAATCGACACTTTCAGGCAAGTCCGAGCCCCGGCCCAGCATCACTGTTGTGAACTGGTTGGCTTCGTCGGAAAAATGCTGATTGAGGTTCAACAGTCGTGCCAGTCGTTTGAGACCCAACAACCCCGAAACACGTTTGGGATTGGATTCTTCCACAAAGGCCCGCATCGTGATCGCCTTGTTTTCCCGCGCCATATAAGCTTCGATCCACTTGAGAAAACCGGCTTCGGACAGGCCGTAGTTTTCTGAAGGCATGGAATTGATCAGATCAAAGCGGCCGTTATTCAGTGTATTCCACAATACATACTCGGCGCCTTCAATCTCACCATGAGTTTGCAGTGCTATCGCATTGCTGATTGGCTGACGACCAACCCGATATCCAAAGATGGCCTCGCCGTGTTTTTGTAGGGCAGGATTGCTCAGAGCAAGCAACCAGTTTACGGTTCCCTTATCGGGATCCGGTGCACGAAGAAGCTGGTCTCGTGCCTGATGATTGATCAAGTAATCGGAAAATCCTCCAGGTACAGTATCGCGATCGATCTGACCAAGGATCATTTGCGCCGACGTGTTCCCCTGACTGGCCGCTTCCGACAAACCTTGCAGGCCTACGGCCTCGCTACCATTGAGCCAGATGTCTACTGCGGTTTTGTATGGGTCTTCCTGCGCGACAGCCGCCCCTGACAATTGCAGTAGGAAAACATTGGCCAATACTGCGAGCATTCTCATACGACGTTACTCCATTGAATTATCGTCTTGGTCACTGACCGTTGTATTCCCGTTCCGAAGCTGAGTTGGCGCTTCGCTACTGGGATGTGGTGACAACGTCTCGCAACCAGACTTCCACTCGGCGGTTGATACGGCGACCATTCTCAGTGTCGTTGCAACTTAGCGGCGAGATCTCACCATAACCCAGAGTTCGGATGGTTAACCCGTCCAGGCTGTTGGTAGGCGCTGCTTGTAGCAACGCATTGCTAACTTGTTTGGCACGCTGCTGACTGAGTGACCGGTTGGATCCGCCAGCACCGACAGAGTCTGTGTATCCGATCAAAAGAAGTTCTTTGTTTGTGGTTTCTTCCTTGGCAAGCAACGAAGCAAGGCGCCTTATGTCGTCCTGTGCCCGCGTATCCAGGCGAGAGGATCCGAATGCAAACCGAAAGGTTATAGAACTACGGTCGGCACCGGACAGCTCAGCCGACATTTCCTGCAACTGTTTCAGAGTAACCTCTGCATCGGTTGGCATAACTGCGCCAAGATAGCGTAGTCCCTGCTCATTGGGGCCTTGCAGGGATTCCCCAAGTGACACAAAGCCCGAAGCATCAATTGTCTCTTGCGCCTTTTCGCTTTCGAGGAATTGCATGAAGCGGTTCAACTGTGCTGGCGCAGTTTTGCCGGTATATGCATACAAGCGTCGGCTAAGCGGGTATTCTTCTGTCTTGATGGTGAAAGGTGTCGCTGGAACCTGAATTCCACAAACACCGCGAATTGCAAGAACCTTGGCCTCATCAGCACTTGCGAGGCTGGTAATTCCGATACCAAGCGGATCAGAAGCAACTGCTGCAGCCAATTCCGTGTCTGTTTCGAAAAAGCTTGTATCGCTCGCGTATGTTGCGCCCACGGGGTTCATGATCAGGTCATTGAAAACCAACGCAGTTCCGCTTTCAGGCACTCGCATGTAAAGCTGGATCGGGGCATCGGGCCCACCAATCTGGCTCCAGTTGGAAATGGCTCCGGAAAATATTCGCGCTAGATCCTGTTCGGCGACTGCCCGCAGTTGGTTACTTTGCGATGTAATAACAACTAGACCGTCCAGCGCAAAAATTTTCTCGTTTTCACTCGTGGTGATATCCCCGAGTCCAGCCTGCGATGCGCTTGCCAGCTCGTCGGGTTGAGCCGGGCGTGTGGTCACTGCCAGTGCTGAGTTTCCATCGACCAGTTGTTTGATCCCGTCTGCGGAGTCACCACCCATCAAGGAGACTTCGGCCAAAAACTCGCCTAGTTCGTTGCGGAGCAGTAGCTTATCAACACCTTCTTCCTCAGAGCGCAAAGCAGTGCCGCCAATCTCCTCACCGAATTGCGTCGTAAGGTCAGCGAATAAGACATCGACCAGGCGAGAAGAACCAGAAATGCCATATTCGACCGGACCTTCGTTCCGACTGGGGCAGGCTTCGCCAATGCATTCAACTTTGAAAGCGTCAACCGTGATTGTACCAACCACCGTTCGGAGTTCGTAATTGGCGCCATCAAAATCTATTAGCTCTCCGGTCAGAGTCATTCCGCCGTCTAAACTGTTCAATTGAACAGTTTCAGCGTTTGCCATGGTCGCGACGGACAACATCAACGCACCAGAGGTAGTTTTCAGGACCCGATTTAACATTTTCCTAACCTCAAACTTCTGATTATTGATTCTCGTTTTACTCAAGGTTGTTTCGCAAAAACTGATACAACCTTCATAATTTCTTAATGACGTAGCGGTACCCGGGAAGTTTAGTCAAGGCTGCAGCGGGGATACATAAAATTGCCTTGCTTCCCCCCACTTATGGACACGTTTGAGGCAGATTCTGACCACAGTTGGCGCTCTTTCTTAGCTTGTATCCGAAGCTGACGCGATTCAACGTCGAAGTGAGTCGTGATTTTAGGGGCTCAGGTTTTCCCTGAGATTTCCCAGAACGAACCTCATACCTTTCTTGCCACGCATTCGCAGCCTTTGACCCAGGTGATTCTTAACTATTTCGAGCACTCGAACGGTTCTGTTACAAAGTTCTGAACCTGCCGAGCGGTTTCAGCAATCGCTCGTGAGTTAGGCCGCGAGCTCAGGGAACGGCCGAAACGGACAGAATCCGGGTGTGAATTGCCCCTTGCGGATTATGTGAGGGACTTCGATATCGTCCAAAGTTGCCGCTGCTGAAGCGAAGGGGTTGTGTCGCAAACTTTAAATGACGCGTACGGCACATGTGTGGGTTCAAGCCATTTAGATCAGCTTCAGCCACACTCGATGGCATTGAGGTAGTCAACATGATCCGGAAGAAACAATTCTCTAGTAATACAACCTCTGGCTTTCGGATGTTTGCTGAGATCGCAGGATAACTGGGTCTAGCATAACGCTGGTTCTAGTCTTCGAAAAGTTGGCGACGCAACCTTTGGGCCAGTCGCAAACGCGCAGCACTCCAGTTGAAGGGTAGATGCCCATCATCGAGCATAAGCTGCAACTACGCTTCGATATTGAAGTATATTATTTTTGACATTGGGTATAATATTTCATACAAGATGTAAGTAATAATCGACTCACTAGAAGTGTTCTGTCCAATAGGGATTTCAGAAATGACCTACCAAGATCGCAATACGGTCGTCTCGATCTTCGTGAACCTCGCCGTTAGTGCATTTGTTGTTTCACGGCTTCTGGATATGAATGCCTCTGGATTGTTTGATGGCCCAGACGCTGTAAACAACTGGGCCCGCATGGTGATCTGGCTGATCCCCTTGGGCGTCGTGGCCACCATCATCGGCACCATACTGTTCAACATTGGGTTTGCGATTGTTACTCACGAACCCAAACCCAGCTTCGTCGTTGATGAACGTGACAAGATGTTCGAGCGCCGTGGCAGCTACGCCATCATTATCTTCGCGGGTGCGGGTTTTGTCTCAGCTGTCGTCGCCATGGCTCTCAACGCATCAGCGCTCACCGGCTTCAACATCATCTATTTCGGAATGGCTTTCGGATCCCTGTCAGCAGATATTGTCAAATTTGCTAGCTATCGGCGGGGATATTGATCCATGGGCAAGCTCAGGATCTCCAACAACATTAGACGTCTACGCTTTGACGCTGATGAAATGACGCAAAAAGAACTCGCCGAAAAGGTTGGAGTCACCCGACAAACCATCGTTGCCATTGAAAACGCCAAGTATTCGCCAACGCTCGAACTGGCGATCTTGATTTCTCGTGTATTCGACAAGCCCCTCGAAAAAGTCTTCGACATCCAAGACGCTAACTAAATCATCGCGTCTGCTGCACCCTACCAAAGGATTAGATATGTTCATCAAACCCACCCGGTTCTGGAATCTGATGGCGAGATCCTATGCCCGCCGTCCGGTCCAAAACCAAGCCGCCTATGAATACAAACTGGACATAACTGCAAGACACCTGTCCCCCCAAGACCGCGTCCTGGAATTTGGCTGTGGCACAGGTACGACGGCGCTCATTCACGCCCCAAAAGTCGCCCATATCGACGCCATCGACTATTCATCCGAAATGATCACAATCGCCCGGGAAAAAGTCGACGCGCAGGGCAGCAAGAACATCAACTTTGAAGTCAGCGCGTTCGAGTGCTGGCCTATTCCAGCGAAGGGTCAACAGTATGATGCCGTACTGGCTATGTCGATCCTGCACTTGGTACTGGATCTTGACGCGACACTGGACCGTGTTCGTAGTTCCTTGAAGGAAGGTGGCCTGTTCTTCAGCTCGACGGTCTGCCTGGAAGGTCTCGAGAAGTACGTCATACCAGCTCTCGGGACCATCGGCCTATTGCCCAAGATCCGCGTCCTGACGCAAGAAATCCTTGTTGAGTGTATGCAAGCTCATGGGTTCGAAATTGAACAAAAGTGGCGTCCCGAAACGGGTTCGACTGCTTTCATCATCGCAAGGAACAGCGGTTAGTTCGTTCGACTTCTGACAACACTGACCCAGCCGTTCATGCACGCCGCCGAGAACGGCTGGAGAGAGCCCTGATTGACCTATGCTGAAACACGCATGAATGTCCGCTATGGGGCAAGCAAAGCAATAGCGATGGTTGAGGCGATGATGCGAAGTACAATGTGGCGACGGATTGATGTCGTAGGCACAGAAGCCTGTTCGGTTAATGGTAACAGAACGTCTCGCGTAATCTCGGGCATGGCTGTCTACGTAGTTGAAAATTCTCCTGTCAGAATAGCTTATTCCGTGACCTGTAATGACGAATGGGAGTGTAGCGCCGCCACCGTACAGCGTTGGATTGGGGCAGATAGGGTTGATCTTGTTTTAGTGAAGCAAGACGATGGTACATGGACCTCGAATGACAAAGTTGTGGATGCTGTTGATGAATTGCTCGACATCGATCTTGGGTTTACACCGGCCACGAACACGAGTGCGATCAAGCGACTCCAGCTAGGGATTGGAGATCAGGCAGAGTTCACTGCTGTTTGGTTGGATGATGAAACCTGGACATTCAAACCGCTGAAGCAACGATATGAGCGGCTGAACGAGAATACCTATAGGTACACTTCGATCAATAGTGGATACGAAGCAAATTTGACTGTCGATGGATTTGGTTTCGTTCGAGTTTACCCTGAGTATTGGAAAGCAGTGATAGCTTAGGCCCAACAAGGGCTCTGAAGCTAAAACGATTGCCAGAAACGGACTTTCGTTTTTCCATTTGAGCGGCAGTATAGTCCGTCTACCCGTCGTAAAAAGCCTCTAAAAATCGATCTCAACACCCGGCAGGTTCAGCTCTTTCATCATGTCGCGCAATTCCTGACGTGCTGCGATGTTCGAGATGTTCAGCTGTTTGATCCCGATATCCTTGAGGTCCAATAGGGTCAGCCCGCGCGGGAACAGCTCTCGGAAAATAACGCGTTCGGAAAAGCCCGAAGCAACCCGGAAGCCGATGCGCTGCGACAGCATCTCGATCGCGCGCTGCATCTTTTCCTTGTTGACCATGCGTTGGGTACCGACGCGGTTGCGCACAACGACCCAGTCGATGGGCTTCAGGCCGGCTTGCGCGCGCAGCTGTCGGGCGTTCCAGACCATCTCGGAATAGACCGACGGGCCCAGAATTTTCTCACCCTTTGAATCGATGCGTGCCAGCAGGTCAAAATCGATAAAACTGTCGTTCAGCGGAGTGATCAGCGTATCAGCCAGCGAATGCGCCACCTGGCTGAGGCGGGTATGAGAGCCGGGGCAGTCGATCAGGATGAAATCGCTATCGCTTTCCAGCTCGGACACGGCCGCTGAGAGGCGGTGGTCATAGATGTTCTCGCCGGGTTTAAGCGTGCTTGCGTCAATTTCGGGCAGGTCATGGTGGCGGGGGCTGGGAAGGGTCAGGTCCGCGCTTTTCAGAAAGCTATTCCGGTTCTCGAAATACCGTCCCAAGCTGCGTTGCCGCAGGTCCAGATCCAGGGTGCTGACCTTGTGACCCAGGCGGGCGAGTGCGGTGGCCACATGCATGGACACAGTCGATTTGCCCGCGCCGCCCTTCTCGTTCCCCACTACGATAATATGTGCCATGCCTGTATTCCCAAGTCTCACCGTGTTTGCGTACACGTTGTTGCAGGCCACTATATGTTGTGGAAAGCGGGAAGGGAAGAACCCGAAACAATCTATGGCGGCATAAAAAGGCGGTGTTGCGGAAATCTCAGCCTGCCCATAGGCCGCTGACTTGCGAAAGCCAGGACTATGTTTCAATCTCCAGGCTTAAGGACTGTGAGAAAGACATGGCTTGGAGCATCTGTTTCTGAACGTACTGAATGTGGTGTTGCCGGTGCTAATCTGTGCCGGGGCTGGGTATGCACTGGCGTTGACTAAAACGCCCTTTGACAACAAGGTCATTGGCGCGATCGTTTCGCGGGTTGGATATCCCACACTCATCATCTCGCATCTGTCGGCCACAAAGATCGCTGTTGGAACGTTTCTGGACGTGATGGCCGCTGCGGTTTTGGCGATTGCCGGGTTTGGTGTTCTGGGATTTGCGGCGCTGAAGGTTATGCGCCTACCGGCGCGGGCCTTTCTGACGCCTCTGATGCATGGGAATGTGGGCAATATCGGATTGCCAATCACCTTGCTTGCGTTAGGCGATGCGGGGATGGCCTGTACGATGGCATTTGTAGTGGTCGTTCTTGTCAGCATCTTCACTGTAGGGATGTGGATACCAGCCAAAGAGTTTTCGCCCAGAAAGCTCGCCACCTCGCCGATCATATATGCGGTGGTCCTATCGCTGGTGCTGATGGCCAGCGGCTATAGCCTGCCTCAGCCTGTTGCGAAGTCATTCGATATCCTGGGTGGGCTTTCCATCCCGCTGATGCTGCTGACATTGGGCCACACATTGGCCAGCCTTCGGGTCAACCGCCTTGGGCGTGCGGTGATGCTGACCGCTTTGCACCTGGTGATGGCAGTTGCAATCGCCAGCGGGTTGGTCTGGGCCTTCGGCTTTACAGGCGCTGAGCGCGGCGCGGTGATCCTGTGCTGTTTGATGCCGTCATCGGTGGCGACCTATTTGTTCATAGACCAGCATGTGCCGGAATATGGCCCCGATGTTGCCGGGTTCATACTGGTTTCGACCCTGACAACGATCATCGCTTTGCCGCTGGCGCTGTCCTACTGGATCTAAGGCTAGGCGGTTTGCACATTCCTGCTAAGCTGTCGGTGTGGCGCTCCATAGTCGCCGCCCGTATTTTAGGACGTATTTGATGTTACAAACGAATTCATCTGATGTCGGCGCACGCGTTGTATTGGTCATGACGGCGATTTGCATGGTTGTTGTTGGCTTCAATTCCACGGCGGTTGCGACCATCCTGCCTGATCTTAAGAATGAGTTCGATCTGTCGCCTTCGGACCTGCAATGGGTCATGGCCATCTATACCGTGGTCAGTGCCACGCTGGTGACGATTATCAGTCGGCTGGGTGATATCACGGGCAAGCTGGGCGTGTTTCTGGTTGGCATGATCGTTTTTGCCATAGGCTCTGCCTCGGCCTTGTTCGCGCAGGACGGGGCGATGATGCTGTTTGGCCGTGGGGCGCAGGGGGCAGGGGCCGCAGCGCTGTTTGGCACGTCGTTGCCCTTGTTGACTGCAGCGACCCCGGAGGAAAAACGCGCCAGCGTTACCGGAGCATGGGGCGCCATCGTCGGACTGGCGATCGGGATCGGCCCAATCCTGGGCGGTGCATTCGCCCACTACATCAGTTGGAGAGCCGTTTTCGCCACCGATCTGATCCTGCTGACCACCGCGTTTATCATTGGGTTGACCGTGAGAAAACGGAACTATGTACCGAACACGCGACTGGCCGGTGCCCGGTTCGATTATCTCGGCGCTGTGGCTCTTGTGCTGTTTCTGGGGCCGTTGTCATTTGCCCTGAGCAATGGGGAAAGTGGTGGATGGCGGGCACCGTTGACGCTGGTGCCGTTGGGTGTGGCCATGCTGGCCATGGTCGGCCTTGTGCTGGCTTCGCGCCGCAGTGAAGATCCGTTGGTCGAGCTGCGCTATTTCCTTCATCCGCGCTATTTCATGGCGGCAGCGGGGATGTTCCTTACCGGCTTTATGCTGTTTGGCTTTTTCGTCTACTTCAACACATTCGTCCAATCGCCTGATACATTCGGGTACACGTCTATCGGGGCTGGGCTTGCGATTATGCCGTTGAGCCTAAGCATGTTCGCGGTCTCGGTCATCGCGCCCCGGTTTCTGGCGCCCTACAGCTTTCAGTGGCCCGTAGTGATTGGGCTGAGTGCTATGGCGGTTGGGTTTTTGTTGCTGACCACGATCACAGTGCCCACTCAATATGCGCAGATATGGTGGAAATTGATGATCGTCGGCATTGGCCTTGGCATCTGTTTTTCGCTGCTGCCGCGTCTTGGGTTGCGGCTTTTGCCGGACGAGCATGTAGGGCAGGGGTCAGGTGTGATCAATGCCTGTCTATACTTCGGGGCCACGCTGGGGGCTGTGGTCTGCGGCCTGGCCGAGGCCATCACTTCGCGCCGGGGTCTGACCGAAGTGATTGACGCGCTTCCGGCTGGCTCGACCCCGCGCGAAGATCTGGCCCATGCGCTGACCCACGGAACGCCCAGTCAGATCCAGCAGTTGATCGCAGGCATGGATCCAACATCGGGAAGTGCTCTGGCAAAGGCCTTGCGCGACCTGCAGGACAACGCATTTGACAGCGCCATGATGGTGACGGCGATTGCGGCGCTGATCGGCGTGACGCTGGGGTTGATGTTGCTGCGCGGCCCTGTGCCCCCGGTGCACAGCGCGGCGGATCTGACACGCGCGACGAAACCCTGAGGGATTGATCCTGACGCGTTTCTTGCCAGGGCGGTGTCAGAGGTTTCGGGTAAAACGAAAAAGGCCGCCCAGAGGGGCGGCCTTTCGCATTCGAAACGGGTCAGGCTTAGAAGCCCAGACCTTCGTATTTCTTTTTGAACTTCGACACACGGCCACCGGCGTCCATCAGACGCGCGCCGCCACCGGTCCATGCGGGGTGCACGGAGGGGTCGATTTCCAGAGCCAGCTGATCGCCTTCGGAGCCCCAGGTGGATTTCATCTGAACTATGGTGCCATCGGTCATTTTGACGTCGATGACGTGATAATCGGGATGGATGTCTTTTTTCATCTTTCCGTTCCTTACGCTTCGGCGCCAGCTTTGGGCTTGTAGTTGGTGACCTCTGCGATACGTGCGGATTTACCGCGACGAGTGCGCAGATAGTACAGTTTGGCGCGACGAACGCGGCCACGGCGGACAACGGTGATGCTGTCGATATTGGTTGAATACAGCGGGAACACACGCTCCACGCCTTCACCAAAGGAAATCTTGCGCACGGTGAACGCACCGGCGATGGTGTTGCCACCTTTACGGGCGATGCAGACGCCTTCGTAGTTCTGAACACGGGTGCGCGACCCTTCGGTCACTTTAAAGCCGACACGAATGGTGTCACCGGCTTTGAAATCGGGGATGTCTTTCCCCAGGGCGGCAATCTGTTCCGCCTCAAGCTGTGCGATCAGGTCCATCGCAGGTTCTCCTATCTGCTCGTGGTTGGTCCACGAAGTTTGGGCACGGCCTGAGAGCTCTTGGTCTTCACCGGGTCCTGCGTACAGCCCGCCAGAGGTCAGATCGAATGTTCACTTGGTCTCTGGCCTGCCCGCCGCGCCGTGGCTGAAGAAAGCTGGGCGTCACGACATGATGCAAACCAAAACACCGGAGTCGCGAAGTTGCGGCACCGGATTGCGGTCATTTACGGGCATCGGGGGCAGGGATCAAGCCTAAATCGCGACGCAAGGCGGGGAAAACGGTGGGTTTCCGCCGCACGCAAACAGAACCATTGCCTTGCGGGGCTGATCAGGCAAACTGGATGTAATTATAAGAGCAGTCATTTGATACAGGATTAGATCATGCGCACAGCATTGATGCTCGCCGTCATAGCCTTTGCGACCCTGTCCTGCGGTCGCAGCAGCCCGCCGCCGCAACTGGTCGAGGCCCAGTCGTTTCCAGATGCTACGCCGCCCGCTGTGATCTTCCCAGCCTTTGCAGATGCAGACCCCCACGAATGGGAAGGGAGACATCCGGGGCATTACCCGGTGCACGGGCTGGACGTATCGCGCTGGCAAGGAGCGATAGACTGGCGCACCGCCAAGCAGTCAGGCGTTAGTTTCGTCTTTATCAAAGCGACCGAAGGGGGCGATGTGGCCGACCCCATGTTTGCCAGCCATCGGCAAGGTGCGCAGGCTGCGGGCGTGCCGTGGGGGGCATATCATTACTACTATTTCTGCCGGTCGGCGCGGGAACAGGCCCGCTGGTTCATCCAGAACGTACCCAAGGGATCGGATCTGCCACATGTGCTGGACATGGAGTGGACCCCGCATTCTAAGACCTGCACCCTGCACCCCGATGGTGCGACGGTCCGGGCCGAGGCTCAACGGTTCCTGGATATCCTCGAACGCCACTATGGGCGCCGTCCGATCGTCTATACGACGGTGGATTTCTATGGTGATACGAATATCGGGCGGCTGCCCAAGACCGAGTTCTGGTTGCGTTCGGTCGCCGGTCATCCGCGAAATGTGTATCCCAAAGCGGTGTGGCGGCTCTGGCAATACACCGGCACCGGGCTGGTGCCTGGTGTTCAGGGGAGGGTTGATATCAATGTCTTCAACGGGCCACCGGAAATCTGGGCGCGCTGGAAATCTGGTAGCCCTTAGACTTTGGGCACCCCATAGGTTTCGATGGTATCGCCCACAACGAAGTGATCAAGGCTGCATTCGTGCTTTCCCCCCGAATAATTCTGCAGCCGGGAAAGCTCAGCTGCGGGGCTCATGTCACACGGGGGATGTCAGTCAGACGTCTCTTCCCCTTCACCCAGATAGGCCTCCCACAGATCGGGTCGCCTTTCGCGGGTGATCTGTTCGGACATATCGTGACGCCATTCGGCGATGCGACCATGATGGCCTGACATCAAAATCTCGGGGATTGGGCGGCCTTTCCATTCGGCCGGGCGGGTGTACTGGGGGTGCTCCAGCAGGCCCGACGAAAAACTCTCTTCTTCGGCAGAGGCCTGATTGCCCAGAACGCCGGGGATCAGACGCACCGTGGCGTCGATCAGCGCTTGAGCGGCAATCTCGCCTCCGGTCATCACGAAATCCCCAAGCGAGACCTCTTGGACGCCGTAATGCTCCAGCACCCGTTCATCAACACCTTCAAACCGCCCACATAGCAGGGTCATGCCATCACAGCGCGCGAGGTTCTGCATCATGCGCTGGTCCATGCGGCGACCGCGTGGGCTAAGGTAGATCAGAGGCCAGTTTCCTTGCGCCTCGGTCATCGTGTGCTCGATTGCTTCGCCCAATACATCTGAGCGCAACACCATCCCCGCTCCGCCGCCGGCCGGGGTGTCGTCCACATTGCGATGCTTGCCGACACCGAACTGACGCAGGTCAACGGTTTCCAGCTGCCACAACCCTTCTTGCAGGGCTTTTCCAGTCAGGCTTTCGCCAAGAACTCCGGGAAAGGCCGACGGAAACAAGGTGATGATCTTGGCCTTCCACACCCCATGCAAATCGGGCGTGGGCGTAAGCAGTTCGCGCGGTTTCAGCGTAGGACGGATCGCCTTGCGGCCATGAGATTTCGGGGACGTATCAGTCATGATGTACCAATCAGGTCTGTCTGCGCGCGTTCAATCACGGCAGTCTTTTGCGCAACCAGAGCCGCTTCGTCCAGGCGCGAACGATTCAGTTCCAGCAACTCGGACAGGACGTCTTCGGGAAGCCGGGTATTGACCTGAGTCGGAGGCACCAGAAGGTTGGCCTTTTCACGCGACAGGTCCATAAATTCGGCAAAGGGGTCGCCAGGTCCAAGCCGTCGCAGTTGCAAATCTTCCAGCCATTCAGTCGTAACAGAGACGGAAGGCAGCTTTTCCTTGATGCGGCTGACGGTGTCTTGCAGCGGGGGCAGGTGGTCCAGGTTGTCGCGAAAGGTTTCAAAGTCAAAAACCTGTCGCATCCGTTCCAGATCATGTGCCCACAGGCTGCGCAACCAGCCTCCGCGCTGGCGCAGAGACAGGTATATCGTGATCTCAACCTCTTGCCCTGAAAATCGCTGGCGAATTGAATCCACCAGACAGGCAGCCAGATCGGGGGCCGCAGCATAGCCTTGGTCGATATTGCGGCTGGGCCTGAGGCCGGCGAAGTTTTCTTCGCTCAGGATCAGTCCCCGCTTGTCGCCGAAATCCAGGCTGTCCAGAAATTCGCGCAACTGACTGCCAAACTCGGAGAGGGTTCCCACTGTTCCATAGACTGAATGGTTGGTGGCCGCGCGGGACAGGCCGGAATTGCGGGTGCGATACGGTAGGACCAGCGCAAAATGCGGCCAAATCAGCTCGCGATTTTCATAGAGGAAGGATTGCGCTGCTGTTGTGCCAGTTTTGTGCAGGCCCAGATGCAGCAGGACCCGACGCATCAGATCAGCCCTTCGGGCGGGTCGGCGACGATGCGGCCCTGTTCCAGATCAACTGTAGGAACCGACTCGAGTGTGAACGGTAGCAAAACAGTGGAATTCAGGCCCGGCCCGTGCAATTCCAACAGGTCCGCCGCACCGTGGTTCTGGACAGATTTAACCTGACCCAGCAACGCGCCCCCTGTGTCATAGACCGCAAGCCCGATTAGATCTGTGTGGTAGAACTCGTCATCAGGTAGCGAAGGCAACTGATCGCGCCGCGCAAACAGGCGCAGCCCCTTCAGGTCGTCTGCCTGTTCCTTGGTTTCAACTCCGCCCAATCTGGCGGCAAAGCCATTCTTGATTGGACGAGTCAGGACCAGCGGATAGCGTTCCGCGCCCTGTTCATCCGTCAGCGGCGAATAGGCTTCGATATCCTCAGGGATCGCGCAATAGCTTTTCAGGCGCACTTCGCCGCGCACCCCGTATGAGCCCGCAACACTTCCTACGCAGATCAGGTCATTCATTTGGTCCATCCACCGTCACACATAGCCCGTCTTGCCATAACCCGCGTGCCTCACACGCTTCGCGCTGGTTCGAGCGTTCGAAAAACACGCCCACAATAAAGGCGATCATCAACAGGATAGGAAGCCGTAATAGTCCGAACATACGTCTATCGTACCTCCACAAGCAGGTTGTCGTCGCGGATTTCCCAGCCAGATTGCTGCAACTCGGGGGTTTCCGAGTGCTCTTCGGGCCATCCGACACAGAAGTAACCGATCAACCGCCAGCTATCCGACACATTCAGATCACGCGCCATTTGTTCGGGGTCCAGAATAGACACCCATCCCAAACCCAACCCTTCGGCCCGCAAGGCAAGCCAGAACAGGGTGACTGCCGAGACCACGGAATAGCGCCGCATCTCGGGCATCGAACCTGCACCCAAACCGCGCCCCTTGTCGGTGGAATCGTCGCAGAACACGGCCAGCTGCACCGGTGCTTCCTGCATTCCCGTCAGTTTCAGCTGACTGTAGAGCCGCGCATTGTCGCCCGAGTATCCCTTTAGGGCCTGGGCATTCGCCGCCTGAAAGTTCTTAAGCGCAGCCTCACGCGCGGCGGTACTTTCGACTCGGACCACACGCCAAGGCTCGCTGAGCCCCACAGAAGGCGCCAGTCGAAACGCGTCGAGGCAGCGCGTCAGCACTGCCTCGTTCACAGCTTCGTCGCGAAACCGGCGCACGTCGCGCCGGAGCCGCAACAACAGATCGAACTGCGCGCGAAAATCGTCGGTAAAGGTCTGATCCCGCACGCGCCGCCCTGCTTACTCTTCTGCTGCTGCTTCTTCAGCAGGCGCAGCAGCAGCTTCGGCAGCTTCAGCGGCCTTTGCAGCTTTTTCTTCCGCGCGCTCCTGAGCTTTCTTGCCCGGGGTACCCTTGTTGGGGTTGCTACGCTCAGCTTTTTCCTTGGCGCCGGCTGCTTCCAGCATGCGGGCGATCCGGTCGGTGGGCTGGGCGCCCTGGTCCAGCCAGTACTGGATGCGCTCCATGTCCATTTTAACGCGCTCTTCGTTGTCTTTCGGCAGCAGCGGGTTGTAGGTGCCCAGCTTTTCGATGAAACGGCCGTCGCGCGGCATGCGGCTGTCGGCAGCCACGATGCGGTAGAAGGGACGCTTTTTCGAGCCGCCGCGGGCGAGACGAATTTTCATTGCCATGGTGGTATCTCCTTTAGATGGCGTGTGCCGGGAACGGCCCGGTCAATTCTGGTGTTTCTTATGGTGTCGGATGACTTCCTGAATGATGAAATTCAGAAAAGCCTTGGCGAAATCGGGGTCAAGATCGGCCTCTTTCGCCAGGTCTTCTAACCGTGCGATCTGCGCAGCTTCGCGCGTGGGATCGGAGGGGGGAAGGTCGTGTGCCGCTTTCAGTTTGCCAACGGCTTGTGTGTGCTTGAACCGCTCGCCCAGTGTGTAAACCAGAATCGCGTCCAAGCGATCGATGCTTTCGCGGTGGTCCTTGAGCAACGCGGCAGCCTGAGTCACGGGATTGGTCATTGGCCGGTCCTTTCGGTGGTCAAAGCAGGTTCGGATAAATCAAGCATGGGATGGCGCCAGACCTGGCAGGGCTTGCCCATCACTTCGCCTTCGCGCTCGAAGCTGGCCCCCATACGCTCGGCCAAGGCACGAGAGCGCGTGTTTTCATGCGCGATATAGCTGATGACGCCATTCAAACCTTGTTGGCGTGCAGCATAGTCGCGAGCTGCAAGGGCTGCCTCGAAAGCCAGACCTTTGCCTTCCGCCCGTTCCATCAGGGTCCAGCCGAGTTCGGGTTCGTCCCAGCCAGGTACATCAATGATGCCAACCCCGCCAACAAAGCGACCGCTGGATTTCTCGGTCAGATGCCAAAGGCCGTAGCCTTTCAGCGCCCAGTGACCCAGACGTGTAGCCAGAGAGCTCCAGCTGCCCACCTGATCCCGCGGACCGCCAACCATATGGCTGCGCTCGGATGCATAGAAGGCAGTCAACTCAGGCAAGTCATCCGCATGCGGGGCCCGCAGAACAAGGCGTTCAGTTTCGATGATCGGGATGGAGAACGTCGTCATGCGTATGCCTCCACTCCACCGTTCTCAAGGTCTGATGGAGCCGGGTGCCGCCAAACCTGCATCTCGCCATAGGCCGGGTGTTTATAGATGCTGTCAAACCGCGCACCCAATCGTTCGGCCACGGCTCTGCTCGCCAGATTGTCGGGGTCGATCAGAGAAATAGCAGTATCCCAGCCCAGTATGTCATAGGCATATGTCCGTGCGGCGAGCGCCGCCTCGGTCGCGTATCCTTTGCCTGTTGCGCTGCTCATCAGTGTCCAGCCGATTTCCGGCTCAGGCCAGCTATGCGGAAACCACAGCCCTACATGGCCGATGTATTTGCCGGCGCCTTTTTCCTCTACCGCCCAATACCCATAGCCGCGAAGGGTCCAGTGACCCAGCAGTAGGGCAAGTGTCCGCCATGTCTCATCCGCACGCTTGGGACCGCCGACGAATTTCGATGCGTCGCTGGCAAAGAATGCTTCCAGCGCGCTGAAATCGTCCTCGCACGGGGCGCGCAGGATCAGGCGTTCGGTTTCAAGCCGGGGGATATGAGGTGTAGCGGCGGTCATTTACTTCTTTTTGCCAAATCCGCTGAGGCCCGGAGGCAGGGCCATGCCTCCGCCCATTCCGGGCATCTTGCCACCCATCGCTTTGGCCGCCTGCTCCAGCGCCTTGGGGTCCATGCCTGCCGCCATGTCTTCTGGCGAGGGGCCGCCTTTGCCAAACATGCCCTTCATGGCCTGTTTCAGCATCTTGCCTTTGCCCATCTTGCCCATCTTCTTCATCATGTCCGACATCTGCCGGTGCATCTTGAGCAGCTTGTTGAGGTCGCTGACCTCCATCCCCGAACCTGCGGCAATCCGCTTTTTGCGGCTGGCTTGCAGCAGTTGCGGATTAGCGCGCTCGCGCTTGGTCATCGACTGGATCATGGCGATCTGACGCTTGAGCACCTTGTCATCCATACCCGCTTCTTCGACCTGTTTGGCCATCTTGCCCATGCCTGGCATCATGCCCATCATGCCCTGCATGCCGCCCATCTGGATCATCTGTTCCAGCTGCATTTTCAGGTCGTTCATGTTGAACTGACCTTTGACCATGCGCTTCATCATGCGCTCGGTCTGTTCCATCTCCATCGTTTCCTGGGCTTTTTCGACCAGGGCAACGATGTCGCCCATGCCCAGAATACGTCCTGCAATCCGGTCCGGCTCGAACGTCTCAAGCGCGTCCATCTTTTCGCCCAATCCCACAAAGCGGATCGGTTTGCCGGTGACTGCGCGCATCGACAGCGCTGCACCGCCGCGCCCGTCGCCATCCATCCGGGTCAGAACCACGCCCGAGATACCGACCTTGGCTTCGAATTCCTCGGCGACCTCAACGGCGACCTGACCGGTCAGACCGTCGACGACCAGCAGGGTTTCGCGCGGGTCGACCGCGTTGCGAACCTGCTCGACCTCGTTCATCAGCACTTCGTCGATGTGCAGACGGCCCGCGGTATCGAGCATATAGACGTCATAGCCACCCAGCGTCGCTTGCTGCTTGGCGCGTTTGGCGATGTCGACGGGCTTCTGGCCGGGAACAATCGGCAGCGTATCGACGCCGACCTGCGTGCCCAGAACGGCCAGCTGATCCATCGCCGCCGGGCGATAAACATCCAGCGAGGCCATCAGGACCTTCTTGCCCTCTTTCTCTTTCAGGCGTTTGGCCAGCTTACCGGTGGTTGTCGTCTTACCCGAACCCTGCAAACCGACCATCAGGATCGGGGCAGGCGGGTTGTCGATCTTGAGCGCGCCGGGGTCTTCCTCACCGCGCAGCACGTCAACCAGCGTGTCATGCACGATCTTGACGACCTGCTGGCCCGGGGTGATCGACTTGGTAACAGCCTGACCGGTGGCTTGGTCCTGCACCTTCTTGACGAACTCACGCGCGACCGGCAGCGAGACGTCAGCCTCAAGCAAGGCAACCCGTACTTCGCGCAGGGCGGTCTTGACGTCCTCTTCAGACAGCGCACCCTGTTTGGTCAGCCGGTCAAAGACGCCAGAGAGGCGTTCGGATAGATTTTCAAACATGCCTGCGGCCTCCTTAGCCGGTTTTGATGTGGCACCACCTAACTAGGAAGCACCGGTTAAATTCGCAATTTCCCTCGCACGCACGGATAAACGTGCAAGCCTGCCAAAAGGAAATGCCCCCACGGGCGAAACTCGCTGGTGGGGGGCGATCCCTGAACGACTCAAGGGACCGGAAGATCTGAGGCTTCCGGATGTTGCGGTGGGATTTAGGCTGAACGGCTAGCGGTGTCAACCTTGTGCGCGGGAAGCCAGCTATTGACCGCCTCAACCAGCCGATGCGCACCACGACCGTTCGAGAACGCTTCGACGATGGGATGACGTCCCGCGCTCATCCCCTTGTCCAATATTAGCACAGGGCGATAGAGGGTGGATGACCCCTTGTCGCTTCTAGATATCGTGCTTTCAATCTCCGCATGGGATAGGTTTGAAAGCACATGCTCGACAGTCTCATAGCCAAAAACCGACTGCCTGCGGATCATTATGCGGTCTTCCTTTCGGTCCAGGATGACCTGAACACGACGGACAAAGGCGCAGAATGCTCCAAAGCCCATTCCACCGCCGAACAGTGCAAAGAAGATGCCGAACAAGATGCCCTCACCGCCTTCGCTGGCCAAGAACAGGCCTGCGCCGATAAATGCCAGAATGAAGAAGACCAGCATGATGCCGATAAACCAAGGGGTATCGGAAAGGATCAACTGGTTAGAGGAATTGCGCGTCACTTTCATGCCGGCACGCTAGCACCCGTTTTGCGGTTTGTCTCGGCTTGAAATCGTGCCCGTGTTGGGCGATGAGCGAGGCAGACAGGAGGTTCCCATGGATGCATCATCCGCTTTTCAAGACACATTGCCGCTCAGTTCCGATGGGCTGTTGGCGCAGCTGGATGCGTGGGGCCTGACCTATAGGCTGCATACCCACATCCCGCTGTGCACGGTTGAGGATGCGAAAGGCGTCGAAGATCAGTTTCTTGTGCCGGGTGAGCGTACCCTGCGCCTCAAGAACCTCTATCTGCGCGATAAGAAAAAGCGGAACTATCTGGTGACGCTGGAACAGAGCCGCGACATCGACCTCAAGGCGCTGGGCGCCGAGCTGGGTGTCGGCAGCCTGTCTTTTGGCTCGGCGGATCGGCTGCTGCAAAACCTCGGCATCCGCCCTGGGGCTGTCAGCCCGCTGGCGATGATCAACGGGGTGCAGAATGATGTACGCTTTTACATGGATGCTGCCGCACAACAGGCCGATGTGATCAACATGCATCCCTTGGTCAATGACCGCACAGTTGCCATATCGCGCGCTGATTTGATGGCCTTCTTCGATCGGATTACATGCGCGGTGAACTGGCTGCCCTGATCAGGGCACTAACGCCTCCTCCAGGGCCGCGGCCACATGTGCAGCGGACGGGTTGATGAACAGATGCCCGTCAGCCTCGAACACAGGGTCGTCCAGATGATCGGGAAAGGCCAGCGGCAGTTCCGTACAGGCCAGAAGGATTGCGGTTCCGTGTTCGGCATGCCGGTTACAAAAGGCCAGCAGGTGCGCACGGGCGCTTTCTGACGCGCCGCCGTAGAAATCACCGTCGATCATCGCTTGCATCTTTGCAATTTCGCTTTCGGGCAGGCGGGCGTTTGCGCTGATGCCAATCTCGCCCAGCTTGTTGGCATAGTGCGTCGCCTGCATCGTTACCGTGGTGCCCAGAACCAGCGCGCGCGTGGCGTCTGTCGAGGCCGTAACCTCGGCGGTTGCATCGAAGATGCTGAGAATGGGCATCGTAACGCCCTGTCGGATTGCATGAAGCCGCGCGTGGGGTGTGTTCGAGGCGATAATCCCAAAGTCACAGCCAGAGGCTTCAAGAGTTAACAAAGCTTCCCGAAATACAGCATCAAATCCGGCCCAACTGGCCTCATCGCCAGCGACGCCACGCAGGGCACGGGTTTTAGCCTGGGTCACGGACTCGATGGTCATGGGTGGGATGGGCAGAGGGGATCCATGTCCGCGCTGGGCGAAAAACTGCCCCGCGCCTTCGGCAATCGCCCGGTAATAATCAACGGTCGAGGCCCAGCCCACGCCACCCAGAATGCCGATCTTTTTCATTGCGTGCGTCCAGTCTGTCCATTTGGTATCCAGGACAGACTGGACGCTTTCTGAGGTGAAGGTCAATCAGGCTGCCAGTTGCGAAACCGCATTTCGTGCATTGCTGAGAGAACCTTCGGCATCCAGCGCCAACTGGTCGGCGGCGACGATTTCGACGTCATGGATACCGATAAAGCCAAGTACATGCTTGGCATAGGTGGTGGCAAAATCGACATCAGACCCGACAGCTGTGCCACCCGACGCCACGGCTAAAACCGCGCGCTTTCCATCCAACAGGCCTTTTGGACCGCTTTCGGAATACGAAAAGGTCACTCCGACGCGGGCAATCAGGTCGATCCAGGCTTTGAACGCCGCGGGCACCGAGAAATTGTAGATCGGCAGGCCTATGACAAGCGTATCGGCCTGCTGCAGTTCAGTTACCAGCTCGTCAGACAGGGATAACTGGTCCTGTTGCATGGCACTGCGCTGATCGGCAGGGGTGAAATTTGCGCTGACCCAGGCTTCGGTCAGCAGCGGCAGGGGAGTGGCAAGGTCACGGCGAATTATGCGGTCAGCGCCCAGGTGATTGACGATGCGTGCCGACAGGTCACGAGTGGTCGAGCCTTCGCGGCGGGCCGATGCGTCGATATGCAGGATAGTTTTGGTCATGGTTCAATTTCCTTTGGTGTACAGGATGTGTCTTGGCCCGATATGAGCATTGCGCGAGCGAACAAAACTCTGGTAAGTCAACAGGGTCTGTTAGAATTTGCACAATGGAAAACCGCAGTGGACAACTGGGACGAGGTAAGAACCGCCTATCAGGTGGCGCGTATGGGAACGGTCAGTGGCGCGGCGGAGGTCCTGGGTGTGCATCATGCCACCGTCATTCGCCACATTGATGCAATTGAGGCCCGGCTGGCGGTCAAGCTGTTCCAGCGCCATGCGCGCGGCTATACCCCGACCGAAGCCGGAGAGGACCTGTTGCGTGTGGCACAGGCGACTGAGGATCAGTTCAATCAACTGATCGGCCGGATGAAGGGTCGGGGTGATGACGTGTCGGGCGAGTTGGTCGTGACGTCGCTGTCCTCTCTGGCGTCTCTGGTGGTGCCGGTTCTTGCCGAGTTTCAGCGACGGCACCCTGAACTGATCGTCCGGTATCTGACCGGTGATCGGCTGTTTCGTCTGGAATATGGCGAGGCGCACGTGGCGATCCGTGCCGGGTCAGCGCCTGATCAGCCCGACAACGTGGTTCAGTCCTTTATGAAGCAAGAGGTCGGGTTATACGCCAGCACCGATTATGTCGCGCTGCACGGCAAGCCTGGCAGCCTCGATGACTTTGCAGATCATTCTTTCATCAGTACCGATGACGAAAACAGCCGAGCGCCGTTTTCCCGCTGGTTGCGCCAGACCGTGCCAGCCGAGCGCATCACCTTCCGTTGTACCAACAACTTCTGTATCCGCGAGGCGGTCCTGTCCGGCGCGGGTATCGGTTTCATGCCACGTTGGTCAGCTGCAGGAGATCCGAACCTGGTCGAAGTGATCGACCCGATGCCGGAGTGGTTTGGTGATCTGTGGCTTGTTACCCATGTGGATCTGCATCGCACGACCAAGGTGCAGGCCTTTCTGACCTATCTGAAAGAGCAATCCAAGAGCTGGGCAAAATGAGTCAACAGGCGCGTGGCCATCTGGCCATGCTGATTTTTTCGGCCCTGGTTGCAGGGAGTTTCTCGCTGGGGTCACTGATCGCCAATCAGATCGCGCCCGAAGCCATTACCGCGGCCCGGTTCGGCATCGCATCCGTGGTGATTGGGGGTGCCGCCCTTATGACCACCGGTCTGCCGCGCAGCGCGGCACAAGCCCCGTGGCGCTATTTGGTTCTGGGCGGAGTATTCGCGGCCTATTTCGTGTTGATGTTCTACGGGTTGAAAACTGCACCGCCTGTCAACGCGGCAGCGGTCTTTACGCTGACTCCGGTTATGGCCGCATTCGCCGGTTGGATCTTGTTGCGCCAGATCACCACACCAAGGATGGCGCTTGCACTGACCCTTGGGGCAGTCGGGGCGCTGTGGGTGATCTTTCGCGCCGATTGGCAAGCCGTGCGCGCGTTCGATATCGGGCAGGGGGAAATCATCTATTTCTGGGGCTGTGTCGCGCATGCTTTGTATACCCCCCTTGTACGCAAGCTGAACCGTGGAGAGCCTGCAGTGGTGTTTACCTTTGGTACGCTTCTGGCGGGATGCCTGATGCTGACGATCTACGGGTGGTCCGAGATCCGTGCCACCGACTGGGCGAACCTGCCAGCGATAGTCTGGGTGGGTTTGATTTATGTTTCGGTCTTTGCAACCGCGGCCAGTTTCGTGCTGGTTCAGTATTCAACGCTGCGCCTGCCATCGGCAAAGGTGATGGCTTATACTTATCTGGTTCCCAGTTGGGTCATTCTGTGGGAAATCTCTCTGGGGCAGCAGGCGGTTGGCCCTGTCGTCTATTTTGGTGCCGGTCTGACGATCCTGGCCCTGGTTTTGCTGCTGAAATCCGAGGAGGACAAACCCGCGCGTCCTTTGCCGCAAGCCGATTGAACTTGTGAAACGACCAAATTGTGTCAGGCTTGGCCCTAGACCAGAATATTAAACGTCCAAGGGGACGACATGAAACCAGTTCTTTCCATAATGATATTGGTGGTTTGCGGCGCCTGTGCCGGGTCATCTGAAACGGATTTACAAGCCAGTTGCGAGGCGCTGGTCGCAGCCGAAACCGGAACGCGGCCCGGAGATGTTCGGGCATTGTCCACCGATACCGAACCGGGCGGGTCGGTCACGACGGTTTCCGTTACCGGGGCCCAGGCCCCGTGGTTGTGTCGGGCGGACCCTTCGGGGGTCGTGACCGGTGTTGAATACAGTCAGGAAGGCTAACCCGTTTCAATGTTTGACCAAGCGGGCGAGGGTGTTGAGGCAGATCAAGGCCTGGCACCCTCTGGTTTCTCTATGCTTCAGGCCAAGGAGGAACGTCCCATGTACAGTCATATCATGATCCCGGTTGATCTTCATCTGCCACCCGAGGTGCGCAAGGCCGCCAAAGTTGCAGCAGCTATAGCCGAATGGCAGGGGGCCAAGATTACTTTGGTCAGTGTCACCGGCACCCAACCGGGTGACCCTGTTCAGTCAGATGCTGCGATTGACAAGAACCTACGTGATTTTGCCAAACAGTTGGCTGAAAGCAGCGGGACCGAAGTGGCGTATCGCAATATCCATTCGGTTGATGTCGCCGCCGAAGTTGACGGTGACCTGACACGAACTGCCGAAGAAATCGAAGCTGACCTTATCGTCGTCGGCACCCATGCGCCGCGTATTACCGACTATATATTCTCGAGCCATGCGGGGTATCTGGCGAAACATGCCAGTGTCTCTGTTTTTGTAGTCAGGTAGGCGGATCATTCCTCGGCTGCGGGCAGTTCAACCTCAAGAAATCGTTCGAACGCGTCCAGATTGACCGGCTCGAACTGCCCGAACCCTTGCATCCAGACGGATGCGGATCGCAGCGCGTCAGGCTCCAGCTTGCACCACTTCACCCGTCCGCGCTTTTCTTGGCTGATCAGACCGGCTCTGGTCAGGATCACCAGGTGTTTTGAAATCGCGGCAAGCGACATCTCGAACGGTTCGGCGACATCCGTCACAGCCATGTCATCCTCCAGCAGCATCGCAAGGATGGCGCGGCGTGTGGGGTCGGCAAGGGCCGCAAAAACGGTATCGAGATCGTTGGACATACTCCTTTCCTAAAGCGCAAGAACCGGTTTGACAATTTTCGGTATGAGGTCACTGTGCCCCGGCATGTGTTTCGGGGGTTGGGATGTCACTAAAATACTGGCTGGTGATTTGTATTCTTGGCATCGGCTGGGGCATGTCCTTCATGTTTAATGCCATTTTGCTGCGGGAACTTGGGCCGCTTTCGGTGTCGATGGGACGGGTTGCATTTGGGGCGCTGGGGTGCTGGGTCTATGTGATCGGGGCGCGATTGCCAGTCAATCTGACACTGGCACGTGCGTTTGGGTTGTTGGGGTTTGGTGCGCTCAGCTATGCCGCGCCCTTTGCGTTCTATGCGCTTGGGCAACAGCATATCGCTTCGGGTGTGGCAGGGATCGTCAATGCAACGACACCGGCCTTTGCCGTCATTGTTTCGCATTTCTGGCCCGGAAGTGAACGTGCCACCCTGTTAAAGTCTCTGGGCGTAGTTTGCGGCTTCACCGGTATCGTTGTGCTGTCCCTGCCTGTACTGGGCGGTGGCGCGTCGTCCGAATTTTGGGCGATCCTTCTGACACTTTGCGCACCGATCTGCTATGCGTTCTCAGTCAACATCGCGCGGGCCTTCCGGGATATGCAACCTGTGGTTCTGACCGCCCTTGCATTGACGGGTGCTACGCTGGCCATCACGCCCTTGGCGCTTTGGCAAGAAGGACTACCCCATATAACCCGGGCCGAGACTTGGGCCTCGCTGGCGATGATCGGGTTTGTGCTGACATCCGCCGCCTTTATCGCGTTCTACTGGCTGCTGCCCAAAGTTGGCCCGACCAATATCTCGACAGTGACATTGATTGCGCCTGTTTCAGCGCTGGTGCTTGGAACATGGGTGCTGGGGGAAACCCTGCGGCCCGAGCATCTGCTGGGAATGGCAGCGATCTTCGCCGGTCTGCTGCTGATCGACGGGCGCGTGATCAGACGTATCTGGCAGGGGGTGTCGGGCAAAGATCAACCAAAAGGTTGAATATGCGGATTCCGTGCCTTTGTACCCGCTTCCTGTGGTTCGGGCTGATCACGCCTATGGTGACTCAGAAAAATTACCTTTAAAAACAATAGAGTAAAGTGCGGCAATTCGGGCTGCCAACGCCGTTGACTCTGCGCTCTCCGCCCCTTAGCACCGTGCCCAAGACTGTACGAGGGAAACGCCCGTGACTGATGATGACCAAAAGCAGCGTATGGCGCAGCTTGAGGCTAAGATCACGGCGGCGAAAAAGGCCAAGTCAAAGCCTGAGGCCCGTGCGGACGCCGATTATTCGGGAGGCGAGCTTGCCTGGCGGATGGTCATCGAAATGGTATCCGGTCTGGGGATCGGATTTGGCATCGGATACGGGCTGGACAGCCTGTTCGGGACAATCCCGATCTTCCTGGTGCTGTTCACATTGCTGGGTCTGGTCGCCGGGGTAAAGGTTATGCTCCGCAGCGCACAACAGGCGCAAGAGAAACAGATGGCCGACAAGGCCGACGAAGACGAGAGGGACTGAACGTGGCAACCGAGACCACCGCAGCAGAAGGCAGCAGCCTGGTTTTCCATCCGATGGATCAGTTCATCGTCAAACCGCTTTTTGGCGACGGTGCGATTGCTTGGTACACGCCCACTAACGTCACTCTGTGGCTGTTTTTTGCAATTCTCGCCGTGATCGGCCTGCTGGTGCTCAGCACGTCCAAGCGCGCCATTGTCCCGACGCGCATGCAGTCGGTGGCCGAACTGGCCTATGGCTTTATCTACAAGATGCTTGAAGACATCTGCGGCAAGGATGGCGTCAAATACTTCCCTTATGTCATGACCCTGTTCATGTTCATCGTGACCGCGAACTTCCTGGGTCTGATCCCGACCTCGTTCACAACCACATCGCATTTCGCCGTGACCATCCCACTGGCGCTGGCCGTGTTCCTGACTGTGACCATTCTGGGTTTTGTCAAGAACGGCGCCGGGTTCCTGGGCCTGTTTTGGGTCTCCAGCGCGCCGCTGGCGCTGCGCCCGATCCTGGCGATCATCGAGCTGATCTCGTATTTCGTGCGCCCGGTCAGCCACTCTATTCGTCTTGCCGGTAACGTCATGGCAGGCCACGCGGTTATCAAGGTTTTCGCAGGCTTCGCCGCGATTGCCGTGATCTCGCCTGTGTCCGTTCTGGCGATCACCGCAATGTACGGTCTTGAGGTCCTGGTGGCCTTTATCCAGGCCTACGTATTCACCATTCTGACCTGTGTATATCTGAAGGATGCACTGCATCCGTCGCACTAAGGTCCGATACCCAAACATCGAAACTTCCAATTCGTAAGGAGAAACATCATGGAAGGCGATCTCGCACACATCGGCGCAGGCCTGGCAGCAATCGGTTCCGGCGCAGCCGCAATCGGGGTGGGCAACGTAGCAGGCAACTTCCTGGCTGGCGCTCTGCGCAACCCTTCGGCGGCTGCTTCGCAGACCGCAACCCTGTTCATCGGTATCGCATTTGCAGAAGCCCTGGGGATCTTTGCATTCCTAGTTTCGCTGCTGCTGATGTTCGCCGTCTAATCTGCGGAACCTGATCCTTACGCGCAGGTGGGCCCAAGCCATAGCGGCCCGCCTGTTGTAAAGACAACGTTCCGACGGAGGACATCATGGCGACAGAACCCGTATACGAAGAGGTGGCCGGCACCTGCGTTGACTCTCATGGGTCGGCGATTGGTATGCCTCAGCTTTGCTTCGATTGGTTCCCCAACCAGATTTTCTGGCTGGTCATCACGCTGGTCGTCATCTTTCTGGTCCTGTCCCGCGTGGCTCTGCCCCGCATCGCGGCAATCCTGGCGGAACGTCAGGGGACCATTACAAATGACCTGGCTGCGGCCGAAGATCTAAAGGCCAAAGCGGTCGAGGCTGAAGAGGCCTATAACAAGGCGCTGGCCGATGCCCGTTCTGAGGCACAGCGTATCGCTGCCGAAGCACGCGCCGAAATCCAGTCTGGTCTGGATGACGCGATTGCCAAGGCAGATGCTGAAATCGCTGCAAAAGCGGCTGAATCGGAAAAGGCTATTGCCGACATCCGTGCAGGTGCGCTGGAAAGCATTCAAATCGTTGCCAAGGATACGGCAGTAGAACTGGTTACCGCTCTGGGTGGCGAGGCTGATGCCAAAACCATCAACGGTGCGGTTGACGCGCAGACAAAAGGATAAGTGACATGCGGAACACTCTTGCCCTTATCCTGACATTTGTTGCCGCCAGCCCCGCGCTGGCCGCAAGTGGCCCGTTTTTCTCGCTTGGCAACACCGACTTTGTGGTTCTGCTGGGCTTCATCGTTTTCATCGCAGTCCTGTTCTACTTCAAGGTCCCGGGCATGATCGGTGGAGCGCTGGATAAGCGTGCCGAAGGCATCAAGTCCGAACTGGACGAAGCTCGCGCCTTGCATGAAGAAGCGCGCAGCCTGCTTGCCTCGTACGAGCGCAAGCAACGCGAGGTTCAGGGTCAGGCGGATGCCATCGTGGCCGCCGCAAAGGAAGATGCGGTTCTGGCAGCTGAGCAGGCCAAGGTCGATCTGGAGAAATCCATCGCGCGCCGTCTGGCGACCGCGCAGGATCAGATTGCATCGGCTGAAGCGTCGGCTGTCAAGGAAGTCCGCGATCAGGCCATCACCGTTGCTATTTCTGCAGCCAATGCTGTGCTGGCCAAGCAGATGACCGCCGCGCAGGCCAACAAGCTGATCGACGCATCCATTGTGGATGTGAACGAAAAGCTTCACTAAGAAAATTCCGGCCCGGCAGCACATCTGCCGGGTCCGGACATTGGGCTGCGAATATCGCACCCCGCTTCCCGATTTGACCGGGGACCGATTGTCTGCGTTACATATTCGGAAACACTCCAACCAATTTTGCGCCCGTGCGACGGCATATGCCGAAACCGGGCTGGATAAGAGCCCTTTATGACCGAATTGCCGACGATCAGTGTCGTTATTCCCAACCTGAACTGCGTCGATTTCATCGAACGGACAATCCTCTCTGTGCTTGAGCAGGAATATCCCAAGCTGGACCTGATCCTGTCGGACGGCGGTAGCACCGATGGTTCGATGGAGGTGGTCGAAAAGTACCGGGATGCGTTTTCACATATCATCTCGGGCCCGGATACCGGGCAGGCCAACGCTGTAAACAAAGGCTTTGCAGTGGCCACGGGCGACGTAATGGGTTGGATCAATTCGGACGATGTTCTTATTCCCGGCGGCCTTGCCACGGTAGGATCGCTGTTTGCGTTGAACAAAAACATGAATTGGATGACCGGGCGGGTCACGTGCATTGACGAAGAAGACAATGTCCTGACTGTACGGCGCCCAAAGCCCGTTTCACGGGTAAGACTGCTTGCCGGGGATTATCAGTGGGTTCAGCAGGAATCGACCTATTGGCGGCGTGACCTTTGGGATCAGGTCGGGGGCCAACTGAACGAGAACCTCAAGCTTGCCGTCGACGGAGAGCTATGGCTGCGGTTTTCGCGACATACCGATTTGGTGCCCGTGCATGCTCAGGTCGGGGCTTTCCGGTTCCGCAAGGGCCAGCGGTCCGAAGCGGCTGAGGCTTACCATTCGGAAATGCTTCAGGCGATTGAGGTCGAGCGTCAGGCGCAGAGCCGGTCGGATGACCTGATCGGGGCGATATTGGACACGCCGTTGGAATTGCGCTCTCGGACCGAAGCTGAAGGGTTGTTTCCGTCGCTGTCCAGTCAGGACCCGAAGGCAATGAAACGGCCAAATTTGTGGGTTCACAGTCTTAAGCGGCGGTTGAACGGAATTTAAACCTCAAGGCCCTGCTGTTTCTTGCGCCTGCTGGTCCACCACACATAGGCCGCCAGGAGAGTGATTGCGATTTCGATCTTGAAGGTCCAATGGCTTAGAAAAGATAAAATCCAATGAGAATGCGTGGCCTGAACAACCACCAGCGGGTGGGTGAATTCGGAAATTGGCCAAGCCCATGCCACTTCGCCAACAATCGAATCCAAGGTCATATGCACCAGACCCCCGGCGCCGAAGGCTGCAGTAATGAGTCCTGCGCGCGGGAATCTTAGCCGCAGCAGCAGGCCGAGCGTCAGGATGCCGAGCCAGATCAGAGGGCGGTGTGTGAGGTATTCGTGATGGTGGTGGCTGCGATTGTCTACGAAATAGAACCACAGCAAATCGATATCCGGGGCGATGGAACCAATCATCGCAGCGGCAAACGCAGCTTTATCCAATCCGGGCGTCGCAGTGCGAAAGACCAGATACGCACCAGGTAGGTGCCCAATGAACATCAGTGCTGTCCTGTCTCATGGTCCAGGCGCTGCTGCGCAATGGCTTCGTTCCGCAGGGCTTTCTGGTGGTCTTCCATGCAGATGCGAACAAAGCCCAGATGCTCCTGGACTGCAACGCGCGCCGCCTCAGGGTCGCGAGCCTGCAGCGCTGAATTGATTTCCCGGTGCTGATCCAGAATGGCGTCTCGCGTCGTACGCTGTCGGAACATCATCTGCCGATTGTAGAAGACACCCTGTCGTAGCAGGTCAAACATCGACCGCATCATATGCAGCATGACCACGTTGTGACTGGCCTCAATGATGGCCATGTGGAACTGCGCATCCAGATGGGCCTCTTCCTCGGCCGCATTGCGGGCATGGGCGGCCTCCATCTTGTCAAAGATCGCCTGTACGACCTTCAGGTCGCTTTCCGACCCCAGTCTTGCCGCGCGTTCTGCTGCAAGCCCTTCCATGTCCCGGCGGAAGGACAGATAGTCGAAAACCGCCTCGTCATGGCTGCTGAACAACCGGATCAGAGCCGGTGAAAAAGCCGAACCTAAGACTTCGGCAACATAGATTCCTGACCCCGCCTTGGCTGTCAGCAAACCCTGATGCTGAAGATCAGAAATCGCTTCGCGCAGTGAGGGGCGTGAAACGCCCAGACGGTCGGCCAGTTCCCGTTCTGCAGGCAAACGTTCTCCCGGGCGCAGAATCCCGCGCAGAATCAGCAACTCGATTTGTTTGACCACCGCAATGGACAGCTTTTCAGTTTGGATCTTTTGGAAGGGCATGGCGGCGCGTTTTCGAAATTGGTCAATTCATATGACCACGTATCCGGGCCTGGTTCAAGCAGGGGGGTGGAGTTGAATTTAGGTCAGCAATATTGACATTATAAAATTTGCACCTAGGGTGGGTCGCAACAGGGCAGGAGGAGGCCAAGGATGACCCAGAATCTGTTTGCAACGCGGGCGTCCCGGATGAAAGCATCGGAAATCCGCGAGTTGTTGAAACTTCTTGATCAGCCGGGAATCATCTCGTTCGCGGGCGGCATCCCAGACCCAAACCTGTTTCCCACCGAGGCCTTTGCCCAAGCTTGTCAGGCCGCTTTGAGTGCTGGGCCGCAGGCGCTGCAATATTCAGTCAGCGAGGGCTATGTTCCATTGCGCGAATGGCTTGTGCAGCATATGCGCGAGATCGGCGTCGATTGTAGTGTCGATAACATCCTGATCACCTCGGGATCGCAACAGGCCTTGGATTATCTGGGCAAGCTCTATTTGTCGCCAGAGGATACTGCGTTGATCGGCTGGCCGACCTATCTGGGGGCGATCAACGCCTTTGATGCCTACGAGCCCCGGTTCGACCGTCTTATGCTTAACGGCAATAGAGGTGCCGCCGAATATTCCGAAGCTGCTGGCGAGGGCGCGGTCAAATTCGCTTATCTGTCGCCTGATTTCGCAAATCCAACCGGTGAGACCGTTGACCTGCGTGGTCGAGAATACCTGCTGGATCTTGCCGATGATCTGAATATAGCGGTGATCGAGGACGGCGCCTATCAGGCTCTGCGCTATGAAGGAGATGCCATCCCTCCGGTTTTGGCGTTAGAACAGGCGCGAAAAGGGTCGATCGAGGCCTGCCGTACGATCTATTGCGGTAGCTTCTCGAAAACGCTGTCTCCCGGTTTGCGCGTTGGCTGGGTGGTGGCCGCCAAGCCCATTATCTCGCAACTGGTATTGGTCAAGCAGGCGGCGGATTTGCATTCGCCCACGTTGAACCAGATGGCGGTTGAGCAGGTAGCTCACGCGCATTTTGACACGCACATCCCGCTTTTGCGCCAGACCTATGGTGCCAGACGCGATGCTATGCTGGATGCGTTACAACAGAACATGCCCGATGGCGTTCAGTGGACGCATCCCCAGGGTGGTATGTTCATCTGGGTGACTCTGCCTACTGGTATGAACGGGGCAGACCTGCTGGCCCGTGCGCTCGACACAGTGAAACTGGCCTTTGTACCGGGTCGGGCCTTTTTCGCAGATGGCTCGGGCGCCAATACGATCCGGTTGAGTTTCTCGAACTCGGATGAGGATACGATCCGCGAAGGTATTCGCCGCTTGGGAATAGTACTTAGGGCCTGAGCGAAGGAAAGGTTCTGTTAACCAGTTTTGGCAATGATGCGGATATGATCCGGATTTTGTCTTTTCTGATGCTGGCAGCATGTTCGGCCGGGACCCCCCACTTTCGCGATGTTCAGGCGACGCGTATCGCTGTGAATGGCAGCGTATTTGATGTTCGCGTGCGCGGAGATCTGGCCGAAGCCGTTCGGGTTAATTTGCAATACGCTCCGCGTCTTGGCCCGATCCGCGAACGAGCGGCCATGGCGATGGCTCAGGTCTCGGGATGCCCGATACTGGATGTCCTGGGCGACGCGGCCGTGACCGTTGGCGTTTTGGGTTGTGACCGCGCCATGGGCAAGCGGTTGCTGCTGACGGCGGTTTCAGTCCCGAATTACGAATGCATTGATACCGGGCTGTTTCAAGACCTTGGTGACGGCGACGGCTATCAGGTCTTTGAGTGTACAGCCTACTGAATCGCGCTTTTTCTTGCGGATTTAGGCAAGATGTTGTGGATAAGTGGACCATATATCCCATATCCTGCGCGACTCCGTTGACTCACCCCCAATCCGTTGCGCAGACTTCGAAGGTATAGGAATCACGGGACCCATTGCCTTTGCGCTTTAGCAAACTCAAACTCACCGGCTTCAAAAGCTTTGTTGATCCGACCGATCTGATTATCGCGGATGGGTTGACCGGTGTTGTGGGGCCTAATGGTTGTGGCAAATCCAATCTGCTGGAAGCTCTGCGTTGGGTGATGGGGGAAAACCGACCCAAATCCATGCGCGGTGGCGCGATGGAAGATGTGATTTTCGCCGGGGCCGCCACGCGGCCGGCCCGCAATTTTGCCGAAGTTGTGTTGACCATGGACAACTCCGAGCGGCTCGCGCCCTCGGGTTTCAATGACAGCGACCAGCTTGAGATTGTCCGCCGCATCACCCGAGATGTCGGCAGCGCCTATAAGACCAATGGCAAGGATGTGCGGGCGCGTGATGTGCAGATGTTGTTCGCCGACGCGTCAACGGGTGCACATTCTCCGGCGCTGGTCGGACAGAACCGCATTGCCGAACTGATTAACGCCAAACCCCGCTCTCGCCGCCGCATTCTGGAAGAGGCGGCCGGAATTTCGGGCCTCTATCAGCGCCGACACGAGGCCGAGTTGAAGCTGAAGGGTACCGAGGCCAACCTGACCCGTGTGGATGACGTGCTGGAACAACTGGGCGGACAGCTGGCGCAGCTGGCCCGTCAGGCGCGTCAGGCCGCCCGCTATCGCGAAATCGGAGAGCAGCTGCGCCAAGCCGAAGGCATGTTGCTCTATCGTCGCTGGAAAGAGGCCGACATGGCCCGTCAGCAGGCCGAGGAAAAGCTGCGCGAACGCCTGACCGAGGCGTCGCGCGCCGAAGCTGATGCACGCTCAGCCGTCGCCAATCGGGCCGAAATCGAAGAAACCCTGCCGCCCCTGCGCGAGGAAGAGGCCATTGCCGCCGCCGTCCTGCAGCGCCAACAGGTGCAGCGCGATCAGCTGTCGGATCAGGAAACCCGCGCCCGTCAGACGATTGAGACATTGACCAATCGCATTCAGCAGCTTGGTAACGATATCGAGCGCGAGGCCGGGCTGAACCGCGATGCGGGGCAGATGATCGAACGGCTGGAATGGGAAGCTCGTGAATTGGCCAAAGCTGCCGATGGCCACGACGAAAAAGTCGCCGAGGCAGCCGAGGTCGCGCGCGAAGCGGCCTCTGTCCTGCAAGACCGCGAAGACCACTTGTCACAAGAGACTGAGGATATGGCGCGTCTGGTTGCGCGCCACCAGTCCGGCCAGCGATTGGTCGACGACAGCCGCAAAACGCTGGCCAGGTCGGAAGGTGAAGAGGAAAAGGCCCGCGCAGCGGTGGATGAGGCGAAAACAGCCCTGACCCGCGCCGCCGAGGCATTTGAGGCCGCGCAAGAGGGTGAAGAAGAGGCTCGCGAGGCCTCTGAAGCCGCCGAAGAGGCACTGGCCGCCGCTGACGAGTTACGCAATGAAACCCAGGGCCGCGAGGCCGAGGCGCGTGCGAAAAGATCCGAAGCTGAAGGTGAGCTGGGTGCGATCCGCGCCGAGACCACAGCTCTGGCCAAGCTGGTTGAACGGGATACCGCAGAAGGCGGGCAGGTGCTCGACATGCTGCGCGTGGAACCGGGCTATGAAAAGGCGTTGGGTGCTGCGCTTGCCGACGATCTGAGGGCGCCGTTGGTCGAGGGCGACGGGCCATCAGGCTGGGTTCCGGTGGCGGGTTACGATGCCGATCAATCGCTGCCCGATGGGGCCGAACCACTGGCCTTGCATGTATCCGGTCCTGATCGCCTCAGCCGCCGGATCGCGCAGATTGGTTTGGTCGATGCGGATCAGGGCGCGCGGTTGCAGGCATCGTTGAAGCCGGGCCAAAGGTTGGTGTCGCGTTCCGGCGATCTGTGGCGGTGGGACGGGTTCCGTGCCTGGGCCGAGGATGCGCCAAGTGCGGCCGCCCTGCGGCTTGAACAGCTCAACAAACTTGAGGCACTGAAACAGGAACTGGCCCGGACCGAGGCGCAGGCCGACGGGGCCCGCGCCGCGCACGAGACGCTGTCGCAACAACTGGCCGACGTGACCGAGGCTGACCGCCGCGCCCGCGAGGCACGCCGCGCCGCCGATCAGCGCATGGCTGAAACCGCGCGTCTGCTCAGCAGGGCCGAGGCCGATCGCAATCTGGCGCAGGGCAGGCTGGAAACGCTGGCGCTTGCCGTTGATCGCCACAAAGAGGATGCGATGTCCGCCCGCGCCCAACTGCGCGAGGCCGAGGGCGCCTTAACCGGTCTGGGCAATCTCGACAATGCCCGCGCGCAGGTCGAAGACATCAAACAGACGGTCGAGGCGGCGCGGATCACGATGCTGACTCACCGCTCGTCCCATGACGAGCTGCGCCGCGAGGGCGAGGCCCGTACCCGCCGTACACAAGAGGTCACCAAAGACCTCAGCGGTTGGCGGCACCGCCTGGACAGCGCCGAAAAGCGGATCTCGGAACTGGCCGAGCGCAAGGAAAGTTCCGAGGAAGAGCTATCCGAAGCGATGGCTGCTCCGGGCGAAATCGCCGAGGCGCGTGAAGAGTTGAACGAATTGATCGAAACTGCCGAAGCCCGCCGGGCCGAGGCCGCCGACAAGTTGGCTGCCGCCGAGGCCCGCCAGCGAGAGATTGTGCTGGCTGAGCGCGAAGCGGAACGTCTGGCTTCGGAGGCGCGCGAAAGCCGCGCCGCCGCTGAGGCGCGCTGTGATGCAGCCAAAGAGGCCGTATCGGCAGCGGCCGAGCGTATCGCTGAGGATCAACAGCTAACCCCGAACCAGTTGCTGAACCAGCTGGATGTGAATCCCGACCAGATGCCGGCTGCCGATGCTCTTGAGGCCGAGGTCAACCGCCACAAACGCCAGCGCGATGCAATGGGCGCGGTGAACCTGCGTGCCGAAGAGGACAGCAAAGATGTTCAGGAAGAATTCGACACGCTGAACGGCGAAAAGGCCGATCTCGAAGAGGCGATCAAAGCGCTGCGCAGCGGCATCTCCAGCCTCAACCGCGAAGGACGCGAACGGCTACTGACCGCGTTTGAACAGGTGAATTCGAACTTCGCCATGTTGTTCAAGCATCTCTTTGGTGGTGGCGAGGCCAATCTGGTCATGGTCGAAAGCGACGACCCGCTGGATGCCGGCCTTGAAATCATGTGCCAGCCGCCGGGCAAGAAATTGTCGACGCTCAGCCTGCTTTCGGGCGGTGAACAGACCCTGACCGCGACGGCCCTGATCTTTGGCGTCTTTCTGGCGAACCCGGCTCCGATCTGTGTTCTGGACGAGGTCGATGCGCCGCTGGATGATGCCAACGTGACCCGGTTCTGCGACCTTCTGGACGAGATGTGCCGCCAGACCGACACACGGTTCCTGATCATTACCCACCACGCGGTGACCATGGCGCGGATGGATCGTCTGTTCGGCGTCACTATGCAAGAACAGGGTGTCAGCCAACTGGTTTCGGTCGACCTGAAGAAAGCCGAACAGATGGTCGCCTGACCTCTCACTGCAACGTTATGAGCGGTTTCGTAAGAATTGGGTTAGGCTGCTGCCATGACCCGTTTCCTGATCATCGCGCTACTGACTGCTACCCCTTTAGGGGCCGCGGAATGGACGACCAAGCCCGATGACGTCCCTCTGACCCAACAAGAGTTGACGGCGCTGGCGGGTCGGACGCTGACCTTTTATGATGACGGGCAGTCGCGATACTCGGCTGGCGGGGCCTATTCCTATACCTATGCCAGCGGAGAATCCGCGTTCGGAACCTATTCCATCGCGGAGGATGGCAGTATCTGCGTGCAATACAGAAACGGGTTCGGTCGATGTGATCTTTATGTCCTGAGTGCTGGACGCCTGATCCTGATCACGGAAAAGGGAGAGCGTTTCCCGGTACGGCCCGAGTGACATTCAAGAAACCGCGGCAACTATTGAAATTGATCTGAATATGTGGGTTTTTGGTGGTCATTTAATCGTAATATTTCAAAATTAGATGGGGATCAGGGGCGAAATCTCACCCCGCGTTGTTGTAAGTTCCCGTATCAACAACGGATCAAAAGAGGCGGGTCGATGTGCAGATTTCTGGCTTGGGCGGGTGCGAAACGGTTTCTGGACGAACTTGTTATGGACCAGGAACAGTCGCTGGTGCATCAAAGCAGAAACGCCCTGATTGGCAAAACGCCGATCAACGCGGATGGTTTTGGGTTGGCCTGGTATTCCGGACGCGAAACGCCGTGTTTTTACAAAGACACCAACCCGGCTTGGTCGGATGCCAACCTGAAACAGTTGACCCATCACACGAAATCGCACCTGTTCCTGGCGCATGTACGTGCCTCAACGGGGACTGCCACGTCGCGGAACAACTGCCATCCCTTTGGCTGTGGTAAGTGGAGCTTTATGCATAACGGGCAGGCCGGCGGCCATGACCGTATCCGCCAACAGCTTGACGGGATGATACCTAGCCACCTGTACGATCATCGCCTTGGCGCAACTGAAAGCGAGGCGATTTTTCTGATTGCCCATGGCGAAGGGTTGGACGCCGAACCCATCGCCGCGATGGAGCGTGCGGTGCACCGTGTCGAGGTGCTTGCCCGCGCCAAAGGAAGCCTACCCCATATGCGCTTTGCCGCCTGCTGGTCCGATGGAGATCGCCTGTTTGCTGCGCGCTATGCCTCGGACCGTTTCGCACCCAGCCTGCATTACAGGCCCTGCGATGATGGGATCATTATCGCGTCTGAGCCGCTGGATGCGAAGAATGGCGATTGGGCCGAGATCCCGGCAAATACCGCCATCGAAACACGCGGCGATAGGCTGCAGATGCATGTGTTTGAGCCGAACGGGCGATCTTTGGACGCCGAAGTCGCCTAGATCGCCGTATCGAAGAGCGACTAGAGCCGGTTCAACAACTCAGCCGTTGGCCAGGCATCCGCAGGCAGGCCTAGTCGTGCTTGCTCTGACTGGACAGCCGCGCGGGTCCCTGCGCCCAGAATCCCGTCGATCTTGCCCACATTATGGCCGCGCGCCTGCAGCTTGCTTTGCAGCTGCTTCATCTGTGCACCCGATAAGCCTTGGGCCGCGTTGCCCGCGTCATAGACCTGCGCCCCTTCAAGCCGGGTGCCGAAATAGGCTGCGGTCAGCACATAGACAAAGCTCTGATTCCATTCGAAATACACATCAAAATTTGGATAGGCCAGAAAGGCAGGCCCGTTATGCCCTTGCGGTAGGATCAGCGAGGCGGGCAGGTTGGTGAGGGACCCGTTGCGTGCCTGAACGCCCATCGCCTGCCAGTCAGAAACCGAACGCGGTTTGCCCGGGCCCGATAGCGACCAATCCATCCGTGCGGGTACGGTGACCTCTTGCAGCCAAGGCTGCCCCGGTTGCCAGCCCAGATGCGACAGCATCTTGGCGCCCGACATAAGCGCATCGGGCGCAGAGGTCTTTAGCGAAACCTTGCCGTCACCATCGCCATCGACCCCGTTTTCCAGAATGTCTCGGGGCAGCATCTGCACCATTCCAATCTCGCCAGCCCAGGCACCTGACGTGCGGGCCGGGTCGAAATTTCCCCGGCTGTACAGCTCAATCGCAGCGAACACCTGAGGCCGGAACAATTCTGGACGACGGCAATCATGCGCCAGTGTCACCAGCGCATTGCGGGTGTTGAAATCCCCCTGAAACGACCCGTAATCCGTTTCGAACGCCCAAAATGCCAACAGCACCCCGCGCGAGACACCATATTGTTGCTCGATCCGGTCAAACACCGCGTCGTATTTGCGCGACATGGCCTGACCCCGGTCGATCCGGTTTTGTGAAATCAGGTGTCGCGAAAAATCAATGAACGGTTTCTGGAACACGCCCTGTGCCCGGTCGGCTTTCAATACCGCGTTGTCTTGTTGCACACCTTTGAAGAAGGCATTGACGGTGGATTTGTCAAAGCCTTGCTGAACGGCTTCGGCCTTCAACCCCTTCACGAAGGAATTGAAACCCCCGCCACATTGGGCAAACGCAGGTGAAGCAAACAAGGCGGCGGCAACAAGGCCGGAAAGAAAACGCATGGACAGGTCCGTCAGATTATGAAGCTGACCCCAACCCACACTGACACGAGGCCAAGCGCAAGCCCCCATATCCTCCAAAGCATGTCACATGCGCGGAAAACCTCTGGCGCGCCGATGTCGCGCGGGGCCTCGCCGTTGACCCAGGCCAGATCACGGAGCTTTCCGTCATAACTGCGCGGCCCGGCAAGGGCCACGCTCAGTGCGCGTGCCATTGCCGCCTCGGGCCAGCCAGCATTGGGAGAGATATGGCGGCGCGCATCGCCGACCATCTCGCCCCATCTGGCCCATTGGTTTGACAAGATGACGATTAACAGAAAGGTCAGTCGCGCGGGGATCAGGTTGAGGAGATCGTCCAACCGCGCAGCTGCCCATCCGAAATCACGGTATTTATCCGTGCGATAGCCGACCATGCTGTCGGCGGTATTGATCGCCTTGTAGACCAGAAGCCCTGGCAGGCCACCCACCAGAAACCAGAAGGCCGGCGCGATGACTCCGTCGCTGAGGTTTTCAGCCGCGCTCTCGATCGCGGATCGGGCGACCTGTGCTTCGGTCATGTCCTTGGTGTCGCGTGACACGATCATGGCGACCTTCGCGCGCCCATCGACCAGCGAGGTCTGCAAACCCTCGCCAACAGCGCGGACATGTTCCACCAGCGATTTTTGTGCCAACAGCACAGCGCAGATAATGGTGCCGATGATCGGGCCAAGCAAAGACAGAAGCCCCCCAAGCCCAGCGGCACCTGCGACCAGCAGCGCGGCAACAGCTATGCCCTTGAGGCGACGGTACGAGCCATGGTTCAGGCGGTCGTCAAGCCACCCGATGAGTTTACCGATCATGACGGCGGGGTGCCCGACGCGCGACCACAGCCAATCCGGCTCGCCCAGGGCCGCATCCAGACACATGGCGCAGACCAGGATAAAGGCGGTGCTCACAAGGCCGCCTCAAGCCGCGCCCAGCCATCTGCCGGTGGCAGGCCAAGGCGCAGATAGGTTTGCGAATAGGGGAATACACGACTCCAGATATGTGCGCGGGCCAGACGGTCTTGCCAGGCACTGGCGTCGTCGACCTGATAGAGCCGGAACAGGCTGGTGCCGCCGATCAGCTGCGCGCCTTTCTGCGTTACCATCCGATCCATCCGAGCGGCATCGGCCGCCAAAAGCAGGCGGGCCTCGTCAGCCCAAGCCGTGTCGCGCAACGCTTGCTCTCCGATCCGCAAGGCGGGACCTGAGACCGCCCAAGGCCCGGTCAGATCGTTCAAACGTGCGATCAGATCGGAGCGTGCGATGGCAAATCCCAGCCGTAGCCCCGCCAGCCCCCAGAACTTGCCAAAGCTTTTCAGCACGATAACTCCGGGCCGGTCGGCAAGATGGATCAGCGAGGCATCGGGCGTGACGTCGCAAAAGCTCTCGTCGATAATCGTCAGGGGGGCATTCACATCGTTCACGCTCCAGATGCGCCCATCTGGGTTGTTGGGGTGCACGATCACGCGCGCCTCGACTGGGCCGGAGTTCTGTAGCGTCCAGCCCTGCGCGGCAAAGGCGGCGGCATGTTCGTTATAGGTCGGAGTGGTAATCTGAACCCGGCCGGTTGCAGCCAACGCAGGAATGCGGGCGATCAGAGCAGATGCGCCGGGTGCAGGCAGGATCTCTGCTCCCTCGGGAACTGACCAGAAACTGCGGGCCGCATCGGCCAGCCGTTCAAATGCGCCATGGTCGGGCAATTCCATCCAATCCGATGGGGTGAGCCCGGCAACTTCGCATGGAACCGGATTGATTCCGGTGGACAGGTCGATCCAATCGGTTCGCTTGCCGCCATAAACTGACATGGCCCCATCCAGCCCACCGCCATGGTCCCGAGCGGCCCGCGGATTCAAATCTCTATTTTCGCGCGCCATCGGGCCCCTCGCCGGAATCACCAAATTTTGCCTGTTTCAAGCGGATTTTTGCCAGTTTTACAAGCAAATCCGCGTGATCAGGGGCGTGCTCCGGCTCGGTTAACACTTTGTTAATGAATTGGCGTGAACACAAACCTTAGGGGTCGGCACCACTCACCATATATGTGCCGAGGTTGTTGAGAATGAATGTATTGATTGTTGAGAGTAACCCCGATTTAGGTCGGGTTTGGAAAAGGCATCTTGAACGCCAGGGTGCCGATGTCACGCTTGTGGCCGGTCAGGAGGATGCAATCCTCGCCCTGTATGGGGCCGAGTTTGAAATCATCGTTCTGGATTTGGTGCTGGAGACCGGCAGCGCTTTGGCCGTGGCAGACTTTGCCAGCTATCGCAGGCCCGAGGCTCGTGTGATTTTCGTGACCAACACCACTTTCTTTTCGGATGGCTCGATCTTTGCCCATAGCCCGAATGCCTGCGCTTATGTGCAAAGCGGCACGCCGCCAGAGGATCTGGCGGCGATGGTTGAGCATTACGCGGCGGGGCGCTGATCGCGCCCATGGGGCTCCAGATAGTTCAGGATCGGGTTCGTCGGGATGATCCGGTGCGGGTTAATGCTCTCATGGCTGTAGTGATAGTGGCGCACGATATGGTTTAAATTCACGGTTCGCGCAACACCCGGCCACTGGTACAGCTCGCGGGTATAGGCCCACAGGTTGGGATAGTCGATCAGACGCCGCCGGTTGCATTTGAAATGCAGATGGTAGACCGGGTCGAACCGGATCAGCGTGGTGAACAACCGCCAGTCGGCCTCGGTGATGCGGTCGCCCATCAGATAGCGGCTGGTGGACAGCCGGTCTTCGAGCCAGTCCAGCGTGTCAAAGAGCGGGCCAACGGCTGCGTCATATGCCGCCTGGCTGGTGGCAAAGCCGGATTTGTAGACCCCGTTATTGATGTCGGAATAGATGCGGGCATTAACCTGTTCGATTTCGTCACGCATCGCCTCGGGCCAGTAATCATCGGTATTCCCAGTGATCCCGTCAAAGGCCGAGTTGAACATCCGGATGATTTCCGAGCTTTCGTTCGAGACGATGGTTTCCTGTTCCTTGTCCCACAGGATCGGAACGGTTACGCGCCCCGAATAGGTCGGGTCAGCCTTGGTATAGATTTGGTGGGCATAGTCCATTCCGTACAGTACGTCGCCCGCCGCCCCGTGTTCGTCGGTTGCAAATGTCCATCCCTTGTTCAGCATGTCGGGGTGTACGACCGAAACCGGGATCAGATCGGACAGCTCTTTCAGTTCGCGGAATATCAGTGTCCTGTGGGCCCAGGGGCAGGCATGGCTGACATAAAGATGGTACCGGTCAGGTTCGGCTTTGAAGCCGTCCGTGCCCGAGGGTCCGGCGCTGCCATCAGCGGTCAACCAGTTGCGAAATTGCGCCGCGCTTCGCTTGAAGGCGCCGCCTGTGGATTTGGTATCATACCATGTATCGTGCCATTTGCCGTCGACCAATAGGCCCATGCTTTGATCCTCCGTAATGCGGTTTCCCGGAACATACGCTTTGAAGGGAACCGATCCTATGCGAGCCGCCGCGCATTGTGCCTGCGTTTTCGCACAGGTTGGAATGGGATTTCCGTGCAACAGGTTTGGATTCGACCGCGTTGAGTGATCGGCTTCACTGGATTTTTACAGTCTACGTTCCAAAATAGAGTCCGCTGCGGGGGAGTTTTGATATGAGTACCTATGTTTCCAAAGAAATCAGCGCCGAATTGGATGCTGCGCGAATCGCGAGTCTGAAGAAAACCAGCCGGCTTCGTGTCGAATTGGGTGACAATACCTACAAAATTCTCCGATTGTGGAAGGATGGCTTCACCGTAGAGGCCGCGACCACGCCTCGATTGCGCGGTTTGGTCGATATCTACGATGGCGCGCGTCACTTATATCAATGCCTGATCATTGCCGATGAGTGTGAGGCAGGCGAAATGCGCTATGAATTCAAGCGCAGCACGGCCGCCTCCGACAAGGCCCCATTGGATTTCTATCGATCTCCGGACGCGCCCATCGCGCTGCTTGGAAACAAGGACTAGGCTTTTGCCCATCGGGTCTGCCGATGGGCATCCCGCTATTGCAGATCGGAAAACGCGTGTTTCAGCCGTTTGCTGGCCTCTTCGACACGCCCGCGTTGCGTCGCAAGATTGAACCGCTCGAATGTCTCTCCGCCCGCACCAAAGCCGGGGCCGGGCGAGGTGGCGATTTTTGCATCCTCGCGCAGACGCCGGGTAAATTCTGCGTGGTCCATTCCGGTGCCCGAGAAATCAATCCAAGCCAGATAGGTTGCCTGTAAGGGCATTGACCACAGGCCAGGGATTTCTGCGATTGCAGCGTCAAAGATTTTTCGGTTGCTATCAAGATGGGCGATCTGTTCATCCACCCAAGCGGCCCCTTCAGGCGAATAAGCAGCGGTGATCATTGCGACTCCCAATGCGCTGGGGTCATAGTCCAGTGTCTGGATTCGGTGACGCATCGCAGCGCGCAGGTCCGGGTCGGGGATGATCATATTCCCCGTCCGTTGACCGGCGATGTTGAAAGTCTTGGACGCTGCCGTCAGTGTCACGGTCCAGGGCCGCGCATCCGGCGCGGCGACATCCATCGGAACAAAGGTCGTGCCGGGATAGACCAGATCGTGGTGAATCTCGTCCGAAACCAGAATAAGGCTGTTCCGTTCCGCAAATGCCGCGACTGCGCGCAATTCCTCTGGCGTCCAGACCCGACCCGAGGGGTTCTGAGGCGAGCACCACAAAAGCATCTTCTCGGTTCCGTCCAGCCGCGACTGCGCGTCTTCCAGATCAAGGCCATAGCCGTCGCCGTCGCGCATCAGGGGGCATTCCACCACGCGCCGGCCCGACTTGTTCACCTTATGTGCAAACTCATGGTAGACGGGTGTAAAGATGACCACTCCGTCGCCCGGACTGGTCCAGACATCGAGGCAGAGCGCAATCGCATTTCCCAGACCCTGCGACGTCAGAATCCAATCAGAATCGATCTCCCACCCGTGGCGGTTCTTCATCCACCATTGGACGGAATTCAGGTAGTCCGGGTGCATCCAGGAATATCCGAAAACACCGTGATCCGCCGCGTTACGCACAGCGTCAATCACACAAGGCGCCGTAGAATAGTCGGAATCGGCTGTCCACATTGCCAGACTGTCATCCGGCGAAAGGCCATACAGCTTTTCAAGCTTGTCCCATTTCGAACTGTTAGTGCCGCGGCGGTCGATCAGGTCGTTGAATGTCATATCTGCTCCATCTGTCCGGATGAAAGCTAGCCGCAAATTCGGCAGGTGCAAGGGGGGCGTTGCGGCTTAGGGCGTGATGGCCTAAATCAACCTCATGAAACGCAATATACTGATCCATCCCGACCCCCGCCTGAAAAAGATCTGCTCTCCCGTAGTGGATCTGACGGACGAATTGCGCCAGCTGGCTGATGACATGCTTGAGACGATGTATGATGCGCCTGGTATCGGGCTGGCAGCGCCTCAGATTGGGATGCTGGACCGGCTGATCGTTATGGACTGTGTCAAGGAAGAGGGCGAGGCTCCACGCCCGCTGATTATGTTCAACCCCGAAGTGGTCGCATCGTCGGACGAGACGAATGTCTATGAAGAAGGTTGTCTTTCGATCCCCGAACAATTCGCCGAAGTCACGCGCCCAAAGATCGTGGACGTGGCTTGGATCGATCGTGATGGTAACGCGCAGCGGGAAACATTCGATGGCCTTTGGGCAACCTGTGTCCAGCATGAGATTGACCACCTGAACGGGAAGCTGTTCATCGATTATCTTAAGCCTATGAAACGCCAGATGATCACCCGAAAAATGCAAAAGCTGAAACGCGAGCAGGCGCGCGAATGACCGTTCGTACCTGCCTGCCATGGCCTGATAAGCGTCTGCGGACTAAAGCCGAAGATATCACCGAAATTACTGACGAGGTTCGTGCCATCTGGGATGACATGATCGACACAATGGAGGCGATGCCCGGCGTCGGCCTTGCCGCACCGCAGATCGGCGTGATGCTCCGGCTGGCGGTGGTCGATGGCTCGACCGAGAGGGGGCGGGCTGTGCGGCTGGCAAACCCTGAGATCCTGCACAGATCGGTCGAATTGCGCGAGCATGAAGAAGCCAGCCCAAACTTGCCTGGCGTGTCGGCCAATGTGAAACGTCCCCGGGCTGTGACGGTAAAGTTTCTCAACGAAAAAGGCATCATCGACCGCCGTGACTTTGTCGGGATCGAAGCCACCAGCGTGCAGCACCAGATCGACCATCTAAACGGGCAGATGTATTTCGACAGGCTCAGCAAGGTCAAACGAGACATTCTGCTGCGCAAAGCTAAAAAGCTGGGGTAGGCATGCGGCTGATCTTTTTGGGGACACCCGATTTCTCGGTTCCGGTGCTGGACGCGCTGATTGATGCGGGGCATGAGGTTGCCGCCGTCTACTGCCAGCCTCCGCGCCCAGCGGGCAGAGGCAAAAAGGATCGTCCAACCCCCGTTCATGCTCGGGCCGAGGCATTGGGACTGACCGTTCGGCATCCGGTCTCATTGAAATCAGCGGAAGAACAGGACGCCTTTGCCGCGTTGAATGCGGATGTGGCTGTCGTCGTGGCCTATGGTCTGTTGTTGCCACAACCGATTCTGGATGCGCCTACGCAGGGATGTCTGAACATTCATGCAAGCCTGTTGCCGCGCTGGCGGGGGGCTGCGCCGATCCATCGGGCGATCATGGCGGGTGATGCGCAAACCGGTATTTGCATCATGCAGATGGAGGCTGGTCTGGATACCGGGCCAGTCCTGTTGCGGCGGGCCACCGACATTGGTGCGCAGGAGACCACAGGGCAGTTGCATGACCGGCTGTCTGAAATGGGCGCTTCTCTGATCGTCGAGGCACTGTCCAAACTGCCGAACCTGACGCCCGAGCCTCAACCCGACGTCGGCGTGACCTATGCCGCCAAGATCGACAAGGCTGAGGCGCGTGTTGACTGGGCCAGACCCGCGGTCGAAATTGACCGTCAGATCCGTGGCCTGTCCCCCTTTCCCGGCGCCTGGACCGAGATGAATGGCGAGCGGATCAAGCTGCTTGGTTCCAAATTGGCCGAGGGGCAGGGTGTTGCAGGAGAGGTTCTTGACGACCAACTGAAGGTTGCCTGTGACGATGACGCGATTGAGCTACTGCGCTTGCAACGGGCGGGTAAAGGGGCGCAGGATAGGGAAACTTTTCTGCGGGGGTGGCCGATTGCCGTTGGTACCCGCCTGTCATCGGAGTAGGCCACCATGTTCATGATCCTGATGGGGACTGTCGTTATTGCTGGGATTGTCGGCTATCTGTCCGAGAAATCCGGCTTTACCCATAATGGCATTTTGCAGTCGATCATCATCTGCGTAGGCGGTGCATTCCTGTTCTATTTCGTGCGCATCATGTTTGGGATCAGCTTTGGCCCGCCCGGTCTGGATGCAGTGCTGTCCTCGATCGGGGCGCTGATCATCGTTCCGACTCATTGGAGGAAGTGACATGCCCGTCATCGCCCTGATCGTCATCGGCGCCGCTGCGGGTTTTCTGGCCACCCGCCTGATGCGGATCGAGGCAGATATTCCCACCACCATGCTGATCGGTATCATTGGTGCCTTGGTTGGTGGGTTTCTTCTGCGGGCATTGGTCACGATGATGGGCTGGCTGTCCGGGTTTGTCGGCGCTGTGCTGGGGGCGCTTCTGGTGATCTGGATCTGGCAGACCTATAAGCGCCGCTAAGCCTTGATCAAGGGCGACTGCGTGGCGGGCGGCTTTTGTAGACCGGCAGTGTCCAGCCGAACAGCAGCGATCCTGCCCGCAATGCCCAGCAGATCAGGGCGCATGCGGCAAGCACGGTCAGCTCCTCGAACCCCATCCGGTTGGCAATAACGGCCGCTACCGAGCCTGCAAGGGCGCAAGACACATAAAGTTCACCCTGTTTCAGCACCAGCGGAACCTCGTTGCAGACCACGTCCCGCATCAGGCCGCCAAAGCATCCGGTGGTGACACCCATCAACACCACGATCGTGCCGGATTGGTCCAAGGATAATGCGACGCCCGTGCCGGCAGCTACTGCAATGGACAGGGCGAAACTGTCCAACCAAACCAGCCAGTTATATCGGCTTTCGACCAGATGGGCTGTAAAGAACACAAGCACCGCCGCACTGCAGGCCATCAGGACATAGCTGGGCTGGCCAACCCAGAACACCGGATTCCGATCCAACAGCAGGTCACGCACCGTGCCGCCGCCAACGGCGGTCAGGCAGGCGATAAAGGCAAACCCTACAAGATCAAGCTGCGCGCGACTGGCGACCAATGCGCCGGTCAGCGCAAAAACCAGAACCGAGGCATAATCGAGCAGGTCCAAACCGCTCATGTCTGTGCCTTCGTTGGTTTGAATGGGGCCATGCCTGCGCGGGCAAGTTCATCGGCCTTTTCGTTTTCCGGGTGACCCGCATGGCCCTTGACCCATTCCCAGGTCACATCATGACGCACCTGCGCCTCATCCAGCCGTTGCCACAGGTCGACATTCTTGACCGGCTTTTTGTTCGAGGTTTTCCAGCCGTTCTTTTTCCAACCGAATATCCAGCCGGTGACACCGTTTTTCACATAAGCGCTGTCAGTAATCACGGTGATTTTCGAGGCACGTTCGAGCGTTTCAAGCGCGCTGATCGCGGCCAGCAATTCCATTCGGTTGTTGGTGGTTTCAGCTTCGCCGCCGCTCAGTTCACGCTGTTTCAGGACTGTGTCGCCGTCCATTGCACGCAGCAACACGCCCCAGCCACCCGGGCCTGGATTACCGGAACAAGCACCGTCAGTATAGGCAAACAGTTCAGGCATGGGCCAGCACCAGAATGAAGCCATCGTAAGAACCCGCCAGACCTTTGCCGATCCCGGTCCTAATCCCGTCGATGGTAAAGCCGGCATCTGCCAGGGCCTCCTCGATCTCGGCCTGCGAGAAGTAGCTATAATAGCGATCCAGATGATCGCGATGTTCGCCCGTGCCCAGTTTGAGGCCCAGGAAAAAAACGCCCTGCGGTTTCAGCGCCCGGTGGATGGCCACCAAATGGCGTGGGAAATCCTTGCGGGGCGCGTGCAGCAGCGAGAAGCTGGCGTAGATGCCGTCATATGCGGCCACTTCGGTCACGTCGTCGAAAGTACCCAGATGCGCGTCCACGCCATTGGCGCGCGCATAGTCAACAAAAGCGGGCGTCGCATCCAATGCGCGCACGCTCAGACCCTGACGCAGAAAGAACGCGCTGTCCGACCCGGGGCCCGAGCCCAGATCCAGCACAAGCCCCTGACCGACGGCATCGGCGAATTCCTGACGCGATGTCAGCTGCTCCGGTGGTAGAGGAACCTTGAGGTATTCGGCCACGTTGTTGGTATAGGCGTTGATGGTTTTGGGATCGCTCACAGATAGACTCCGACGGCAAGGCAGGCCAATACGACTGCGGTCAGCAAAATGCGCAACCGCATCCACCAGACCGGTGTTAGCCGCCAATACGAAAAGATGGCATCTAACACCAGTAGCCCGCCAAACCCCCACATCAGATTTGTGCCAGTGCTGACAGGCCCGCTGCCGGTTTTCAGAAAGGCCCACAGGGCGGGTAATGTGGACAGCGCATAACAGGTCGCGGCCTTGCTGCCAGAGGTTTTACTGGAAAACCCCCACAGCACGCCGGACATAAAGCTGAGGATGATCGCGCCATAATACAACTGGATATACGGACCGACAAAACGTGCGCCCAGTGCCTGTCGGCCCCAGTCGTTCAGATCGCCGTTCAGATAGGTCAGCGCGCCCCAGATGAAGGGGATCAGCCCGGCCAACCCCAGAAACAGCGGCGCCCTTGGTATGCCGCTCATGCGGGTTGGCGCAGGACGCGCGGGACTTTGAATTCGACATTCTCGGTCGCTGTTTCGACCATCTCGACCGTCACATCATAATGCTGGCGGAACGCATCGATAACTTCGTTGATCAGAACCTCGGGGGCAGAAGCGCCTGCTGTCAGAGCGATCGAAGAGATACCTTCGAGGGCGCGCCAATCGATATCGGTCGCGCGCTGCACCAGTTGGGCATAGCTGCATCCTGCGCGTGCCGCGACCTCGACCAAACGGCGCGAGTTAGATGAATTCGGCGCCCCCACAACCAGCAGGGCATCTGACTTCCGGGCCACAACCTTGACTGCTTCTTGCCGGTTGGTTGTGGCGTAACAGATATCTTCTTTGTGAGGGCCGACGATAGATGGAAATCGGGTCTGAAGCGCTGCAATGATATCCTTTGTATCGTCAACCGACAGGGTCGTCTGAGTGACAAAGGCCAGTTTGTCAGGGTCGCGGACCTGGACGTCTGCAACGTCTGCAACCGTTTCGACCAGCAAAACCTCTCCTTCCGGTAGCTGTCCCATCGTTCCGATAGTTTCGGGATGGCCCTTATGTCCGATCATGATCATCTGCAGCCCGGCTTCGGCGTGGCGCTGTGCTTCGACATGGACTTTGGAGACCAGCGGGCAGGTGGCGTCGACATAGACCATCTGGCGCTGCGCCGCCGTCGCGGGTACCGATTTGGGAACCCCGTGCGCCGAGAATATCACTGGGCGATCGTCGGGGCAGTCTTCCAGTTCATCGACAAAGATCGCACCTTTGGCACGCAGTCCATCGACCACGAATTTGTTATGGACAATCTCGTGCCGAACATAAACCGGGGCGCCCCATTTCTGCAGCGCCATCTCGACAATCTTTATGGCCCTGTCGACACCAGCACAGAACCCGCGCGGGGCGGCGAGATAGAGGGTCAGGGGGGGCTTGGTCATGTCGCGTTCTCCTTACCGACACAGGTAAGTCTTTTCACGGCCATGGTCCAGTCAGGACAATGTCATTGATCCGACATGGTTCAATGCTAGCCAATAGGTGTTTTCAGCACCTGATCTTTGTTTAAAAAGCGCGGCCAGGGTTTCCCCTGACCGCGCTAATTTTCAACCGAGTTTGCTTTGGGGCCAGTTACTACCCGCCTGCGGCAACGGTGCGCGGTTCCATCGGCATTTCGCGCGGCGGACGACCGATCACGTCGCGGAGATCTTCCAGCTCGATGAAGTTGTCGGCCTGGCGGCGCAATTCGTCCGAGATCATGGGTGGCTGGCTGCGGATGGTCGACACCACAGAAACGCGTACCCCCTGACGTTGCAGGCTTGCGATCAGCGGGCGGAAATCTCCGTCGCCGGAAAACAGCACGATATGGTCTACACGTGGTGCAAGCTCCATGGCATCGACGGTCAGTTCGATATCCATGTTACCTTTGACTTTCCGACGCCCCATGCTGTCGGTGTATTCTTTTGCCGGTTTCGTAACCATGGTGAAGCCATTGTAATGCAGCCAATCAACCAGTGGACGGATGGGCGAATACTCGTCATTTTCAAGTAGCGCTGTGTAATAGAAAGCTCTGAGCATCTTACCGCGGCGCATGAATTCCTGGCGCAGCAGTTTATAGTCAATGTCAAACCCCAGTGCTTTTGCGGCTGCATAAAGATTCGAGCCGTCGATGAACAGCGCTAGCCGTTCGTCTTTATAAAACATAAATAGGTCCTTCCGGTACAAATCAGCGCGCTGCGTGTTACGTGAGTGAGTCTTGGGAAAATACAGCGCATTGATATCTCCATAATTAGGGGTTTTATGGTGTATCGCAAGTATGCAATTCGCCGAATATAGGGAGTAGGATGCGCAAAACCACCTCAAAAGCAGTGCTTGCCCTCGGTGCAAATCTCAAAGTGAGAGGTTTTGAGCCCCATCTGACGCTACGGCATGCCATTGACGCGATTTTGCGCCAGGGGCTGTTGATTCGGGCTGAAAGCCGCTTTTATGCGACCCCTTGTTTTCCTGCGGGCGCGGGCCCTGACTATGTGAATGCGGCCGTGTTGATCGAGACTGAAAGGTCACCCATTGAGTTGCTGCAGATATTGCATGGAATTGAACATGATTACGGGCGCGAGAGGATTCAGCGCTGGGGAATGCGGACGTTGGATCTGGACCTGGTCTGTTACGATGATCTGGTTCTGCCCGACCGCGAGGTTTTTCAAAGCTGGTTATCGCTGCCGCCCGAAGATCAGAAACAGCAGGCGCCGGATCAGTTGATCCTGCCGCACCCAAGGGTACAGGATCGTGCGTTTGTGCTTGTTCCCATGGCGGATGTTGCCCCGAATTGGCGGCATCCGATACTGGACCTGACCGTCAGGGAAATGCTTGCGGGGCTTCCTTCGGACGATATTGCGGCAGTTACCCCGTTATGATTGGTGCATTTGCAGCATTTCCTGCTTGTCAAGGCAGGGATTCGCCCTTAGATAAACCTCTTCCTGACATGGATTCAGTAACGGAGAGCGCCCCATGGCCCGCGTGACGGTTGAAGATTGCGTAGACAAGGTTCCGAACCGGTTTGAACTGGTGATGCTTGCCGCCCATCGTGCGCGCGAGATTTCCGCCGGTGGTCCGATCACCGTTGACCGTGACAACGACAAAAACCCGGTTGTTTCTCTGCGTGAGATCGCCGACGAGACCCAGAGCGCTGATGAGCTGCGCGAGCGGCTGATCGAGGCCAACCAGACCCAAATCGAGGTCGACGAACCTGAAGAAGACCAGATGGCGCTGCTGATGGGTGCGGAAACAGACAAGCCTGCGGATGACGACATGTCCGAAGAAAAGCTGCTGCGCGCTCTGATGGAGGCTCAAGGCCAGGGGTAATCCCCACAAATGAAGGTGCGGACCGGATGATTTCTGCTGAAGACCTGATTGCGCTGGTCCGCAACTACAATCCCAAGACGAATGCAGACCGCATTGCCAAAGCTTATGAGTTCGGCAAGCAGATGCATGATGGGCAATTCCGCCATTCTGGCGAGCCCTATTTCACCCACCCTGTTGCCGTTGCCGCCATCCTGACCGAACAGCGTCTGGATGATGCGACTATTATCACGGCGCTGCTGCACGATACGATCGAAGACACCAAGGCCAATTACGGCAAAGTGTCTGAGCTGTTTGGCGAAGAAGTCGCCAAGCTGGTTGATGGGGTCACCAAACTGACAAACCTTCAGCTGTCCAGCCGCGAAACCAAACAGGCCGAGAACTTCCGCAAGCTGTTCATGGCGATGTCCAAGGATTTGCGGGTCATTCTGGTCAAGCTGGCAGACCGTCTGCACAATATGCGCACGATCAAGGCGATGCGGCCCGAAAAGCAGATCGTCAAAGCGCGCGAGACGATGGATATCTACGCGCCGCTTGCAGGCCGTATGGGTATGCAATGGATGCGGGAAGAGCTGGAAGACCTCGCCTTCCGCGTTCTCAACTCTGAAGGCCGCCAGTCCATCATCCGCCGCTTCATCACGCTGCAGCGCGAAACGGGTGACGTGATCCACCGGATCACCGGCGACATGCGGCACGAACTTGAAAAGGCCGGGATTGAAGCCGAGGTTTTTGGCCGTGCCAAGAAACCCTATTCGATTTGGCGTAAGATGCAGGAAAAGGACCAGGGGTTCTCGCGTCTGTCCGACATCTACGGGTTCCGCATCATTACGCAAAGCGAAGAAGACTGCTATCGAACCCTTGGCGCGATCCACCAGCGTTGGCGCGCCGTGCCGGGGCGGTTTAAGGATTATATCAGTCAGCCGAAATCGAACGGTTACCGGTCGATCCACACCACCGTTTCAGGCCGTGACGGCAAGCGGGTCGAGGTTCAGATCCGCACCCGTCAGATGCATGATGTCGCCGAAACTGGCGTGGCCGCGCACTGGTCCTATCGGGATGGCGTGCGTTCGGAAAACCCCTTTGCAGTCGACCCGGCTAAGTGGATCGCCAACCTGACCGAACAATTCGACAGCGAAGAGGATCACGAGGATTTCCTCGAGGCGGTCAAGCTCGAGATGTATTCGGACCAGGTCTTTTGTTTCACGCCTAAGGGGGACGTGGTGAAACTGCCGCGTGGTGCGACGCCGATCGACTTTGCCTATGCCATCCACACGCGCATCGGGCACGCCTGTGTGGGGGCCAAGGTTGATGGTATTCGCGTGCCACTTTGGACCCGGATCAAGAACGGGCAGTCGGTGGATATCATAACAGCTGACGGTCAGACTCCCCAAGTCACGTGGTTGGAAATTGCCGTCACCGGCAAAGCCCGTACAGCCATTCGTCGCGCCCTGCGCGAGGTTGACCGAGAGCGGTTCATCAAGCTGGGCAAAGAACTCGCGCGATCGGGATTTGAACATGTCGGGCGCAAAGCGACCGACAAGGCGCTGGACACTGCTGCCAAGCATCTGCGCCTGAAAGACCGGCATGAGCTGCTGGCGCGCCTGGGCAGTGCAGAACTAACTGCCCATGATGTGGTAAGCGCCGTCTACCCAGAACTGACGCAGGATGATGGTGATGCCATTCCGATGCGCCGGGCCGTGATCGGTCTTGAGCCGGGGCAGAAGTTTGACCGCGCCCCTTGCTGCCAGCCATTGCCGGGTGAACGGATCGTCGGGATCACTTATCGCGGCAAAGGTGTTGTCGTGCATGCAATCGACTGTGATCGCCTGAGCGAATACGAGAGTGAGCCCAAACGCTGGGTCGATCTGCACTGGCACTCGGGAACTCACCCGGCTGTTTACGGGGCAACGATTGATGTTACGATTGGCAATGACGCAGGTGTGCTGGGTCGCATTTGTACATTGATCGGCGAGAAAAAGGCCAATATCTCGAACCTAGAATTTGTGGATCGCAAACCGGATTTTTACCGCCTGCTGGTCAACGTAGAACTGCGCGACCTTGAGCAGTTGCATTCGTTGATGTTGATGCTTGAGGCCGAAAGCGATGTTGCAGCGGTTGAACGTTTCAGAGACAGAGCTAAATCCGCAGTTGCGGCTGGCTGAGAAGGGGTGATCAGGAGTGGTATTCAAGCGCCGAGATCGACGCTCGCCTGTCCAGATCGCATCGGAATTCGTCTATCCTCGTGGTGGCTGGACCCGGGCCTTCCACTATGTGAAACACCGCGTCCGGCGATTGCCGGATTCACCTGAACGCATCGCCCGCGGGGTAGGGTTTGGAGTGTTTGCGGCCTTTACACCTTTTTACGGGCTGCATTTTGGCATTGCCGCCCTGGCTGCGCGATTGTTCAACGGCAATATGCTGGCTGCACTCAGCGGTACGTTTTTCGGAAACCCTTTGACCTATGTGCCCATCGGGGTGGTTTGCCTTCAGACCGGGCATTTCCTGTTGGGCACCGAGTTTGAAGAGGGCGACACCCATGGGCTTATGGGGAAGTTCGCCAATGCTATCGGTGATCTCAAAGACAACCTGATTGCAGTATTCACCGACCGGGTGGCTGACTGGCACGGGCTGGGAATTTTCTACGACGAGGTTTTCTTTCCGTACCTGATTGGCGGCATTCTTCCCGGATTGCTGGCTGGGGTGGTTTGCTACTATCTCAGCCTGCCGCTGGTCCACACCTATCAGCAACGGCGTCGCGACAGGATCAAAAAGAAGTTTGAAGAAATCAAACGTCTGGCTGAATCCGAGGCTGCCGTTCCAGAGTCAAACCAACTAGGCTCGAGCCAGGATTTGGGAAAGGAATCAAAGGATGTCTGAGAACCGTTTGCGTCTCGGTGTGAATATCGACCATGTGGCCACAGTGCGGAATGCACGTGGTGGGGTCTATCCCGACCCTTTGCGCGCGGCCACGCTGGCCGAGCAAGCCGGTGCAGATGGCATTACTGCTCACCTGCGCGAAGATCGCAGGCATATTTCGGACGCAGATATTGACGGGTTGATGGAGGTTCTTTCGGTACCTCTGAATTTTGAAATGGCAGCCACGCCCGAGATGCAACAAATCGCTTTGCGCCATAAGCCGCACGCGGTCTGCATCGTCCCCGAAAAGCGCGAGGAACGGACCACCGAAGGCGGGCTGGAAGTCGCGCGCGAAGAAAACAAACTGGCCCATTTCATTGCACCTTTGCGTGATGCGGGCTGTCGCGTGTCGATCTTTATCGCCGCCGACCGTCGCCAGATCGAGGCCGCGCATCGCATCGGCGCCGAAGTGATCGAACTGCACACAGGCGCCTATTGTGACGCCCATGCCGAAGGCAAACTGGATGAGGCAGCGCAAGAGCTGGAAGGCCTGCGCGACATGTCCACCTTTGCCCATTCGCTTGGCCTCGAAGTGCATGCCGGACATGGTCTGACATACGACACGGTCAAACCTGTCGCCGCTTTCCCCGAGGTGCGCGAGTTGAACATTGGTCACTTTCTGATTGGCGAATCGATCTTTTTGGGCATGACCCCCGCCATTCAGGAAATGCGCCGCCTGATGGATGAGGCGCGGGGATGATAACCTCGGGTTTCATAGCAATCTGGATCGCCTGGCTGATGGCCGGAGGCTCACCCGGTCCGGCAACCATGGGCATCGCCGGAACTGCAATGAACGAAGGCCGCCGCGCCGGTCTGGTCTTTGCACTGGGCATCTGTGCGGGGTCCGCTGCCTGGGGCATCGCCGCCGCGCTGGGCCTGTCGGCGATCATGCTGGCCAATGTCTGGGTGTTCGAAGTAATCCGCTATGTTGGTGTAGCCTATCTGGGCTGGCTGGCGCTCAAGGCCCTGAAACGGGCGCTGTCATCGGATGAGATGGCGTTGGGCAACCCGGTCACCGGCTCGCTACGCACCATCTTTGCCAAAGGCGCGGCGATTCACCTGACCAACCCCAAGGCGATCCTCAGCTGGGGCTCGATCTACGCTATCGTTGCCCCGAATGACGCCAGCTTGTCGATGCTGCTTGGCTATTTCGGCCTGCTTTACGCGGGCTCGCTGCTCATTTTCATCAGCTATGCATTCCTTTTCTCTTCCGAACGCACAGTCCGCGCCTACCGCCGCGCCCGCCGCTGGTTCGATTTTGCCTTTGCCGGGTTCTTTGGGGTGGCAAGTTACAAGATTTTGACGGTGCGGTTGTCATGATCCTAGGCATCGGCACAGACCTCGCAAACATAGACCGCATTCAAGGCACGCTCGACCGGTTTGGTGACCGGTTTCGCAACCGTGTTTTTACCGACATCGAACAGCGCAAGGCCGAACGCCGCGCCGACACAGCAGGCACCTATGCCAAGCGCTGGGCCGCGAAAGAGGCGTGCTCCAAGGCGCTGGGCACCGGGCTTCGTATGGGGATTTCCTGGAAGGACATGGCTGTGACCAACCTTAAAACCGGCCAGCCAGTGATGCATGTGACCGGTTGGGCGGCGGAACGGCTCAACGATATGACCCCCGAGGGTCATGCGGCGATCATCCACGTCACCCTAACCGATGACCACCCCTGGGCGCAGGCCTTCGTGGTGATCGAGGCGCGCCCAATTCGCGAACGCAGCGCTCTGTCTTGACTAACCCCGCCGCGCCGCGCATGTAGCACCCCAACAAACCAAGGACCGGAGAGCAGTATGGCCGAGGACGTCAAAACCGGAAATCCCGTGTGGGAGACGATCAAAACCATCGTCTATGCGCTGTTGATCGCGGGCGTTTTCCGTACCCTGTTCTTTCAGCCGTTCTGGATTCCGTCAGGGTCGATGAAACAGACCTTGTTGATCGGGGATTTCCTGTTCGTCAACAAAATGGCCTATGGATATTCCTATGCCTCTTGCCCCAGTCTGATTATTCCTAGCGTCGGCCTCAATATCGACGCCGAGGATGTTTGTGGCTGGATGCAAAGTGATGACAACACCCGTATTTGGGCCGGCGATCCCGAGCGCGGTGATGTGATCGTATTCCGTCATCCGGTAACGGGCCGCGATTATATCAAACGCCTGATTGGCCTGCCCGGCGATCGTATCCAGATCATCGAGGGCCAGATCATCCTGAACGGTACTCCGGTTCCGCAGCAACCCGATGGCGTCTTCACCGAGGTCGCGGCGCCGCAAGGTCCGCAAGGGTTGCGCCCGCGCTGTGAAAACGGCCCGGTTGGCCGTGGTGGCGTGTGTGAGAAATCCCGCATGATCGAAACCCTGCCCAACGGGGTGTCCTATGATGTGCTCAATATCGGTAATCAGGGGTCGGACAATACCGGCGTCTATACAGTGCCCGAAGGCGAATACTTCTTTATGGGCGATAACCGCGACAATTCCAGCGACAGCCGCCTGCCGCAATCGGCCGGGGGTGTCGGATATGTACCCTATGAAAACTTGATTGGTCGTGCAGATCGTATCATGTTCTCATCCGCTGGCCGGTCGATGCTGTTCTTCTGGACCTGGCGCGGAGACCGTTTCTTTAAGGCCGTGAATTGAAGCTATCCGCCGAAATAAAGGCGTTTCAAAAGCGTCTGGGGTATGAATTTGCCAACCCCGAGCTGTTGGTGCGCGCGTTGACCCATGGATCGGTATCCTCGGCTACGCGCCCGGACAACCAGCGGCTCGAGTTTCTGGGCGACCGGGTGCTGGGTCTGGTGATGGCGACGGCCTTGCTGGAGGCGGACAAAAAAGCGAGCGAAGGTCAGCTTGCACCCCGGTTCAATGCGCTTGTGCGCAAAGAGGCCTGTGCAGATGTGGCGCTGCAGATTGATTTGGGTGCTGTACTGAAATTGGGCCGATCTGAAATGCTGTCCGGAGGGCGGCGCAAACAAGCTTTGCTTGGCGACGCGATGGAGGCAGTCATTGCTGCGGTTTATCGCGACGCCGGGTTCGAGGTCGCCAGCGCCGTTATCCTAAAGCTCTGGGGTGATCGCATCCACGATGTCGAGGCCGACGCCCGTGACGCCAAAACGGCGCTTCAGGAATGGGCGCAGGCACGGGGCCAGAAACCGCCCAGCTATGTCGAAGTCAGACGTTCTGGCCCGGACCATGCGCCGGTCTTCACCATTGCTGCGCGTCTTCAGGACGGGGCGGAAGAGCAGGCAACAGCAGGGTCAAAGCGTCAGGCCGAACAGGCGGCTGCCAAGTCGTTGCTGGACCGTTTGCAGAATTAGTCTACCGGGTAAAAACAGTCAGTCTCCTGAGGGCTGGCCGGAAATGCCTATCGGTCGAACACGGGTCCTATCCGGTGATAGGTCGCCCAACATACCCCACCCAATGCCATCCTGAACGCATGTGCCAAAGCTGCAAATCGCTCTGGTCCGCTGCCTCTTTCTGCGATAGGGAGGCCCATCTGCAAACAGGATCAAACCCCAGATGACGACACGCGCCGGATTTATCGCCCTGATCGGAGAGCCCAACGCAGGCAAATCCACCCTTCTGAATCGCATGGTCGGGGCCAAAGTCTCGATCGTGACACATAAGGTTCAGACGACCCGCGCCCGCATCCGGGGCGTGGCGATGGAAGGTGATGCGCAGCTGGTCTTTGTGGACACGCCGGGCCTTTTCAAACCGCGTCGCCGTCTGGATCGGGCAATGGTGGCCGCTGCTTGGGGCGGGGCCGCGGATGCAGATGTGGTTGTCCTGATGGTCGAAGCGCATCGTGGCATCACCGAGGGCGTAGAGCGCATCCTTGAAGGTCTGAACGAGATCGGGCAGGGCCGCACCGTCGCGCTGGCCATCAACAAGATCGACAGGGTGCAGTCAGAAAAGCTGCTGGCCCTGACCAGCGATCTCAACTCCCGCTATTCTTTCGCCGAGACCTTCATGATCTCGGCCGAGAAGGGCCATGGCGTTGACGATCTGCGAAAATGGTTGGCGGGCGAATTGCCCGAAAGCCCGTGGCTGTATCCCGAAGACCAGATCGCTGATCTGCCGTTGCGTATGATCGCGGCTGAAATGACACGCGAAAAGCTGACCCTGCGGCTGCATCAGGAACTGCCCTATCAGCTGACCGTCGAGACCGAGAATTGGGAAGAGCGCAAGGACGGGTCGGCAAAGATCGACCAGATAATCTATGTCATGCGCGATGGACATAAAGGTATCGTTCTGGGCAAAAAGGGCGAGACCATCAAGGCCGTCAGCCAAGCGGCCCGGGCCGAGCTGGAAGAATTCCTTGATCGCAAGATCCACCTGTTCCTGCAGGTCAAAGTCCGGCCAAACTGGCTGGAGGAATCCGAGCGCTATTCGGAAATGGGTCTGGAATTCAAAGACGGAAACGCATGACGCGACTGACGGCAGACTTCTGGGTTCACGCCTATCTGGCACGGTTACGATTTCAGGAAATACCGGCCTTTGTTGTGGCCCATGGTGACGACACAGCCGGCGCGGTTTTGATCAAGCTCAACACGTTGGACGGTCAGGCCACTGCCTTCCAGCGCAGCTTTGATCTGATGAGCGGTGAGCGCAAGTGGGTTGAACTCTCCTCTGGTCCCGAGGTCGATGTGGACGAGGCTATCCAACGCCAGCGCAGCTTTGACCCTGACCTCTGGGTGATTGAGGTCGAAGACCGGCAGGGGCGCCATTTGCTGGGTGAGGACGGTCTGGATTAGCGGTAGTAGCACAGACGCGGTGCAGGCCTCTGCCAAAGTTATGTCATAGGTCTTGGTAAGATGGTCCATTTTCGCTATTCGTATGCGTATTTATCGGATGGTGCTGAAACGGGTTGTTGCAGCATATGACGAGGATAGAGGTCTTACGTTGGCTGAAACATTTAGTCAGAAGTTCATAAAGTCAAACCTTGGTCTCGTGATGAAGCACTTCGAGGGCTTCATGGTATTTGTCGGCATTTTAGGTCCATTTGCCACGCTTCCACAGCTTGTGAAGCTCTTCTTTACCCACTCTCAACATGCGTCGGGCCAATCGCTGTTAACATGGTCGCTCTATGCGGCGTTGTCTTTGCTTTGGTTCATCTACGGTCTGATCGTCAAGAAGTTGCCCATCTATGTTGGCAACGGCATTTCTATGGTGCTGAACCTTCTTATGGTCCTGGGCATCCTGATCCACGCGGGGGTCACGTTCTGACCCAATAGGTCGTCGATTTCCCGGTCTCTCTTGCAGTGGTCCCGGCTTTGCGTTCTTTTGCTCGGGCAGGACTGACCCCACAAGATTGGACACGCTTTGGACTGGCGCGACCACGGCATACTTCTGACCTCACGCCGCCATGGCGAAACGGCGGCAATTATCGAGGTCTTTACCGAAGGCCACGGTCGTCATGCCGGCGTCGTACGTGGTGGAACCAGCCGCAAGATCGCGCCGATTCTGCAGCCCGGGGCGCAATTAGATGTGCTTTGGCGCGCGCGGCTCGAGGAGCATATCGGCACTTTTCAGGTCGAGCCCCTGCGGTCGCGGGCGGCGGCGGCGTTTTCGGGTAGGCTTGCGCTGGCCGGATTGAATGCGGTGGTGGCCCTGCTCTCGTTCTGTTTGCCTGAGCGCGAAGCGCATCCGCGCATCTATAAACAAACCGAACAGTTGATGGACCTGCTGGGTCAGGACGAAATTTGGGTGCTTGCCTATCTGCGGTGGGAATTGTCGCTGCTGGAAGAGCTGGGGTTTGGCCTTGACCTGACACGCTGTGCCGTGACCGGGGTAACAGAAGGTTTGGAATATGTATCTCCGAAAACAGGTCGTGCGGTCAGCGTTGATGGGGCAGGGGACTGGGTGGATAGGTTGCTTCCCTTGCCACCTTGCCTACGTGGCGTGGGCGACGCGCCGGATACCGAATTGGTGCAAGGATTGTTGACCACCGGACATTTTCTAGAAAACCATGTCGCTCCGTCGTTGGGGAACAACCCTCTGCCCGGCGCACGGGCGCGGTTTATTGATCAGATCAATCGGCAGCTTTGAACACCATTTCCTGCCCGTCCTCATTGCGCAATATCAGCAGGTTCCCTGATACTTCGGATTGGGTCATGGCAAGCAGGGCGGCGAAATAGATCCCTTCTGCCTCAAGCCCGGCACAGGCGGCACGGGTCGCTGTCAGGCTGGTCAGCTCAAACCATGGATAGGGCGCGTTAAGCCTGCCCGTGTAGCTGTTGCAGGGGGCGTTGCCCGCTACTTTGCCTTCTTCCAGAAATCGCAATAAGGCACTGGCATTGTAGGGCTGACCGTTGATCTCTTGCAGGGCCCATTCCCGTTCGGCAGCACCATAGGCCGCAACGGTTTCATCCTTCTGACATTGGAGTAATCCGGAAAGGGAAAGCAGCATTATGTAACGCAACATGGCAGAATTCCTGAATTCAGCGAAGAACAGTTTCCTGGGCTTGGACGCATTGTTTTGAACCGACTAGGTAAAGAATCGGATACAATGCTGACCGTTGACTTGCAAAACATCTTGGACATATTGAAAGCGAATAACGGGCCTTTCCTAAGATTTGGGCAGTTAGGTGGAATTTTTACACCGGTATCTACGCCAGGTTTATTTGATTTTGACCTGATAGAATTGGAGCTTCGTAGTGAGCGGAAATGATGATGTTGGCATGGGGCGGATGCGACCTGTAACCAAGTTTTTTATGATTTTGATCTATGCCCTCTTTCTCTTCCTGCTGGTTGAACTGCTTTCGTATTTCACCGTGGTTTATGTGTATGACAACACGCTGGGCAATACGGCAGAGCGACATCTATACTCTTCGATCCGTGGTCACAAACTGAACCCAGACTATCAGCGAGGATTTGATACTGGCGGGCAGCGTATCCATTCCGATCAAGGGTTCCGCCACGATACGCTGATTGAACAGCCAAAACCCGACGACACGTTCCGCATTTTTCTGATGGGTGGCTCAACTGCTTATGCCATCGGATCGCAGGGCAGTATTTATCCTGACCACCCAACGCTCACCAATCAGGAAACGGTTGCGTATTTCCTGCAGCAGGACCTGCGCGAGCGGTTGGGCGATCAGATGCCCGGTGTGACGATTGAGGTGATCAACGCCGGAGTTGTTGCGTATCACAGTTTTCAACATGTGTTGTACCTGTACGAGACGCTATATGAGTACAGCCCGGACATGATTGTGTTTCTGGATGGCCACAATGATTTTTACAATGTTGGGGTCGATAATCCGGTCCAAAGTTATGCTTACTCGTCCGCACGCATGATTGACGCCTTGAATGATCGCAAACCCTTCTTTTCAGCCTATGCGTTCCTGCGGTACCCGGCGCAGTATTCCTATACCTTCAAACTGGCTTCGAAATTTACGCAAGGCTTGTTCGACCGCTATGAAATCCCCAAAAATATCACGTATGGGGATGTTACCGCCTTGCAAAGAGACTTTTCAGCAGAGCTTGCGCAGACTGCAAAGGTCGGATTTTTGCGCAATTACAAGCTGATCGAAACATTCGGCGACTACCACGGGTTTTGCTATCACGTCTTTTTGCAGCCTGAGGTCGTCTATGAGGACACCAATGTCCTAAGCAAGACCGACCGCGAAATCGCCCAGCTCACGCGGGATTGGTACAAGCCGGGACGCGAAGATCTGATGCATCGCGCGCGGGTCGATTTCCCTGCTTTGTTTGAAGAGGCCAATGTGCCTTTCACCGATATTGCCGAGATCGGCGGCCCCCTCCACAAAGACAAGGTGCTGTATGTCGATTACACGCATCTGACGCCCGAAGGGTCAAAGCTGGTGGCTGCGCGGATGCTGCCCGTGGTGGCGGAACGGATCAGCCAGTGTAAGACCCCGTCCTGACCTCAGTAGGGTTGCTCTCCGTTTAGCAAAGCGGTGCGCACCTCCATGCGGGTACGCCAGTTGTATCGCGTATCTTCGCGCGTTGGCGCCCATGTCAGCGCGCCACTGTTGCGCCATGGGTCAAGGATGATGCCTTCGAACATCGTGTCGCCCTTTGCGCTGATCACTGCGGAATGGTGGATGATCCTCAGCGGCGTTGGCGGTGATGTAGCCCAGTGCATTTCCAGGGTGCGGAAGTTTTCTGCCCTTAAACGGCTGGTCATCGCTTCGGCCCAGTCGTTGCACAGGCCGCGCTCACGAAATCCGTTAATGACCTTGGCGTTGTGGATGATGGCCGGGTCGGTGACCTGCCATTCTCGGGCCAGACGCTGCGAATAGGTATAGGCAATGGTGGCCGCCTTCTGTGCCTCGGCTGGATCAACCTCAGGGCCCATAGAACGGATGGCGAGCGCCAGCTCGTCTATGTCGTTCTGCGTTGCGGTCGGTTGAGGGGTGGCACAGCCGGCAAGGGCCAGTGCCGCAAGCGTGGCCAGAAGGACAAGAATGGATCGGGTCATGTGTTCGCCGCTGGTTCGTGATCAATCGCTGATCTACCGGGATAATCGACGCAGTGATAGGGGGAAGTTTGTGCTGCGGCTGGTCATGGTCGAGCGTGGACATGAGGGCAGGTATCAATAATAATACTGGGAACAGAAGATTGTAGTATTGCGGGCAAAAAAAACCCGGCGCGTGCGCCGGGTCGAGTTGGGGAAACAGGATTGCCGTAACAGGTCAGCCCAGCAGACGCCGCGCGATCACCTGTGCCTGAATTTCGGCAGCCCCTTCAAAAATATTGAGAATACGTGCGTCACACAGCACGCGACTGATCTTGTATTCCAGTGCAAAGCCGTTGCCGCCGTGGATCTGCAGGCCGTTATCGGCAGCAGCCCAGGCCACGCGGGCGCCCAGCAGCTTGGCCATCCCGGCCTCAAGATCGCAGCGATGACCGTTGTCTTTTTCCCAAGCCGAGAAATAGGTCAGCTGTCGTGCGATCATGATCTCGACGGCCATCATCGCCAGCTTGCCGGACACGCGGGGGAAGTTGATCAGCGACTTGCCGAACTGTTTGCGGTCCTGCGCATATTGCATGGCGATGTCCAGCGCGCTTTGGGCCACACCGATGGCGCGGGCTGCGGTCTGGATGCGGGCGGATTCGAAGGTTTCCATGAGCTGTTTAAATCCCTTGCCTTCTTCGCCACCCAAAAGGTTCTCACCCTTGACCTTGAAGCCATCAAAGCCCAGCTCGTATTCCTTCATGCCGCGGTAACCCAGCACTTCAATCTCACCGCCAGTCATGCCGGGGGTGGGGAAGGGGTTGTCGTCCGTGCCGGGCGTCTTTTCCGCCAGGAACATCGACAGGCCGCGATGATCGGAGGTGTCAGAGTTGGTGCGTGCCAGCAAAGTCATCACATGGGTTCGCGCCGCATGGGTGATCCAGGTCTTGTTGCCGGTGATCTCGTAATCACCATCCGCATTCTTGACCGCACGGGTGCGCAGGCTGCCCAGGTCCGAGCCCGTGTTGGGTTCGGTGAAAACAGCCGTCGGCAGAATCTCGGCGCTGGCGATCTTGGGCAACCACTGGGCTTTCTGCTCATCCGTTCCGCCGGCAATGATCAACTCGGCCGCAATCTCGGACCGGGTGCCCAGCGAACCGACGCCGATATAGCCGCGCGACAATTCTTCGGACACCACGCACATCGAGGCTTTGGACAGGCCAAACCCGCCGAATTCCTCGGGGATGGTCAGGCCAAAGACACCCATCTCGGCAAGTTCCTCGATGATCTCCATCGGGATCAGCTCATCCTTGAGGTGCCAATCATGGGCGTTTGGTTCGACTTTTTCCTGGGCATAGCGGCGGAACTGGTCGCGGATCATTTCCAGTTCTTCGTCCAAGCCCGACGTTCCGAACATCGTGGCACCGGCCTGTTCTTCCATCAGTTCAACCAAGCGACCGCGTGCGGCCTGTGAATTGGCCTGTGCCATCAGTGTCTGAACTTCGGCGCATTGGAAACCGGACAGCGCGTCCCAGCCCAGACCCATGTCCTGAAGACGCAAAATCTCACCCTGGTTCATTGGGATGCCGCCCGCGACCTGATGCAAGTATTCACCAAAGGCGATTTGGTGCAGCAGCTGTTCGATCTCGCCGAATTTGCCTTCTGCCTCCAAAGCATCGGCCCAGCGTTGCATTTGCTGCAGCGACTGGTTGTATGTCGCCAGCCATGCCAACCCATGAGCGGCGGTCTGATTGGCCTCGATCAGAGCGCCGGACACGCGACCATCTTCTGTCACCATCGCGCGAACCGACTCGCGGGCGCGTTCGAATACGGTCTCCACGGCGGGCAGAGCCGCACGTGTCAGCGTTAGAAGCTCGGGCAAAATCGCGGATGTAATCATCTGGGTCATATCCTGTCCGTCATGGGCCATGAATCAGCTTTCTCCTAAAGTCGTCTGGTCATATCATGCTGCACATGCAGCGCAACAAAAATACGAATTATGCGACTAAAAAGTTCTAAAGTTGCTTGATCATTTTTGCAGTGCAGCACCCGTCAGGAGTGATATCAGGGGGACATGACGTTGTTTTCTATGCTCTCTGCCCAAGAACTGCTGCTGGCCTGTGGGGTTGCCTTCATTGCCGGTTGGGTCAAAGGCATGGTCGGGTTTGCCATGCCAATGGTTCTGATCTCGGGGCTGAGCATGTTCCTTTCGCCGGATATGGCGATCGCGGGGCTTATCCTGCCAACCCTGGTGACAAATGGGGTGCAGGCATTGCGCGGGGGTGTTCCGGCCGCCGTGTCCTCGATCCGTCAGTTCCGTGTATTTCTGGTTGTCGGGTTGGTGTTTCTGCTGATTGGTGCTCAGTTGGTCAGCGCAGTGCCAGCATCAACTTTTTTGTTGATGATTGGCATCCCGGTGACAGTCTTTGCATTGATCCAAGTATTGGGGCTGCGTCTGAAATTGGCCAGCCCATCTGCCCGAATAGAGGCCATGATCGCCGCGGTTGCAGGCTTTGTCGGGGGGATGTCTGGAATTTGGGGACCACCAACCGTGGCCTATCTGACCGCCTTAAACACCCCGAAAGCGGTGCAGATGCGGGTGCAGGGGGTCATCTATGGTTTGGGGGCGTTGGGCTTGCTGTTCGCGCATATGGGCTCCGGGATTTTCCGCGCCGAAACCGCGCCGTTCTCGGCTGCTCTGGTGCTACCGGGGCTGGCTGGCATGTGGGTAGGGTTGCAACTGCAGTCGCGCATAGATCAGGCGCTGTTTCGCAAGATCACCCTGTTCGTGCTGCTTATCGCAGGGCTGAACCTGTTGCGACGCGGGCTGATGGGCTAGGCACGCCGATCTATCGCGCGCAGCGTGAAATAAAGCCCCAGCATCAGAAAGAACAGGCCCGAGATATCGCCGATCAGGAAGGCGATATATTCCAGCCCACCGCTGCCAAAAGCCAGATTGGTCAGTACGGACACCAATATTGACGTGACGATCCCGACCCCCATGACGCAGGACCAGCATGGTTTGCGGTCCGGGTGGGGGAACAGATCGAAGCCGATCCATTTGCATAGGTAAAATACAGCAGGAACGGTTGTGACGGCGATTGCTATGGCGGCCAGACGGTTGGGCAGGAAGACGTCGCTTCCGCCGAGAAAGGCAAAGACAAGAAAGACACCGGGCAAGAGCGCAAAAATCGCCCGCCACCCCAACAACCAAGCAGAGAGCACACGCACACCATGCGGGAGAAACAGCAAGCTGGCCTTGCTGGGATATTCGGGGAAGAATACGTTCTGCAGTGGCATCAGAACCTCGAACGTAAGGAACGAGGCAATCACGTAGGCCAGTGAGGCAAAGAACGTTTCAGAGGCCCATCTGCGCACGGCGGTCAGCCAGCAATGCGCAGATCAAACGCTTTATTACTTAGGCGCATGCACAACATACCGTCCACGGTTCGCGCTACCGCTTTGTGACAAATACCCCTTCTGCACCAGCGACTTCAGCGCACGAAAAAAGGTCGGGCGCGAGACGCTTTGCACAAGCGTGTGTTCAATCAAGCCAAATGTCCGAACTTCCTGGTCAGCTTTGGACAGTTCTTCGGCGGCGTAATAGATATCGCGCTCTACCGGTGAGAGTTGTTCCAGCCCCAGCGTGCGCTCCATGCTTTGCATCAGTTTGCGCAGTTCGGTCAGTTTCAAGATTTCAGTCATTTCGTTACCTGTCGTTTCCCATGTCACGCGCTGCGACAAAGCAGCGGTATGAGACGAACTGAAATCTGAATGTTCAGAAGGTCTCATATTGACACTCATCCCCATTGGCATACACTTGCTATCTGATTAGGTTTCTCAATTCGCGAATGTGAGTGCGCGGCTGAGTTACCCAAGGTATTTTTTAAACAACGCCCGGCGCGATTGCGTCGGGCGAATTTGTCTTAATGACATCATTGGATAGCTTAAACCGGCAAATCGGGCAACGAATTTGTAAGGACACCTTACGTTAGACGAATAAGGACGATTGCCTGCAGATGTGCTGTCCGAAAAAAGGGGAGAGGTTGGCCCCCTTTTGCAACATTAGCCGATTGCTACGGCTTTGATGTCTTCGTCGATGAAAGGCAGATACTGCTCAAAGTTTTCGGCAAACATCTGAACCAGCTTCTCAGCCTGTTTATCGAAAGCGGCCTGGTCGTCCCAGGTGCGACGCGGATCCAGCAGAACTTCGGCGACACCGGGGACGGAAACCGGCACATCAAAGCCAAAATTTGCATCCTTGCGGAATTCCGCATCCCGAAGCGATCCATCCAGAGCGGCAGTCAGCAAACCGCGGGTCGCACGGATCGGCATCCGGCTGCCAACGCCATAGGCGCCGCCAGTCCAGCCGGTATTCACCAGCCAGCAGGTCGCGCCGTGCTGGGCGATCTTGTCGCGCAGCAGGTTGCCATAGACTTCTGGGCGACGCGGCATGAACGGCGCGCCAAAGCATGTCGAGAATGTGGGTTGGGGCTCGGTCACGCCGCGCTCTGTGCCAGCAACCTTCGAGGTGAAGCCCGACAGGAAGTGGTACATCGCCTGAGCCGGGGTCAGCCGCGCAATCGGGGGCAGAACACCAAACGCGTCACAAGTCAGCATGATGATGTTCTTCGGATGCCCGCCCAACGCGCTTTTCGAGGCATTGGAGATATACTCGAGCGGATAGGCGCAACGCATGTTTGCGGTCAGCGAGTCATCTTCGAAATCCAGCTCCTTGGTCTCGGGATCGAAAACCATATTCTCGATCACGGTGCCGAATTTGCTGGTGGTTGCATAGATCTCGGGTTCGGCCTCGGCGTTCAGGTTGATCGTCTTGGCATAGCACCCGCCCTCGAAGTTGAAAGTGCCACGGTCTGACCATCCATGTTCGTCATCGCCAATCAAGGTGCGGGCCGGATCAGCGGACAGGGTGGTCTTGCCAGTTCCCGAGAGGCCAAAGAAGACTGCGGTATCAACGGGATTGCCGACCGCGTGGTTCGCCGAGCAATGCATCGGCATCACGCCTTTTTCGGGCAGCATGTAATTCAGCAGGGTGAAGACGGACTTCTTGTTTTCGCCAGCATATTCTGTGCCGCCGATCAGAATCAATTTGCGGTCGAAGTTCAGTGCGATCACTGTCTCGCTACGGCAGTTGTGCTTGGCCGGATCAGCCTGGAAGCTGGGACAGTTGATGATTGTGAAATCCGCGATGAACTCATCCAGGTCTTCACGATCCGGGCGGCGCAGCAAGTGACGGATGAACAGATTGTGCCATGCCAGTTCGGTGACCATGCGCACGTTGATCGAATAAGCGGGGTCGGCGCCACCGACCAGATCCTGCACAAAATAGTCACGACCCTTCATATGCTCGATCATATCGGCATAAAGCGTTTCGAAACCCTCGGGACTCATCTCGGCGTTGTTTTCCCACCAGATCGAATCGGCGACACTGTCGGTGCGGACAACATGTTTGTCCTTGGGAGAACGGCCAGTGAACTTGCCGGTACTGACAAGAAAAGCTCCGCCATTGCCAAGTGTACCTTCACCCCGCTTGAGGGCTTCTTCAATCAGTGCCGGTTCCATGAAGTTGTAATAGACATTGCCCAGACCCTCGATGCCCTGATCTTCGAGGCGGAATTGCGGGTTCACCCGTCCAGATGTCATGTGTGTCTTCTCCTGTGGCGGCGCGGCGGCAGATTGGCCAAGGTGCGCTCTTGGGGCAGTGTACCGGGAAAACCGGCGATTGGGCGGGTCTTATCATGGTCGTTTAGGGCGTGAACAGGACGGTTTGGCGCAGTTAGCGCAACCAAGTTCAGGTTTAGCGCCACCATGTTTTTTCTGCCGGAAATACAGACACTTTTCGAAGACCATTAACGGCTTTTTTGCCGCATGTGTGTGACAACAATCGCACGATTCGTAGATGGCGATTGATTCGCGGCCATAAAAACGACAAAAATGCCCTACAAATAAGCGAATTGTTTCGTATGAGAGCAGGAATAGGGGTTAACCCGATGTCAAAGATTGCACTGGTGGATGACGACAGGAACATTCTGACGTCCGTATCCATGACGCTCGAAGCCGAGGGTTTCGAGGTAGAAACGTATAACGACGGGCAGGCTGCTCTGGATGCGTTTAACAAGAAGCTGCCCGATATGGCAGTGCTGGATATCAAGATGCCGCGTATGGATGGCATGGATTTGCTGCAGCGACTGCGGCAGAAGACTCAGATGCCGGTGATCTTTCTGACTTCGAAAGATGACGAGATCGACGAAGTTCTGGGTTTGCGCATGGGTGCTGATGATTATGTCAAAAAGCCCTTTTCGCAACGGTTGCTGGTAGAACGGATACGGGCCTTGCTGCGCCGTCAGGAAGCGACCTCGGGTGATCCCGTGGCTGCCAACACAGGCGACGCCAAGGTGATGGAACGGGGCGAATTGCGGATGGACCCCTTGCGCCACGCGGTGAGTTGGAAGGGATCGGATGTCTCTTTGACAGTGACCGAGTTCTTGTTGCTGCAGGCCTTGGCGCAGCGTCCGGGATTTGTCAAAAGCCGCGATCAGCTGATGGATGTTGCCTATGACGATCAGGTCTATGTAGATGACCGCACGATCGACAGCCACATCAAGCGTCTGCGCAAAAAGATGCGCGCTGCTGATCCGGAGTTTTCGGCCATCGAAACGTTGTATGGTATTGGGTATCGGTACAACGAAGAATAAGCGTGGCCTAAGTTAAGGGGTTACTGGGTCTCGTGCGCGATACTGAGCAAGAAAACGAGTTACGCGACGGTGACGTCGTTCTTGGAGATGACTGGGTCATCCCCCAGAGCGACGATTCCGCCGAACTCAGGGCCACACGCGGCCGCCGCAATCTGTTTTCCCTGCGGGGCTCGCCTCTGGCGCGCAAGATCATCACATTCAACATGATTGCATTGGTGATTCTGGTCACCGGATTGCTATATCTGGATAATTCGCGAGAAGAACAGGTGCAGCAGACCGCCCGGAACCTGGTTGGTGATGCGCAGTTGGTCAGCAACGTATTTGAAACCCAGCTGCGACAGAATGTGACTGGCATTACCCGCGACGCGGCCATCCTGGATGTCAAAGATACGTTGGCTGGTCTCAGCCTGCCGGTCGGCGGTGAAGTCTTTGTTTACGATGCCCGAGGGACGCTGATTGGTTGGACGCGCGGCGCGCCTGCGGTCTCAGAGATGCCGGTCATGCTGCGCTCAGAAGCTGATGCGCAGACTGGAAGCACACTGATCAGTGATGCCTTGAACGCGGTCTGGACCGGGCTGTCCAAAGTGTTCAAACAAGATGAAACCAGCGAAGCGCCAACCTTGGCCCAACGCGTTCAGGCCATCATTCCACAGGCGCTGACCGGGCATATTCAGGTTCAGGCGGTTCAGGATGATGCAGGCGAAACGGTTATCGTTGCTGCGGCCCCGATCCAACTGGATGGAAAGCCCGTTGGCGCAGTTGCCATGGCCGGTCCCGCCGGAGAAATCGACGCATTGGCCCGCCGTGATCAAGAGCGGATCCTGCGCATGTTCGTCGTGGCGCTTTTGGTTTCCGTTGGCTTGAGCCTTGTCCTTGCATCGACCATCGCCAACCCGTTGGCCGACCTGGCATCCGCCGCCGAGATGGGTAAAGACCGCGGTGCGGGGGTCAACCCGGGCCGCATCCGCATCCCCGATCTGAGCGCGCGACCGGACGAAATCGGACGACTCAGCCGAGCTTTGCGCGGCATGGTTACAGCGCTGTACAACCGGATTGATGCAAACGAACAATTCGCGGCAGATGTGGCGCATGAGATCAAAAACCCCCTAGCCAGCCTTCAATCCGCTGTGGGCACGTTGCGCATGGTTAAAAGAGACGACCAGCGCGACAAGCTGATGGGGGTGATCGAACATGATGTCCGTCGGCTGGATCGTCTGGTCAGCGACATTTCGAACGCCTCGCGCCTGGATGCCGAACTGGTCAAGGAGGAAGAGCAGCCATTTGATTTGTTGAACCTGATCGGAAACCTCGGTCAGTATCTGGGCGAGGATGCGCGCGCCAAGGGAATCGATTACATCACTGATCTGCCGCCCGAACCAATCACCGTGACCGGGCTTGAGGCGCGATTGGCGCAGGTGTTCGTAAACCTGATCACCAATGCGATTTCCTTCTGCGAAGAAAGCGATGCCATACGTGTGTGGGTACGCCGGCGCGAGGATCGGGTTCTGGTTGTTGTTGAAGACACCGGCCCAGGCATCCCCGAGCAAGCCCTGACCAAAGTGTTCAAAAGGTTCTATTCCCAGCGACCAGCCGAGCATTTCGGCAATAATTCGGGGTTGGGTCTGGCAATTTCCAAGCAGATCGTCGAGGCGCATGGCGGGGTGATTTGGGCCGAAAATATCCGCCCGACCGAAGCGGACATAACATCAGACCCTCAAGGCGCGCGATTTGTCGTGGGCCTGCCGGTTTGACGCGGTGAGCACGTCCGCACTCTCCTCTGTTGAACACAAAGATACTGCCATCGTTCACGCCTCTTGCGTCGCGGTAGCAGACCGTGCTGTTTTGATCGTGGGACCTTCGGGCACCGGGAAGTCAGCGCTGTCTTTGCAGATGATGGCGTTGGGGGCCGATCTGGTCGCGGACGATCGGGTTCGGTTGTATATGGATGGCAATCTCGCCCTGGCAGAGGCGGCTCCAAATATCGGTGGACTGATCGAGGCAAGAGGTCTTGGCCTGTTACGGGCAGTCTCGGTTGGGCCGGTGCCGGTTGGCTTTGTGGTGGACATGGCGCAAGAAGAACCCGAGCGCCTGCCAGAACCCCGTTCAATTCTTATCTTGAGGCAAACTGTTCCCTTGCTTCGGGGCGCTGGCGTCTCCAATTTACCAGCAGCGCTCTTGCTACTGATGAAAAACGGGTGCGCAGACCCGGAATGGCCCAATCAATGACGACCCAAAGACGCATCGTACTTGTCACCGGCCCATCCGGCGCAGGCCGGTCCACCGCAATCCGTGTGTTAGAGGATCTGGGGTTCGAGGCCATCGACAACCTTCCCATGGGTCTTTTACTGCGTCTATTAGACGGGCCAAAAACCGACCGTCCCATGGCGCTGGGTATTGATGCACGCAACCGCGATTTTTCCACGATTGGCGTCATCGAATTGCTGGCTAAGCTTCGGTGGATGGAACAGGTTGACCTGACCACGCTTTATCTCGATTGCAGCGATGAAGTCCTTCTGCGCAGGTATTCGGAAACCCGCAGACGTCACCCGGTGTCTGCGGATGCGAGTCCTGAAACCGGAGTGCGCCAGGAAAAAGAGTCGCTGGCCCCAATTCGTGAACTCGCAGATACGTTGATCGACACCACGCCACTGAATGTTCACCAACTGCGCGAAGAGGTTGAGCGCTGGTTTGCACCTCAGGGTGGGCGGCATCTGGCGGTAACCATCGAATCATTTTCCTATAAGCGTGGTTTGCCTCGCGGATTGGATATGGTCTTTGACTGCCGTTTTCTCACCAACCCGTACTGGCGTCCCGAGCTACGGGCCGAAGATGGTCGCAATTCGGATGTGGCGAGCTATATTCAAACCGACGCGAACTATGCGCCTTTCTTCGAAAGGGTGGTTGACCTGCTGACTTTGTTGTTGCCCGCCTACCGGGCCGAGGGCAAAGCCTACCTGTCCGTGGCCTTTGGCTGTACCGGAGGGCAACACAGATCGGTTGCAATGGCCGAAGCGGTTGCAAAGGCCCTTGCAGAGGGGGGGCAGCAGGTGGCAGTTAGGCATCGCGAAATGGAAAGACGATCGTTGAATGTGAGGCCGGATTGATCGGGATCGTACTCGTAGCACATGGTGGGCTGGCCAAAGAATATTTGGCCGCGATGCAGCATGTGGTCGGCAATCAGCCCGGCCTGGCCGCGATCTCGATCGAGGCCGATCATGATCGCGAAGCGAAGCAATCGGAAATCTGTGCGGCCGCCGACAGTGTCGATGTTGGTGACGGTGTTGTCGTCGTGACCGATCTGTTTGGCGGAAGCCCGTCGAATCTCAGCCTGCGTGCCTGCGCGCCGCAGGATCGCCGTATCCTTTACGGCGCAAATCTTCCCATGTTGATAAAACTGGCCAAATCCCGCCACCTGCCGATTGGCGAAGCCGTGCGGCAGGCAATGGAAGCTGGACGTAAGTATATCAATGCGCAAAATGTGACGTTTGACGAGAACCGGACAGATAAAGAATGACCACCCGAAGCTTGAAAATTATCAATGAAAAGGGCCTGCATGCCCGCGCCTCGGCCAAGCTGGTCGAGTTGGTAGAAGGGTTCGACGCTCAGGCCGAGGTGTCGAAAGACGGGCTTTCCGCATCCGGCGACAGCATTATGGGTCTTTTGATGTTGGCAGCGTCTCGTGGAACGACTATTGACGTCGAGACGTCCGGACCGGATGCTGAGGCGTTGGCTGATGCGTTGGAGACTCTGGTGAACGACAAGTTCGGAGAAGGTTTCTGACCGCACCCGCCGTGATACGAAGAACGGGATAACCAGGAATTGGCGGAAACAACGCACGAGACCAAGACAGGCCCGGTGGTGGATGGGACCAAGGACCAGGGCGAGATCTATGATCGTAAAACCCTGACCTACGCAAACTCGTTCGACGACCCTTGGACTGCAACAGCGATCCGCACCATTGAATGGTGTACGGGTAAGTTGACCATTTTGGGTATGGTTAACAAGTTCGAGAAGCAGAATGAACAATTCCGCGGCCAACGGTTCTGGGCAGGTGCGCTTAACATAATGGGCATCGACCTGACCACGCCAGAGGAACAGATCGCGCGTATTCCGAAAACGGGGCCCGTGGTCGTCGTAGCCAACCATCCCCATGGCATGGTCGACGGCATGATTCTGGCAGAGCTGATCGGCAGGGTCCGCAGCGACTATCGGATCTTGACCCGTTCGGTTCTGACAGGTTTGGACGAAGCGGCGACGTCGTTCATGATTCCGGTGCCCTTCCCGCACGATCCCGAGGCACAGGCCAAGATGCTTGAGATGCGCGGCAATGCGATGGAGCATCTGAAAAACGGGGGTGTTGTGGCCTTGTTCCCTTCAGGCGTCGTGATGTCTTCGGATGACTGGTTCGGGCCGGTGATCGAGCGTGAGTGGAACGTGTTCACGGCCAAAATGATCCGTCGATCCGGCGCGCAGGTCCTGCCGATCTTTTTCCCTGGCAGGAATTCGCGTGCCTACCAGATCGCCAACAAGCTTTCTGCGATTCTGCGGCAGGGTTTGTTGCTGCACGAGATCGTTCGATCCTGCAACAAACCGCAATCCCCGGTGATCGGAGAACCGATCTCGGATGAGGATATGCAGCTGCTGGAACGAGATCCGCGCGGCTTTATGGCTTGGCTCAGAAAACACACGCTGGGTCTGGGGCAGGCAACCAAGCTCTGACCTGCAATTTCACCTGATCAGGACAATCTCGTGGCTGCGCCCGGATGAATTCCGGGCGGTGGCCTTTACCGGGTCGGCACCGGGGCATCGCCCCGATAGTCATAAAAACCACGCTGCGTTTTACGTCCCAGCCAGCCCGCTTCGACATATTTCGTTAACAGCGGGCAAGGGCGATATTTGGTATCGGCCAATCCATCATGCAGCACGTTCATAATGGCCAAACAGGTGTCTAGGCCGATAAAGTCAGCGAGTTCTAGCGGTCCCATCGGGTGGTTTGCGCCCAATTTCATCGATTGGTCAATCGACTGAACATTCCCCACGCCTTCATACAGGGTGTATACGGCCTCGTTGATCATCGGCATCAGGATGCGGTTGACAATGAAAGCCGGGAAATCTTCGGCGCTGGCGGCGGTTTTGCCCAGGCGGTCTACAACGGCCTTACAGGCAGCAAATGTTGGTTGATCCGTAGCAATGCCCCGGATCAGTTCAACCAGTTGCATCACCGGAACTGGGTTCATGAAGTGAAAACCCATAAAGCGTTCGGGCCGGTCTGTTCGGCTCGCCAGACGTGTGATCGAAATAGATGACGTATTTGACGTCAGGATTGTATGCGGTTGCAGATGTGGCAGCAAACTTTCGAAAATGGCTTGTTTGACGGTCTCACGCTCGGTTGCGGCCTCGATCACCAGGTCAGTCTGGCCCAGCTTTGGCAGCTCCATTGTAGTCGTGATGCGTTTCAGCGCGGATTGCATCTCCTCATCCGAAATTTTTCCGCGCGATGCCTGGCGCGCCATATTTCCTTCAATCGTCGCCATGGCGCTGTTCAGCGCGTCCTGGCTAACGTCGTTCAGCAGAACGTCATATTCCGCCAAAGCCAGTACGTGGGCGATACCATTGCCCATTTGGCCTGCGCCAATCACTCCGACTGATTTTACATCCATTTTTTGATGCCTCTGTGCCACGGGGTAGGATGACACTATCGGCAGATCGGGGCGGGCGGCAAGGGGATCAGACCGTTCGACTTTGCTTCAAATGCGCACATTAGGAGATTCTCAAGACTTGCGGCTGCAAGATGGCATCCGGGTGAAAATTGGGTGAGTGATATGAGCTATCATCAAGCTGGCTCGGGGCGACTCGAGCATGACGTGTGCCAATACGGTGAGTCACGATTGTGGTTTCGTGGGCCAATGCGTTCGCTGGAGACGTCATTTGTGGCCTGCGCAGGTGGGACCGAAACATTCGGGCGATTCGTCGAGCAGCCATTCGCGGCAGTTCTCGAAGAGAGGTTGGACAGACGATGCCTGAATTTCGGAAGTCTTTTTTGCGGTGTAGATGCGCTGTGCGATGACACGGAGTTGAGGGGTTTACTGAACCAAGCAGAGCTCTGCTTGGTTCAGCTTAGCGACATATTGGGGCAGTCCAATCGATTCTACCGGGTTCATCCCCGACGCAACGACCGTTTTTTGGCTCCGACAGAGGATCTGAAATCTCTCTATCCCGAGATCGACTTTGCCGATGTCCATTTCGTACATCACCTGATGATTTTGTTGCAGGGCCGCAATGATGCGCGGTTCGAGGTAATCACAGAAGAGCTGCGACGGAATTGGATCGACCGCATTGGGGGGCTTGTTGAGGCGCTTGAAGCGCCTGTTGTCTTGTTGAATTTGCAGGTCCTGCGTGAGGCAGAAAGTGATCAGCCCAAGCACGGTGCTGATATTCGGATCACGCCACAGATGATCGAGGCCCTGCGCCCTCTCAGCGCCGAGATCGTTGAGGTGACGGTCAGCGTGTCGGGGCAGTCCGATGAGCTTGAAGATATGCTGTTTGGAACACTGCAACAGCCCATGGCGGAATATATGATAGGTCCTGCGGCACACAGGTCGATTGCTGACGCCTTGGTCGGTCCGATCAGAAACCTGCAATGAAAAGGGCCCGCCGATGGCGGGCCCAATGCAAGATTCTTCGTGGAAAAGTCTAGCCCGTTGATCAGCCGAGTTTCTCGGTCAGTTCCGGAACGGCCTGGAACAGGTCGGCGACCAGACCGTAATCGGCAACCTGGAAGATCGGCGCTTCTTCGTCTTTGTTGATTGCCACGATGATTTTAGAGTCTTTCATACCTGCCAGATGCTGAATCGCACCCGAGATGCCGACAGCGACATACAGATCCGGGGCAACAACCTTGCCGGTCTGACCCACCTGCCAATCGTTCGGAGCATAGCCCGAGTCGACTGCGGCGCGCGATGCGCCTACTGCGGCCCCCAGCTTGTCAGCGAGACCTTCGATCAGCTTGAAGTCCTCTTCAGAACCGACACCACGGCCACCCGACACAACAACGCCAGCCGAAGTCAGCTCGGGGCGGTCGCTTGTGGCTACCTTGTCTTCGACCCAGGACGATAGACCGGGGTTCTCGCCGACCGAGATGGTCTCAACGGCTGCCGAGCCATCTTCGCCCGCAGCATCAAAACTTGCGGTTCGGAAAGTGACGACTTTTTTGGCGTCCACAGATTTGACGGTCTGGATCGCGTTGCCCGCATAGATTGGGCGTTCGAAGGTCGAGCCGTCGACGACACCGGACGCGTCCGAGATGACCATGACGTCCAGCAGCGCGGCAACGCGCGGCATAACGTTCTTGGCATCGGTGGTGGCGGGGGCAACGATGTGCTCATAACCATCAGCCAGACCTACGATCAGCGCAGCAGTGGATTCCGCCAGGCGATGGCCCAGCGATTCGTCCTCGGCGACCAGAACCTTTGAGACGCCGGTGATCTTGGCGGCAGCTTCACCGGCAGCAGCAGCGGAACCGCCTGCGGCCAGAACGGTTACATCACCCAGTGCCTTTGCTGCGTTTACAGCTTTGGCGGTTGCGTCCAGCGCCAGTTCACCATTGTTGACTTCGGCGAGAAGAAGAACAGCCATTACACAGCCCCCGCTTCTTTGAGTTTCGCGACAAGCTCGTCTACCGAGCCGACGATGATGCCAGCGGCACGTGCCTGTGGTTCTTCGGTTTTGACGACTTCCAGGCGCGGCGAGACGTCGACGCCGTAATCGGCGGCGGTTTTCTCGTCCAGCGGCTTTTTCTTCGCCTTCATGATGTTGGGCAGCGACGCGTAACGGGGCTCGTTCAGGCGCAGGTCCACGGTCACGATTGTCGGCATTTTGACGCTGATGGTTTGCATGCCACCATCGACTTCGCGAGTGATCTTTGCGCTGTCGCCGTCGATGTCGATGTCGATGTCGGACGCAAAGGTGCCTTGTGACCAGCCCAAAAGAGCTGACAACATCTGACCAGTTGCATTCATGTCGTTGTCGATAGACTGCTTGCCGCACAGAACGATACCGGGCTGCTCTTCCTCGACCACTTTGGCCAGGATCTTGGCAACGGCCAGGGGTTCGATGTCCTGATGGACATCATCTGCAGCAATGACCAGGATGGCACGGTCCGCGCCCATGGCCAGCGCAGTGCGCAGTGTTTCCTGGGCTTGTTTTACGCCGATAGAAACAACGACGACTTCGTCTGCCTTGCCGGCTTCTTTCAGACGGATTGCCTCTTCGACAGAAATTTCGTCGAACGGGTTCATCGACATTTTGACATTGGCGAGATCGACACCGCTGCCATCCGCTTTGACGCGAACTTTAACGTTATAGTCAATCACGCGTTTGACAGGCACGAGTACCTTCATTTTGCGCTAGCTCCTCACAAAAAACGGCAAGCCGCGTCGCGACTCCACCAATGTTCATGAGGGCTTGAATAGCGATTCAATTCAGGCGGCAACAGGGCAAAATCGTCACGTCATCTGCAACGGACGTCGCGTTTTGCTATTTTTGACGTGACCAAGCACCACACACCCACCCAAAAAGGCAGGAAGCTATCGGTTTGCGCCCGCCCGTCGGGCCGGGGCTTCGCCCTTCCGGTCGCCGCCGCGTCCACTGGACGCAACGCCGCTTTCAGCGGTTCGCGCCCGGAACCCACAGAACATCTTCGGTTCCGTTTTCATTGGCACAACGGGCTGCGACGAAGAACCAGTCGCTCAGACGGTTCAGGTACTTGACTGCGGTTTCGTTGACCGGCTCCATGTTGGTCAGCTCAACCGCAAGCCGTTCGGCCCGGCGAGATACGGTTCGACATACATGCAGATGCGCCGCAAGACGCGAGCCACCGGGCAGGATGAAACTGCGCAGCGGTTCCAAGGCTTCGTTCATCGCGTCGATTTCAACCTCGAGCCGGTCAATCTGCGAGGGCACGATGCGCAGAGGCGGATAGTCTGCTTCGGCATCCTTTTCCATATCGGGACGACAGAAATCTGCGCCCAGATCAAATAAGTCATTCTGAATGCGGGCGAGTGCAGCTTCGACATCCCCATCTGCCTCGGTCCGGGCGACGCCGACAAAGGCGTTCAACTCGTCCACGGTGCCATAAGCGGTCACGCGGCCCGAGTATTTGGCAACGCGTTCGCCATTGCCGAGAGCGGTTTTGCCATCATCACCGGTGCGGGTGTAAATCTTGTTCAATACGACCATTTACTGACCTCCCTGACCGCGCAGCCAGACGTAAAGCACGATCAGAATCACGGCGATGAACTGAAACAGGATACGCAGGCGCATATACTTGTTGCTTTTCAGTGCCGCGTCCCTGCCGCTTTTGCCAAAATTCGAGATGCCAAGCGCCAATACGACGACAACCGCCGCCATGGCCAAAAGCAAAATGACCATCATTAGGTCCATGAGTACACCGTCCGCGTTTCTGTTTGCCTAGGGCTATCATCTAGCCCCGTGCGTGCCAAAAGCGAACGGGTTATTTCGCCTCAGACCCCTGCAAGGATGCGGTCAATCGCACGTGTCGACAGGATGCGGCGCAAACAACCGGCGATAAATGTAGGTGTTGTCACATAGTATCGGGGGCGCGGGCGCTTGGATTCTACGGCGTGGGCCAGCTTGGTCGTAACTGCTGATGCGGGCAGTTCAAACCGATCCGGCCCCGACGATTCATACAGTCTTTTCAACAAAGAGGACTCATAACGCTCGCGCAGGGCCGAGTTTTGCCAGTTGATGAACCGCTCGAAGAACGGGATCGAGTTTTCGCGGATTTTAGATGTGATCGGGCCGGGTTCGATCAAAATGACCTTGATCCCCGTATCAGCCAGTTCTAGGCGCAGTGTATCCGTCAGCCCTTCGATTGCATATTTCGTGGCCACATAGGCGCCGCGCCACGGATAGGCCACCAGACCCAGCACCGAAGAGTTCTGAACGATTCGCCCGTGTCCTTGATTGCGCATTATCGGGATGACCTGTCTGGTCAGTTCGTGCCAGCCAAAGAAGTTCGCCTCGAAAATCTGACGCAGGCCTTCGGTCGGCAGGTCCTCGACCGCGCCGGGCAGGCCATGTGCGCCATTGTTGAACAGCGCGTCCAGGGTGCCTCCGGTGGCCTCCAACACTTCGTTCAAACCCGACGATATGCTGGCCGTGTCGGTATAATCAATGCGCGGGCTTTCAAACCCCTGCGCCCGCAACCGGTCGCAATCGCGCTGTTGTTTGCACGAGGCAAACACGCGCCAACCCCGCGCGCGCATCCCATGCGCCGCATCCAGTCCGATGCCCGATGAGCAGCCAGTAATTAGAATGGTTTTCTGCATGATTTTCCCGATTCTGAACCAGCCCCAAGCTAGGGTGCACAGAGTATGGGAACAATCATTGCTCCACGTCAGTCTGGTGTTTTTCTGACCAAAGAGGTCGAAATCCACCCCACCTGTTGCTGCGGCAACACGCGCAGTCGCAACCATCCGGTGCCCGAGTCACTTAGCACCTCGACCTTCTGGCCGATGCGCGCTTTGCCAACAATCGGGTAGATCGTTCCAGGGCCGTCACGCATGTTCACGCGGGTCCCGGAGATTTCCCGGATATCTTTCCTGGGTTCAGGCTGGGCAGCGGGTTCAGGCTGCACGTCCTTGGTGATTTGCTTCAGGCCAGTTACACCGTCTTCCAGAGACGCAAGCGTGATGCTGGCAGTCTGATCGTCAAACACCGAAAGCGCGTTGAAAGTGTCCAGACTGGCAGGTTCTGCGACAATCGCTGCGACTGCTGGCTGGGGATCAATCGGGCGCTCGCGCACGACCGGCGAGCGCATAGCGACATTTGTCACAAGCTCTTTTGCCGGAGACGGTGCTACGCTTTTGGGGGCCGCTTTCGAGGCGACTCGCACAGGCTGTTCCGACCGCACACCGCGCGGCTCGAAATTAGGCCCGCCACTCATGACGTAAAAGCACCAGCCAAGTGCAGCGAAACTCATTACAATCAGGCGCGTCATGGCGCATCCCCCGGTCGATCAATCAAAACAAAAAAAGGCAGCAGACTAATGTCAGACATCCTAGCATAATTCGCGACCCAAGTCGAAAAACGGGGGAAATCGGGGGGTTGCCTCCCCCTGTTGCAAAAAGCGCCACTTGTCCCCAATAAAATATGTCTTGCTTGCTTTACCCGCGCGCCCTTGCGTCGTATCACATCATCTATGAATGATACGATCGACGACCCCAATATGGTGGCCCCCGAAAACGGGGGCGAAGTAGCCGAACCGCTGCGCCGCGCGATTGGTGAACGTTATCTGACCTATGCGCTGTCCACCATCATGCACCGGGCCTTGCCCGATGCACGGGATGGTTTGAAGCCGGTGCATCGGCGAATCCTCTATGCGATGCGCGAGTTGCGACTCAGTGCAACGGGCGGGTTCCGTAAGTCGGCGAAAATCTCGGGCGATGTGATGGGTAACTATCACCCGCACGGCGATGCCGCGATTTATGACGCGATGGCGCGTTTGGCGCAGGATTTCAACGTGCGTTATCCGCTGGTCGACGGGCAGGGGAATTTCGGCAATATCGACGGCGATAACCCGGCGGCCTCTCGTTATACCGAGGCTCGGATGACCATCGTGGCCGAGGCTCTGCTTGAGGGTCTAAACGAGGATGCTGTCGATTTCCGTGACAACTATGACGGCACGCTGACCGAACCGGTGGTTCTGCCCGCGCAATTTCCGAATCTGCTGGCCAATGGCTCCAGCGGTATTGCGGTGGGCATGGCGACGAATATCCCGCCACATAACATCTCGGAACTGTGTGACGCCTGTTTGCATCTGATCAAGACGCCGGATGCGCGCGACGATACGCTTCTGAACTACGTGCCCGGACCGGATTTCCCAACCGGCGGCGTAATCGTTGAACCGCCTGCGAATATCGCGCAGGCCTATCGCACCGGGCGCGGGTCATTCCGCCTGCGCTGTAAGTTCGAGGTCGAGGATCTGGGCCGCGGTCAGTGGCAGATCGTCGTCACCGAGATTCCCTATCAGGTTCAGAAATCGAAGCTGATCGAAAAGATCGCCGAGCTGATTCAGACCAAGAAAATCCCGATCCTTGGCGACGTTCGTGACGAATCCGCCGATGACATCCGCCTGATCCTTGAGCCGCGTTCCAAGAATGTGGACCCCGAGGTTCTGATGGGCATGCTCTATCGCAACTCGGACCTTGAGGTGCGGTTCAGCCTGAACATGAACGTGCTGATCGACGGGGTGACACCCAAAGTCTGCTCGATGAAAGAAGTGCTTCGCGCCTTCCTTGATCACCGGCAAGAGGTTCTGCTGCGCCGGTCGCGCCACCGGATGGCCAAGATCGACCATCGGCTGGAGGTGTTGGAGGGCTTTATCGTTGCCTTCCTGAATCTTGACCGCGTGATCGACATTATCCGCTATGACGATGACCCCAAGGCTGCGCTGATGCGCGAAGACTGGGGCATCGACCATGTCCGCGCCACCAATGAGGCCGACTATGTCTCGCCCACACGGGGCGAGGGCGAGCTGTCCGAGGTCCAGGTCGACGCAATTCTTAACATGCGTCTGCGCAGCTTGCGTCGTCTGGAAGAGATGGAGCTGGTTCGCGAACGCGATGAGCTGATGTTGGAACGTGCCAATCTCGAAGATCTTCTAGCCGACGAAAGCCTGCAATGGGCCAGCATCGCCGAGCAGTTGAAAGAGACCAAGAAAACGTTCGGCAAGGATTATGAGGGCGGCGCGCGTCGCACCCAGTTTGCCGAAGCCGGTCAGGTCGAAGAGGTCCCGCTTGAGGCGATGATCGACCGCGAACCGATCACGGTTGTCTGCTCTCAGATGGGCTGGATTCGCGCCATGACCGGCCATATCGACCTGAACCGCGAGTTGAAGTTCAAGGATGGCGATGGGCCACGGTTTATCTTCCATGCGGAAACCACCGATCGGCTGCTGGTCTTTGCCTCGAACGGTCGATTCTATACGATCAGCGCCGCGAATCTGCCCGGCGGTCGGGGTATGGGCGAGCCGCTGCGCCTGATGGTCGACCTGCCGAATGAGGCGCAGATAATCGACATCCTGATCCACAAACCGGGGCGCAAGCTGCTGGTGGCCTCGGATGCGGGTAACGGCTTCACCGTGCCCGAGGATGACGTGCTGGCACAGACCCGAAACGGCAAACAGGTGCTGAACGTTAAAGGCGACGAAACAGCGATTATCTGTAAGGCGATCGAAGGTGACCACGTTGCAGTGGTTTCTCAGAACGGCAAGTTTCTGGTCTTCCCGACCGAGGAACTGCCTGAAATGACCCGCGGCAAGGGCGTTCGCCTGCAGAAATACAATATGGCGCGCGGGCGGCAGGGGACGCTGGAATTGGACGGCGGGCTGTCAGATATCACCACCTTCAACTGGGAAGAGGGCCTGAAATGGTCCATGGGTGGCGACAAGACCCGGCACGAGGCAGATCTTTCGCAATGGCTGGCCAAGCGTGCCAGCGTCGGGAAAAAGCCGCCATACGGCTTCCCGCGTGATTTTAAATTCTCCTGATCAGGCCCGGTCACAGAGGATTTATGCCGATACGGCTTGGCACAAGCCGTATCGGTGCGTTAGATCAAAGAAAAACAGGCCTATCGAGACGAGACATGTTGCGCATTTTGACACTGATCACCGGATTGGCCCTGATGGGCGCCTGCACCCAAACGCAGGTTTACGAAGAGCCTGAGTCGCTGGGCGAATTCAAGTTGCGGGTAAACTATGCCTTTGCCGATAAGGCGGTGCAGGGGCCGGTAAGCCGGGATGCGACGCCAGACGAATGGACTGCGGCCATTCAAAACGCGGTGGACATCCGCCTTGGGCGCTATACGGGCGCACAGGAATACGACATCGGAATCAGCCTCGAGGGCTACATGCTGGCCCCTCCCGGAATTCCGGTGATCTACAACCCCAAGAGCACTGCGATTGTTCTGGTCAACGTTTATGACGTGAACAAGAAAGAATTTCTTGCCAAAGGTAAGCAATTCCAGGTGCTGGAAGACACAACCGGTGGCAGTGCCCTGAAAGGGTCGGGTCATGAACGGACGAAACAAGAGCAAATGAGCGGGCTGGCTCTGAAAGTTGCGGACCGAGTCGAAGAATGGTTGGCCGAGGAACATTTGGAAAACGGTTGGTTCGACCGGCGTCCCGAACTGATCCAGCCACTCGATTCAGGTGAAGCAACGCAAAATCCGGCTTAAAGAACGGCATTTCCCGCAGGATGTGCTTGATTTTCTCCTTTGAACCCAATATCTCGCGCGCGCAGATGTAACCACGGGACCAAGGGTCCCCCAAAGCACAAAAGGGCGCCTGAGGAATGGCAAAGGAAAAGTTTGAGCGTAATAAGCCGCACGTCAACATTGGCACGATTGGGCACGTTGACCACGGCAAGAC
>NZ_JBXWOC010000010.1:0-133675 GCF_059610665.1 Ruegeria sp. CDSC051
ACCCTACTTCCGCAACCAAAATCACTACACAATATCAATATATTACACACCGTGCCGGAGCGGGCTTTTGCGTTGCGTCATCACAACTGGAAGCACCGTGGAAGCAAGCAGTACGAGAAAAACACTGTGACAGACCCGTAATAGATAATGCCAACCCGTAGGAAACGGGCAGCAATGTTGGTTACGCACCCTCGCTGCCTGGCCCGCTCAACGTGAGACCCTTGGCGTTGAAGAAGGCGAAGGGATACCATGATCCTGTGTTAGGTCGGCTAGGTGCCAAGGGACTGCAAGGCCCGAAACACCGGGTGGAAGAGCTGAAATTGATTTAGACATTCTTCCCTAAGACCTGCCTGGGTTACGGTGGGTTGGGCGGTAAGATCCGTCCAAACGGTAAGCCCCTTGCGGCGTAGAAGGTCCAGATGGGGGTGATCACTCGCATAGCCTGACGGTCCGCGCTTCAACTCGGGCTCGCTGATCCTGACATTCCTGGCCGTAAGATCATTGATGATTGCCATGAGATCATTTCCCGCTGGTCCTGCTACGCCGGTCCGATACCTCTCTAGGGCTGCTTTTACATATTGGAAGACGCCGCACCCAAGGGACAGGCAATCCGGGGACAGCCCGAAATGCCAAAGCGGGGGCTGATCTCCGCAATCCCCGGGTATGAAAGACATGCGCAGATGAGGATTATAGGGTGACTTGTCGTTTGAGAACCGCACGTCTCGATGAATACGGTAGATCTTGGCCGAATGGGGCATGTGCGTCATTTCAGCCAGCGCCTGTGACATCTGGGCCGCAAATTGTTCTGCGGGCTGTTTGATCGCGGCCTCATAGATCTGTTTGTTGGCGTGAAACCACTCGCGTCGGTTATTGGCTCGCAGATCAGAAAGAAACTGAAGGGCCTCGGGCGAAAAGCAGCGGAACTGATCCATCATCTTCTCCTGATATTCAACTTTTCGGCGGCAGGCTGGCGGCGTGCGCCAGGCACAGGCTCAGCCAGTCACCCAGCGCAGCCGGATCGCAGTTGACCTCGTCTACAACGACAAACCCACCGAGTTTTCGCTTTCCGTGGACAATCGGGTTTGCAAACGGATTAGAAAGCGCCTCGGTCTCTTTGGCCTTGCCGACACGGAACATGAACCGTCCAAACCCGTCTTTGTCGCGGCGCGCGCCGCACAACATATTGCCGTTCAGAAAAAAGCAGGTGCCACCCATCATCCGCATTTCGGAAATTCCAATATGCGCCTCGAGGGCGAGGCGCATACGTTGGTTCAGGTGTTCATCATTTGGCATCAGACTGATCCCGCCAACTGCCAAAGAATTGACAGGGACAAGACGAGCATCACCAATGTTGTCAGTGCGGCACCGATCACCCGACCTTTGCCGTCGGGTGTGGAACGCAGGCTGACATAATGCACGGCGCGGGCCACCAACAGCACAAGACCGCATCCCCCGACCAGCCAGTCTGAGGCACCGGCAATCTCCGCCCCCGCCAAAGCCAGCAGGGCCAGTGGAACATATTCAGTAAAGTTCCCATGTGCCCGAATCCGCCGCAGCAGCTCGTCGTCATCCCCGTGCAGCAGTAAAACTCCGGTCTGGGATCGTCTGATGCCTACAAGAATTCCCATCGGAATACTCATAAGCACAAAGATTGCTGTCACAAGCAGAGCGATTTGCGGTGTGTGTTCCATGGGAATTCTCCTGTCTGCCCAAGATTAAGACGCCATGCTTTCATAAGTAATTAACGCAAACCGTGCGCCTTGTGGGTCGTTCAGAGTGGCCATCCGGCCGACCCCGGGCATATCTATGGCGGGTTGCAAGACTGAGGCTCCCTGTGCAACTGCGGCTGCTAGGCTGTTATCGACATCAGCAACTGTAAAATAGATCGTCCAGTTTCCATCCGTCTCGGGCATGGGCGAGAACCCTCCGATTGGCGTTTCACCAACCACCGCGGCGGCATAGCTTGACCCGTCCTGCATCGGCATCTCGTTAATGTTCCAGCCCAGCACATTTTTGTAGAATTGCTTGGCCTTGGTCTGGTCTGGCCCGGAATGCCCGATCCAGCCCGAGTTTCCAACGGTGGTCATGTCCAGAATGCTCATCTTTATCTCCCTTTGATTGCCCGCTGCATGCGGGACTGAACAAAGGACGCGTGAGGATCGGCCTTTCCTACAACTGGTTCAAATCTTTTTCACAGGCGGCGATTTCTTTCAGTACCGCCACACGTTCCGGTCCCGTCGGGCCAAGGTTCAATACGCGGTTAAGGGACTGGATCGCGGCGGGAAGATCGCCGATCTCTCGCAACATTGCCGCGCGCAAGGCATGGAACCAGCGATAAGACGCCAGATCATTCGCCACAGTATCCAACGCAACAAGCGTGCGGCGTGGGCCATGAACCCTGGACCCGGCGGCGATCTGGTTCAGGCGGATAACCGGCGAGGGCTGGAGGCGATAGAGCGCGGCATAATGCGCCTCGATCAGAGACCAGTCCGTATCTTCTGTCGATTGGGCATGCGCATGAACGGCGGCAATTGCGGCCTGAATACCGTAAACACCCACTTGGTTCAGCCGTTCGGCCTTTTGCATCAGGGCTGTCGCTTCGGCGATGTTGGCCTCGTCCCAAAGGGCCCTGTCCTGATCTTCCAGGGCTACAAGATCACCTTGATCGTCTAGCCGTGCTTCACGACGGGCATGTTGCAGAAGCAACAGGGCCAGCAGTGAAATCTGCTCGGCCATCGTCGGGAACAGGGCAACCAGCAGCCGGGCCAGACGTATCGCCTCATCGCATAGTTTGAGCCGGATTTGCACCGGGCCACCCGAGGTTGACCAGCCTTCGTTGAACATCAGGTAGATCATCAAAGACACTTCGCCCAAACGCGCAGCCCGCTCCTGTGGCGTGGGTGTTTCAAAAGCGACAGAACTTCCTGCGATCCTTTTCTTGGCGCGGGTAATTCGCTGTTCCATTGCCTTTGGACTGACAAGGAAACCACGGGCGATTTCTTCTACACGTAACCCGGTAACAATTTTTAGGGCCAGCGCAATCTGGTCTTGCGGGCTTAGGTCCGGGTGACAACAGATGAACAGCAGGCGCAGAACATCGTCGCGCAGCTCGTCCGGATCTGGTGGGTCATCAGTCATGGAATGAAATTCTTCCCTGTGGCGGGTCAGGATTGCGCTGCGGCGTTGGGATTTGCGCAAACCATCCAGCCCGGCATTACGGGCGGTGGTCAAAAGCCAAGCCAGCGGATCGCGCGGCGCGCCTTGTTTGCGCCATACGGTCAGGGCCTTTAGACAGGCTTCGGCAAATGCATCTTCGGCAAGGTCGATGTCCCGGAAATACCGCGTCAGGGCCGCGATGGCCTGCGGGCGTTGCTGCAAGAACGTGGCCTCTAGCCAATCCGACACGCGGTCAATCCAAGGTCATCGACCCGCCTGCCCAGGCGGCGGGGCGGACCTCAAGCCGGGCAACAGGTGACGAGATCATTCGCGCATGTTCAAGCGCCTCATCCAGATCGTTGAACTCGGCCAGATATAAGCCCAGAAAACTTTCTTTCGTCTCAGCGAACGGGCCGTCGACGATCATAGGTTGCAGAGTCTCGGCAGCCGCGGGTTCGACTGTGACAGCCGTAGTCGGGGGCATCAGTTTGACGGACAGGAAATCCCCGCGCTGCCTGAGGGCATTCTGTAGCACCGTATGTCCTGCCATGACATCGTCCTGACGGTCCTGTGGCAACGCTTCGAACACACCCGCCTGACCATAGATCGAGATTGCATAGATCATTTTTACCTCCGCGATGTTGGTTTCATCCTGCTAGGACGTGCGAGGCTTTGCAAATCCGACACTCATTTCACCGATCTGCACAGTTTCTGCAGATCTTCTGCACCCGAGCTTCCCGACCTTTGGGTCAAACCAGTCCCTTAAAACACAAGAGGGAAGAAATGGCGCAGCAACTTATAATTTCTGGAGTTCCGAATTCTCTGGCGCTGGACGCTTGGTGGCTGTCGGAAGAGACGGTGATTTCAGGCACCAAGGGCCCGCCGGGTTCAACCCCGGCGTTTGCCACCGATGGTCGCGCATGGCGCGTGATCGGGTTTATCTTGCTGGTCGCGCTGGCGGATTACCTGTTCTGGGGACATCAGGCGGGTGTGTCTCTGGCGGTCTTTACTGTGGCGGTCTTTTTGTGCGGCCTGCCCGCGGATCGGTCTGGCAAAGGGGTGCTTATGCCCGCAACGGTTTTGGTGCTGAGTGTTTTGCCGGTCGTGGATTTCGTTCAACCATTATCGGTCGCATTTCTTTTGTCCGGGCTCGTCGTTGCCATTGTCTGGGTCAGGCACCCGAAAGGCCAGGTTCTGGAACTGCTTTTGCTGGCGCTGGGGTTTCTGACTGATCTTCCAAAGAACTGGCTTGGCCCGGTCCGCGCGATACCCGGCCTGAAAACCACGATTGACAGCGATGCCGGAGGCGGCTGGACGCGGGTTCGGCAGTTCCTGCGCAACTGGGGTCTGCCGATTGGCGGGACAATGGTTTTTGTTACCCTGCTGGCCGAGGCGAACCCGGTATTCCAATCCCTTGTCACCCCGGATATCGCTTTCGGTCAACTGCTGCAGCGCGCCATGTTCTGGGGAGGGATTGCGCTGATCATCTGGCCGTTTGTTGACAATCACCCGCTTCGCGGACTGAACCCGCGACCATTCGCAGGCCCTCAGACGATCCCCGGCCTCAACGGTGGTTCGGTCCTACGGGCGCTCTGGGTGTTCAATGCACTGATTGGTGTTCAGACTGTGCTGGACCTTTCGATTCTGCTGGGCGGGGCCTCATTGCCCGAGGGGATGAGCTATGCATCCTATGCCCATCGCGGCGCATATCCGTTGCTGGTAACGGCGCTGCTGGCCGGTGCATTCGCCCTGGCAGCGCGGCCGTTTCTGGATGAAAATCGGGTGCTGAAACCGCTGATGGTGTTGTGGCTGGCACAAAATGTGGCTCTGTGCGGTGCGGCATTGATGCGTCTGGATTTATATGTCGGCACCTATGGCCTGACCTACCTGCGTATCTATGCGCAGATCTGGATGGGTCTTGTAGCCGCGGGTCTGGCGCTGGTTGGGTGGCAAGTAGCGTTCAGGAAATCCAATAGTTGGTTGATCGCGCGAACCGGCATTCTGAGCGTTCTGGTCCTCTATTGCACCAGTTTTGTGAATTTTGCCCATGTGATCGCGACCCGAAACCTGAAACTGTCCGAACCGGACTATGCCTATCTGTGTTCGTTGGGGCCCATGACCGGGATGCATATCAGCTACGGGTATCCGAATTCGCTGTGCTATATTGAAGCCGACCCGATCAACAGCTGGCAGGAATGGGGCTTTCGAAAGTGGCGCCTGTCCCGCTATGGTGCCGATCTGAGCAGTATCGGTCCGGGTATATGAATATCTTAGTTGTCGATGATGATCCGCGGTTGCGTGAAGTTGTGCGTCTGGGGCTGGAACGCGCTGGCTACAGCGTTTCGACCGCCGCCAACGGTCAGGAAGCCGTAATCAGCACGTTTCGCGACGAACCGGACCTGATCGTTCTGGATGTTGGCCTGCCCGAACTGGATGGCTTTGCCGTATGTCAGAAAATTCGAACCCGTTCGGACGTCCCGATCCTGTTCCTGACCGCCCGCGATGATGAGGTCGACCGGATTCTGGGGCTGGAGCTTGGGGCCGATGACTACGTGACCAAGCCTTTTAGCCCGCGCGAACTGGTGACGCGGGTCAAGGTGATCCTGAGGCGCACCAATCGCATTGTGGCGGCGCCGGGAATTCTGCGGCACGGCCCCTTGACCTTGGACCGGACCGCAAGACTCTGTGCTTGCCACGACACGGAAATTGCCCTGACCGGTACTGAGTTTCAGATCATGGTGATGTTGATGGAAACACCGGGTCGTCTTGTTCCCCGCACGGCCCTGATTGCCGAGATTTGGGGCGCGCGCAGCCAGGTCTCGGACAGGACCTTGGACAGCCACCTGCGGAACCTGCGGAACAAATTTGCGCAGGTTGGTTTGTCGGACTCGGTGGAAACCGTACATGGTCAGGGTATCCGGATGAGGAGGCTGGGGTGACCCGGCGCTGGCGGCCTTCATTGGCATTTGTGCTGGGCGGTGCGCTGGTCGGGACATTGGGTCTGTCATTCGCGGGGCTGGTGGCCCTGCGTTATTTGGGTCCTGAATTCGGCTTTCGGAACTCTGCCCTGGTTCTGGGCGGAGTGATCTTTCTTGCAACATCGGGGCTGGGCTGGTTGCTGGTACGGTTGCTGCTGCGTCCAATCAAAGCTTTGCAGGCCTATGCCGGGGCGCAAGAGGTCGGGGCCCGCGCCGTGCCAATCCGGCATTTCGGCACCAAAGAGCTTCACCAGACCGCAACTCAGGTCGTCACCATGGCCGAGGCGCTGCGTGACCGTGAGGCGACCATCCGGTCTTATACCGATCATGTCACGCATGAGTTGAAATCACCGGTAACCGCAATCCGCGCGGCGGTTGAGATGCTACAGGACACCCCGGATGGCAGCGATGACTCCAAAGCCCTAATCGCGCAGATCGACGGGGCGCGGGAGCAGATCGAGACCCAGCTTGCCGCGCTTCGGGATGCCGCCCGTGCGCGTGAGGCCCGATATGTCGGCACGACAACCCTGCGCGATGCGCTGCCGGCGGCGCAGCTAGAACTAAACCTGTCCGGGGCGGATGAGGTCGCATTCCCGATCTCGGCCGAGGGGTTGCGGATCGTTCTGGGCCATATTCTGCAAAATGCCAAAGATCATGGGGCCAGCGCGGTTGATCTGCGCGCCTCAGAGGCTGGAAACACGGTTATCCTGATCGTGTCCGACAATGGTGCGGGGATATCGCCCGGTAACGCCGACCGCGTGTTCGATCCGTTCTTTACAACCCGCCGGGAAAGCGGCGGGACCGGTATGGGTCTGGCTATAGTCCGTAACATCCTGTCTGCGCATCGCGGTGAAATCGAAAACCTGCCCGCCCCATGTGGCGCGTGCTTTGAATTGCGGTTCTTCAGGTTCTAATCGGGGCCAGAGGTCATTCGTGTATTGGCCCCGAATGTTTGACAGAATTGATCACTGTCGGGCAGGCAGTGGAAGGCAACCGGGCAGGCCCGCAGGCAGGACCAGCCGTGCCCCTTGCCGGTAAAGCGATTGGGCGAACCCGCTGCTATCCGATGTGACCGTGACACTGACTTGCGAAGAGTCGATGACCGCCACATCATCCGCTAGATTTCGCATCAACCCCTCTGAGGGAAAGACCACGACATAGGCAGGGGCCTCGTCCGTTATCAATGCGACGACCACCAGAACCGACAGCCATCCAAGCACCATAAGGGGGATAGCTGTCAGGAGTGATCTAATAGTCATGGATATGCTCAAGCGTCAGGCCGTCCCCCTGGATCTGGCGCAGACGCTGAGAGAGGTCCGGAACCTTGACCAGTATCAGATGACGATAGTCCCCGAACCCTTGTCGTTGGGCGCTGAAGATTGCATCCGGCGCAGTTGGTTGACCCGACAGGGCGGTGAACAGAATGTCGTCATTGCCGGCGATCTCGACAATCTCGACCCCAGCGCCGGCCATATCGGCCAAAAGGTTGGTCAAGGTCCGGTAGCGCGGTGTTTCGACCTCAGTCCCGTTCGGACCTTCCGCGATAACATTCACACCGGGATAGGCCGACAGGCTGTCCGCGCTGACTCCGGTGACGATCATCCGCAGCGTCAGTTCATCCGCGCCGACCTGCGCGACCGCCTGTTCGATCACGCCAGCATAGGCCTGTTTGGCACCGTATTCCAGACCCAGCGCAATCGCTCTTTCCTTGTCGCGCAGGCTGCCGCTGTTTTGTTCGACCAGGCTCTGGGCGTCGTCGGCGAAGGGCCATTTATACCACGGAACCTGTTGCAGAAACGCGGCATATGCGGCGGCCTGTTGTGCCGACAAATCATCCAGAGGTGCCCGCTGTGGGCCCCGCAAGGCAGAGGCCAGCCGACCGAGGGTTTCCTCATAGGCGGCCTTCAGCGCCAGTTCGGCGGAAAAGCTGGCACCGATCACATAAACCATCTGTTTGGTCGCCCTATCCACCTCTCCCAAGGCCGAGGCGTTCCGGTTCAGGTCGCAAAGTGACCCCCAAAATCCGGTGATACTGCTCCAGAACCCGTAATCATGGGGATCCTGAGTGCGCAGAACCTCGGCGTAATCCTCGTAGGCGTGGACAATGTGCCACTCAGGATAAGTCATCAGCGTCCGGGTTTCGGCCCGGTGATGTGCCGGGTCGATCAGGGCGGTATAAGCCGGGGGCTGACCCGTACCACGGCAGCTTGTTTCCACATAGAGGATCGGAGCAGCCAGCGCGATCCCGGCAAGGATCAACACCAGAATCAGCCGTTTGGTCCACCGCAGCAGGAACCTCATGCGGTGTGTCTCCGGTCCCGCAGCCCGGCCCAGGCGGCAACGCCGCCAAGCGCCAGATGCGGCAGGTTGGCAAACAGGCGGGGCAGGGACAATTCCGGCCCGGCCGATGGGTTTGTAAAGATACCCAGATCAAGATAGCCATAACCGGTGAAAAACCCGAACACGCCGTCCCCCAGATAAGCCAGCCCGAACAGGATCAGAAAGCTACGAGCCGCGCGGTGTGACAACAGCCCGGCGATCAGCGCCCAAAGGGCCGAGGCCACGTGCAGCGCATCGTCATAGATATCCAGTGCGAAAATGCCAAAGGCCAGACCATCCTGATCCGTCAGGCCGGGAATATAGTTCAGCGATGCGGCAATCATCAGCGCGACAAAGTAAATCAGACAGAGTTTTTGAAGGTTGCTCATAGACGCCCCAGATAGCTGTCCCAAAGGTTGTTCCGCAGAACCAGTTGCGGATCAAGCTCTCGTTTTGCCTGCGCAAACCCTTCCGCATTGGAGTAGGCTGCAGTCAGTTGATCCAGTGTCGCGTGTGGCCTGTACGGCAGGTAATAGGTTCCGCCAATCGCCACGATCCCGTCGATCAGCGCCCGGGTCATCCGCGCCATATCGGCTTCGCCGCGTTCGGTCAGCTCCTGGCTGAACGACATGACAGCGGCGATCCGCGGTTCGCTTGCATAGGACAGAACAGCCTGATCGTCCTGTGCGACATAGCGCAGCGTTACGTTCAGAAACTCTTGATACGAGGCCGGAATTACCGCGCGACACACTGATAAGAAATCGTCGAACGCATCGAACCCCACGAAATACTCGTGCAGGACGTCGGTCCGATCCGGGTTGCGGTCGTCCAGAGTCACAACCGGTTCGTTGATCAAAGTGTTCCGCGTCGCCTCACCCGAACCCAGCGCTGGGCCCAGCCGTGTTTCATTCCACCAACGGAAGGATTTGAAGGGCTCGCTGCCCAGTTGAGCCCGGTACAGACGGCTGGCCGCATGCGACATCCACCCCGACCCGGACGCTGGTGGCAGGTCCGACTGGTCCGAGCCTTCGCGATATGTCACCAATAGCGCTTTCTCGAAAAACGCATCGCGTTCAACATTCAGGCGGCCATAGGCCATTGTGACCGCCGGGTCGTCAATCGCCGCACGAAAGGCCGAGGCAAACGCTCCTGCTTCCAGAATGTCGAAACCCGGCGTCAGGCGTGAATTTGGAACCATCTCGACCTCAAGGTCCACGATCACGCCGATCAACCCGTACCCGCCCATCGCCAGATTGAACAGCTCGGCGTTCTCGGTGGGCGAACAGGTCACCAACTCACCCGAGGGCAAGATCATGCGCAACGACCGGACCGTCGCCCCCATCGGCCCAAAGGGAACCGGCCAGCCATGTGCATTGACCGAATAAGTGGCGGCGACACCGAAATCATTATTTGACTGCATGACTTTGGGGGACCAGCCTGCGGGATCAAGCGCTGAGATGACCTGTGACCAGCGGGCTCCGGCATGGGTCAGATAGGTCCCGGCAGAACCGTCGATCTGAACCGATCCATTGTCAAAGGTAATCGCTGTGCCGTTGCGGGGAATGGCTTGCCCACCCATGGAATGCCGCGCGGCCCCAATGTTGACCGGGCGTCCTTCTGATCTGGCCTCCGAAAGCTCTTGTCGGATGGCGGCGACCAGCGTGTCTCCGGGGTCATCGCTGAACACCAGATGTTTGTGGATCGGTGTCGGTGACAGTCCGCTGGCGTCATTCATCACTTTGTCGCCGGTTTCCGCAAATGTCCTTTTTGTGCCTTCATAGACAGGTAGGTCCGGTCCCAGCCACCGTGACGCGGCCCATCCTGCAAACCCTCCGCCGGCAAACAAGGCCGCCCTTCTGGTAAATGTTTTCATCTTTCGATTTCTCCCGAAGTTAACTGGGACATCTGATCAAGAATGTTTTTAAGCGCAGTTTGAAATTCCTGCGGGCCTCAATCCGGGGTATGGCCTGACCCCTGCCAAGGTGTCCATTTGGGCATCGGGTCAAAGAATGTGCAAGTCCATGGCCTGCTGTACCGGCGCAAAGGTGTCCTGGTTGCCCCAGATCAGGCCGACGGGTACCTGCAGCATGGCGATCCGCCGTGGTCAGCAGATTCGGGCAAGGTCCAAGGACCAGTTTTTTGACCGCAAGTGGCTCGAAACTTGGCTTCATTCCCGGAATGTTCAACCGGAAGGCATGTTTTGCAAACTGCGGAAATCCGTACTTGTAAGACGGTCAGCGGTCACAGCTTGGCGTAAGCTTTCCGCTACGTAAGTTCATGCGCGCACGGCAGATTTGCGTCGGGGCATCCGCCAAACTGCCGTTTTTATGCTCAATCAGGTGTTGCAACTGTAACGATGATCTGGATGATCAGGACCACCAAGGCCGTAAAAATGGTCTGTCGTCCAAAGGGCGATGTTAACAAAAAGGGGAGTTACAAATGATTCTAAGAAACCTGATGATCGCTGCAAGTGCGACGGCGCTGATGGCGGCGGGCGCTTCGGCGGAAACGCTGCGCTGGGCGCGGGCCGGTGATGCGCTGACGCTGGATCCGCATTCGCAGAATGAAGGTCCGACGCACACCGTGCGACACCAGATTTACGAGCCTCTGATCATCCGCGACGTGACCGGTGCATTCGAGCCCGCGCTGGCGACCGAGTGGGGCCCCAAGGCCGATGACCCGAATGTTTGGGTCTTCAAGCTGCGCGAAGGCGTGAAATTCCATGACGGTGCGGACTTCAACGCCGAAGATGTGGTGTTCAGCTTTACCCGTGCCAAGCAACCTAATTCCGACATGAAAGAGCTGATCGGCTCCATCGTCGAAGTGCGTGCAGTTGACGATTTCACCGTCGAGATTGTCACAGATGGTCCGAACCCGATCCTGCCGTCGAACCTGACAAACCTGTTCATTCTGGACAAGGGCTGGGCCGAGTCGAATGACACCGTTAATGTTCAGGATTTCGAAGGCGGCGAAATCACTTATGCCACCACCAATGCCAACGGTACGGGCCCCTATGTTCTTCAAAGCCGCGAGCCTGACATCAAGACGGTAATGGTGCGCAACGACAACTATTGGGGCATCGACCAGTTCCCCATGGAAGTGACCGAGATCATCTATACCCCGATCCAGAACGCTGCGACCCGCGTTGCGGCGATGCTGTCGGGTGAGGTGAACTTCCTCCAGGATATGCCAGTGCAGGACATTGAACGCGTCAATGGTGTCGACGGTCTGATGGTCAAGCAAGCCCCGCAGAACCGGGTGATCTTCTTTGGTATGAACCAGGGTGCCGACGACATCGAGGCGGATAACGTGGACGGCAAGAACCCTCTGGCCGATGTGCGGGTGCGTCAAGCGATGTCGATGGCGATTAACCGTGATGCGATCAAGCAGGTCGTGATGCGCGGCCAGTCGCAGCCTGCAGGCATGATCGCACCTCCCTTCGTGAATGGCTGGACCTCTGACATGGACGGCGAATCCTCCACCGATCTGGCCAAGGCCAAGGAACTGATGGCAGAGGCAGGTTATGGCGATGGCTTCTCGCTTCGGCTGGACTGCCCGAATGATCGGTACATCAACGATGAAGCTATCTGTCAGGCGGCTGTTGGGATGCTGGGCCAGATCGGCGTGACCGTGAATCTGGACGCCAAGCCAAAGGCACAGCATTTCCCGCTGATCACCGATGGCAAGACAGATTTCTACATGCTGGGTTGGGGTGTGCCGACATATGACTCGGAATACATCTTCAACTTCCTTGTTCATGGACGCGAAGATGACATCGGCACGTGGAACGGCACCGGTTATCAGGACGATGCGCTGGACGGGAAGATCAAGTCGCTTGCCTCGAATACCGATCTTGACGCTCGGAATGCCGACATCGCCGACATCTGGCGGGTTGTGCAGGACGAAGCGCTTTACATCCCCATTCATCACCAGGTTCTGAACTGGGGCATGGCCGACGGTGTGGGCATCGAAGTGGATGCCGAAGATCAACCCAAGGTCAAATACTTCACTCTGAACTAAGCCATTCAGATCAGTGATTTGGCAGGGCGCGGTATCGCGCCCTGCCTTTTGCGCTATTGTTAAGCGCAACACCGCATTGCGGGGCAACAAAGGGAGATTTCGCCATGACCCTCAGGAACAGCGCCATTGCATTGGCCTTGCTGGCCACCACCAGCGTTCAGGCCGCCGAATTCAAATGGGCCTCGACCACTGACCCGCAGACGATGGACCCGCACGCGGTCAACTCGGCCCCGGTTCTGGGGTTTCTGAACAATGTCTATGAGGGCCTCGTGCGTCGCGACAAGGACATGAGCGTTCAACCCGCGCTGGCCGTCAGCTGGGAGACGATTGGCGACGGTGAAGGTTGGCGCTTTAACCTGCGTGAGGGTGTGACCTTCCATGACGGCAGCAGCTTTGATGCGCAGGACGTTCTATTCAGCTATCAGCGCGCCTCGGGCGAGGCGTCAGACACCCGCAGCTGGTTCGCGCCCATCAGCGAGGTGATCGTGGTCGACGACTATACGGTCGATTTCATGACGACTGCGCCGAACCCGTTATTCCCATCCTCAATCGCCAACTGGATGATCATGGATCAGGGCTGGGCCGAGGCCAATGACGCAGCGGTGCCCGACAAAGAGGTCGGGAATTACGCCACCCTGAACGCCAACGGCACAGGCGCCTTCAAACTTGCGGCACGAGAGCCCGGCCTGCGCACGGTTCTTGAGCCCTTTGACGGCTGGTGGGATCAGGCCGACCACAACATCACAAGTGCTGAGTTCACTCCGATCCAAAACCCGGCGACAGCGGTTGCAGCCTTGTTGTCAGGCGATGTGGACATGATCAACCCGGTGCCGATTCAGGACGTGGCGCGCCTGAAGGAAAACGGGGATGTCGACGTCATTCAGGGGATCGAGGCACGGGTCATCATGTTGGGGTTCGATCATCAGGCCGAGGTGCTCAAATACACCGACGATGCGGGCAAACCGAACCCGTTCCGTGACCCGCGCGTCCGCAAGGCAGTGGCACAGGCGGTCAATGTGGATGCCATTCTTGCGACTATCATGCGGGGGAATGCCGAAGCGGCCTCGCAACTGGTCAGCCCGGCGATGAGTGGTTATTCCGAGGCGAATGCAGACCGTCCCGCCTTTGATGTCGATGCCGCCAGGGCCCTGCTGACCGAGGCCGGATATGCAGATGGGTTTTCGTTCGGGCTGAAATGCCCCAATGACCGCTATCTGAATGATGAGGCCGTTTGCCAGGCGGTTGTCAGCATGCTGGCCCAGATCGGGATCACTGCGGAACTGGATGCCATGCCGGTCCGTAACTACTGGCCGGAACTCCGGGAAGGCAAATACGATATGTACCTGCTGGGATGGAGCCCCGGTACATTTGATGCCGAACACCCCGTGCGCTTCCTTGTGGCCACTCCAAACGAAGAGAAAAAGCTGGGCAGCTGGAATTTCGGCGGATTTTCGAACGCGCGGGTGGATGAGCTGCTGCCGATGATCCAGTCCGAGTTGGATGCGGGCAAACGGCAGGCGATGCTGGATGAGGTCACGCAGATCATTCAGGACGAACAGGTCTATGTGCCGATGTATGTGCAGCCCCTGGTCTGGGGCACACGCAGCAATGTCGAACTGACACAGCGCCCGGACAACTTCTTTCTGCTGCGCTGGGTAACGGTGAACTGAAACCGGGGCGGGGCCAGAAAACGCTAGCTTGCGTTAGCGGTATCTTGACCACCCCGCCCGGGCCTGCATAGACAGCCCGATCAACGAGGAAAACGAATGTTCGCTTATATTGTCCAAAGGATGTTCCAATCCGTGATCGTGCTGCTGATCGTGGGTCTGGTTGCCTTTTCGATGTTCCGCTTTGTCGGTGATCCGATCGACAACATGCTGGGGCAGGAACGTACGCAGGCCGATATCGACCGGCTGCGGTCCGATCTTGGTCTGGATCAGCCGTTTCCGGTGCAATATTTCAAGTTCCTGCAAGGCGCGGTGCAGGGCAATTTTGGCGTGTCCTACCGGCAAGGCCGACCGGTTTCGACCATCATAGCCGAGCGCGCCCCCGCGACATTGGAGCTGGCCTTTGTGTCGGGCTTTCTGGCCATCACCCTTGGCATCGCGCTGGGCGTTTTCACAGCGATCCGACGACAGGGGGTGGCGGCGAATATCATCATGACCGTGTCGCTGATTGGGGTTTCCTTGCCGACCTTCCTGATCGGGATATTGCTGATCTATATCTTCTCGGTTGAATTGGATCTTTTACCCAGCTTTGGGAGGGGCGAGACCGTTATGATTGGCGGCTGGTCCACGGGGTTCCTGACGACCTCGGGGCTCAAGGCGCTGATCCTGCCGGCGATCACGCTGGGCCTGTATCAGATGACGCTGATCATGCGGCTGGTGCGGTCGGAAATGCTTGAGGTCCTGCGTGCCGACTATGTCCGTTTTGCACGTGCGCGTGGGCTGTCGGACCGGGTGATCAATTTTCGCCACGCGCTGAAAAATACGCTGGTGCCGGTGATCACCATCACCGGGTTGCAGCTGGGCTCGATCATCGCCTTTGCCATCATCACCGAGACGGTGTTTCAGTGGCCCGGTGTGGGCCTGCTGTTCATAAATGCGATCCAGTTTGTCGATATCCCTGTTATGGCCGCCTATCTGATGCTGATCTCGGTCATGTTCGTGTCGATCAATCTGATCGTCGATCTTTTGTACTATGCCATTGACCCGCGCCTGCGTGTCGACGCGAGGGCCACATGACCGATACTTCTGAAACCTCGAGACAAGTGCCCAAATCACGGCTGGCCCAATTCTGGGACAGCGATTTCGCATGGTCCTTCCGGCATTCACCCGTGGCGATGGTTGCCTCATTTGTTGTGGTCCTGCTGGTGCTGGCGGCAATACTGGCCCCGCTGATTGCGCCGCATAACCCGTTTGATCCGGCAACGCTGAACCTGATGAACGGATTTACACCGCCGGGCACGCCGAATGCCTTTACGCAGGACACTTTTCTGCTGGGCACCGACGATCAGGGGCGGGATGTGTTCTCGACCATCCTCTATGGGATGCGCATATCCCTGTTTGTCGGCGCTGCGGCGGTGCTGCTGGCGCTGATCATCGGAGTTGTTCTGGGGCTGGTCGCGGCCTATTTCGGCGGCTGGGTCGAGACGCTGATCATGCGGGTCGCAGATGTGCAGCTGACCTTTCCGGCCATTCTGGTCGCTATGCTGATCTTTGGCATCGCCAAAGGCGTGACCCCACCCGAATATCGTGACGAGATGGCGATCTATGTACTGATCATCGCCATTGCCCTGTCCGACTGGGTGCAGTTTGCCCGGGTCGTCCGCGGTGCTGCGTTGGTGGAAAAGAACAAGGAATACGTGCAGGCCGCCCGCCTGATCGGGCGCGGTTCTTTCCCGATTATGTTCCGCCACATCCTGCCCAATGTACTCAGCCCGGTTCTGGTCATCGCCACGATCTCACTGGCGCTGGCGATCATTGCCGAAGCCACGCTGAGCTTCCTCGGCGTAGGGGCACCACCAACCCAGCCGTCATTGGGCACGCTGATCCGCATCGGGCAGGGCTTCCTGTTCTCGGGTGAGTGGTGGATCTTGTTCTTCCCGGCCTGCACCCTGTTGGCGCTGGCCCTGTCTGTGAACCTGCTGGGCGACTGGCTGCGCGATGCGCTGAACCCCAAGCTGCGGTGATTTCATGAGCCTTCTGACGATCAATGACCTGACGGTCGAATTCCCCACCCGCCGCAAATTGTTCACAGCCGTGGACCATGTGGACCTGTCGGTTGAACCCGGAGAAATCCACGGCTTGGTTGGCGAATCCGGGGCCGGTAAATCCACCATTGGCGCGGCCATCATGGGATTGTTGGATCGCCCCGGCCGTATTGCCAGCGGCACGATCCAGCTGAGCGGTGACCAGATCAGTGGTCTGGATACCGAGGCGATGCGGGGGCTGCGCGGCAAAAAGATCTCGATGATCTTTCAGGACCCGCTGACCTCGCTGAACCCGTTATTCACCGTGCGCGAACAACTGACCGAGACCATTCAGGCCCATCTGGGCGGCACCGATGCCGAGGCGAACCAGCGGGCGCGCGACCTGATTGACCGGGTTGGCATCCCCGATCCGGACACGCGGTTGGACCAGTATCCGCACCAGTTCTCGGGCGGGATGCGGCAGCGTGTGGTCATCGCGCTTGCCTTGTGTACCGAACCGGATGTGATCATCGCGGATGAGCCGACGACGGCGCTGGACGTCTCGGTTCAGGCGCAGATTCTGGACCTGATCAAAGAACTGGCGCGGGAACGTCAGGTGGGCGTCATCCTGATCACCCACGACATGGGTGTGATCGCGGACACGACGGACAAGGTGACCGTGATGTATGCGGGCAAGGTTGTCGAAACCGGCCCGACCGCGCAGGTGATGGGGCAGCCCACCCATGAATACACCAAATCGCTGATCGCTGCCGTGCCGCGCCCGACCCTGAAACTGCATCGCTTTCCCCAGATCAGCTATGGTGGACGCGAGACACGCTTTGCCATCGAAGACATGGCCCGCCACTGGCCCAAGGTGGATAATGACACCAGCAAACCGGTGTTCGAGATCCGCAACCTGACCAAGAAGTTCCTGCAGCGCAAAGGCCTGTTGCCCTGGGACCGCACCTATTTCACCGCCGTTGACGAAGTAAGTTTCGACATCCGCGCAGGCGAGGTGTTTGGCGTTGTGGGTGAATCCGGCTCGGGCAAGTCGACTGTCGCACGGATGATTGCAGGGTTGTACCCTGTGGATGGCGGCACGATTACATTCGACGGGCAGGTGGTCAGCGATCTGACCAATCGGACCGCGCTGGATGCCTATCGCAAGAACATCCAGATGATCTTTCAGGACCCGTATTCCTCGCTCAATCCCCGTATGCGGGTGGATGAGATCGTGGCCGAGCCGATCCGCCATCACAGGTTGATGGAAGGTGCAGATATCAAACGCCGCGTCGATGAGTTGTTGGATCAGGTGGGACTCGGCCATGAGGCCGGGCAGAAATACCCGCATGAATTCTCGGGCGGACAGCGGCAACGTATCTCGATTGCACGTGCGCTGGCCACGCAACCGCGATTCCTGATTTGTGACGAGCCAACCAGCGCGCTGGACGTGTCCATTCAGGCGCAGATTCTGAACATCTTGAAGGACCTGCAGGAACATCTGGGCCTGACCCTGCTGTTCATCAGTCATGACCTGCCGGTGGTACGTCAGATGTGCGACCGAGTGGCAGTGATGAAACAGGGCCAAATTGTCGAGTTGCAGGAAACCAATAACTTGTTCGCCAACCCCCAGACGGATTATGCCCGCGAATTGTTGCGCCTGATGCCCAGGCTTGATGACCTGTCGACCGAGGGGTTGGACGCCGAATCCTGAGGCAGTGACGATTCCAGTATTGGCGGTATGACGGAAGGTCCGTCAATATGGCGATAGTTTTGACGTTTTCGTCAAGATTGCCTCTGCAGATTGAACAACTGTGCCTTCATACTTTCTGAAACGAAAGAGGAGGCGCGTTTTGAGCTGGAATATCTGTGTCATCGGAGCAGGCAAGATCGGTCAGATGATCGCGACTTTGCTGCAATCTTCATCCAACTATTCTGTCACGGTTGCCGACCGCGATCTGGCGGCGTTGTCCGTGCTGAATCGGCAGGGAGTTTCGACCCGCCAGATTGATGTCAGCGATGAAACGCAGCTGGCTGAGGGTCTGAACGGTTTCGATGCGGTTATCTCGGCGGCTCCGTTTTTCCTGACCCCACGGATTGCCAAAGCCGCCAAATCGGCCGGCGCGCATTATTTTGACCTGACCGAAGATGTTGCCGCCACCAACGCAGTGCGCGAGTTGGCCGCCGACAGCGAGACGGCGTTTATGCCGCAATGCGGGTTGGCACCGGGTTTTGTCGGCATCGCCGGCGCGGCCTTGGCTGCCGAGTTCGATACGCTGGACAGCCTGCATATGCGGGTCGGGGCGTTGCCGCTCTATCCGACCAACGCGCTGAAATACAATCTGACATGGTCCACCGACGGGCTGATCAACGAATATTGCAACCCGTGCGATGCCATCGTGAATGGCGAACGGGTCAAGACCGCACCGCTGGAGGATTACGAGCGTTTGGGTCATGACGGGGTGGAATATGAATGCTTCAATACCTCGGGCGGGTTGGGCACGTTGCCAGAAACCCTGGACGGAAAGGCGCGGGACGTGTCGTACCGATCGATCCGCTACCCGGGACACCGTGATATTCTGCGTTTGCTGCTGAATGATCTTGGATTGGAACGTCGTCGCGACCTGATGAAGGAAATCTTCGAGACCGCGCTGCCGCGGACCGATCAGGATGTGGTTCTGGTTTTTTGCACCGCAAAAGGCAAGATCGATGGGGCTCTGCGCGAGAAATCCCTGATCAACAAATCTTATGCCCGAACCCTCAATGGTCAGGTCTGGAGTGCCATTCAGGTCACCACTGCTGCCGGTGTTCTGGGTGTGGTTGATCTGATGCGAACGGGTGCTTTGCCCGGCGAAGGGTTCGTGCGGCAAGAGCAGGTGAACCTGTCTGATTTCCTGAACACCGAATTCGGTCAGCTTTATCGCACCGGGGACATAACCAAACAGAACAAGGCGGCCTGAGATATGAAAGACATCGCTATGACAGCCCAAACAACCCTTGCAAATCTGGACCTGACAGCCGCTGAGCTGATGGGCGGCACGCTGGCTGTACGCTCGCCCGTTGATGGCGGCATTCTGGCCGAGGTACATGAAACGCCTGCGTCAGGGATGGGCACGGTGTTTGCCAATGCCAAGACGGCATTCAAGGCGTGGCGCACGGTTCCAGCCCCACGCCGGGGCGAACTGATTCGCCTGCTGGGCGAGGAATTGCGCGCCGCCAAGGACGATCTGGGTGCGCTGGTCAGCTGGGAAGCCGGTAAGATCACCTCGGAAGGTCTGGGTGAAGTGCAGGAGATGATCGACATCTGCGATTTCGCCGTCGGCCTGTCGCGCCAGCTTTATGGTTTGACCATCGCATCTGAGCGCCCGGGCCACCGGATGATGGAAACGTGGCACCCGGCAGGACCGGTGGGCGTGATCTCGGCCTTCAACTTCCCGGTGGCGGTCTGGTCGTGGAATGCCGCGCTGGCGCTGGTCTGCGGTGATCCGGTGATCTGGAAGCCGTCTGAAAAGACGCCTTTGACCGCGATGGCCTGCCAGAAGATCTTTGAACGTGCACTGGCCCGATTTGGCGATGCGCCCGACCACCTGCTGCAGACCCTGATCGGAGGTGCCGCGCTGGGCGAGGCGCTGGTGGCCAGCGAGGACGTGCCGGTCATTTCGGCGACCGGGTCCACACGGATGGGCCGTGCCGTAGCCCCCATCGTGGCGCAGCGGTTCGGGAAATGCATTCTCGAGCTTGGCGGCAATAACGCGATGATCGTGGGCCCTTCGGCCGATCTGGAAATGGCCGTGCGTGCGATTGTCTTTTCTGCTGTCGGCACAGCCGGTCAACGCTGCACCACGCTGCGCCGTCTGATCGTTCACAACTCGATCCGCGAAGAACTGGTAAGCCGGTTGAAAAAAGCCTATGCCGGTCTGCCCATCGGCAATCCGCTGATCGAAGGCACTTTGATCGGTCCGCTGGTGGACGAAGCCTCGGGCGCGGCCATGACCGCTGCGCTGGACGCTGCAAAGGCCGAAGGCGGCGCAGTCTTTGGTGGCGGCCGCGTGACCGAAAACGTCCCCGCCGGTGTCTATATGCAGCCCGCGATTGTCGAGATGCCTGGCCAGACAGCAACCGTAAAGACCGAAACCTTTGCGCCGATCCTCTATGTCATGGGGTACGACGCGTTCGACGAAGCCATCGAATTGCAAAATGACGTACCGCAAGGTCTGTCGTCTTGCGTATTCACTCTGAACATGCGCGAGGCCGAGCAATTCCTGACCGCAGCGGGATCGGACTGTGGCATTGCCAATGTCAATATCGGGCCATCGGGGGCCGAGATCGGTGGCGCATTTGGTGGCGAGAAGGAAACCGGTGGCGGGCGTGAAAGCGGCTCGGATGCGTGGAAGGCCTATATGCGCCGTCAGACCAACACCGTGAACTACTCAGCCGAGCTGCCGCTGGCGCAAGGCGTCAAGTTCGACATCTGATCGTGCTGTCGGCGGTACCTGATGGTGCCGCCGGCTCATCAATCTGCAAACAAATAATCCAATCGCATGATGGCCTGCGCCTGTTCCTGTGAAACATTCAGAAACCGGACAATGGCGTCTTCGTTTTCTGTCCGGTCGCTGGTTTCCCGCAGGCGTGCATGTCGATCCTGCGCGGTGCCCCGGATCAACTCGGATTCGTATTCCATCGCGTTGTGCAAAGTTGGGACAAGCCGTGCCACGGTTTCGGTCGGGCTGTCCTGACCGGCCAACCCCACACGGCGGGCGTGGCCGATCAGGTAATCGTCGGAATATTCACACTCGACTTCAAGCACATGGGTTTTGACCTGATCTGCACAGAAGTCCTGAATGATTTCGATATCTGAGGGATCGATGCATAGAACCAGCCGGTCGGTTTCGAAACTGTCAAACAGCATCCGCACAAGAGCACGCCGGTGGCGGGACCGTTTGAGCAAGGTCGTTTCGATGCCACCCAGATCGGGCAGAGCCGTATCCTGTTCGTTGAACAGATACTCGACACAAGGGATATCGGTTTCGGATTTAATCTGATCGACCAGACGCTTGGCCACATGCCATTTCTTGCATACGATCAGGAAAACATCGCGGTCCGGTCCCAGCGTATTTCCGGCCTCCCAGAACCTTTGCTTGTGGCGGCGTCCGACGCGCCCTCTTGCGGTTAAGAAACTATGGAGATTGCGGCCTTCATCCGAGATGTGAAAATCCACCCCATCCGCAGAATAGAGCTGGCCCAACCGGTCCTTCAGCTCATGTGCCTCGGGGCTGATTTTGCGGGCGAACAGAAAATCCTGCCCTAACAGCATGTCGTAATGGTCGTTATAGAATGTCACGGGCATTCCGTAGTCCGAGAACATCAGGAATGTGAGCGTTCGATTGTCGATCTCTTCACGGGGAACAAGGTGGCGGACAAGCGTTTGAAAGAAAGTCTCATCCGGTATCCAGGTGGTCGAGAAAAAGCGGATTACGTCCGGGCGCTGGGCCAGGAATTCAAAGATCATTTCAACAGTATGACGGCGCAGACACCACCACTGACTGCCGATCATGACCTGGATGTCAGCCGGAACCTCGCGGGTCAGACCAAGTTTTTTCTGTACGTCATAGGATGAATAGAATCGTCTGCTCTGGGTGCGTTCATTGAAGAAATGGCGATAGATCAGCCGGTCTTCTTTCATGCCGGTCTTGATCCAGTTACTGGCAAAAAAGTCGTGGCTTTCGACAAAATCCCTGTCGTTGTCGTTCAGGAACTGATGCGCGTATTCCGCTGTTTTGATCGCCATACAATCCCCTGACAGCATGTAGAAATGCGTCGCGCGGGGAAAGGCCTCGAGGGCGGCTTGCACTGCGTTCAATGTGGCCTGTACCAAAGACCACTCGCCCCAACCGCATTTGATGCGTTTGGTTGCAAAAGTGACATTCGAATTGGCCTGAAGAGCGCCCTGAATGCGTGCATAGGCCTCGCGACTTGCGCGGGCGTCAAAATGTATGGCCATGCAATCGCCAGCGGCGGTTAGCTGCTCGGCCTGCGCAATGATTGCGTCAGGGTCCTTGTGGCACAACAAAATGTAGGCAATTTTTGCCATTTCAGTTCTTTGTTATCCGTTTCTGCCCGGTTCCCTCTGTGATACTGATGATGAGCGATTGAATAAACAGATTATTTTTGGTTCTGTAGATACAAAAGCAGGCGCGAATAGTGAGTTACGACCTGTTGAGGAGGCGCAGAAAATGGGTTTTCCCGGTACATGGATGACCGAGAGCGAGAGCATGGTTTACCGTGTTGTCCCGAAATGTGCATGCTCAACCATCGGGCAAATCATGTATTTTTCGGATCATGGCCGGTTTTTTGACGGCGATATCCACGATGCCAAGGACGGGATGCATAAATGGGCGTTCGGTCCCAGCCAGGAGCCGATTTCGACAAATGTCCGAAATCATAACTCCTTTTCTTTCACCTGCGTGCGGAACCCGTACACGCGAATTCTCAGTTCGTTTTTTGATAAGATCTGTGGAATTCAGCGCAACGGCAAACGGTATCGCGGCAATCTGGTGCCGACGCTGATCTACAATTACGGCATCGAGGTTGGCGGAGAGGACGGTCAGGGTGATTTCGACCAGGTCGCCAGTTTCCGCAGATTCCTGTTATTTGCTCGTGACACGATCAGGTGGCGCCGGCCCATGGATCCGGATATCCACTGGTCCGCCATGTCTGGCCATGTGTCGACCTTTATTGCAAATGGCGGACGATATGATCGCATCTTCTGGACCGAGAAGTTCAACGATGGGATGCAAGGTGTTCTGAGCAACCTGGACACGCCACACAAGGTGGCCCTGTCCGAAATCCCGCGGTTCAACGAATCCGAAGGCCACGGACCCAAACGAAAGCATCCTGTCGAGGACTATTTCGACGACCTGTCGATGCATCTTGTCTACGAGATCTACAAACAAGATTTCGATCTGTTCAAATACGATTTTGAAGATCCGGCCAACAAGATGCCGATCGCCGAGATTGATCTGGATGAAGTCCACGCCAAGCTTGGGGATTGAGCTGGAAATCACCTTCTCCCGCCCATCGGCAATGTATCTTGCGAAACATCTCCTCTGGTTGGGCCTGGCGCCGCGCTATGCGCCGCGCCAGGCCCAAGACCGAAGCCGATAGCGCCAGAAGGCGCGGGAGCGCTTTGGGAATTGATTGGGCCGGATCACTTGATTTGGTGTCCGGCCCTTATGTCTTAGACCTCCCGCACGGCCCCTTTTGCCGCGCTGGTTGTCAGTTTGGCATAGGCTTTGAGCGCGGTTGAGACTTTGCGCTTGCGGGGCGCTGCCGGTATCCAGCCTTTTGCATCCTGCTCCTGGCGTCGTTCGGCAAGCACTTCATCTGAGACTGCCAGATGGATCGAGCGGTTGGGGATGTCGATCTCAATACGGTCACCCTGGCGCACCAGTCCGATCTCGCCACCTTCGGCCGCCTCGGGTGAGACATGGCCGATCGACAGGCCGGAGGTTCCACCCGAGAACCGTCCATCCGTCAGCAAAGCACAGGCTTTTCCCAGACCTTTGGATTTCAGGTAAGACGTCGGGTACAGCATTTCCTGCATCCCCGGACCGCCGCGCGGGCCTTCATAGCGGATGACCACCACGTCGCCCTCTTTGACCTTGCTGGTCAGAATGTCGTTCACAGCCTGATCCTGGCTTTCGCAGACATAGGCCGACCCGGTGAAGGTCAGGCTGGCCGGATCGACACCGGCTGTTTTCACGATACAGCCGTCGCGGGCAATATTGCCGAACAGAACCGCCAGACCGCCATCCTGGCTGAACGCATGTTCTTTCGACCGGATCACGCCGCCTTCGCGGTCGGTGTCCAGCTCTTTGTACCGGTTTGACTGGCTGAAGGCCTGCGTGGTGCGCACACCGCCCGGCGCGGCCTTGAACAAGTCTTGCGCCTTGGGGTTGTTGGCCACCTTGATGTCCCAATTGGCAATCGCCTCACCCATCGTGCCGGAATGGACCGTGCTGCAATCCTCGTGCAGCAGCCCGGCGCGGCTGAGTTCCCCGAGAATTGAGAAGATGCCACCGGCGCGGTGGACGTCTTCCATATGCACATTTTCGGTATTGGGTGCGACTTTGCACAGGCAGGGCACCTGACGGCTGAGACGGTCCATGTCGGTCATGGTGAAATCCACCTCGCCCTCATGCGCGATGGCCAGCAGATGCAGCACCGTGTTGGTCGATCCGCCCATGGCGATATCCAGGCTCATTGCGTTTTCGAACGCATCGAACGTGGCGATTTCGCGCGGGAGGAAGCCTTTCTCGTCCAGATCATAGTGCCGTTTGGTGATCTCGACGATCCGGCGACCGGCTTCAAGGAACAGCTCTTTGCGGTCCGCATGTGTGGCCAGAGTCGAGCCGTTGCCCGGCAGCGCCAGACCCAGCGCCTCGGCCAGACAGTTCATCGAGTTGGCGGTGAACATGCCCGAGCACGACCCGCAAGTCGGGCAGGCGTTTTCCTCGATATGCTGAACCTGCTCATCGGTGAACTTGTCGTCAGCGGCGGCCACCATAGCGTCCACGAGGTCGATCTTTTTGGCGTCCAGATCGGCGATGTCGATCTTGCCCGCCTCCATTGGCCCACCCGAGACGAAAATGGCGGGGATGTTCAGGCGCATCGCGGCCATCAGCATGCCGGGCGTGATCTTGTCACAGTTCGAGATGCAGACCATCGCATCAGCACAGTGCGCGTTGACCATATATTCAACAGAATCCGCGATTACCTCACGCGAGGGCAGCGAATACAACATCCCGTCATGGCCCATGGCGATACCGTCATCCACCGCGATGGTGTTGAATTCCTTGGCAACACCACCCGCGGCCTCGACCTCGCGCGCGACCATCTGGCCCAGATCCTTCAGGTGGACATGGCCCGGCACGAACTGGGTGAACGAGTTGACGATGGCGATGATCGGCTTGCCGAAGTCATCATCCCCCATGCCGGTCGCGCGCCACAGGCCACGGGCACCGGCCATGTTGCGGCCATGGGTTGAGGTTCTGGATCGGTACAAAGGCATGATGCTGTTTCCCTATTGCCTCGGGTTGCATGTCTTGGGGTTTGTGCGTTATAGCGCACGTACCACATGTGCGCTATAACGCACAAGAGGATTCGAAAGACATCATCATGGCACCGGACGAGATCACGCTGAAATTACGGGACATGCGGGCCGCATCTGGGCTGAGCCTGTCCAAAGTCGCCGAGATGACCGGCGTCAGCAAAGCCATGCTGGGTCAGATCGAGCGTGGCGAATCCAGCCCGACCATTGCAACGCTGTGGAAGATCGCCAAAGGGTTTCAACTGCCGCTGAGCGCGCTGATTGAAACGGCGAATGGCGATCCATCGGTGTTTCAGACCGTGACCTTTCCGGGCAGTATCGAAGTCAAGATCGTCTTTCCCTTTGATCCCGCGCTGGGGGCCGAGACCTTTCACGTCAGCCTGACCCCGAACCAAAGCCACGAGTCGCCTGCCCATGCGGCGGGCGTCACCGAAGAGGTCTTTGTCCTTTCCGGAACGCTTGAAATCCTGCGTGGAGAGGCCTGGGTGCCGCTGAACGCCGGGCAGGGGCTGCGCTTTGCCGCCGACTTGCCGCATGGCTATCGCGCGGGCGCGCAGGGGACTGCGTTTTTGAACATGCACCATTATGGGCAGCATCTAGAAATTCCTCAAAACGGCGAGGCCTGATCATGACTGCGTTTCTTGACACTTTGACCATCGCCGACAGCGTCGGATCGATCGGGGCGCTGATCGTGGTTGCCGCCTATTTCGCTACCCAGATGCGGATGATGAATTCCGACGATCTGGCCTTTCCGGTGGTGAACCTGTTGGGGTCGGTTCTGATCGTCTATTCACTGCTTGAGAACTTCAATCTGGCCTCGATGCTGATCGAATCCTTCTGGATTTTGATCAGTCTGATCGGGATCGCCCAGTTTTTCCGCCTCAGGCGGGCACGTTAGCGATACAGGCCCCCATCCAGACTTGAACAGACATGCGCGCGCGTATAGGGACAAACCAAGCGCGCATAGGGGAGGCATTGATGCAGGACGATCCCAAAACCCTCGTTTCAACCGAATGGCTTGCGGCCCATCTCAAGGATCCGGACCTGCGGGTTCTGGACGGATCATGGTATCTGCCGCAACACGGACGCGACGCCAAAGCGGAATATGACGCGACCCATATCCCCGGCGCGAGATTCTTTGACATTGATGATATTGCCGATCATCGGTCGGACCTGCCGCATATGGTGCCTCCGGTCGAGAAATTCATGTCGCGCCTGCGGGCGATGGGCGTGGGGGATGGCCATCAGGTGGTGGTCTATGACGGCTCGGGGCTGTCCTCGGCCGCGCGGGTCTGGTGGATGTTCCGCCTGATGGGGCAGGACAACATTGCCGTGCTGGACGGTGGCTTGCCGAAATGGCTTGCCGAGGGGCGAGAGGTTGAAGACCTGCCGCCTGTTATCCGCGACCGCCACATGACCGTGCGGGTTCAGAACCATCTGGTGCGTGATGTCACGCAAGTATCTGCCGCCGCCAAGCTGGGGGATCACGAGATCATTGACGCACGCGCAGCTGGCCGCTTCGCGGGTACCGATCCCGAGCCGCGCGAAGGGCTGCGGTCTGGTCGTATTCCCGGATCACGAAACGTCCCCTTCGGCACCTTGCTGAACAAGAATTACACGATGAAATCGCCCGAGGAATGCCGCGCCATTTTCGAGGCCGCTGGCGTCGACCTGTCGAAACCGGCGATTACCTCATGCGGGTCGGGTGTGACTGCCGCGATTCTCAGCCTTGCGCTCGAGCGCATGGGCAAGAAAGACCACTCGCTTTATGACGGCTCCTGGGCTGAATGGGGTGCCTTCCCGACCCTGCCCGTCGCAACCGGAGAGACCTGATGTTTGAACATCTCAAACCGCAACCTGCCGACAAGATTCTAGCGCTGATGCAGATGTACCGCGAAGACCCGCGCGATCAGAAGATCGACCTGGGTGTTGGCGTCTACAAGAATGCCGAAGGCATCACGCCAGTGATGCGCGCGGTCAAGGCCGCCGAAAAGCGCATTCTGGAAGAGCAGGAAAGCAAGGCCTATACCGGTCTGGCTGGTGATCCGGCCTATGCGGATGCGATGATTGACCTGATCCTGCGCACATCGGTGCCGCGTGGCAACATTGCCGCTGTGGCTACGCCCGGCGGCACTGGCGCATGCCGTCAAGCGTTTGAGATGATCCGCATGGCCAACCCTTCGGCCCGCGTGTTCGTCTCGAACCCGACCTGGCCGAACCATCTGTCGATCCTGAATTATCTGGGGATGGAAGCGGTTCCATACCGCTATTTCGATGGCGAGACTCGTGGCGTCGATTTCGACGGCATGATTGCCGATCTGAAAACCGCCAAGTCGGGCGACGTGGTGTTGTTGCACGGCTGTTGCCACAACCCGACCGGGGCCAACCTGAACCTGGTGCAGTGGCAGGAAGTGGTGAACATCATCAACGAGCTTGGCCTCGTGGCGATGATCGACATTGCCTATCAGGGTTTTGGCGACGGTCTGGAAGAGGATGCGCAGGCGACCCGCCTTGTTGCTTCTTCGGTCAAGGAATGCCTGATCGCGGCGTCGTGTTCCAAGAATTTCGGCGTCTACCGTGAACGCACGGGCCTATTGATGGCAATCAGCGCAGATGCGGGACAGACCGCGTTGAACCAGAGCACGCTGGCCTTTCTGAACCGCCAGAACTATTCATTCCCGCCCGACCACGGCGCGCGCGTGGTCACCACGATCCTGACCGACCCCGTCCTGCGGGCCGACTGGGAGGCCGAGCTGGAAGAGATCCGCTTGTCCATGCTGGGGCTGCGCCAGCAACTGGCCGATGAGCTGCAACGCCACAGCGGCTCCGACCGGTTCGGCTTTGTCGCCCAGCATCGCGGCATGTTCTCGCGCTTGGGCGCGGCACCGGAACTGGTGGAACAACTGCGCGCTGATCACGGCATCTACATGGTCGGCGACAGCCGTCTGAACATTGCCGGGCTGAATGCCAACACGGTTCCGATTCTGGCCAAAGCGATTATCGACGTCGGAGTTTAAATCTGCGGAAAAAAAAGAAACCCGGGCGACACCGCCCGGGTTTTTTGTTGGATTGGGTTGGATATTAGCCCTTAGAGAACTCCGGGTACGCTTCCATGCCCAGTTCCGCCATGTCCAGGCCGTTGATCTCATCCTCTTCGCTGACTCGAATGCCGACGGTGGCCTTCAGGATCGACCACAGGATCAAAGCGCCGACAAAGGTAAACAGACCGTAGGCGAGGATACCCAACAGCTGCGTACCCAGGCTGGCTTCGCCGTAAAAGATCACGGCGATGGTGCCCCAGATCCCGGCGAACAGGTGAACCGGGATGGCACCGACAACGTCATCGATCTTGAACTTGTCCAGCATCGGAACCGCAAAGACCACGATGATACCGCCTACGGCACCGATCCACAGCGCGCCGAACAGCGTCGGGGCCAGCGGTTCCGCAGTGATCGACACCAGGCCGGCCAGCGCGCCGTTCAGCACCATGGTCAGATCAGGCTTTTTGTACAGCAGCTGTGTCAGGATCAGGGCTGCCACTGCGCCTGCCGCTGCGGCCATGTTGGTGTTAGCAAAGATCCGCGACACGTCGGATACGTCACCCACGGTTCCCATCGCCAGCTGCGAGCCGCCGTTGAAGCCGAACCACCCCAGCCACAGGATGAATGTCCCCAAAGTGGCCAGCGCCAGGTTCGAACCGGGCATCGGATGAACCTTGCCGTCTTTGTACTTGCCAATCCGCGGACCCAGGATCAGGGCACCCGCCAGAGCCGCCCAGCCGCCAACCGAATGCACGATGGTCGAGCCGGCAAAATCCGAGAAACCAGCCTCGGACAACCAGCCACCGCCCCACTGCCACGAGCCAGAGATCGGGTACATGACGCCGGTCAGAACAATCACGAAAACCAGGAAGGGCCACAGCTTGATACGTTCAGCTACAGCACCCGATACGATCGACGCGGTTGCGGCCACAAACACCAGCTGGAAGAAGAAGTCCGAACCAACCGAAGCATAATCCAATGCCGCGGCGTCTGCACCCACGCCCACCGGATCCAGGACCGTGGTTTTGAAGAACGGTCCAACCCACCCCGCGATGGTCCAGCCGTCGCCGGGGTACATCAGGTTGAAGCCGATCAGCCAGTACATGATCGCGGCAAACGAAAACAGCGCCACGTTCTTGATCATCTGCATGGCCACGTTTTTCGACCGCACCAGCCCGCCTTCGAGCATGGCAAAGCCGGCGGCCATGAAGAACACCAGGAACCCTGCCATCAGAAACAGCAGCGTGGTGAAGATGTATTGTGTGTGCAGCGCGGCTTCGCCGGTGGCGGCCTCCTGCGCAAGGCCAATCTGCGGCAGCGCGACGATCGCGGCGGCAGGGATGAGAGATTTCATCAGGTTCATTGTCAGTCCTCGAATAGTGTTGAGTGGGCGCGCTTACAGCGCCTCTTCGTTCGTTTCCCCGGTCCGCACGCGCAGGGCCTGCTCAACGTCGAGGACGAAAATCTTGCCGTCGCCGATCTTGCCGGTCTTGGCGGATTTGGTGATGGTTTCTACGATCTGGTCGGCCATCGTGGCGGGCACCACGATCTCAAGCTTGATCTTGGGTACAAAGTTCACCGCGTATTCGGCGCCGCGATAGATTTCCGTGTGCCCCGATTGCGAGCCGAAGCCCTTGATCTCGGTTACCATCATGCCGCGTATGCCCGCGTCGGTCAGTGCCTCGCGCACCTCCTCGAGCTTGAACGGTTTGATTGTTGCAATAATCAGTTTCACGCTGTTCCCCTCTGCTTCCCCGGTCTGTCCGGCGTGTTTGCACCTGCAGAAAAAGAGCGTGCCGAAGCTGTGTAAGGAACGGTTCAGTGGTCAAATTCGGGAGGAATTGGTGAATGAGTGCACAATTTTTGCACAGATTCTGCATATCGACTAAATTATAGGCTCGTTTGAGAGCGTGTATTCCGGAAATTCAGACCTCTACTTCATCGGTATAGCAGGGTATGGTGCCTCAAAACGATAACCGGGCAGAGTTTGAGCATGACTGAGTCCAGGCGCCGCAAGGCACCGCTTGTGGCGGACAAAAGATACGCGTCGAAGGGGCGAAAACCCACGGCGACCAAACGCACTGCGAAACCCGCAGGCAAAAAGGCTGCGGCGCGCAAAACGACAACCCGCAAAAGCACACGGAGAAAGACACGCCGGAAATCCGGCGGTGGTGGTGGCTTTTTTCGCCGGTTGTTTCGCTGGGTCTGGCGCCTGATCTGGGGGGTAAGCTGGCGCGTGGGCGCTGTGGCCGCTCTGTTGCTGGCGCTGGCTGTCGGGGTTGTCTATACCTCTTTGCCTGATGTCGATGCTTTGCTAGACGGGCGCGCGCGCGGGTCGGTCACGTTGTTGGATCGGGATGGCAAAGTCTTTGCCTGGCGTGGGGATCAGTTCGGCGGGGTAATCACCGCGGACACGGTTTCTCCGTATCTGAAAAATGCAGTGGTCGCCACCGAGGACAAGCGATTCTACCGCCATTTCGGCGTCAGTCCTCGGGGTGTCGCTAGCGCTGTGCGTATCAACCTGCGCGAAGGGCGCGGGCCTTTGTCTGGCCATGGCGGGTCAACGATCACCCAGCAGACGGCCAAGCTGTTGTGTCTGGGTGTGCCTTACGTGCCCAGCGAATGGGAATCCGAGGCCGCCTATGAATCCGATTGTCGTCAGGGATCCCTGTGGCGCAAGGGCAAAGAGGCTGTCTATGCGATGGCGATGGAGGTCAAATACTCCAAGGATGAAATCCTGACCATCTATCTGAACCGCGCCTTCCTGGGATCTGGCGCACGCGGATTTGAGGCCGCAAGCCAGCGCTATTTCGGAATCTCTGCAGCCGAGGTCAGCCCCTCGCAGGCGGCGATGCTGGCCGGTCTGCTGGTGGCGCCGACGCGCTATGCGCCGACAAATAACCTGCAACGCTCGCAGGATAGGGCGCAGTTGGTGATTGGGCTGATGGAGGCGCAGGGCTATCTGACCACTGCTCAGGCCAGCGGTGCCCGCAGCAGCCCGGCGCAACTGTCCGAGGCTGCGGCTGCACGCGCCGGTGGGTATTTTGCCGATTGGGTCATCACGGAACTGCCCAGCTTTTTTGGGTCCGACACCACCGATGATGTGGTGATCCGAACCACGCTGGACCAGCGCCTGCAGAAATCCGCAGAAGAGGCATTGCAATATATCTTCAAGGAAAAGGTGCGCGAAGGATCCAAGGCGCAAGCTGCCATCGTGGTGATGTCGGCAGATGGTGCCGTGCGGGCGATGGTCGGCGGGCGTAAGACCCGCGTATCGGGCGCCTTCAACCGGGCCACACAGGCGCTGAGGCAAACAGGGTCATCCTTCAAACCCTTCGTCTATGCCACCGCGTTGGAACTGGGCTATTCGCCTCTGGATACTGTGATGGACGAGCCCTATTGCATAAATATCGCCGGTTCGGGGCAATGGTGCCCCAAGAACTACACCAACAAGCATTATGGGCGCGTCACGCTTGCTGATGCTCTCAAGAACTCATTGAACATCCCGGCGGTGAAAGTGGCCGAGGTTGCCGGTCTGGAAAATGTCCGTACCGTCGCAAGTGAGTTCGGCATAGAAAGCAATCTGGCCGAGGGTCCTGCGCTGGCGCTGGGCGCATCGGAAAGCACGCTGATTGAGATGACCGGGGCCTATGCCGGTATCCTGAATGGTGGCTCAGCGGTTGAGCCCTATGGGTTGACCGAGCTGAAGCTGCTGGGCGACGACGCCCCTCTGATGGCGACGAGCACCGGCATCGGTGAGCGGGTGATCAACGATAAGGCAGCCAAGCAACTGACCTGGATGATGGAACGTGTCGTGTCCGAAGGCACGGGCGGGCGCGCGAAACTACCCGGCTGGCAGGTGGCAGGCAAGACCGGCACCACGCAGGCGGCGCGGGATGCCTGGTTCATCGGGTTCACGGCTGATTATGTGACCGGCGTCTGGATGGGTTATGACGACAACACCCCCCTGTCCGGCGTGACCGGCGGCGGGTTACCTGCGGAGATTTGGAAAGAGACGATGGTGCGCGTGACCGAGGGGATGACACCCTCTCCGCTGCCAATGCTGGCCCCCGATCCGCCCGTCCGGCAAGAGCAGCCCAGGCGTCAGCGCCGCAATCAGGGCAATGGGTTCGAAAATGCGATCAACAACCTGCTGAACAACCTCTTTGGCAACTGATGTAGGCAAGGAAAAGTCGGCGCGCAGGGTCAGCCAATGACAGCATATGGTGCAGAATGCCCGATTCGCATCCGTATCAATGTGAATTCCATCTCTGAACTGCTCTGCCGCTGCCAACATTGCAACTTCCGATATGCGGACAAAGCCGACCTTGGAGAAAAGCGAGGTAATGCTTGAAAAATCTTGCTTCCGCTGGGATGGTTTCTCCGACAGAATTTTCTGAGGAATTTCGAGTGCATTTTCCCAAACTTGCCGCGGTTTCGTCGATTGCTCTTGCAATAACCAGTTCGCAAGCGCTCTCCCAGGATGGGGGACCGATACTGTTCACAAACGTCAACGTGTTTGATGGTGTGAATGAGGAATTGATTACAAATGCCAATGTCGTTGTAACCGACAATCTGATCACAGATGTGTCCTCAGAACCCCTCACCGTCGCCAATGGTATCGTCATCGACGGCGGCGGGCGCACGTTGATGCCTGGCCTGATCGACGTACACTGGCACACGCTTTATTGCTGCAATCCGCAGAGCGTGGTTGTGACCGGCGATATTCTTGAGGTCGCGGTGCGGGGTGCCATCGGGTCCGAAGGCACGTTAATGCGCGGCTTTACAACGGTGCGCGACGTTGGCGGCAATTCATTTGCCATAAAACGGATGATTGACGCAGGCGAGATCGAAGGCCCTCGTATCCTGCCGTCCGGCCCGCCCGTGACACAAACCGGCGGCCACTTTGACTATCGCCCCTACCAAGCGGTTCCGACGAACGGCGCGGATTCGCAATGGTACTGGTACAGCGTTGGTTTGATGGCGCAGGCTGATGGTGTTCCGGAAGTGGTCAAACGCGCGCGTGAAATCATGCGCATGGGCGCAAGCCAGCTTAAGATCTCCACCGGTGGCGGGGTGTCATCCACTTATGACCCTCTGGATGTACGCCAATACACCAAGGCCGAAATCGAGGCTTTCGTAGAAGTGGCCGACACCTACAACACCTATGTCGCTTCGCATGTCTTCACCGACGAAGCAGTGGAGATAGCCGTTGCCGCTGGTGTTAAGTCCATCGAGCATGGCTTTTTGATGAGCCGCGAAACGATGGAACTGATGCGCGACAACGACGTGTGGTTGTCAGTTCAGCCTCTTCTGGATGACGAGGATGGTTTTTCTTTCGATGACCCTGTTAGCCAGCAGAAATGGATCGACGTCACCAACGGTACAGATTTCACCTACAAAACGGCGAAAGAAGTTGGCGTGAAAGTCGCTTTCGGCACCGACATCCTGTTCGATCCCAAACTGGCCGAACGTCAAGGCGCGTTCCTTGCCAAGTTGCAGCGCTGGTACACGCCATACGAGGTGCTGAAAATGGCGACTTCAACCAATGCTGAACTGCTCAAACTCTCAGGCCCGCGCCACCCCTATCAACAAGGTGATTTGGGTGTAATCGCAAAGGGCGCTTATGCCGACTTAATCCTTGTGGACGGCAATCCGCTGCAAGATATCGACCTGATCGCAGACCCGCATGAGAATTTCGATCTGATCATGAAAGACGGCAAAGTCTACAAGAACACGCTGGACTGAGTTCCAGATGAAGTCCTTTGCTCAAAGCCAACTTTGTAACAACTGCTTTGGGCTCAATGCAGACTAACGTCGTCCGTGGCAAGAGCCCGAGCAGACTACGTGCCAGTGATCCACGCCATCGGCTATAGTTGGGCGGCGCATCTGGCGCCGCCTCTATTTTCGGGTGTGACCTCTGATCAGAGGCTGTCGTCCAGCGCCGCCAGAATCGCGTCGCCCATTTCCGTGGTGGAAACCGGCGTGACGCCTTCATCCGCCAGCAGGTCGCCGGTGCGGACGCCATCAGCCAGGACTTTTTCGATCGCAGCTTCCAGACGGTCAGCCTCGGCCCCCTGATCGAAGCTGTAGCGCAGGGCCATGGCAAAGCTCAGGATACAGGCGATCGGGTTGGCTTTGCCCTGACCGGCGATATCGGGGGCGGAACCGTGGACCGGCTCGTACATCGCCTTGGGGCGGCCATTGGCCATTGGTGAGCCCAAGGAGGCGGACGGCAGCATGCCCAGTGAACCGGTCAGCATCGCGGCACAGTCCGACAGGATGTCACCAAACAGGTTGTCAGTGACGATCACATCAAACTGCTTGGGCGCACGCACCAGCTGCATCGCGCCATTGTCGGCATACATGTGGCTCAGCTCGACCTCGGGATAGTCCTGAGCGACCCGGTTTACGACTTCGCGCCATAGAATGCCGGATTCCATGACATTGGCCTTTTCCATCGAGCACAGTTTCTTGTTCCGGCGCATCGCCAGCTCAAAAGCCGATCGTGCGGCGCGTTCGATCTCGGATTCGGTATAGCGCTGGGTGTTGATGCCGACGCGTTCATTGCCTTCTTCGAAGATGCCGCGGGGCTCACCGAAATAGACGCCCGAGGTCAGCTCGCGCACGATCATGATATCCAGACCGGCAACGATGTCTTTCTTCAGCGACGAGAAATCCGCCAGCGCGTCAAAGCATTGTGCCGGGCGCAGGTTCGAATACAGGTCCATTTCTTTGCGCAGCCGCAGCAAGCCGCGCTCGGGCTTGAGGCTGAAATCCAAATCGTCGTATTTGGGTCCACCAACAGCACCCAGCAGAACTGCGTCCGCCTCCTGCGCCTTGGCCATGGTTTCGTCCGACAGCGGTTTGCCATGGGCGTCATAGGCGGCACCGCCGACCAGATCCTCGCTCACGTCGAATTCCAGGCCGCGCTTGGCACCGAACCAGTCGATGATACGGCGCACTTCGGCCATGACTTCGGGGCCAATTCCGTCTCCGGGCAGGATGAGGAGCGAGGGGTTGGACATGAAGGATCTCCTTGCGTTTGACAGCAAAGGCCCTAGCGCCTGCGCCGCATCGGGTCAATGAGACGAACCGGCCTAAACGCAGGTTCTGGACGGGAAATCGGGTTTCCGTGCCCTTGCTACGCCACGGATAGTGTGAATCAGTCAGAGATCGGCCTTTATCCCTTCGGCCAACATATCCCAGACTCGTCGGATTCGTGTCGTTTGCCGCATCGCCTGCGGTGCGGCAAGCCAAACCGGCAGCGCAGGGATTTCGACGTTTATGTCCAAAACCTCTACCTCTGGGTCGGCCTCGGCAACTCTCACGGCGCTAAAACCGATACCGCAGCCCGCGCGGACCAGTTCCCAATAGGCAGTCTGAAAGTCGCAGCGTGTGGCAAAGCTGTCCCGGTTCACGGGCCAGCCCATTTCGCGCATGCCGATAATGATCTGCTCGTTCGCATCAAACCCGACAAGGTCATGACTCAACAGATCGTCGGGAGAATTGGGGCGGCCGGCACGATCCAGATAGGACCGGCTTGCGCAAAAGCACAGTCTGATTTCCCCCAGATGTTTCGTGATGATGTCCATCTGTTCCGGCCGAAACATCCGCACTGCGATATCGGCCTCGCGGTAGAGCAGGTTCTCGGTGGCATCGGTGGCGACCAGTTCCAGTTGTATCGCGGGTTCTGCTGCCCGTATTTGGGCCAGAATCGGCGGCAGCAGGTGATGAGAGGCAAAGACCGACGCGGTGATGCGCACCGACCCCTCCAATTCCTGAGACTGGCCTGCGGCCGTCAGGCTGAACGCGTTCATGGCTACGTGCATCTGTTGCGCCATCGGGAAAAGCTGCGCCCCGACTTCGCTTAGCTTCAAGCCCCGCGCATGCCTGTCAAACAGCGAGACGCCAAGCTCATCCTCAAGTGCGTGGATCTGGCGACCCAGGGTGGGCTGGCTGCGGTTCAACTGCCGGGCAGCGGCAGACAAAGATCCGGTTTCCGCTACGGCCAGAAAGCTTTGGATCAGAGACCAGTCAGAGTGGGTGATAGATTTGTCCATTCAAAAATGAATACACGTTCTGCGTTTGGCGGCAATTCCTGAATTGAACTGAATGGCTCATATTAGATGGACAAGAGGAGGCTTATATGACGGGAACAGTCCTTATTCTGGGTGCGACGGGTCGGTTTGGACGCAATGCCGCAATAGCTTTTCGCGAGGCGGGCTGGACCGTACACTGCTTTGATCGCAAGACGCAGGACCTGAAGCGATCTGTCGAAGGGGTGGATGTTGTCGTCAATGCCTGGAATCCGGCCTATCCGGACTGGGCGCGACAAGTCCCCGAACTGCATCGTGACGTGATCAATGCGGCAGCGGATCACGGTGCAACTGTGATCCTTCCCGGCAATGTCTATGTTTTTGGCGCGCAAACGCCGGGGCCATGGTCGGGTGCAACACCGCATGCGGCGCATAATCCCCTGGGCAGGATCCGGGTTGAGATGGAAGAAGCCTATCGAAAATCCTCGGTAAGAACGATTCTTCTCAGGGCAGGTGATTTCATTGACACTTGCGCCTCGGGGAACTGGTTCGATCAGGTCATGATCAAGCCTTTGGCACGCGGCAAGATGGTTTATCCCGGTCGCCCGGATATCCCACACGCCTGGGCCTATCTGCCCGACCTGACCCGAGCGGCCGTTGCGTTGGCTGATATCCGCCAGGACCTTCCCCGTTTCTGCGAGGTTCCTTATGCCGGGTTTACCCTGACCGGCCGGGATATTGCGCAATCCTTGTCGCGGGTGACCGGTGCCGAAATAGCTGTCAGCCCCATGAAATGGTGGCCGATTCAGGCACTGCGGCCTTTCTGGAAGTTGGCGCCACATCTGGTTGAGATGCGCTATCTATGGGATCTGCCGCATAGTTTGGACGGCTCATTCTTTGACGACCTTATCCCTGGATTTCAGACGACCGACTTGGACGCGGCGATGGCTTCTGCGATCCCGAAAACAGCCAAGCAAAACGCGACCTTGGTCAGAACTGCCCGGGCCTGACCAGCGTTAGCGATGTCCCAGGTCCACCCAGACAAGCCGGTGCCGGCTGGCCTGTTCGGCGATTGCGCGCAAGTCTGCGCCCGTGTCGGGCCAAAAGATGCCTGCATCCACAACGCGTAGATCTGCCGAGGGCAGAACGTAATCAACCCGCATCTCTCCGACGGCTTTCCACTCAACCGTGGCCAATGCCCCCGAGGGGGTGGCAGGCCTTGCATCCTGCAACCGCGGGTCTGCCAGCAAGCCCTGGATAGCCTCTTTCCGGCCTTCCCCGCGCGTGGGGTCCAGATTTGCATCCCCAGCAATCACGAAAGGCCCGAGTGGGGCAGGGCCCAGAGCACCGTCCAGCACAGCGTTCCACAAGCGAATTTCGTCACGATTGCGCAACCCGTTCCGGTCCTCGGGTCCGTCGAAAACGGGCGGGGTCGCGTGAAATGTCATCAGGTTCAGGTGGCCGATCGGGGACTCGATTGGTACGATCCAATGTGCCACCGAGGACAGTCGCTGAATGCGCTGGGCGGCTTCAGAGGGAAATGGTGTGCCATCGACCGTCGGCAGATCAGCCCCCGGCAGGTCGCGCCACAGTACTCCCGAGAAATCCTGCATGTCGTCATGGCTTATGGGAAACCGGGACAGAATGGCCAGCCCGCCCTGACCGGTGAACTCGCCATAGCCTTGGGAATCTCTTGGTCCATTGGCCTGCCCGTCCCCGTCCAGATCCAGACTGGTTTCTATTCCTGAATTAGGCTTGGCGGTAAAGCGATAGGGATAGTCCAGCCCCTCGTCGCGCAGCGCCTCACCGAATGCGGTCAGCGTTTCGCCATTGAGATCCCAGTCGATGCCCTGCAAGGCAACGATATCGGGTTGGGTTTCCAACAACACCCGCATCACAGCACGAACCTGCGCATCCCCGCGCCGGATATCGCGCAGCAGAATGCCCGGTCCTTTACGGCTGAGTTCGGTGTTGAAGGTGGCTATGCGTATCGTCTCTGCCTGTGCTGCGAATGGCAGCAAAAGCAGCAGAAAAACACGAATCATGCGGTCTGTGTTGTTTCAGTCGTAGAATAGGCGCGGCGTTTTTCGACAATCAGGTTTGCAATGCGCAGTGTCGCCATTCCTCGCATGATCATGCTAGCAGGCAGAAAGGCCCAAGCGCTCAACGTCCAGATCAGCGTCTGGGGGCTGTTCAGCGAGATCGGGCTCACATAATCGGTCAGGATCTTGATCAGAGCCGGGATTACAAACGGCAGCAGGACGCCGATCGAGATGTTCAACCGTCCATCACGCTGCAGACGGGTCACGACATCGCCACCCTTGGTCGGATCGAACAGCGGCAGATTGGTCCAGACGTTGAAGGCTCCGTTTCCGGTGGGCCAACCACGTATTTTCACCGCGTAGTAGAAACTGGCGATTGTGACCATAGCTGCGACATAGGCCACACTGGCAGCGATACGAACAAGTTCGATCAGCGGCGCGCTTGCGTTGACAGGCAGCATCAACACGATCAGACGCACGGGTGAATAGGGGAAATCGACCACATTGGCGACGCCCAACCCGATCACATAAAAACCTGAGGTCAATTCTGTCGGCGAATAGGCGTTTTTGCAGATCAGCGTCAGGAAAGCGACCATCGAAACCAGTCCAACAAAGCGCAAGCGGTTCACCGGTGGTGCGTCGCGAAATTCAATAAAGCTTGGGAAGGCCGAATTATATTCGGCGAAGGTCAGGAAAAACGCGAGAATGGCGAGAAAGACGACAATCTCGGTCCCATTCGTTGATGATACGGGCAAGTACAACGCGGGTGTCAGCACCAAAAGTGCAACCAATATTCCCCGAATTGCCGCCCCTGTTGTGCGCGCAATCACTATCCGAACCCTTTCAAACTGGATTAGCCGATTCTTTGCCGACTTCATTCCAACTTGTGCCTGCCACGTTACCGTTGCAGCAGATGTCATCTCTCACCAATGTTTTGCCTTGGTGGGTGCCTGTACCCGCCGACATTGGCGATAAGCGACATTTCGCTCAAGCCAGGTGGCAGAAAACACTCAATTTTGGGCAAAATGATGGCGCAACTGGTGCGGGATTGCATCATTTTTGACGCAAATCCGACGTGTGTTTCAAGTCGAGACCTATATGTAGTGGTTTCGCCGTTCAGAACCCCAAGAAGGCGAATGGGGACGCCGTGGCGTCCCCATAAAGTTGAGTATCAACAGATTCGTTCCCAGAATCACACCCAGGGGCGTGCCTGGCCCGCATGATCCTCGAATTTCTCGATGTGATGGTCTTTTTCCATCGTCAGGCCAATATCGTCCAGACCGTTCAGCAGGCAGTGCTTACGATGAGAATCCACCTCGAATTCGATCACGACACCATCGGACGTGGTGATCTGCTGATCTTCCAGATGCACGGTCATGCGGGCGTTTTCGCCTCTATGCGCGTCTTCCATCAGAACCGCATGATGTTCTTCCTCGACCACGATGGGCAGGATGCCGTTCTTGAAGCAGTTGTTGAAGAAGATGTCGGCAAAGCTGGTCGAGATCACAACCTTGATGCCGAAATCCTTGATCGCCCAGGGCGCGTGTTCGCGCGATGAGCCGCAGCCGAAATTGTCGCCGGCCACCAGAATCTCGGTTTGCCGATAAGCGGGTTTGTTCAGAATGAACTCTTCATTCTCACCGCCGTGATCATGATAGCGCATCTCGTCAAACAGTACGACGCCAAGGCCGGATCGTTTGATCGTTTTCAGGTGCACTTTCGGAATGATCATATCGGTGTCGATATTGATCAATGGCATCGGGGCGGCCACCCCGTGGACTTTGTCAAACTTTTCCATGTCTACACTCCTGCGGGGGAGGGCCGCGCCCATGCCCCGCGTTTAAGCTTGTTTCGCTTCAGTTGTTTCGTCTTTGGGTGCGTCTTTGATGAACAGCGCCATGAAGACCAGACCCAGACCGTTGAACACCATCTCGATCCCCAGCAGGATGCCGAGCAGTTGCAACAGCACGACGGGATCGGTTGCTGCGAACCGCCAGATGAGCATCGCCAGAACAATCGACATCACGCCCGAGATCAGTGTCGCCCAGAAATACTGCGTACCTTTCATCTGGAACGACAAAATGACCCGCGCGATACCGCCTGCCATAAACAGGATCAGGCAGACCGTCGCCAGCGTCACGGTGCCCTGCAGCGGGTGATCCAGGAAGGACCAGCCCAGAAACAGCATCACCGCACCCATAATAAGCGACAGGATCTTGTTGCCGGTGCCCTCGACGGTGAACCCGCCGACCACCTGCAATGCCCCTGAAATCAGCAGCAGTACGCCGGTCACCACCGTTACGGCAATCGACGCCACTGCAGGCGCGCCCAGCACAAAAAGGCCGAACACTATGGACAGAAGCCCCATCAGGAGCCATTTGATCCAGTCACTCATGTCTTAAATCCCTCAAATATCCAGTTATGAGGGCAGCTTACATCAACTCGCGGACGTCTGTCAGCCGTCCTGTGATTGCCGCTGCGGCAGCCATTGCGGGGCTTAGCAGGTGGGTGCGTCCGCCGCGGCCCTGACGGCCTTCGAAGTTGCGGTTCGAGGTCGCGGCGCAGCGCTCGCCCGGTTGCAACTGGTCGGGGTTCATCGCAAGGCACATGGAACATCCCGCCAGACGCCATTCGAACCCGGCCTCTTTGAAGATCTCGGCCAGACCTTCTTCCTCGGCCTGCGCACGGACCAGACCGGAACCGGGCACGACCATGGCGCGCATCCCGTCCTTGATCTTTTTGCCCTTCAGAATCTCGGCAGCGGCGCGCAGGTCCTCGATGCGGCCGTTGGTGCAGGACCCGATAAAGACGGTGTCGATTTCGACGTCGCTGAGCTTCTGACCGGCTTCCAGACCCATATATTCGATCGACCGGCGGGCCGCATCGACTTTGCCGCCTTCGAAATCCTCGGGGTGAGGCACGGATGCAGTGATCGGCAGCACGTCCTCGGGGCTGGTGCCCCAGGTGACGACCGGCGCGATGTCTTCGCCGCGCAGGGTGATGACCTTGTCGAAATGCGCGTCTTCGTCGGTGAACAGTGTTTTCCACCAGTCCATCGCCGCTTCCCACTGGGCCCCTTTCGGTGCGTGTGGGCGGCCTTTGACATATTCGAACGTGGTCTCATCCGGGGCGATCAGGCCGGCGCGGGCACCGCCTTCGATGGCCATGTTGCAGACGGTCATGCGGCCTTCCATCGACAGATTGCGGATCGCTTCGCCGCAATATTCGATGACATAGCCGGTGCCGCCGGCGGTACCGGTCTCGCCAATCACGGCCAGAGTGATATCCTTGGCGGTCACGCCCGGCTGCAGTGTGCCGGTGATTTCCACCTTCATGTTCTTGGATTTCTTCTGGATCAGGGTCTGCGTGGCCAGAACATGCTCGACCTCAGAGGTGCCGATGCCATGGGCCAGAGCACCAAACGCGCCATGGGTAGCGGTGTGGCTGTCGCCGCAAACAACGGTCATGCCGGGCAGGGTCCAGCCCTGTTCCGGGCCAACGATATGTACGATGCCCTGGCGAACGTCATTCACCGGGTAATAGTGAATGCCGAAATCCTTGGCGTTCTTGTCCAGTGCCTCGACCTGAATGCGCGATTCGGGGTTTTCGATGCCGTTCACGCGATCCGGCGTGGTGGGCACGTTGTGATCCGGTACCGCGATGGTCTTTTCCGGTGCGCGTACCGGGCGACCCGCCATACGCAGGCCTTCGAAGGCCTGCGGGCTGGTCACTTCGTGGACCAGATGGCGGTCGATATACAGCAGGCAGGTGCCATCATCGGCTTCGTGCGCGACATGGGCATCCCAGATCTTGTCATAGAGTGTTTTGGGGGACATCGGTCCTCTCCCGTATGTATTGAGATTTAGCTGGCGAGTGGCTGGACGCCGCTTATAGGCGGGCCAGAACCGTGCGGGCGGCCCCAAAGAACCGTTCACGCAGTCGCGTGCGGTCTTGCAACGTAGGTGCTGGGGTCAGATTGAGTCTCATGCGCATCAGATATATCGCGTCAGTCCGTCAATCAAGGCGCAATCCGGCGACGGGCTTGCATCATGCGTCAACGCTGTCCAAGCTGGCAAGCAGGAGACGTGCATGAACCCAGACCTGATACCCAGTTCGCTGTCTGATCTGTATCAGACCATGATCGAGGCCTTTTCCCTGCAATTCGATAGACTGGTCGATCTGGTCATTACACCGGGCTGGCGTCAACATCAGCTGGTCATCATCCTGGGTCTCTGGGCGCTGGCCTATGTGTTGAAGCTGGTTACGCAGGGCCGATGGGAGGCCTGGGCCCGTGCCCGCTCTGGTTGGCCCAAATGGCGGTTGCGCACGCTGATCCAGCTGATGCAGCGTCTGACACTTGTCTATTTCGTCACGCTGTCCTGGATGCTGTATCTGGTGATGCAGCAGATCACCTGGCCATCGCGCAGCTATATCATCGGGGTGGTGGCAACATTGGCGACCGCCTGGCTGGCGATTGCGTTAGTGGCCCGTCTGGTCCGAAACCGGACGCTGCGGCGAATTTTCAAATGGGCAATGTGGGCTTATGCGACGCTGATTGCGCTGAACTTGACCGATGACGTCGCTGGGTTTCTGGATGGGGTGGCGATCTCGATCGGGGATCTGCACCTCTCGGCGTTGGGTATCCTCAAGGCGCTTTTGCTGATTGGCGTGTTGTTGACGCTGGCCCGTCTTGGCACCGGTGCTGCTGAACGTGGCCTCAAACGCAATGACGATATCTCGCCGTCAATGCAGGTCTTGTTGGCTAAGGGATTACAGGTCGTCATCTATGGCGCCGTCTTCATGGCCGCCATTCGGACGCTGGGCTTTGATTTGACTGGTATTGCGCTGTTGTCGGGGGCCATTGGTGTCGGCATCGGCTTTGGTTTGCAGAAAGTGGTGTCGAATCTGATCTCGGGCATCATCATCCTGATGGATCGGTCGATTAAACCGGGCGATGTGATTTCGCTGGGCGACACGTTCGGCTGGATCAACGCGCTGGGCGCGCGCTATGTCTCGGTGGTCACGCGGGATGGGCGCGAATACCTGATCCCGAACGAGGATTTGATCACCAATCAGGTGGTGAACTGGTCGCATTCGGACCGGTTCGTGCGGCTGGATCTGACATTTGGCACAAGTTACACGGATGACCCCCATAATGTGCGGGCAACGGCCATCCATGCGGTTAAATCTGTCGAGCGTGTGCTCAGTGGCAGCGGACATGACGCGGTCTGCCACATTACGGGGTTCGGCGACAGCAGCGTGGATTACGTGCTGCGATTCTGGATCAGCGATCCGACCAAAGGGCTGACCAATATACGGGGCAATGTCTATCTGGCGCTGTGGGACGCATTCAAGTCTGAAGGCATCTCGATCCCGTTTCCGCAGCGAGAGGTGCGCGTGCTGAATGACGACACCGATGCGCAACAGCTTGTCACCGACTAAGCAATCGTTGCGACCCTTTGGTCTGTGTTCATTGAAATGTTGCAATCTCCTTGCTACCTTATTAGTACCCCGGCGCCGGGATATCATGGCGCGCAGCAAAGGAGGACTATGTCCTGTCTCTACACACTCAGGCGGGTTTGCCCGCCGAAGATGGGGCCAATATGATGGCCCACTCTCAGTCAATCAGCGACAAGCTGCTTGAACGTATCCTTTCCTCACTTTCCGATGACAAGGCCGAAGACGTCGTGCAGATCAACCTGCAGGGCAAGTCGTCCGTCGCGGATCACATGGTTATTGCCTCGGGTCGATCGACCCGTCAGGTCTCGGCCATGGCGGAAAAGCTGACGGATCGCATCAAGCAGGAATTCGGATTCACCTCGAAGGTCGAAGGCAAGGATGCCGGCGACTGGGTGCTGATCGATACGGGCGACGTGGTCGTTCATATCTTCCGCCCCGAAGTGCGTGAATTCTATCAGCTGGAAAAGATGTGGCAGCCTGCGGGCAGCAGCGCCTCGGCGAACTGAGGCGCTATCCCGGCCTGCATTAACGGGCCGGAGGCGAGAGAGATATGCGGATCAGCATAGTTGCGGTCGGGCGATTGCGTGCCGGACCCGAGAAATCCCTGCTTGATGATTACCTTACCCGATTTGATCGGACCGGCCGCGCGCTGGGCCTTGGGCCTGCGCGGGTGATCGAGGTCGAAGACAAGAAAAACGCAGGGATGGGGGCCGAGGCCACATTGCTGCGCAAGGCGCTGCCCAAAGGCACCGTAATCTGCACGCTGGATGAACGGGGGCGGGTGATGTCCTCGCCCGATTTTGCCCAAAAGCTGGGCAGTTGGCGCGATGCGGGGCGGCAGGATCTGGCGCTGATCATTGGCGGTGCCGACGGAATAGATCCTGATCTGCGCGCCGAGGCGGATTTCTCCATCTCTTTCGGGTCCATGGTCTGGCCCCACATGCTGGTCCGTGTGATGCTGGCCGAGCAACTTTATCGGGCCGCAACCATCCTGTCGGGCGGTCCCTATCACCGGGTCTGACATGGCGCAGCTATTGATCGTTTACCATTCACGCACCGGCGGCAGCCACCAAATGGCCGACGCTGCAGCCGAAGGCGCGCGCGATGAGGCCGACACCGTTTTGAAGCCCGCAGAGCGGGCCGGACCCCAAGATCTGCTGACCGCAGATGGTTATATCTTCTGCGCACCCGAAAACCTGGCGGCGATTTCGGGCGTGATGAAAGAGTTTTACGACCGCTGTTATTATCCGGTTCTTGGTCGCATCGAAGGTCGCCCCTATGCCCAGATGATCTGTGCCGGGTCAGACGGGCAGAATGCGGCACGACAGACGGCCCGAATTGCAACCGGATGGCGGCTGAAAGAAGTTCAGTTGCCGTTGATCATATGCACCCATGCACAAACGCCCGAGGCGATCCTGGCCGAAAAACGCATCCCCGAAGAGGCGCTGCAGACATGCCGCGACTTGGGGCAGGCGATGGCCGCAGGGCTGACGTTGGGCGTGTTCTGAGGTCAGTTCAGCGGCACAACAATGGTTTCGTCCGCCCAGCCATCCACGCTGCAACGGGCCTGTATCTGAACCTGCGATGTACCATCCGGAATTGCCACCCCGCCCAGCGAGCGGGTAAAGGGCTGTTCCGTCTCATGTGGGTGATGCAACACACGCATCCCCAGCTCATTCCCATCCATATCCAGCACACGCCAGCCATCGGCATAGTGTTCCCATCCGGTGTCCGGATGCCGGATCGTCACGTCGAAACGCCAACTGCCACCGCTGGACGAGGCGTTGACCTGCTCGATCGTTGGCGGATCGGCAAGGGCGGGGCTGGCCAGAAAGGTGCAGAGAATCACATATCGCATGTTTCGATCCTAAACTCTTGGCGGGCCCCACAAAGGTTTTCTTTTTGGCTGCATAGCGTTTCGCGCGGGTAGATCCGACTCCAAACGGAGGGCTGGGGAATTGTCCACGGCAGCAAACCGACATCCTAGTGCTGCCAGACCGTCAACAGCACGTGGGCAACTTCTATGCAACCAGTTGCAATCACTATGGTATCAGAGCATCACATGAAACGTATTTTGCTCGCACAACCAATACCTTCAGTATGGTTCGTTATCGAGCAAGGTCGATCTGCATGTCGGGATCAATTCCTCTATTTGCTCCACAAGTATGTCAAGATCACTCAGTTGCGTTCGGTGATTGGAAATGGCGCAGCGCAGCGCATAGGTCGACCCAACTCTCGTGTCAGAGAGCGCCGCAACCCCATCTTCCTGCAGTCGCAGCATGACTTCTCGGTTGAGAGCTTCGAGATTGGATTCCGTCATGTTGGGCAGGCAAATGCGAAAGCACACGATGTCCAACATAGGATCGGCCAATAGTTCGATATCCTGTGCCACTCGGATGCGATCCGCCAGATACTCTGCTTGGTTGATGTTCTGGTCGATCAGCCGACCAAATTTTTCGACACCATGCTCCTTCAGGCTCATCCAAACCTTAAGCGCCCGGAACCCGCGCGATGTCTGAATGCCAAAATCATGTAGCCAATCGGCTGCGGCGACGCCACGTGGTTCCTTCTCCAGGTATGACTGGCTAAGTGCGAAAGTATCAACATGTTGCGATTTGTCTTTGACCACGCAACAGCCAACTTCAAACGGTGCATGCAGCCATTTATGTGGGTCCAGCGCAACAGAGTCAGCTTTGTCCAGACCGTTTAGCTTATCTCCGTTTTTAGGAGCAATAGCGGCTAGTGCTCCGATGCAACCGTCCACGTGAAGCCAGAGACCTTCGCGCCGGGACACATCTGCGAGTGCGGACAAATCGTCAATTGCGCCGGTGTTGATAGTTCCAGCTGTTGCGATAATGGCGACTGGCTGGATGCCATGCGCGCGGTCTTCGGCAATCTGTGCACGCAAGGCTGTAACGTCCATCGTAAAGTCTGATCGGGATGGCAGGCACCGCAGGGAATTTGATCCAAGGCCCAGCACTTCCATTGCAGTCAGATGGCAGCCATGAACCTGATCGGACGCATAAAACGCCAGCTTGGCACCGCCGACCCCATGTTCCCTGATGGTTTTCTGGCCGAGCGCTGTGTTGCGCGCAACCGTGAGGCCTATCAGGTTGGCTACGGAGCCACCACTGGTCAAAGTTCCACTTGCACCAGCCGGGAACCCGACCATGGTCTTGAGCCAGTCCACTACTTGCTGGTCCATAAGAGCTGCGGCGTGATTTCCACCGCCGAGGTTTGACCCCAGAATGGCAGCTAAAAAGTCGCCGAGAGCGCCGGTAAAATTGCTGGCACCCATATACCACATCCAAAACCTGGGATGGATGTTACCCATTGGATAGGGCAGCAAGTTGGTTTTCATCTCTTCAAAGACTGTATCAAGTGGCATTCCCGATCTCGGTAGCGCTTCTTTGTATGTCGCGCGCACGCTGTCTGGCATGTTTTGCCAAACAGGAGATTCGCGCACATTGGAAAGCCGAGACACAGCTTCATCCACCATGCGGTACGCCGTGGCACGCATGGCCTCCCAGTCTTCCGGGTCGAGTGTTTCTTCCTGATGCAGCATTCTGTCCATTACTCGCCCGCCATTTGCGCACTTGGTGTGGACAGGGAAATCGCGCGTTCCTCGTCGGTCATCTCGGCCTCGATGTCGTCAAACAAAGGCGTCGAAAGATAGCGTTCAGCCGTATCTGGCAACATCGCCAAGATAACGGATCCTTCAGGGGCGGTCTTAGCAACTTGCAGTGCTGCCAGAACCGTGCCGCCACCTGACACCCCCGTCAGAATGCCCTCTTTCTGGGCAAGCTGCTGTGCCATTTTGATCGCGCCAGGACCGGCGACAGGCATCAGTTCGTCAAATGATCCATTGTCCAAAGCTTCTTGCAACACAGCCGGGATAAAGTCAGGTGACCAACCTTGAAACGGGTGTGGTTGCCAAGCCGAATGACCGGCGACAGGGCTGCCATCAGAATTGCGATCCTGCGCAATCCCACTTCCTACGAGTCCGGCATTCTCGGGTTCGGTCAGAATAATCCGGGTATCGGGTGACTCGCGACGCAGCACGCGCGCGACTCCGGTCAATGTCCCTCCTGTGCCAAATCCCGTTACAAAATGCGTCAGCCGCTTATCCTTGAAATCTGCGATAATTTCAGGACCTGTTGTCATTTCATGAACTTTTGCATTCGCGTCCGTTTCAAATTGACGGGCCAGAAACCAACCGTTGGCCTCGGCCAGCTCTACCGCCTTGTTGTACATTCCCATCGCCTTTTCGGCCCGCGGTGTCAGCACCACTTTCGCCCCCAACACCCGCATGAGGCGCCGCCGTTCGACGGAAAAACTGTCCGCCATTACGATCACCAATGGATAGCCCTTTGCAGCACACACCATCGCCAGACCAATCCCGGTGTTGCCGCTGGTTGCCTCAACAACCGTTTGGCCTGGTTTTAGCGCCCCGCTTTTCTCGGCTTCTTCGATAATGCTAAGCGCTAACCTGTCTTTGACAGATGCTGCGGGGTTGAAAAACTCGGCTTTGACAAAAAGCTCTACGTGATCGGGTGCCAGATTGTTGATCCGGACTACCGGCGTTTGTCCGATTGTTTCGTTGATATTTGCGTAAATCACTTTCCTAGCCCCTCTTTGAATGGATGATGTTCTGCATTAATGTACTGACTTTGCCCCATGGTTCGCGCACAAGCTTGCAGACAGCTTGTAGAAATGGTGTAGAATTTCGCGACTTCTGATAGATTTCTTTCATGAAATTCTGTTTTGGCAATTTCGAGCTGGACCACGCTGCCGCTGAATTGCGGTATTCGGACGGTCAAGGCGTTCACCTTGAACGGCAAGTTTTCCTGTTGCTGAGCTTATTGGTCCAAAACGGCTCGCGCGTGACGACATTGGACGAAATTGTCACCAAAATCTGGAATGGCGCACCAATTTCAGACGCCGCTATTGCAAGCCGTATCCGATCTGCCCGTGCCGCTTTGGGGGATGACGGGAAAACGCAAAGCATCATCCGCACGATCCGGGGACAGGGCTTTCGGTTCGAATTGCCGGTGACCAAAAAGGTCGACGCAAACCTCGCAGAGACGCTGATCATCAATGAAGGGGTCGCTCCATCCATTGCCGTGTTGCCGTTTCAGGCCTTTGGAGAAACAGATCAGGCTAGGGTGATCGCTCCGGCCCTTGCACATGAATTGATTGTGTCGTTGTCGCTGACAAAGTGGGTGACGGTCATTGCGCGCGCCTCAAGTTTCCAACTCGGTAGCGTTGCAAACACGCAAAGTGTGCGCGAGCAGTTAGATGTAAGATATGTGCTGTCGGGTAGCGTCGAGATTAACGGACCAAATCTGACCGTGTCTCCGGTGCTTGCTGCTGCGGATTCCGGACAAGTGATCTGGGCTGATCGCTACACTGGCCTGATTGATGACATTTTTTCTATCAAGGCCGATGTCACCAATTCTGTAGTAGCAGCGGTCGAACTCCATGTTCCGCGCCACCAGGCCGCCGAGGCCCGACGGCAGGATATTGAATCCCTCGACGCCTGGAGCTTTTTCCACCTTGGACTAAACCACATTTATCGGTTCACCCAAGAAGACAACGCTTTGTCTGCCAGATATTTCAAAGAAGCTCTTGCCCGTGCGCCCAATTTTGCACGTGCCCATGCCGGGCTTTCTTTCGTTTCTTTCCAGAGGGCGTTTACCGGTTTCGGCGCCGATCGCGGTGTTGCCGCTCAGGATGCCTTATCTGCTGCTGAACGGGCAATGGAACAGGCCCCCGATGACCCGTTTTCCAATTTTGTGCTTGGGCGTAGCTATTGGATTCAGCAAGATTTGGATACCGCGGTGCATTACTTGCAACAGGCTGTTTCGCTAAATCCAAATTATGCGCAGGGTCACTACTCGCTCGGTCTAGTGCAAGCGTTGAACGGCGTCAGTGATAACATTGACCAACGTGCAGATCTGGCGACGCGTCTCAGCCCGCTAGACCCGTTGCTCTATGGAATGCACGGCATGAAAGCATGGGCACGGATCAACAGTTGCCAATGGGAAGAGGCCGCGCATTGGGGGGATCTGTCTGCACGCACACCCGGCGCGCATTTCCTCATCGATATGTTAGCGGCTATGGCCCATCAGGCGAATGGAAACATAGAAGACGGCCGTAGATTTGCTGATTGCGCCCGCAAGCGTCGCCCGGACGCGTCACTAGATCATTTTTTCGCGGCCTTCCCCCTTCCTAAGGGTGAGGCAAGAAACACAACACGTGCAGCGCTCACAGCGTTAGGATTCTAGGATTACGTCAGAAATCAGCGCCGTGATTGGTTTTGGTGGGCGACCAAAAAGTAATGAGCGCCGTTACCAACGATAAGTAATCATTGGATTGAGGCGCAGCAATCGGCATTTTGGGCTCAAATCGGCAATTCATTGTGCGTTGATCAAAAAGTTCGTTTCGACCCACACGAAAACCAGCTCGTAACAAGGAAGAACTAAAGGCGGCGCAGTAACGCCACAGCCATGGCATTAGATCACGACGGCGTATTGTCTGCCTGTGCCAGTAGGATCGCGCGGGATTGCGAGGCGAATTCGCGTCGGTAAAGCAGGCCTGCAGTGATAACTGTGCCGACGATCAACGCGAGTGGCCCCAGAAACCATGCAAGCAAGGCCAGTGCGAAATAGGTAGAGCGCAGCCCGCGGTTAAAGCTGCGGGCTGCGGTGACGCAGATTTCGGCCGATTGCGTGGCGCGGGGATAGGCGATGGGATCTTCGGGCTCATTCGGGACCGCGGCCATCAGTACCGCGCAATAGCCGAACAGACGATGCGCCCAGACATATTTCAGAAAGGCATTGGCCAGCAGCAGGACGACGGCGAGTATCTTGATCTCCCACACCAGGGCTGGAAAGCTGCCGATGGCCAGATCACTGGCGACACCGGCCAGACGCTCGGTATTGCCCAGCAGGGCCAGGCCACCACCGATGGCAATCATCGTGGTCGAGGCAAAGAAGGTACTGCCTTGCCGCATCGTGGCCACGACCTGCGCGTCAAACATCCTTGGCTGGCGTGTGACCATCTCGCGCATCCAGTCGCGGCGATACTCATCCATCATCAAGGCCACTGACCGCTTCTTTGGCGACGGGTTTTCGATCATCCACCCAAGGCACAGCCAGGCCCCCACCATCAGCGTTATGGCGGCAAAATCCAAAGGGGCAAACAGAGCGGCGCGGTCAATCCAGGTCATGGCCGTGACAGTACTTCCGGAAGTCGGAACTTGCCATACTGACAAATTGGTAATATTATTTTACCAAACCAAGGAGCCTGCCATGGAAATGCCAAAGCCAAGCCCTGATGTCCTGCGTCGCAAAGATGCGGTGGTGGCGCGCCTGTCGGGGGTTCTGCCGGACGACGCGATCATTCATGACCCGGCCGAGACACGCGCCTATGAATGTGATGCTTTGACCGCCTATAGATGCCCGCCGATGCTGGCGGTTTTGCCTTCGAACACGCAGCAGGTCTCGGATATCTTGCGCATTTGCCATGACGAAGGCGTGCCGGTGGTACCGCGTGGTGCGGGTACGTCGCTGGCCGGGGGCGCGCTGCCAACAGCTGATTGCGTCATACTGGGCGTGGCCCGGATGAACGACGTGCTAGAGGTTGATTATGACAACCGATTCATCAAGGTCCAGACTGGGCGCACCAACCTGAGTGTCACCGGCGCGGTCGAGGAAGAGGATTTCTTTTATGCCCCCGATCCGTCGTCGCAACTGGCTTGCGCGATTGCGGGCAATATCGCGATGAATTCCGGCGGGGCGCATTGCCTGAAATACGGGGTGACCACGAACAACCTGCTGGGTGTGACCCTGGTGATGATGGATGGCTGCGTAGTCGAAATCGGTGGCGCTCATCTGGACGCGCCGGGTCTTGACCTGCTGGGGGTGATCTGCGGGTCCGAAGGGCAACTGGGCGTCGTCACCGAAGCGACCCTGCGCATCCTGCGCAAGCCAGAAGGCGCACGGCCCGTCCTGATGGGGTTTGATGACAATGAAATCGCAGGCCAATGCGTTTCGGACATCATCAAGTCCGGTATCTTGCCTGTTGCGATTGAGTTCATGGATCGCCTGTGCATTCAGGCCTGCGAAAACTTTGCACATGCCGGGTATCCGGAATGCGAAGCATTGTTGATTGTCGAGGTCGAAGGCTCGGAGGCCGAGATCGACAGCCAGCTGGCCAAGATTGTCGAGATTGCAAAACGCCACGATCCGGTCGAGCTGCGCGAGAGCCAGTCGGCGGATGAAAGCGCCCGGATCTGGTTGGGCCGCAAATCGGCCTTTGGCGCCATGGGGCAGATGAACGACTATATGTGCCTGGATGGGACAATCCCGGTATCGGCGCTGCCCGCCGTATTGCGCCGGATTGGTGAGCTGAGCGATGAGTTCGGCCTGCCGGTTGGAAATGTATTCCATGCCGGCGACGGGAACATGCACCCTTTGATCCTGTTTGATGCCAACAAACCCGGCGACCTCGAAAAATGTGAGGCGTTCGGGGCGGAAATCCTGAAACTTTGTGTGGATGAGGGCGGTTGCCTGACCGGTGAGCATGGGGTGGGAATTGAAAAGCGCGATCTGATGCATCATCAATATGCCCCTGCCGATCTTGAGGCGCAGATGGCGGTTAAGGATGTGTTCGATCCAGGATGGTTGCTGAACCCCGCCAAAGTGTTCCCGCTGGATGCCTCCGAATCCCGTCGCGACCCGCAAATGGCTGCAAATAGGCTCTAACAAAGAGAAATATGATGAAACCCACGTCAGAAACTGAACTGGCCCAGATGGTGGCCGGGTTGACAGGCGCCGTGCGTATCGCCGGCGGCGGCACCCGTGGTATCGCGGGGCCTGACGAAGTGATTGAGACCAGCAGGCTGACAGGCATCACACTGTATGAACCCGGTGCCCTGACGCTGGTTGCGCAGGCCGGGACACCGTTGGCCGAGGTTGAGGCCGCATTGGACGCCGAGGGCCAGCAACTGGCCTTTGAGCCGATGGACCATCGCAGCCTGTTGGGCACCCAAGGCGAGCCGACCATCGGCGGTGTGGTTGCCGCCAACATCTCGGGGCCGCGCCGCATTCAGGCAGGCGCATGTCGCGATTTCTTGCTGGGGGTGCGATATGTCGATGGCACCGGGCAGGTGATCAAAAATGGCGGGCGGGTGATGAAGAATGTCACTGGCTATGATCTGGTCAAGCTGATCTGTGGGTCCTGGGGAACCTTGGGCGTGCTGACCGAAGTATCGCTGAAAGTCCTGCCCAAACCGGATCACACAGCAACCCTGTCAGTGACCGTATCTGATGCAGATGTAGCGATAAAAACGCTGTCCGCCGCGCTTAGATCTCCGTTCGAGGTCACTGGCGCAGCTTATGACCCAGAAAGCGAAAAAGCCTTGATTAGAGTCGAAGGTTTTGCCGATTCCGTCGCTTACAGAACCGAGAGGCTGACATCCGAACTGTCTGAGTTCGGCCAGATCGCAAATGCCGATGAACCGGCAACGCTGTGGACGGCGATCCGCGATGTTCACGCGTTCCGGGGCAAGACTGGCGACGTGTGGCGTCTGTCTGTCACACCCGGTGACGCCCCGATGATCGCGGCGCGGGCCGAGGCTGAACAGGTGCTCTACGACTGGGGCGGGGGTCTGATCTGGCTGCGTCTTCCTGCGGGAACCGATTTGCGGGCGCGTCTTGGCACTTTTTCTGGTCATGCAACCCTTGTGCGCGGCGATGCGGAAATGGTCGAGCGGCTGGGCCGGTTCCAGCCTGAGAGTGTAGCTACACAGGCTCTAATAAAAGGCATTCGGGCGAAATTCGACCCCCGAGGGCTGTTTAACCCGGGGCTCATGGGGTAGGGTAATGCAGACAGATTTCACCGAAAAACAGTTGCAGGATCCGGCGATCCAGCGATCGAACCAGATCCTGCGCAGCTGTGTTCATTGCGGCTTTTGTACTGCCACCTGCCCGACTTATCAGGTGCTGGGGGATGAGCTCGACAGCCCGCGCGGACGGATCTACCTGATCAAGGACATGCTTGAGAATGAGCGTGTCCCGGATGAGAAAACCGTCAAACATATCGACCGCTGCCTGTCCTGTCTGGCCTGCATGACCACCTGTCCGTCAGGCGTTCACTATATGCATCTGGTCGATCACGCGCGCGAGTATATCGAGCAGAACTACAAACGCCCGCTGACCGATCGCCTTCTGCGTTGGGTTCTGGCGCAAATTCTGCCCTATCCGATGCGTTTTCGCTGGGCCCTGATCGGGGCCAAGCTGGGCCGTCCCTTCCGGTTTCTGATGCCGGATGCGCGGCTGCGGGCGATGCTGGAGATGGCACCAAAACATATCCCTCCGGTCAGCCGCAACGATGACCCGCAACGCTTTGCCCCTAAAGGAGCGCCGAAAAAGCGCGTCGCGCTGATGACAGGCTGCGCCCAAAAGGCGCTGAACACGGATATCAACGACGCCACGATTCGCTTGCTGACCCGGCTGGGCTGCGAAGTCGTTGTGGCCAAAGGCGCGGGATGCTGTGGTGCGCTAACCCATCACATGGGCAAGGTGGCTGACAGCCACAAAGCGGCAGCGGCCAATATACAGGCCTGGACCAGAGAGATCGATGGCCAGGGGCTGGATGCCATCGTCATCAACACCTCGGGTTGTGGTACGACCGTCAAGGATTACGGGCACATGTTCCGAAACGAGGCTTTGGCGGCAGATGCTGCGCGGGTTTCGGAGATTGCCATGGATATCAGCGAATTGCTGGTGCAGCTGGACCTGCCCGGAGGCCAGCACAAGGGCATGACCGTCGCCTATCATGCCGCTTGTTCTTTGCAGCATGGGCAAAAGATCAAAAACCATCCCAAAGACCTGTTGAAGAATGCGGGTTTCACCGTGTTAGAGCCTTCAGACAGCCATCTGTGCTGTGGCAGCGCCGGGACCTATAACCTGATGCAGCCTGAAATCTCGGGTCAGTTAAAGCAACGCAAGGTTCGGACGCTTGAGGCTAAGAACCCCGATGTTATCGCTGCAGGCAATATTGGTTGCATGATGCAGATCGGTTCGGCCACGCAGATACCCATTCTGCACACGGTCGAGCTGTTGGATTGGGCTACCGGTGGGCCTTTGCCGCGCGCGATGCAGCACGGTCAAAAGGCGGGAACAGCGGTGCCGATCCTGCGGTAGCTGCCTGATGCAGGGTTGCATCAGCTAGGCGCGAAACGTACCGGCCCTATTTTCGCCGTACCCCTCAGCTAGGAGTATGTGCCGAAAGAAACGCCGGAGAACCGCTTGAGAAACTGGATCAAGGCTTTTGCGCTGGCACTGATGCCGATGGCCGCAATGGCGCAGGATAGCGGGCTGAAAAGTCTGGACACCACCGATGCCGGGCGGGCCTGGATGGCTGTCGGGCGCTTGAATATTGACGGCGAAGCATTCTGCACCGCGACGCTGATTGCGCAGAACCAGGTGCTGACGGCAGCGCATTGTCTTTATGATAAGGCCACAGGCCAACGTATTGACCTGTCTAAGGTCGAATTTCTTGCCGCCTGGCGTCTGGGTCGGGCATCAGCCTATCGTGCGGCGCGCAGGGCGGTGATTCACCCCGATTACTTTTACGACGACGAAACCCCGACCAACCGGATCGGTAGCGATATTGCGCTGATCGAGCTATGGCAGCCAATCCGCAGTACCTCGGTCATTCCATTTGATACCGGCGATCGGCCCGTTCGCGGACAGGAAGTTGGGGTTGTGTCCTATGCGAAGGACCGCGCCGAGGCGCCATCATTGCAGGAGGTCTGCTCGGTCGTGACCGGCGTTTCCGAGGTTCTTGTCCTGTCCTGTGATGTCGAGTTTGGATCCTCCGGCGCCCCGGTATTTGCGTTCGAGGGCGAAAGACCACGGATCGTCTCGGTCGTGGCGGCCAAGGCGGAATTCAATGGCGAGCCTGTGGCCATAGGTACCGCGGTCGAGGTTTCGTTGCCTTTGCTGCGGAGTGAACTGTCCGCCGGGCGCGGATTCAGCGGCTCGGAAACCGGCGATTCGGCAAGCCGTCATATTGGCGCCAGGTTCGTCCGGCCATGATGCGATTTTGGGCAAGCCTGTTTTTATGCCTGGCTATCATGACAACGATGTCCCAGGCGCAAAGTGCAAAACGCAAACTCACCGACCGCGATGACCTATATGGCTGGGAGGCCGTCGGCCGCCTGGATATCGGCACCGAGGGGTTTTGTACGGGTACGTTGATCGCACAGGATCTGGTGCTGACCGCGGCCCATTGCGCCTTGGACAAAAGAACCGGTCAACCCTATGGGCCGGGGCAGGTAACCTTTCGGGCAGGGCTAAGCGACGGAACTGCGTTGGCAGATCGCAAGGTGGTGCAGATCGCGGCACATCCGGATTACACACGTTTCGCTCAACTGTCGCCCGAAGCCGTGCGCGTTGATGTCGCGTTGATGCGGCTGGATCAACCGATCCCCTATTCCGTGGCCGATCCCTTTGCGTTGCATAACGGGCGCGTGGCGGGAGATGAGGTCAGTCTTGCATCGTATGGTCGGGGCCGATCGAATGCGATTACGCGGGAACGGTCCTGCAAAATCCTGCAGCGCTATCAGGGCCTGATCACATTCAACTGCGACATTACCTTTGGGTCCTCGGGTTCGGCCCTGTTGGCGCGAAACGGTCCGCGCTGGCAAATACTTTCAGTAGTCTCTGCAGTTGGTACGGATGGTCGGCAGAAAGTGGGATTCGGCATGGAATTGCAGGAAATTGTGGCCGATCTGAAGGCGACTCTGCGCCGGGATGCCCCTAAACCAAAGGCGACAATAAAGCGATTGCAGGTGGGATCAGGCAAGTCGGACACCGGTGCGAAATTCATCAGCTCCGGAGGGGGTTGAACTCGACCAGAACGTTTCCCATGTCAAATGTATCGGGCCGCCGCAAACGGGGCCTGAGACAATCGAACGCCCGTCCGATCGGAGGGCATTACGTTCATCGCTCAAACATGAGGATACGACATATGCGTACATTTGACTTTGCACCGCTGCACCGCGCCACCGTAGGTTTTGACCAGATCGCTGACATGATGGATCGCGTTCTGACCAATGATGTGGCGCAACCCAGCTATCCGCCCTACAACATCGAAAAAACCGATGTCGACACCTATCGTATCTCGGTTGCTGTTGCCGGTTTTTCCGAGGCCGATCTTTCGGTCGAAGTGAAAGAGAATTCGTTGGTCGTCGCCGGTAAGAAAACTGCGGAAGACAAAGATCGCAGCTATCTGCACCGCGGCATCGCCACCCGCGCGTTCGAGCGCCGTTTTGCCCTTGCCGACCACGTTCGTGTCACCGGTGCCAGCCATGAGAACGGCATGCTGAATATCGATCTCAAGCGCGAAGTGCCCGAAGCCCTGAAAGCCCGCCGGATCGAGATTTCGTCCAGCAAGGCCATCGAAAAGGATGTGGTTGACGCCAAAGCCGTAAACTGAGGCAGTCAGTCACCACGCCGCGGTAATCGTTCCTCTCTGGATTGCCGCACCATGCGCCCCGCGTTCCTCCAGACGCGGGGCGTTGCCTTTACGGCCAGCTGTTCAGCGAAGGTTTGGGCGGATCAGACCGACAGGCAGATGTATTTCATCTCCAGATAGTCTTCCATGCCGTGATGGCTGCCTTCGCGGCCCAAGCCGGATTGTTTGACGCCGCCGAACGGGCCCAACTCGGTTGAGATGATGCCTGTGTTCACACCAACGATCCCGTATTCCAACGCCTCGGCCACTTTGTAAACGCGGCTGAGATCTTTGGCATAGAAATACGATGCCAGACCAAAGATCGTGTCATTGGCCATGGCGATCACGTCGTCTTCATCCTCGAACTTGAACAGCGGTGCCAGCGGGCCAAAGGTTTCGTCCTGCGCCACTAGCATGTCCTGCGTCACACCGGTGACAATGGTCGGCTCAAAGAAGGTGCCGCCCAGATCGTGCGGCAGGCCACCGGTCAGGATTTGGCCGCCTTTGTCGGTTACATCCTTGATGTGTTCTTGCACCTTGGCAACGGCGTCATCATTGATCAGCGGTCCGGTGGTGATGCCTGCGTTCAGGCCGTCGCCGACGTTCAGAGCCTCGACCGCGGCCTTCAACTTGGCAGCAAACGCGTCATAGACACCGGCCTGCACATAGATGCGGTTGGCGCACACACAGGTCTGGCCGTTATTGCGGAACTTGCACATCATCGCGCCTTCGACGGCGGCATCCAGATCGGCATCGTCAAACACGATGAACGGCGCATTGCCGCCCAGTTCCATTGAGCATTTCATCACCTGTTCCGCCGCCTGCCGCAGCAGGATGCGCCCCACCTCGGTCGAGCCGGTAAAGGTCAGCTTGCGCACGCCGGGGTTCTCGCAGAACTCCTTGCCGATCTCGCTGGCGCGGGATGAGGGCACGACGTTGAATACACCAGCCGGAATGCCCGCCTGTTCGGCCAATGCGCCCAGAACCAGCGCGGACAAGGGAGTCTCGGCGGCAGGGCGGGCGACAAAGGCACACCCGGCGGCCAGCGCTGGCCCGGCCTTACGGGTGATCATCGCGTTGGGAAAGTTCCACGGCGTGATTGAGGCCGCAACGCCGATGGGCTGTTTCAGCACCATGATGCGTTTGTCGCGCTGATGACCTGGAATAGTCTCGCCATAGATGCGCTTGGCCTCTTCGCCGAAAAACTCGATGAACGAGGCACCATAGCCGATCTCACCCACGGCTTCGGCCAGCGGCTTGCCCTGTTCGGCGGTCAGGATCTTGCCCAGATCCTCGGCGTTTTCCATCATCAGATCGTACCAGCGGCGCAGGATCACGGCGCGTTCCTTGCCGGTCAGCTTGGCCCATTCCTTTTGCGCGGCCTCGGCATGTGCGATGGCACCTGCAACCTGCGCGCGGCTCAGGTCGGCGACCTCGGCGATCACATCGCCCCGTGCAGGGTTGGTGACGGAAAACGTCCCATTGTCACCATCGACCCACTGGCCGCCGATATAGGCCTTGGTCACCAGCAGATCGGGGTTTTTCAGAATGGATTTCAGGTCGGTCGTAGTATCCAGCATGGGTCGGACTCCGGCAGAAAAGGGTTTGCGCGCACCCAAACAGGTGGCGTCGCATTTGTCTATGTCCACTCGGCGGGCAGGATCAATCCAGATTTGATCAAATTCATCGTTGCAGAGTGCAGATATCTCGCCTGCGTGGCCTATCTTTTTCGATACGAAATTGTAAAAGTCTCGGTGATTTGAGGGCTCAAGGGGATGTAAATGAACATAACATTCCCTATCTTATTGGGTAAATAAAGAAAACAGGGGACAGCAGAGATGTCGAACCAGCAATTCGAAGCGTTGATTGAAGAAACACAGACGAAAGTGCGCGAAAGCCAGTCGCAGATCCAAGGGCTGACCTCGCGGATTGAGGCTGCGCGGGCCAAGATTGGCACGGCCGAGGCGGATATCGATATCGAGAACGCCACTTTGGAAGATGTGCACGCCCATACCGAAGTCATGAACGCCAATATCGCCGAGCTGATCATGGGTCTGGATGACGTCACCAGCGCATTCTCTAAGGATTTTGACGAGATGCGTTCAAAATCCGGGTGGGAGACGTTTGTTGGTATCTTCTCGAAGGGTAAATCTGAATCGATGCGGCAGGAGCGGATGCGCACAGCCAGTATCGATGACAAGCTGCAGGACCTGATCGCCAAATCCGACGTGATCGTGAAACTGCTGGAAGGGCAGCTGTCGGTGCTGGAAGAGCAGCGCGTGAAGGTTGAAAACAACCTGACCGGCACGCTGGACGACCGTGAGGCCACCGTGGCCGAGCTGGAGGCATTGCGCGCCGAAATTCAGGGCATGGACCCGACGATCATCACGCTGGAGAACAAGATCAGCGTCGAACAGGACGCCGCCGCGCGCACCCAGCTGGAAACTGAGCTGGCCGAGCTGAACAAGCAATACAACGCCAAGGTTCAGGAAGAGCAGGTCAAGCTGGCCAAAAGCCAAACGCTTGAGCGCTATATCGAAAAGGGCAAGACCTGGGTCGATTCCCTGCAGAACCAGGCGGCGACGCAGATGGTGCTGATCAACAAGCTGCAGACAGACACGCAACAGCGCGTGGTGCTGTATGACGCCCTGACCAAATCGCTGAAAACCGCGCAGCAGCAGGATGTGGCCCACCGCATCAACGAGATCGGCGTGCAGACCGACCAAGAGGCGCAAACCGCCATGGCCTCGATCGGCACCGCGACCAACCAGAAGATGGCCGACATGCTCGAGGCGCATGAGGACCACATGGTCTTTGCCCGCGATGTGCTGGAGAAAAAGGCCAAGGCAGATGAACGCTTTGCCCGCCGGTTTGCCTCGATTGTCGAGAAGCATGACAAGAATTTGTATGGTGGGTGAGCCCATTGCTCAAGATGACACGAGACATTTGTATATCAGCTTGGCTGGCGGCCTGGTTTGTCGCCATGGGATTCAGTCTAGTTTTCGAAGCTTACATGTTCGGGCTAGTTGCATTTTGGTCTTTGATGCCAGGGTTCTTTTTGATCCACCAATTTGCGCGGCTGACATCCGCTTCGAAAAAAGAAATGAGCCAAGAAATCAGCTTTGGCGAATCCATTCGATCCAAAAATTTATGGCTAAAATATGCGAAGGTATGGGCGCTGCCTTTCGCATGCATGCTTTACTTGTTCCCAAAGTTCTTGGAAGTGGGGGTGCCTCTGATCGTGGTTGTAGGGCTCGGTGCAATAAATTTTGTGGCTCAAGTAGATAGTTGCAGAAGAGAACTCTATCAGACGCGCGCCCAATGACTAACCTCACCCAAGACCATGTCGGCCTGACCGACACCCTCGCCTCGCGCCGCTATTTCCGCAAATTCGAGGTGATCACCGTCCACCTTCTGCGCGTGGCCGCAACGATGGAGGCTGAGGGCGCGATCAGCAAGCAAGAGGTGCGGACCGTGTCGCGCTATCTCTCGGGGCTGCTCTTCACCTTCCGCGCGCTATCCATGAAATACCTGCTGGTCGGGCGCGATACGGGGCGGTTCTTTGGTAGCCTCGCCATGGACAAGCGCGACAGTGGGTTTCCGGTGGCGGCCGAGCTGCTGACTATGGCCAACGATGCGCAGCAGGCGCAGGTGCATCTGGCGAATATGCCGTCCGAGGATGAGCTGAAAACCGACATGGTGCGCACCATTATCAGCGACCGGGAAATCCCGACCAAGCTGCAATTCGCGCTGTCCCAAAGGCTCTATTACGAGGAATTGCTGAAGGGTGAGCTTTTCTGGGCCCGTAACGATCCCGAATGTCACTGGATTGGCAATGAGGGCGAGCGGCGCAGGTTCCTGATCCACTGGGCCGTGTACGACAGCCAGATCAACCTGCCGGTCATCTACTTGATGGAGTTGGAGGATTCGGGGCGCACGGCCCTGCCCAAAGATCAACGCCGCTGGCCCGAAGTGCAGGCGCATCTGATGGCGCAATCCTTGGGTGGGCTGAAACTGGTGACCATCGCCAAAGGCTTTGATCAGGATTTCGACGACCTGCATCCCAAACACCTGCGCCGCATTCATGTGGGGCCGATGTACTCCTCGGCCTTTACCGAGCAATCAGGCCCGCTGCGGCAGGTGCTGGAGGATGCGAAATCCCCTGCGGGTCAGGATTGGGCATTGGTCTGGACCACTGAAGCGCTGCGAAGCGAGGATGTGATTCAAGAACGCTCAGGCTGGTTCGGGACTGTCGACCGCGAGGTGTTTGCGCTGGACCCATTCGGCGGGCAGGGGGCCGAGACGGGGGCGACACAAACCGAGCGCTCGATCATTCTGCCACAACGCCCGTTCCAGGTACTGGCCGAGCGCAACCCGCCGGGTTTTGGTGACGTGCGCAAGTTCGTCGTCAGCAAGACCGGGCAGGTGTTGAGATATTGAAGACAGTAAAGGCGATTTTGAGATGAGTTTGACGTCAGACCAGATGGAATTGCGCGAAGACGATATTCGCAAGCACTACACTGCGGCCACTGCCTTGCTGAACGGGTTCGAGCACGCGCCGCGGATTGCCAAAGCGGTTGAGGCCGCGGTTGAGAGGTCGCCGGGCGTCTCCACAGGTCGGCGGTTTCGGTCCACCACACCTGGTTTGGTGACACGGCGGACTGTGCGGGCTGACGGGGTGCATCTGGTGGAACGAATCGAGGCGTCAGATGACGGCGATACGCTGGTTTCACCCCCGCAGGCCACCACACAACAGGCCATTCGCCGCGCGATCGCCATCGCTCTGGCGGTGTCTGAAGCCTATGCCGAACAGACCCCTCTCGCCGATCTGAAACGCGCAAACCTTGCGGGCGATCTGCCCGCCGCGCGCAAGACCGAATTCTCGGAACTGCTGACGGCCGAGGCGCTGATCACCTCGCACAGTTTCGGCAATGCACTGGCCTATTTGATGTCCTCACATCTGGGCGAGACCACAGTTGATGTCGGGGAAATCGAAGAAGTTCTGACCGACAATGGCCAGCTCGCCCTGCACGGCGCGCTGTGGGAGCTGGACCAAACCCTCGCCAAACACGCGCCCGATGATGCGCATTTGATCGCGGCCACCAGCGCCTATGCCGAGCAACTGATGGACAAGGCCGCCCTGCGCGCCCAGTCCGCAGGCCATCTGGCCCCGTTCCAGAACGCCGCTTGGCATATCGAAGCCGATGACCTGACCATTCGCGGCTTTGAACCCGCCTCCAAAGCGAAATCCACCACCCTCACCATGACGTTCAAGAAACCGAACGAAGTGGTCGGCAACCATATCGCCAAATATCAGGCGATGAAGCTGGCCAAGATGGTGATGGCCTATGATTTCGACCGCCGCCTGAACCCATTTGCCGAGCTTGGCGGGTTCATCTTTACCTTTATGGGCGACGGCAAACCGGGCACCGGAAAAACCACCCTGATCCAGATGATGGCCGGGCTGATCAACGATTACTGCCAGAACGCGGGCTACCCGTTCCGCTATCAGAACCTGAGCACCGACAATATCGACAGCTATCAGGGCAAATCCGGCCAGAACGCCAAGGCGTTCATCAACACGATCATCGACCCCTCGGTCATCGGCTTTGGCACCATCGACGATATCGACCAACTGGCGGGCAAACGCGGCGACCGTCAGTCGTCAGCCGGGCAACTGGAAATCACCGCTGTGCTGATGGAAAGCTTTGCGGGCGCCAACACCGTCGTGCGCGGCAACTGCACCTTTGGCATGTTCTCGAACTACCCCGAGAATGTGGACGACGCCCTGCGCCAGAGGGCGGGCGCACGGTTCCTGGTCGACGGGCCGCAGACGCGCGAGGATTACATCGACATCCTGCACCTGCTGATGGGCCGCAACCATGACATCCCGCTGGGCGAGCACGAAGCCTATGCCGCGCAAGAGATCAAGAAGGCCGTCGCTGCCAGTTTCGAAAGCCACTCCCGGCCGCATGAAGAGGCTCTCTTGCAGGTCTATGACCGGGTTTCAGGGCAGATCGGGCAGTTGGACACGATTGCCAAGATGGGCACCTACCTGAAGGCGATCCAACAGGCGGATGAGCGGTTCACCGGCCGCGCGATCAAGAACATCACCGATGCGGTCAAGGTCCGCGCGATGGATTTCGAACTGCCCGATGAGTGGATGGAAAATCCCGACCTGTTCCTGTTCCGCGACTACGACACCAAGAAGGCCATGATCGAGGACCTGCGCCAACCGATCACGGTCGAGATGGTGATCCAGGAAATCAACCGCTACGCCGACAGCGAGTTCCGCTATGCCGACAAGAGCGACGAGGTCGCCATCGACAACGCGGTGCGTGAGATGGGCCGGATGGAAGAGGCCAAGCGGCGGTATCTGGAGGGGAAATGATGGCTTGGTATGGGCTAGAGTTTTCGCGAGAATTAATCTTCCAACTTCTGATGTTTGTTAGTGTATGGCTGCTATTTCAGAACTCTTTGCAACCGATCCATTTCAAGAAGCGAGCGCGAATTTTATGTAAGAAGTTTCGTCGCTTAGATAGTTATATGAAAGCGGGGATCTGGGGCACTATAGCTGTTACATTGTTTGTGCTTGTGATTTCTGGTTTCGATCACTGTGACCTATATGGACATTGCGAAAACAAGATCACTTTATTGCTAGAGTCTTCACCAAATGAATTTGGCGACTCACTTGCAGGCTTTGCTGGGACGCTGGCTTTCTTGTGGTTGATCACTACGGTTCTCATTCAGAGCAGACAATTGGCCGCCCAAAAGAACGAGTTAGAATGGACGCGTTTAGAATTTGAGAAAATGGCAGCCGCGCAAGAAAAACAAGTTGATATCATGGATGTTCAAAAGGACATCTTTTTAAGGGAGCAGAAGCAACGCGAAGAAATAGAAGCAAAAGAAGAGCTAGAAAGCCTTAAGCAGAGGCTGTTTGGGCAATTGGAAGTTTTTAGAGAAACGCCCCTAAGGTGGAACTGGAGAGGAGGCGAAGGGAGTTGCGAGCTCGGCATCGAATGCCGGGAAAACGATAGAGAAGAACGGATTGACATGTTTTGTCTGAGATTACATCAGGCACAAGGATATTTCTTGCCCACTGAAACATCTTTTCAGCTCGATTTTCTGAGAAAACCATTTGTTCCCCGGAGTTCCAGTTTCATTGCAAATACCTTGCAGCAAATCAAAAAGGTACTGCCCAATCTATCTCAGGCTCAACAAATTCGAGCTCAAGACCTTGGTTTGGATTTTGCGGCCGACGATTGGTCTGCACTATTGAAACAAAGCGAAATATGGGATGAGGCGCAATGATCCGCCTCATCAAAAAAGGCCTGATGTTCGGCAACCTCGTCCACATCTCAAGCCCGGCTCTGGTCGAGCGGTATAACCGCGCGCTGCAGCATCTGGCGGGTAAGACCACGGAGCTGACGGATTTTCACGTGGATATCTCGGGCTATTCGCCGGAGGTGGGGATCGAGCTGGAAGATGAGCTCTACCTCAACCCCAACGGGGTCAACCGGCAGTTCATCCTGCTGACGACCGAGCAGAAACGCGCGCCTCTGCTGAACGTCAAATTTTCGACCTCGCGCGATATCCTGCGGGAATTTATCGAGATGAACGAGGCGCAACTGTTCGCCCTGACCGCTACTGATGCGGTGGCTGGAGAACTGGTGAACTCGGTCATCAAGCTCAGCACCCCGCGCGATCTTTTCAACATCCAGAAGATCGAGATTGAGGCCGATACTGCTGGCGGCACCCTGCGCAAGGCTCAGCAACTGGCAGGCATGGTTGAGCAGTTCAAAACCGAAGAGGACGCCTGGTTCGACGATGTGTTGATCGCAAAGATGATCGAAACGGCCAAGGAAACCGGCGATGTCACCCGCAACCCGGTCCACCTGCGCCACACTGCCTTTGAACAGCGTAATTTCTGGACCGCGCATTTCGGCGGGCTGTATCTGTTTCCAGACATGGATCACCCGGCGGCGATCTGCATGGGCGAAAAGCCCGACGATCTGAACATCAAATACACGTTTGACCCGTCGCAGCGAAACCAGATTGCCAAGTTTCTGGACTATAACGATCTGGTCGAACCCATCGTCAAAGCGCGCGGCGTGGATGCTGCTGCGATCCTGCAGCAAAAGATGGACTTCCTGACCGTCGACGCGGCCGCTGATGCCGGGGTCGATCTGACTGGCCTGAACCGCAGTGATATGCGTCGGCTGGCGCGCACCCACGCGGATCGGTTGCCAGAGGCCTATCATGGGCTGGCGCAGCTATTGCGTTGGGCGACGGATGGCGGGCGGTGGCCCCGGATCACCTCGGATCATTCGGCGTATTTCTATACGCTGCGGGCCGCCGATACGCCGAACCGTGATCTGGTGAACATGCTGCTGGCCGAATTGGCCCCACTGGACCCGCGCCAAATGTTCATCTGCCACAAAGAGCTGTTCTATAGCACCTACAAATCCTGGCCCGAGGCCAAGAAGGCCTATGTTGCTGATTTCCTCGCGCGTGAGTATCAGGTGGACAAGGCGGGTGCCCGCGCTGCCCTGTTCGGGCATGAGCCGGATATGAGCGGTCGAGACAGGATCAGTGAGACCGTTATCGCCCGCGTTGGTCCCTGGGGCGCGTTAGGAAAGGATTGAAATGTTCGGAGCGATGCGCCTGTTTCTGATCCTGCTGGTCATCCAGACCGTGGCCTATTTTGCCCTGTCGCTGTATTCACGCAGTGTGCGTCGCCGCAGGCTAGAGCATTGGTGGGACGAAAAGGGCAAAACCGGAGACAAGGCAGCCTTTGTCGCACGGGGGCTGCACGTCTATGACAATTCGTTCCGGCGCAAATTGATCCTGGGTGTCTATGTTGTGCCTTGGGTAGCGATCGGGTCGCTGATCTACATTGTGAACTACATGTGAGAGGTGAAGCATGGCCTATTTGAAATGGGCATTCATTCTGATTTTCTGGGGAACGGTCGCCGTAATCCTTCAGTATTCTCTGCCGCAACGGGATGTGGTTCGGATCGTCAACACCTATGAAGAACGGCAGGACCTGAACGACTGGACCCGGATCTTCTGGTCCGAGCCGGATGATCAGTCGGCCAGTCTGTCGAACCGGGATGTACAGTTCATTCAGGCCGTACGTGCCAATGGCAAACCGATTGTGTATCGCAACGAAGATACCAGCTGGGGTTGGCCGCCCTATTTCAAATTCGACACTGCCAATTTGTATACCGAAGCCAATGACGCGATCTCGGACAAAAACGACCCAGACTGGGTTGCCGTGACGCACTATGGCTGGCGGAATGAGTTCATGTCGATCTTTCCCAACGCTGTCTTTATCAAACATGTCGACGGTCCGGATGCGCGTCTGATCCCTTGGTTCAACATCGTTTTCCTGACGGTCTTCTTTGCGATTGTCTGGGCAATCTGGGTGCGCTGGCGCAGGTTCCGCCAGGCGCGGATCGATCCGATGATCGAGAGTGTCGAGGATGGGTTTTATGCAACCGGCGACGCCATCGGCGAGCATCGCAACCGATTCCGCAAATGGTTGGACAGTTGGAAATCAAAGTGACGTGAATTCCCGGCGGGTCTTGGGGCTGTGCGCCTACCGCCGGGAAAGCCCTTCATCGAACGATGAACTCGGCGTGTAATGCTCCGGCCGCTTTGATCGTTTTCAGGATGTCGATCATGTCGCGGGGTGAAACACCCAAAGCGTTTAGCCCTGCGACGACTTCGGACAAGGTCGTGGCCTCGGGAATTTCCGCCAAACCGGTACCTTCCTCTTCTTCGATACCGGCTACGGTACGCGGAACCACGACGGTTTCGCCTCGTGCGAACGGGTTTGGCTGAACCGCGATAGGGGCCTCTTCGACCGTCAGTGTCAGGTTGCCCTGCGAGACTGCCACGCGTGAGATCCGCACTTCCTGACCCATGACAATCGTACCCGAACGCTGATCGACTACTACTCGCGCCTTTGTTTCTGGCTCTACTAGGATATTTTCAATGCGCCCAAGCGCATGCGCGGTCGAGATCGCCTGTGTCGCTGCAATATTCAGTTCAACCGTCCCGGAATCGCGCATGATCGCTACGGCCCGCTTGAATTCGGTATTGATTGCCTGCTCGATCCGACCGGCGGTTGTGAAATCCGGTTCACGCAGGGCCAGGCGCATTTGGGTCAGATCGGAAAGCTCAAAGTCGATTTCACGTTCGACCCGTGCCCCGGAGGGGATCACGCCGGATGTCGGAACCCCTTGGGTGACCGAAGCCGCATCGCCTTCGGCAACGGCGCCACCTGCAAGAACTGACCCCTGTGCCACCGCATAGATCTGACCATCTGCCGCATTCAGCGGTGTCATAATAAGCGTCCCGCCCAGCAAGCTTTTGGAATCGCCGATGGCCGAAACGGTGACATCAATCTGGCCACCGACCCGCGAAAAGGGGGGTAGGCTGGCTGTCACAAGCACGGCGGCCACGTTTTTGGGGCGAAAATCCTCACCATTCACGTTCACACCAAGCCGTTCCAGAATATTGGACATGATCTCTTCGGTGAACGGAGAGTTCCTGAGCCCATCGCCGGTTCCATTCAATCCGACCACGAGACCATAACCAACCAGATCATTGCCGCGCACCCCGTCGAAATCGACAAGGTCCTTCAGCCGGATTGCCCCGGCAAAAGACAGGCTCGGAAGCAGGATCAGGAGAATAGCAAGTAATCTCATCTCAGGAAATTCACCAACGATAGGTTCGCGTTGCGAACGGTGACAGAATACAGGCTTTCCAATTGAAATTGGACAGTCTGCAGTTGCACTGCGGTTTGATACGGGTCCGCGGCGATCAGAGAGTTTCGGCTGTATTCCAGGCTTGTACGCGCCGCCGCGTTGCGCGTGGCGGCTTGTTCAATCCGGGCCTCCGCCGATCCAACATCCGCCCGCAGGTTCACTGTGCCGTCCTGCGTATTGGCAAGCTCGACACCCAACTGGGTAAACAAGGACGTCCGCAGATCATTGGGAAGTCCCAGATTATCGTCCGAAACCAGAGCGGCGACGGCGATGTCCCGCAACGCGGCTTTGAGCGTCGGATCGGTCGCAGTAATCGGAATAGAGACACTTTCATTCTCCGAAATGCTCATCGGTGCCAGCGCCGTATCTGAGCCCTGATAGATAACCGCATCGAAACCCGCAGGGTCATTGAACCAGTCTTCCGCCGCTTGTGTGATATCTGTGAGTGTTGTCAGCCCCGTCAACTCAGCCTCTAACGCGGTCAATAAGACATCCGCAGACGCCAAAGGCGATACATCCGTATCCACACCGGAAAACAGGCTTCGGCCACCGGCACGGGTATTCAGGGCTGACATGACCGTATCCAGCTCATTTCTGGCCTGAACAGAGGCATGTTCATGCGTGACCGCCTGATTGGAAGTCCCATATGCCAGCAAGGACGACCTCAGGCGCCCCACCGCGTCGTTGACCGTCGTCAGGCTAAGCTGCATGGCGTCGGTGAACAGACCGGCTTCGGCTGTGGTCACCTGAAAGGCATCCAGGCGCGACAGGTTGCGATCCATATCCAGAAGATAGGAATAATCCCCGTCCAGATGGCCGGAGACATCCTGCACTTTGCCTGAAGACATCTCATAAGACAGGGTTTCGATCTGATTTTTGATATCAGTCGCCCGCGATTTCAGGGTCAATCCGCGCGCTAGGTCGCCCATAGAGGTTACATTCATCATCACAGCCTCAACAATGTGTCCATAAGTTCATCGACGACCGAAACCAGTCTGGCATTTGCCGCATAGGCTTGTTCAATTTGCATTAGCCGCTGCAATTCCTGATCGGTATCGACGCCCTGTTCGGCCTCAATGGCCGTCATTTCCAGATTGGCGCTGTTTGCAAACACCCGCCGCCCATCGGCCACATGGGCGTCCGAGCCAACCCGTGACAGCAGCGCCTCAGAGATGTCGGCGGCGCGCATGTTTCCGGCCCCGAAAACCGAGCCTGCAACAGGGCGTTCGTCGTTCAGAATTGAACTGAAGGCGCGCAGCTGGCTGGCATCTCCGGCGCTACCAGGTGTGGCTGCCCCCAGCCCGGCCCGTAGTTTCCAGCTGTCTCCCCTGGCGTCCGGGTCAACGATTGCATTCAGACTGATGCGAGAGGCCAATCCCGTCACCGATGCCGGATCAAACCGGTTGCCATCATCGGTGAACACGCCCGGATCCGTGGCCAGCGCGGTCGGATCCAGCCCCGGCGTTTCGAATCTTTCGATAAGATCGCGCGCAACAGCATCCAGATCGACCTGAGCCTCAACCGCGATTTCATCCCGAATCTGGAATTGGGCCATCAAGGCACCACCGCGAATTTGGGCAAAATCGCCACTGGTGCGGACAGGGTTTCCGTTCAGCTCAAGCCCGGACAACAACCCGTTTGCTAGGGTCATATGGGGCTTGGTGTCGCCGGTTGTCGAAAAGGAAAACTCGGCCGCAGTGTTTTCCAGCAATATCAAGCCGCCATCAGAATAAAGCGAGACCTGATCATTGTCCCTTTGAATCACATTTGCAGGAACCAGTTCGTTGACCTGATCAATCAGGACCTGTCGTTGATCCAGTAGCCCACCAATATCGGCGCCGGAATACTTAATGGCCGGGATCTTGGCATTCAGCTCTTCGATGTCCTTCAGAGTCTGATTCAGGGTATCGACCTGTTTGCCAATGGTCCGGTCAGCTTCGGACCGCATCTGCCGTAACCCTTCCGATGCTGCGTTCAGGCCGCGCGCCAGATCCTGAGCCGTGCGCGCAACCTGGTCCAGTCTTTCACTGGAATCCGGCAGGCTTGCCGCTGTTAAAAGGCTGTTGTCAAAATCAGCCAGTCGAACCGCAAGCGAAGCGGGATCATCGGCGGACCCTACCAAAGATTCCAACCTTGTGTGAAAGTCTGAAATGGTGGTGTGGAAGGCCAGATCGGCATCCGTGGCCCGGCGGTTGGACGTGAGGACGGGATCCTGATGACGAATGACACCTACGGTACGCACGCCGTGGCCGGAAATCGTGTTGGTTGCCAGTTCCAAAGACCTGCGCGCGTAGCCGGGCGTCAATGCGTTTGCGATATTTTCGGACACAACCGCCGCACCGCGACTGGCGGCGGTCAGGCCGCCCAACGCGTTGTTCAATGCTGTGGACATATTCATTCTGCAGGTCCCTTTCCTGAATCAAAACCCTGATCAGCGTTTGATATTGGTTGTTTCCTGAAGCATCTCATCCACCGTTTGGATAACTTTTGCGCTGGAAGAGTAAGCCCGCTGTGTCTGGATCATCGAGGTCAGCTCGGTCGCCACATCGGTAGTGGATTCTTCTCGTGCGAAAGAAACCAGGTCGCCGGTTGGCCCGTCCCCCGCATTCCATAGAAAGAACGTCCCGCTTTCCCGGGATGGTGCATAGGTCTGGCTGTCCAGCGCGGTCAGTCCATTTGGGTTCGGAACATCCGCCAATGGGATTTGGTACATGCGTCGGCTGACGCCGGTATCGTAGAACGCATAAACATACCCGTTTTCGTCAACCTGAACGCTGGTCATGGTGCCGACCGCCGAACCGTCGCGCGTGATCGAAACTGGTGCAAATGTATCGGACAGTTGCGTGATTCCGTCGGCATCCCCGATTTCCCCTATATTGATCTCCATCGGGCCGCCGGCCACGTTCACCACAACGCTGCCGGTTGCTGGGTCATATGCACCGCCGGTGACCGCAGTTACGCTGGCCAGCGTGCCACCCGCAGTTCGGCTATCGGTGAAGGTCAGGGTGTATTCACCGATAATGGCGCCGCCCGAGGCTGAATCGCGCATGATCATCGTCCATTCGTTACTGCTGCCGGTGGCCGGCACTGTAGGGACAAGTTCGATATCAACGCTTTCGGATTTTCCCAGATTGTCGAAATATTCAACGGACAAGGGCTGCATGTCGCCAGGGGAACCCGCATCCGTAGCGGTCGCGGGCAGGTTCATGCGCAGATTCATCTGCGTCGTGGGCGCGCCCGACAGTTGATTAACACTGAGCTGAATGGGTTCAAGCGCAGCTGGCGTGTCACGTGGAACCGCAGGGATGGTTCCATCCGCATTCGCACGCCAACCCAGCAGAACAAGCCCTGACTCGGTGACCAGATATCCTTCTTCATTGGTGCGGAACGACCCTGTCGTGGTCAGCAACATCTCATTCGAACCGGCCGCGATCTGAGAACTTGGTCGTACCGGCATCATGCCGCGCCCACGCACCGCAAGGTCGGTGGAGTTGTTGGTTGTCACCAGCGAACCGCGCTGGTCGATCAGGCGTTGGCTGGTGGTGCGAACGCCCCCAGCGGAATAGCTGCCGCCCTGGCCGGAGGTGACCATAGAATGGAAATCAGTTTCAACCCGTTTATACCCGAAGGTTGACGAATTCGCGATATTGTCCGAGATCGTCGCCAGCCGGTTTGCGTTGGCCTTCAATGCGGCCACGCCAGCGTTCAGCGAAGAGGAAATTGTCATTGGCACGCCCTTCTGTTGCGTCAAATCTTGATGCAACAGCTAACGCGCTGGGCCTTAACAGCGCGCTAACAGGTAAAATGCCGTCTATCCTTTTATTCTCAGGTGCCGCGCAGAAAGATGATCTCGATCCTGTTGTTGCGTGCGGCCATCGGGTTTTCATCCGACAATTTTCGGTCGGCATGGCCGGTTACACGGTCCAACCTGAGCGGCGCAACACCCTTGTCTTGCAGCATTTGGCGAACTTGCTGAGCGCGCGAGGTAGACAAATCCCAGGCCGGGTTTTTGGCCAGAACCACCGGCGAGGAACCGACATGCCCTCCGACCGCCATGTCATTTGTCACCAGATCAGAGGATCGGGCCACCAACAATGTCAGAGCACGCAGCATATTGGTTGGTTGGTTCGTCCCTGATTCGAACAGAGGTTGATCCTTGGTGGCGAAGAGTTCGACCACCAGACCCTCATCCGTCACGCGGGTGACGATATGTTTGAGGACCTTGTCGGACACCATGCTTTCGCCGGTTCGCCCCATAAGCTCTGATTCCAGTGAGGAAAAGTCTTCGACCGTTTCTTTTCCGCCGCCGTCCGAGCTGACGCCAACCGATCCACGCGCTTGTCGCGCGGGCGTCGGGCTGCGTTTGCTGGCGCCGGTCCCGTCCATGACCAGAGTTTCCTCTGAGAACATGTTATTGCCACCAAAGGCCCCATCGCCGCCACCCGAAACCGGGTTTATGGGAATGGTCGGCGAGAAATAATCCGCAAGCCCTTTGCGTTGTTGTTCCGTTGTTGCATTCAGCAGCCACATCAACATGAAGAACGCCATCATGGCCGTGACAAAGTCGGCATATGCGACTTTCCACGCGCCACCATGGTGACCATCGCCACCTGACACACGTTTCTTCTTGATGATGACTGGCGCCACATTGGATTGCGCACCCATCTCCACCACCTTTTTATCACCCAGTTACAGGGGTAGCCGGGCAGGTCTTAAGGTGGGCTTAACACTTAAAACTGTCTTGAATTCCTCACTGCGGTAATGCTGCCCCGGCACGGCGCAGAATCAGTTGCAGGTGGTTGAAACTGTTGCTGATTCCGTCCGGCTCGGCCTTGCCGAAAAAGGCATCAAGCTCGTCATGAACCCGGACTGCCTGATCCAATAACGGGTCTGCCCCCTCGGCATAAAGCCCGGCTTTGATCATAACCTCGGATTGCTCGTAACTACCAACCAGCCTGCGGGTTTCCGAGATCATCCGGTTTTCCGCCTCGGAGGCAGCTCCCGGCAGGCTGCGTGAAACTGACCGGCTAAGGTCAATGGCGGGGAAACGGCCGCGCTCGGCGATTTCGCGGCTCAGGACGATATGCCCGTCCAGAACGCCACGCAGAATGTCCGCTATCGGTTCATCCATGTCCGAGCCCGCAACCAGAACGCTGAAAACTGCTGTGATATCACCCTGATCAGCCGTGCCCGGCCCGGTTCGTTCGCAAAGACCAGCGATCAAGGGCGTGACCGAAGGTGGGAACCCGCGCAAAGTGGGGGCCTCACCCATCGCAACGGCGATTTCGCGGTGCGCCTCGGCAAAGCGGGTGACCGAATCGGCCAGAAACAGGACGTTCAGCCCCTGATCCCGCAGGAATTCCGCGACTGAAAGTGCCGACCATGCACAGCGCCTGCGGGCCAGTGCCGACTGATCCGAGGTTGCCGCCACAACCACAGATCGTGCCAACCCCTTGGCTCCAAGCGCATGTTCAACGAACTCATTGACCTCACGACCCCGTTCGCCGACCAGAGCGACCACAACCGCGTCTGCCTGCATCGACCGCGCCAGCGTGGCCAACAGGGTCGACTTGCCGACCCCTGACCCGGCGAACAGGCCGATACGCTGCCCCTGCACCACAGGTAACATGGTGTTCATAATGCTCAGCCCGGTTTCCATCCGTGCGCCCAGCGGTTTGCGGACAACGGCAGGTGGTGGATTTTGCAGGATGTCTCGTTCCTGAGTGCCCGACAGCAACGGCTTGCCGTCCAGCGGTTTGCCGAAGGGATCAATGACCCGGCCCAGCCAGTGCAGCCCGGGGGAAAATGCCGGTGTCTGATTTAGAATCACCCGATCACCCAAGCAAACCCCATCGGGTGCAGCGGCGGGTAACATGTGGATCAGATCCGATTCGACATGCAGAACTTCACCCGCCAGATCAGGGCCGCTGCGCCGCCGCAGGGTCAGGTTGTCGCCGATGCGGGCAACGTACTCCAACCCCTCTATTTCTATGACGCCGCGCCCAACACTGGCCACGCGGCCCATATGACGCATGGCGGACAGACGGTCGAATTCGCATTTCAGAAGCATCGGGTCGAGATCGGTCATCGTGGGTTCTCCAACGGGTTTCTGAAAACGGTTTCTAAAGGAATCGGGGTTAAGCCTTGATTGAAATTGATCGAGGGAGAAGCCCCGATGTTCTCTGACCTGAACGTCTTTAAGACAGCGTACGCAATGGCAGCCCATGCCGGGCAACGGCAGTCTGTCATTGCGCGAAACATGGCAAATGCGGATACGCCGGGTTATCAGCCCCGCGATATCGAGACCTTTCAGATAGCTTTCGAAAATTCCGGGCGTGAGGTTGCGATGACCGCCACGCGGGCCGGGCATCTGAACGGCGCCGCCGCTGCCCGGCCCTGGGCCGAGTTCGATGCCGCACCCTCGGGCGATCCCAACGGAAATGGCGTTTCCCTTGAGGAAGAGATGCTCAAATCGGTTGAGGTCAAGCGTCAGCATGATCGCGCGCTGGCGATCTATAAATCCTCGATTGGCATGCTGCGCACCAGTCTTGGTCGCGGGTAAGGAGGGCTGAGAGATGACCGATTTTTCCCATTCCCTTTCCGCCTCGGCCAGCGCCCTGCGCGCGCAGGCAGCCCGTTTGCGCCACGTCTCCGAGAACATCTCGAACGCGGACACGCCGGGATATCGGCGCAAAACCGTGCCGTTTGAAGCGGTCAGCAAAGATGGTGCGCAAATGGTCGAGACCGGGCGCGTTAAGCTTGATCGTCGCGACCTGTCGCGCATCTATGACCCCGGCCATGCGTTGGCCGATGAGACCGGCCATTATCGCGGGTCCAATGTAGATTTGATGATCGAAATCGCTGACGCGCGTGAAGCGCAGCGCAGCTACGAAGCCAATCTCAAGATGTTCGACCAGACACGACAAATGTCGTCGAGCCTTATGGAACTTCTCGGAAAATAAAGGACACCAGAATGGATATCCGATCCCTGACCGCCGCGCAGAGCTATGCCGTAGCGCGGCCCGCTACGCAGCCCGACCCCGACCTTGCCGGAATGGCACAGGGGTTGCGCTCAACCTTTCAGGACTTTGCCGCAACATTGAAACAGTCCGAGCAGATGTCCGGCGCGGCGATGACCGGCCAGGCCGATCCGCACGCGCTGGTTCAGGCGTTGGCGCAGACCGAACTGGCCGTCGAAACCGCCGTCATCGTGCGCAACAAAGTGGTCGAGGCCTATCAGGAAATCCTGCGGATGCCGGTCTGATCGATGCTCAGCGAAGGTCTCTATTATGACATCGTCCGCCAGGCATTGTGGGTTGCGGTGATCACATCCGTCCCGATTCTGGCGGTGGCACTGGTCTCGGGTCTGGTTGTGGGTCTGTTCCAGGCGCTGACCTCGGTGCAGGAAATGACGCTGACCTTCGTGCCAAAGCTGATCGCCATCGTGATCGTGTTCTGGATTTCGATGGGGTTCATGACCCAGACGCTGGTGACGTTTTTCACCTCAACCCTCATCCCACTGATCGCCGGAGGCCGCTGATGGATACCTCATATACCACCTTGTCCCGCCAATCGGGGCTGATGAATGAAATGCGGCTGGTGGCGAACAATATCGCCAACGCCAATACCACGGGGTACCGCCAGCAGGGCTTGGTGTTTTCCGAGTTCGTGAAAGCCTCGCCGGGCAATCCGTCCTTGTCCATGGCGCGGGCAGAGGCACGCAATACCTCGTTGCAACAAGGCGTTCTGACCGAAACCGGCGGGCAATTTGATTTCGCCATCGAAGGCGACGGGTTTTTCATGATCGAAACCCCCAGCGGCAACCGGCTGACACGGGCGGGTGCGTTTTCACCCAGTGCCGAGGGTGATCTGGTTACCATGGATGGGTACCGGGTTCTGGACAGCAACGGCGCCCCTGTTTTCATTCCGCCGGATGCCGCGTCGATTGATGTCGGCAGCGACGGCACGCTCAGTATCGAAGGGCAGGTTCTGGGACAGATCGGCGCCTACCGCGTTGCTGATCCCACGAGCCTGGTGCGCGAGGGCAGCACGCAATTTCGGTCAGATGCAGCGATTGAACCCGTGGAGGAGCCGGTCATTGTGCACCGATTCCTCGAAGGATCGAACGTGAACGCGATCGAACAGGTCACCCGGATGATCGAAATCCAGCGCGCTTATGAGTTGGGGCAGAGCTTTCTTGAAACCGAAGACGAACGTGTGCGTGGGGCGCTTAAGGCGCTGATGCGCTGATTTGATAACGGAGGAATTGATATGCGGGCACTGAAAATCGCAGCGACAGGCATGACCGCTCAGCAGATGCGGGTTGAGACGATCTCGAACAACCTGGCGAATATGAATACCACAGGCTACAACGCGCGCCGCGCCGAGTTTGCAGACCTGCACTATCAACAAATGGCGCGCGCGGGGACGGTGAATGCCAATGACGGCACCGTCTTGCCCACAGGTATACAACTGGGTCTGGGGGTGCGCCCGGCTGCGGTCACCGTGCAACTGGCACAGGGTGCGTTGGCGGCCACTGGCAGCGATTTGGATGTCGCAATCGAAGGGCGCGGCTATCTTGAGGTGACGTTGCCCAGCGGTCAGTCCGGCTTTACCCGTGACGGCAGCCTGAAACGCTCGGCCGAAGGGTTGATCGTCACTTCAGATGGCTTCGCTGTCGCGCCAGAGATCACAATCCCAGACGATGCAAGGTCGATTTCGATCAATGCATCGGGTGAGGTCTACGCCTATTTCGATGATACCGCCGAAGGACAGTTGCTCGGTGAATTCACCCTGGCCAGTTTTTCCAATGCCAAAGGGCTGGAGGCGATCGGCAGCAACCTGTTCAAAGAAACCGAAGCCTCGGGCGCGCCTGTCATCGGCACTCCGGGTGAGGGCGGGATGGGCACCCTGCGTCAGGGATATCTCGAGGACAGCTCGGTCGATGCCGTGCGCGAAGTCACCGAACTGATCGAGGCCCAGCGAGGGTATGAGATGAACGCCAAGGTCATCTCGGCCGTCGATCAGATGATGGGCGCAACAACGCAGGTGCGGTGATGCGCGCCCTATTCATAGCACTGGTGACGATCAGCCCGCTTTGTGCCTTGGCTGAGATCGTGGTGCCGATCCGGACCATACGCGCCAAAGAGGTGATCTCGGCCGCCGATCTTGAGATCAAAGATCAGGTTGTCCTCGGAGCGGTTACAAACACCGATGATTTGATCGGTCAGGAAGCACGCGTCGCGCTTTACCCCGGACGCCCGGTTCGCGCAGCAGATGTCGGGCCGCCCGCGCTGGTGGACCGCAATGATCTGGTGGTTCTGGTCTTTGACCGTCGTCCCCTTTCGATCAAGGCCGAAGGCCGTGCCCTGGGGCGCGGGGCTGTCGGCGATCGTATTCGGGTCATGAATCTGTCGTCACGTACAACTGTTGTTGGCTTTATCCGGCCTAACGGTCAAATCGAGGTAAAATGATGTTCGGAAAACTAAAACTGTTGATGATGGCATGTCTGGCTCTGACCGCCTGTGGTCGACTGGATCATTTGGGAAAACCGCCAAGTTTCACACCCGCGGACGAGTCTGCTGAACATGTTGCCATGCTGTGGCCGGGTTTGCCGTTGCACACGCAGCCACAGCGCAATGTTGATCGGTCCTCGCTATGGAGCGGTGGCCAACAATCGCTTTTGGGAGATCAGCGCGCAATCAAAAAAGGCGATATTCTGACGGTTGTCATCGAGTTGGACGAGAAAGCCGAGATATCCAACGACACAAATCGCTCACGCAGCGGGTCAGAAAGCCTTGAGGTTCCCGACCTGTTCGGCCTGCCGCAGCGGGCGCTGGAACGGCTGCCCGACGGGGCGACGCTGGACGAAGCTGTTGGGATCGACTCATCATCGGTTAGTAAGGGCAAGGGCTCGGTCAAGCGTAAGGAAAAGCTGACACTCAGAGTCGCCGCAACCGTCATCGACGCCTTGCCGAATGGTGTGCTGGCCATATCGGGCTCGCAGGAGCTGCGCGTGAATTTCGAACTCCGAGAGCTATTGGTCACGGGATATGTGAGGCCACAGGATATCTCGCGGAAAAATGAAATCACCTATGACAAGATTGCTTCGGCGCGCGTGTCTTATGGTGGCCGCGGTCAGATCATGGATGTGCAGCAGCCCCGTTACGGCCAGCAGGTCCTTGATACAGTTTTGCCGTTCTGAGGTCGTATAACAATGAAAAATCTAATTCCTATATTGTTTCTGCTTGTTGGCCTGGGCGGTGGAATTGGTGCGGGAATTGCCATGTCTCCTTCTGGAAAAACCAAAGATGGTGACATGGATAAATCCGCTGCCGCCGAACCCAAGAAAGCCAAGGAGAAGGCCACTAAGACCAAGTCGGACAAAAAGGATGCGTCCAGCAAGTATGAATATCTGAAGATGACGAAACAGTTTGTGATCCCGGTCGTGAAGTCCGACCGGATTGCCGCGTTGGTCACAATGTCGCTGAGCCTGGAAACCAAACCCGGCGTTGCTGAAACGATTTATGAGTTTGAGCCAAAGTTGAGAGATGGGTTTCTGCAGGTTCTGTTCGATCACGCAAATACCGGTGGTTTCAACGGCAACTTTACGGAATCCGACAATCTGGATTTGGTCCGAAAGGCTTTGCTGCAGGTCGCCAAGAAGGATTTGGGTGATGACGTGCTGCAAGTCCTGATCATGAGTGTTAACCGTCAGGATACTTGAAGCCTGTTTCGGCCCGCTTATTGCCGCGATCGCTTTTTCATAAGCATGTCTCGGCGGGCCTTTTGTTGTTCTTCAATCAGCTGTCCTAGGGCCTGTTTGCGTCCAAACGCTTTCCGCAAGGCTTGCATCTTGGTTAGCTTTTGCGCTCGGACGCGCGCGAGGTCTGTATTGAGTTTTCGTCGGGTTGCCTCTTCCCATCCACGCCACAGAACATCAGTGCCGGTGACCTGATATCCATCAGCTTGGCCGCTGTTTTGTAGGGTCTGCTGAAGCTGTGCGTCCAATCGGCTCAGTTTTTGCAAAATCTCGGCCTCGGCTTCGATATATGGGCGCAAGGTCTGTTGCTCTTTTTGGAAGGCCGCGTCGGATAAACGCTTCAGATCGGTAAGTCCGGTAAACCGCATCAAATTCTGTCCTTCGCGCGCTTGCGCATGGCTTCGGCAAAGCGAATGGCCGCAGCGACAGGGCGATAGTGTTCGGGGGCGATCTCATTCCCGATTTCGACGGTCGCATGAAGGGCCCGTGCGGTGGGGGGATCCGAGTGGATCGGAACCCCGGCCTCGGCGGCCGAGGCGCGGATGGCGGCGGCAATCTGGTCGACACCTTTCGCCACGCATGTCGGTGCGGAGCCGGCCGTCCGCTGCCATTTGAGAGCCACCGCATAATGGGTCGGGTTCACGATGACTACATCCGCAGTTGGGACATCCGCCATCATCTGATTTGCCGCAATTTCCTGCGCGCGCTGGCGGCGCTGTTGTTTGACATGCGGGTCGCCTTCGGCGTCTTTGGTCTCGTCCTGAATTTCTTTGCGGGACATCCGGTTCTTGCGCATATGTTCGGAATATTGCCACATATAGTCGACGACCCCTACGGCCAGTGCGATGGTAACAACGATGAAGAGAAACCGGAACAACAGGTTCATCATCAATACGATCGACGATTGCGGCGGTGCGGCGCTGGCGGTCAGAATCTCGGGCAGATTGGCGCGCAGAAACAAAAACAAGCAGATGCCGTAGATCAGCAGCTTTGCAAAGCTTTTGGCAAATTCGAACAGACCACCGCGCCCGAATTTATTCTTGGCATTGGAGAGGATCGAAATCCGGGACAGCTTGGGCTGCAACTTGCTGGGGGCAAAAACCAGCGCCTTTTGGGCGATCAGGCTTAGCAGAACCGCCGTCGCAGGAAGAACAAATATCGTTGCCATCGAGATTGCAGCTTTGCCAAGCATCCCACCCACCAGGCCGTCGGCGGGGCCAGCCGTTAACATGGTGCTGATCTTATCGGATTGGTCGATCAGGACGACAAACAAGGTGCCCAGATGCTGAACGCCCATCTGGCCTGCGAAAAGCAAACCGATCAGCAGCCCGACATATGCCGCGACCACGGACAGGTCGTTCGACTTGGCGACCTCACCCTTTTCCCGCGCTTTCAGAAGCTTTTGCGGCGTCGGGTCATATGACTTGTCGCTGTCGTCGTCCTGTCCGCTCATCTCGGATCTTTCAGCGGGTTCTGCATGAAATCAAACAGGGCATCGGACCAGACCGACAGGATCAGAGGCGCGCCGGCGAACAGCAGGAGCAGCCCCGCAAATGTGATGGCCGGGGCGCCGACAAACGCCACCATCAGCTGTGGCATGGCGCGGTTGATGACACCAAGCGCAAGGTTGTAGATCAGCGAGGCAATCACAAACGGCATTGCCAGGGCGAATGCCAGGCTGAAACTGTACGAGACCCGTTCCACGCCCCATTGGGACAAATCCGGCGCCTCCGGTGTGGTCCCGGTGGGAAACAGATCGTAGCTGTGGATCAAGAACTCTGCCAAACGGATGTGCAGGCCAAGTAGTACAGCAAGGGCCAACCCGGCCAGCGTCAGCAGATAGCCCATGGCCGGAACCGGATCAGCCGCTGCCCCGCCCAGAATTTGCGAGAGTGACGTTGCCTGTGCGGCGATGGACCCTGCCGTCTGCAGGGTCAGAACAAAGATGCGCAGCGCCATCCCCAGCGCCATTCCGACAAGAATTTCGGTGGTGATCAGTTGGACCATGGACAGGAATTCGGGATTGAATTCCATTGTCGGCACTGCCGGTGCCACGATCAACGTAAAGGCAACGGCAGTGCCAAGTTTGACACGGGTGGGGATGCTGCGTTCTCCGAATGCAGGCATCAAGGATACCATTGCCGAAACGCGCAGGAAAACACCGAAGAAATGCCAGGCCCCAGAGCCCAGGTGCGGCAAGAGTTCGGGTGGGAGGGCGATCATGCGGGTACCGTGCCCACAAGTGCGGGCCGCGCCTCGAGCCCGATTTCCTCAAATGACAGGACCGGATTGGACACGCCGCGCGCATGCATGATCGTACGCAGCAGCCTGCGGCGCCGGGTCGAGGTCACGACCGCAGGAAAGATACCATGGTCGGCGGAATGCGAGACACTGTCCACCACGCCATCTGCAAGCTTGTTGAACAGGTTCGGTGGCAGGGCGACATCCAGCCCTGCATTGGGTGCATCGACCTGATAGGTGGCAAATGTGTCTTCCCATTCCGGTGCAAGCTGGATCAGCGGGATCGACCCGTCTTCGCGTTTCATGTCGGCCACAAGCTGGAACCCAAGCCGCTGTCGCACCAGTTCGCAAATCCCTTCGGGTTGCGTGGTGGTCAGGCGCGCTTCGGCGATGCTTTCGAGGATAAGCGCCAGATTGCGGATCGAAACCCGTTCGTCCAGCAACAGGCGCAGGACTGCGTGAAGTGTGTCGATTGGAACCTTGTCGGGGATCAACTCGTCCAGCATTTTCCGGTTTGCCTCGGCGCGAACCGGGTCGCTGAGCCGGGTCATCTCGGACAGCAGTTTGCGCAGGGCCTTGAGCGTCAACAGACGCGAGAAGTTCTGTTTGATGATTTCCAGCAGATGTGTTGCCAGTATTTCCGGAGGCGAGACAATCGTAGCGCCGCTCATTGCTGCGGCCTCTTGATCCTTGGGCAGGATCCAACGTGCAGGCGCACCATAGACGGGTTCGGTGACATCCCTGCCCTCGGGCAAAAGATCGTGCCCGTCCTGAACCAGCGCCAAGATCAGATCGGGGTTCAGGGCACCGCGGGCCTGTTCCACGCCGTGCACCTTGATGACATATGTCCCCATCGGTAGCTCGGCCCGATCGGTCAGACGGATATCGGGCAGGATCAATCCAAAGGTCGAGGCGACATAGGTCCGCATATTCGCAATGCGTGCATCCAGTCCGGTGCCCTGGTTCAGGACCATGCTGACCAGATCCGGTGCGAATTCCAGGTGAACATCATCGAGGTCGAGAATATCGCCAATCGCTTGTGATACCGGTTCGTCTGCCTCGGTCGACGCGGTTTGTGCCTGAGTTTCTCGCTGGTGCTGTTTTCGGTGCACCGCATAGGCGGCATAGCCCAAAACGCAGGCCCCCAGAATAAAGGGCAGAAATGGCAGGCCGGGAACCAGCGCGAAAAGCACCATCAACCCGGCAACAGTGCCAAGGGCGGCCGGGTGGCGCCCCAGTTGCGATAAGATGGCGGTGTCAGTTGCACCCTGTGTTCCACCACGCGCCAGAAGCAAAGCGGAGGCGATCGAGATGATCACGGCCGGTATCTGCGAGACCAAGCCATCGCCCACCGTCAGGATGGCGTAGGTTTCGAACGCCGATGACACCGGCATCCCGTGAACGATCACGCCCATGACAAGCCCCATCACCAGATTCAGCAGGGTGATCAAAAGCCCGGCAACCGCGTCTCCTTTGACGAATTTCGACGCCCCGTCAAGCGAGCCGAAAAAGGTGGTTTCCTGCTGTTCCCGTTCGCGCCGTTCCTTGGCCTCTTGATGGTCGATGGCGCCCGCTGACATATCGCTGTCGATGGCCAGCTGCTTCCCGGGCATGCCATCCAGAGCGAACCGCGCGCCCACTTCGGCCATGCGTGCCGCGCCTTTGTTGATGACCATAAAGTTCACGATCAACAGGACGCCGAACACCACAAGGCCCAGGAAAATGCTGCCGCCCATGACAAAGCTTGCGAATCCCTCGATCACATCGCCGGCGGCATTGGGGCCGGTGTGCCCCTGACCGATAATCAGCTTGGTCGATGAGACGTTCAACGACAACCGGAGCATCAATGACCCCAGAAGGATGGTCGGGAAGGAAGAGAAATCCAGCGGCCGCTCGATAAACAGGGTCAGCGTGAAAATCAGGATTGCCAGGGCAAAGGATGTGGCCAGCCCGACATCCAGAACCCAGGACGGCATGGGCAGGATCATCATGACGATGACGGTCATCAGCGCAAGCGCCAGCAATACGGTCGGAGAAAACAGGGAACGGACGTCAAGTCTGGGCACGTAATTCTCCTAGTTGAAGATGATAAAGGCTGTTTGGGTGTCCGATGCGGGCATCAAAGAGCCCATCGCACCGGTCGGAAACTGGGTCGTTAGCACCGGAAACAGCGGTGTGGCGGATTGTGTGAAAGGGTCACGCGACATGCGTGCGGTTTGCACTGCCGGGGCCGGATCAAGCTGCGCGTGAACATTCTTGTATCGGCTGGAATAGGCTTTTGCCAAAGCCGGGGTTCGCGAGTGGTAGGCACCTGCCGCTGCCGACCATGACCCAAGTTCGGCGTAAAGCTGTTTCAGAAACTGCGCCGCGTAGCTGGCGTTAGTCTCGGGGTCGAACATGGCATCGATCGACTGAAAGGCCTGCCCGTGCCAGCGATAGTTGATTTGAAAGCACCCGATATCAAAGCTGCGCTTTCCGGCTTGGAAAATATCCGCGACATAGGCTTTAGCCTCCAGCTCAGATTGGAACCAATGGCCGCGCCCTTCGACATTGATTGCCCATGGCCAAGGCTCAAGTCGGCCTTTGATCGCGCGGCCAGTTTCAACCCGCGTTATGGCACGCAAAACATCAAGCGGTATGTCTTGGGCGAGGGCCGCGCGGCGGGCGGCCTGATCACATGTCTGAGACATCCGGGTCTCCGCGCCCGCAAAGCTCTGACGCGCTGCCAGAAGCAACGCAACACATGCTATGACAATGAATAGGCGATTTGGCATTCTGCCGGTCCGGGATTCTGATCAATCCGGGCCACGCTAGCCTTGCCTTGGTTTACAGAGGGTTATCAGTCAATCAGATTCGATCAATCCGCCGGCCAAAAACAACGCTCGTATTGGTGCGTAGAACACCGGGGATTCGTGCCAGATCATCAACGAGAATATCCAGATCCTCGATCCTTGGCGCGTCAGCGGTCAACAGCAGGTCAAAGTCACCGTTGATCGAAAGACAGAGTTTAACCTCGGGATAGGCCTCGAGCCGCTTGATGATACGGGTGGTTTCCTTCTGTTGGACCTCGAGCAGAACGACAACCTGGACGCGGGGGGCATCTTCGGGGCTGTTCAGGATCACGGAATAGCCGGCAATGATGCCGCGTTCTTCCATCCGGCTGATGCGTTCATGCACGGTTGTCCGAGCAACGCCCAGTTTTGCCGCGATTTTTGTGGTCGACTCGCGGGCATTATGTTGCAGGACTGAGATGATGCGGCGGTCAAGCTGATCCATTGGCGCTCCGGTGCGGGTCTGGTTTTTCCGGTTTAGGGCAAAACGGCAGCAGGGCTCAAGGCTCACGCGGGATACGGGGGTGCAGGTCGTCTATTATGACGGGATGAGCATGCGGTGGCGGGCCGGCCATGTGCGGGTGGTCACGCGGCAGGTCAGGATGGTCGTGGATCACCGAATGCAGATCAGAACGCGGCCAAAGGGTGACCGCACCGATAATACCCAGAAAGGACATCGCCGCCATAAAGCTCAGGGCGGTTGTGGCCCCAAACAGGGTCATCAGCCCGCCTGCCAGAGGATACAGCACCAGCCAACAGCAATGAGACAGCGTGAATTGGGCCGCAAAGACGGCGGGGCGGTCTTCGGGATGGGCCGAGCGGGTCAGCAGGCGGCCAGACGGCGTCAGCGTGGTGGAATAGCCAAAGCCAGCTAGGGCCCACAAAACGATCAACAGACCCAAAGACAGCGGGGTTGTCGCAAATATCGCGGCGGCTCCGGCCATGGTGACGCAGCACAGAAGGGCGCCGGCCAACATGACCTTTCGATCCTCGATCCGGTCCAGCATCCGGGGCAGGATAAAAGCGGCAAGCATAGAGCCGCCACCAAAACCGGCCAGCGCAGCGGCAACGGCGCTTTCCGACAGCCCCAGATCTGATCGCACGATGACCACAGTGTTGACGATCACCATTGAGCTGAGTGCTGCCGCGCTCCAACTCAGGGCAAGAAGGCCCCGCAGCCGGGGTGTGTTCAAATAGATGCGTATGCCACGTGTTGTCCGTTCGTATATCCCGCGCGGCTTACTTGGTTTGGGTGATGGCAAAGCCACCGACACCACCAGCAGCGCCGAAGCGACAAATCCCAGGGCGGTGCCCCAGAACAGGCTGTTGAAGCTGACCAACAACAACAGGGCTGCGGCGAATACGGGGCTTAGCAGGCTCTCCAGATCATATGCCATCCGCGATAGGGACAGGGCACGGGTGTATTCGCGCTCATCTGTCAGTACATCGGGGATTGTAGCCTGAAATGCAGGGGTAAATCCGGCCGAGGCGGATTGCAGCACGAAAATCAGGACATAGACCTGCCAGACCTCGGTCACAAAAGGCAGACACAGCGCGACAGCCGCACGGATCAGGTCAAGCACCACCAACATCTTGCGCCGGTCCAGCCGCTCGGCAAACGCGGCTGCCAATGGCGCAACCGTGACATAGGCCACCATTTTGATGGTCATCGCGGTGCCCAACACCAGCCCGGCCGCATCCCCTGCCAGTTCAAAGGCCAACAGACCCAGCGCGACCGTGGCCAGCCCAGTGCCCGTCAGGGCAACGATCTGCGCGGCCAACAGGTGGCGATAGGTCCGGTTTCTAAGAACGCTTAACATTGATTGATATCTGCCGCAGTCTAAAGGCTCTGTCACCCCAAACCTTCGTTTAGGTCTTGACCAACTGCGACAGCGGCAACCGGCTGGCGTACAGGGATGGCGTTGAGTTTAGGGAATAAAGCGCCTATCTCGGTGGCGATACCGCGCAAAGGAATACTCGGGTGGCTAACTATTTGTACAAAAACGACCTGCCGGACGGGTTGGATATGGGGCCGGTGGTGGCCATTGACTGTGAAACCATGGGTCTAAACCCGCATCGCGACCGCCTCTGCGTGATCCAGATGTCGGGCGGCGATGGCAATTCGCATATCGTTCAGGTCGAAAAGGGCCAGACCGAGGCACCGAACTTGTGTGCCATGCTGGAAAACCCGGATGTGCTGAAACTGTTCCATTTTGGCCGTTTCGACATTGCCGCGATGTATCACGCCTTTCGTGCGTTAGCCGCGCCAGTCTATTGCACCAAGATCGCCAGCCGTCTGGTGCGCACCTATACCGACCGGCACGGGCTGAAAAACCTGTGCAGTGAGCTGATCGGCGTCGATATCTCGAAACAGCAGCAGATGAGCGATTGGGGCGCCGAAACGTTGAGCGAGGCGCAGCTGGACTATGCCGCCTCGGATGTTCTGTATCTGCACCGCCTGCGGGAGGAGTTGAACAAGCGCCTGGCGCGAGAGGGCCGGACCGAGATGGCGCAGGCCTGTTTTGACTTCTTGCCGATGCGTGCGAAACTCGATCTAGCTGGATGGCCAGAAACGGATATTTTTGCGCACTCATGACTGATACCGAAGCATTTCTGAGAACCGCCCGTCAGGTGGTGACAGACGAGGCCCGCGCGCTGGAGGTACTGGCCGACGGTCTGGATGAACATTTTGCCCAAGCGGTTCAGCTGATTTTGCAGGCCTCGGGCCGCATCATCATCAGCGGCATCGGCAAGTCGGGTCATATCGGGCACAAGATCGCGGCCACACTGGCCAGCACCGGTACACCGGCCTATTTCGTGCACCCGGCCGAGGCCAGCCATGGCGATCTGGGCATGGTTTCAAAAGGCGATGTGGTTCTGGCCATCTCGAATTCGGGCGAAGCGCCAGAGCTTGCCAACCTGCTGGCTTTTACCCGCCGCTTTGGCATTCCACTGATTGGCCTGTCCAGCAAGCCGGAAAGCACGCTGATGAAACAGGCAGACGTGCATCTATTGATCCCGTCGTTGGGCGAGGCCTGCGGCTATGGCATGGTGCCTTCGATTTCCACGACGTTGACTTTGGCCATGGGCGACGCGCTGGCGATAGCGTTGATGAAGTATCGCAACTTCAAACCCGAAGATTTCCGCGCCTTTCATCCCGGTGGAAAACTAGGTGCACAGCTGAGCACGGTGCAGGATCTGATGCACAAGGGCGATGCGTTGCCGCTGGTTTCGGTCGGAACACCCATGAGCGATGCGCTGATCGAGATCAGCCGCAAGGGCTTTGGCGTTGCCGGGGTTGTCGATCCGCAAGGTCAGGTGGTGGGCATCATCACCGATGGCGATCTGCGGCGTCATATGGAGGGCTTGCTGGGCAAAACGGCCGAGCAGGTGATGACGCAGAACCCAACAACCATCCCGCCCGGCGCGTTGGCCGAAGAGGCGGTGGCCATCATGAATGACCGCAAGATCACCTCTTTGTTTGTGGTCGAGGAGGGCAGTGATCACCAGGCCTTGGGTGTGCTACATATCCACGATTGCCTGCGCGTTGGTTTGGGGTAGAGGGGCGTTCGATGGACGGACATTCCCGGATGGTGCAATTTCTGAAGGTGTTGCTGCCTTTGGCAGCCATTGTTCTGCTGTCGACGGTTTTTCTGCTATCACGCAGCATCGAAACCAGCGTGTCCGTCCCGTTTACCCAAAAAGACATAGATGAACGTCTGGCTGACCAAGTGGTGACCCAACCCCATTATCTTGGAACAACCAGAAAAGGCGAGGAAGTTCAAATTCAGGCGGCCCAAGCGACCCAGGGGCGCGAAGGGTCATTGCCCACGACTGCCGAGTTTAGAGGGCGGTTGGGATTGTTGAATGGCGGCGTCATAACGATGGATTCAAATTCCGGTATGATCCGCCCGGACAAGAATTCCGCAACGTTTGTTGGGGACGTCCTGATAACGACGACAGACGGAATTCAGGTCAGAACTGATCTTCTGAATACCTCTCTGGATGAAATCCGCGGCGACACTCCGGGTCAGGTCGATGGCACCGGCATCATCGGAGATTTTTCCGCGGGACGGATGACATTTGGAACCGAAAAAAAGGATGGGCCGGTCCATATTCTTTTTACAGATGGTGTTAAGCTGGTATACGAGCCTGAAAAAACAGAAAGATAAGCCGTGATTGATTTGCGATTTGCTGTTGTTAGTTTTGCGCTGATGGTCGGTGCCTTTTCGGCGTCGGCACAGGAAACGCAGGTCGCCTTCGGGTCAGCCAAGGCGGATCCAAGCCAGCCGGTCGAGGTCACCTCGGAATCCCTAAACGTCAATCAAGAAGACGGCACGGCCGAGTTTATCGGTAACGTCCTGATCGTGCAGGGTGAGATGCGCCTGACCGCCGAGCGGGTCCTGGTCATCTACAACGCCGACAGGTCCGGAATCGAGCGGATGGAGGCGACAAATGATGTGGTTCTTGTCAGCCCGCCTGATGCAGCCGAAGGCGACTGGGCCGAATACACAATCGACTCGGGCGAAATCGTGATGCGCGGAAATGTGCTTTTGACGCAAGGCCCCAGCGTTATCAGCGGCGATCAGATGAATGCCAATCTGACGACCGGAACGGCAAAGATGACTGGCCGCGTCAAAACCATTCTGAATCCGGATAGCAACTGATGGAGCGTCCGAATTTGTCTGTGGCCGAAGGCGGTTCCGGCCTCAGGATCGAGAAACTGCGGAAATCATACCGTAAGAAGACCGTGATACGCGAAGTCTCGATGACGTTGGGCCGGTCCGAGGTGGTTGCCTTGTTGGGTCCGAACGGATCAGGCAAGACCACAACGTTCTATTCGGTCGCCGGGCTTGTCTTTCCCGAAGCTGGCACTGTGACCATTGACGGCCAAAACGTGACGACCCTGCCGATGTATAGGCGCGCGCGGCTTGGGATCGGATATCTGCCACAAGAGATGTCGATTTTCCGCGGGATGAGTGTCGAGGACAACATTGCCGCCGTTCTGGACATCACCGTGAAGCACAGCCATCGCAGGAAAGAGCGGCTGGAAGAGCTGTTGTCCGATTTTTCGATCGAACATCTGCGCCGCGCCCCGGCATTGGCATTGTCGGGTGGCGAGCGTCGCCGTGTCGAAATTGCCCGTTGTCTTGCGGCTGATCCGAAATATCTGTTGCTGGACGAGCCGTTTGCAGGCGTGGACCCGATCAGCGTCGGCGATATCCGCCATCTGGTAGCGGACCTGAAAAAGCGCGGCATCGGCGTGCTGATCACTGACCATAACGTGCGCGAAACACTGGAAATCGTGGACCGGGCCTATATCCTGCATGATGGTCAGGTGCTGATGTCGGGCACGCCGGATGAAGTCGTCGAGAACGAAAATGTCCGCCGGGTCTATTTGGGCGAAAACTTCCGTATTTCATAGGCTTGCGCGGAATTGCGCCCAGCGCATGGCTGAAATCACGTATATACACGCCTGTTTTGATTGACTCTGCCGCCGTCTGTTGCCTCAATTGGGTTATGGCATTTCTTCAGTTCCAGTCGGGATCGCGGTGCACCTTTGCTAAGGGGTACGTTTCTCAGCAACTGCGGAATATGCCGATATCCCCCACCCGATAAAAACACGTGCGCTGCGTAACGCAGCGTCAAAATGGGTGTGAATTGTGAAGGAGATCACATGCGTTACCAAATTAGCGGAAAACAGATCGACATCGGCGAGGCGCTGCAGACCCATGTGCAGACCGAGCTAGGGGAGGTTGTTGGAAAATATGCCCAGCGCCCGACCGACGCCAATGTCGTCTTTTCCCGTTCTGCGCATGAGTATGTTTGCGAAGCCACCGTGCATCTTTCGACCGGCCTGACTGCGCAGGCCAAGGCCCACGCTATCGAAATCTACGCAGCATTCGAGGCCTGCTGTGACAAGATGGAAACGCAGTTGCGCCGGTATAAGCGCCGCCTCAAGGACCATCACAAGGACCGATCCGAGCCGGTTGAACTCTTTGGTGCTTCCTCTTATATCCTCGCCTCTGACGAATCAGAGTCGGCTGATGAACCTGAAACGCTGCAGCCGATGATCGTGGCTGAGATGGAAACCAAGATCCCATCGTTGAGTGTTGGTGAAGCCGTAATGCAGATGGAACTAGCCGGCGCCCCGGTGCTGGTGTTCCGGAATGAAAACAAGGACGGATTGAATGTCGTGTATCGCCGTGAGGACGGCAACATTGGCTGGATTGATCCGTAACAGGCAAGAATAGCAAGGCAAGCCCCTGCGCAAGCGGGGGCAAGGCCATGGAGCGTGATCATGGAGCTTTCGAGCATACTGAAGCCCGAGGCGGTACGTGTATTGTCCGCCGCTTCCAGCAAGAAGCGGTTGTTTCAGGAAATCGGCGATGTTGCCGAGGGGGCCCTTGGTCTTGACGCGCAGGTTGTTGTGGATGGCCTGCTCGAGCGGGAGAGCCTTGGCCCAACAGGCGTTGGTCATGGAGTTGCCCTGCCACATGCGCGGCTGGGTGATCTGGCCGAAGTGGCTGGCGTTTTCGTAATGCTGGAAAAGCCGATTGATTTTGGTGCGGTAGACCGCCAGCCGGTTGATGTCGCTTTTGCGTTGTTTGCCCCGGAAGAGGCAGGTGTGGACCACCTAAAGGCGCTTGCACTGGTGTCCAGAACGCTGCGCAATACGTCGGTTTGCGCAAAGCTGCGCGCCAATCCTGATCCGGTCAAGCTCTATGCAATTTTGACCGAGGCGCAGTCGGTCCAGGCGGCTTAACTGCCCCAAAGGCAATAAAAAAGCCCCCGGTTTTCGGGGGCTTTTGCGTTTTAACCGCCGGTTCCCATTTCCAGGGTCCACCAGATTTTCCCGCCGTTCTCCTGGTGCCAGGCAAAGCCCATCTGAGTGGCTTTGGCATCCATGATGACATTTCGCGGTCCGGGTTCCTGCATCCAGGCGGCCAGCGTTTCGGTCTCGGTCTCATAGGTTTCCGAGATCGCCTCGCCGAGGAAGGTGCCGTAATAGCCGACGCGCGTCGCCCGATCCAACGGCGAAGATCCGTCCGAGCCAAAGTGCCAGGGCCGATTCTGTCGCGCCATATCCTTGGAATGGGTGGCGGCCGCGGCATTGAGCTGAGCATTCAGTTGTACCGGCTGAAGGCCCGATGCCTGGCGGAGGGCGTTAACCGAATCCAACATCCGGAATTGCAGCTTTTCTGGATTGCCACGGATCTTGTACACCGTTGGTAGTGGGCGCCCATCTGCCCCATAGGTTGGGGATCCACCCGGCGTACAGGCGGCCAGTGCAATAAAGCTAGCAAACAGTAATGAAATGATGCGCGTCATGATCGACCTGATTATTGTGTTGCCATACGGCATAGCGTGACAGAAGGCTGTGGGCAAACGCACAATGGCTTTGTTCTGCGTGATTCTGCCGGTTTCAATTGCGACTGAAGCATTCTGGCAATAAAATGCACAGGATTTTTAGATTTTCTGTGAAAAGGACCTGCGATCATGGTCAAGAAAAGCATTACTCATACAACCCGACGCGGATTCGTTGCGGGTGTCTCGGCTCTGGTCGCCTCGCCTGCGATTGCCCAATACACCCCCGGAGACCCGCTGCGCCCCGCACCCGAGGACGAACCCGCGGTGCGCCGTAACATCTCTGGCTTCAGGGCGCTGGACTGGCAGCCCTATTTTTCCAACACGAAAAACGGTGCTATCCTTGTCGATACAGTATCGCGGGCGCTGCATTACTGGTCTGACGATCAATCGGTGTACAAACTATACCCGTCGTCGGTTCCCCTGACCGAAGAGCTGACGCGCCGCGGCCGGACCAGTGTGATCCGCAAGGTCGAGGGCCCAAGCTGGTCGCCAACACCTTCGATGAAGAAAAGAAATCCGGAATGGCCAGACTATATCCCGCCGGGTCCGGATAACCCTCTGGGAACACATGCTTTATATCTAAGCTGGAAATATTACCGAATTCACGGAACCCATGATACGCGCAAAATTGGGCGCCGATCTTCGAATGGGTGCATCGGTCTTTTCAACAACGATATTGCCGAACTGTTCTCAATGGCCAAGGTTGGCACGCAAGTGTTGCTAATTTGACGACATTTCCGCGCAGGTACCCGCTTGTGACGCAACTTCCATTTGCATTCCAGTTGGATAGCTGATTAGAAAAAAACACGAGGTAAGTCTTGAGTGCATGGTTTCACTATACGGAACCGTGCGTATCCTGGAGGTTAATATGAAGAAACTCGTTCTCGCCGCTGCACTGACTGCTGCTGCTTCGACCGCTTATGCAGGCAACCTGGAAGAGCCGGTTGTTGAAGCACCTGTTGTTGTTGAAGAAACTCAGGGTTCGTCAAACGGCATCATCCTGCCGCTGATCCTGTTGGTTGTTGTTGCCGCAGCTGTTGCAGCAAGCTAATTCGACAAGCGATATCTAAAGAAAAGGCGGTGGAGCTTTCCACCGCCTTTTTTTGTGCCTAGTGGACTGGGTGGCTTAGTCCAGCCAACCCTTCAAATTATCCTCGATCACCTTGCCCAGGGCCGCTATGTGCGATTCGTCATCGTTCAGGCATGGGATATAGGTAAAGCTTTCGCCGCCCGCGTCCTCAAAACTCTCTTTGATCTCTTCGTTGATCTCTTCCAGCGTTTCGATGCAATCGGCGGAAAACGCTGGTGCGATAACGGCGATCTTCTTCTTACCCTGTTTTGCCAGCTCGGCCACGTGGTCGACCGTATATGGCTTGAGCCATTCTTCCGGGCCGAATCGTGACTGGAAGGTTGATACAAGCTGGTCGTCCGACCAGCCCAACCTTTCTTTCAGCAACCGAGTCGTTTTTGCGCATTGGCAGTGATAAGGGTCGCCCTGTAGCAGGTAGCGTTCCGGCATGCCGTGGTAGGAACAGACCAGTATGTCCGGCTTATCTTCCATCGCGGCATAGGCTTTTTCCACAGACCCGGCCAAAGCATCGATATAGGCGGGTTCGTCAAAATAGGCGGGCACGGTGCGGCTGGCGGGTTGCCACGTTTCATCCATCAGGGCGCGGAAAAACTGATCATTGGCCGTGGCCGTCGTGGCGCCTGCGTATTGCGGGTAAAGCGGAAAGAACAGAATCCGGTCGCAGCCCGCTGCGACCATTTCCCGGACCTTTGATTTGGTCGATGGGTTGCCATAGCGCATGCAGAACTCGACCATGACCCTGTCGCCATAGCGTTCCGTCATCGCGTCCCGCATCTTGGCGGTCTGCTCTTTGGTGATCGTCATCAGCGGGCTTTCGCCCTTGTCGTGGTTCCAGATCGACTTGTACGCCTCACCCGAGCTGAAGGGCCGTTTGGTCAGGATGATCCCCTGCAGGATTGGTTGCCATTTCCACTTGGGATAGTCGATCACGCGCTGGTCCGACAGAAACTCGTTCAAATAACGGCGCATGGGCCAATAGCTGTAATCGTCGGGGGTGCCGAGATTGGCCAGCAGGATGCCGACGCGGCCCGTTTTGACTTTGGGGTGATCCGCCGGGGCATGATCGGGGCGTGTGGCGTCAAACATGTTTCACTTCCTGAGATGTCTTTGCTTCGGGCTGAGATAACCGGAATTCCGCGTTCGTCAATCGGACAGTTTGCCTTCGCTTGCGCCCAGAGCATCCGCAAGCCGCATCTGGGCCGAGCCCGGACGCAGCGGTTTTGGCTGGCTTTCATCGGGCGACCAGCCGGTTAGGCAGACCAGCTCGAATGTCGCCTTGAGGCGTTTTTGATCAGTGCTGAAATGATTGGCATAGATGTCTTGCGCCCGGGCAAAGACCTGCCGGTTTGTGGGGTGTTTCATGCGGTTTTGCAGGCTGTTGGTTTCACCCATTGCCCGCAGGTCATGCATCAGGTGGGTCAGATCGCGATATTCCGCCGTCAGCCGCGCGGTATCAGCAACCGGCAGGGCCAGTCCGGCGCGTTGCAGCAACCCGCCCAGATCGCGCAGCTCGGCCATAGGCGCGATGCGGGGGCTGAGGCCGCCCGTGACCTCAACCTCGGCCTGCCCAAGTGCGGCGCGCAGTTCCTGCAGGGTTTCACCGCCCAGACAGATCACCAGTAACAGCCCATCAGGCTGCAGCGCGCGGTGACACTGGATCAACTGCCCAACCGGATCATTGGCCCAGTGCAAAGCCATGGCATGGATCACCAGATCATGGGCACCGGGGGTCAGGTCCAGCACCTCGTTATCCGGGATGATCCGCGTCATTGGCAACACATCCTGCCAGACTTGCGCAAAAGGGGTCACGATCGCCGGGGCCGTAAAGCTTTTATTAACCAAGGCGAGCCGATCCTGAACCTCGTCAATTGTGGCACGGTGCAAGAACAAGGCATCTTCCCGTGCGCGGGACCGACGCCGTGCAAGGATTGCGCGGTCGAACAGTGAGGGTGCGTTGGAATCAGGCAGTTTCATAGGGCGCAACTATCGCATGTGGCAGCGGATTCAAACCGCTGTCCAGATGATCTATCCCCCGCGCTGTCTGGGATGCGGTGATTTGACCGAGGCGGATTTCGGCCTCTGTGGCTCCTGTTGGCGTGAAACGCCCTTTATCGGTGGCGCTGTATGTGAAAGCTGCGGCGTGCCCTTGCCGGGTGAGGCCGATGGCCACCGAATCGAATGTGATGACTGTATGAAAACGCCGCGCCCCTGGCGCGATGGGCGGTCTGCGCTTTTGTATGATGGCAAGGCGCGATCCCTGATTCTGGCTCTGAAACATGGGGACCGGCCCGAGCTTGCACGCCCTGCGGCGCGCTGGATGGCCCTGGCGGGTCGGGATTTGTTTCGCGAGGACATGCTGATCGTGCCGGTACCGCTGCATTGGTCCCGGTTGCTGAAACGCAGGTACAACCAATCCGCCCTGTTAGCGCAGCATCTGGGGCGGCAAACCGGGTTGGAGGCCTGTCCGGACCTTCTGGTCCGACGGACAAGAACGCCGGTTTTGGATGGAAAAACATCCGCACAGCGCATGGAAACGCTGGAGAATGCGATTGCAGCGCATCCCAGGCGGCTTCGGCAGATGCAGGGGCGCGATATTCTGCTGGTCGATGATGTCATGACATCAGGCGCAACATTGACCTCATGTGCACGTGTCTGTCGTGCATCCGGGGCAAATCATATTTTTGTGTTGACCCTAGCGCGCGTTGCCAAGGATACCTAACTCGCCCAGGATTGTGCGAAACCCAAAGGTACGGAATATGAAATCGGTAGAAATATATACCTCGCCGCTTTGTGGCTTCTGTCACGCTGCAAAACGGCTGTTGAATCAGAAGGGCGTCGAGTTTCAGGAAGTCGATGTGCTGAGGAACCCAAAACGCAAACCTGAAATGATCCAGCGCGCCGGTGGCAAGCGCACCGTACCCCAGATCTTTATCGGATCGCAGCATGTGGGTGGATGCGACGACCTGTATGAGCTGGAACGTCAGGGCAAGCTGGACGGTTTGCTGGCGGCCTGATGAAGAGCGCCCTGCTTCAGATCACCTCGTCGGATGATCCGGCTGAAAACCTGAAAATGGTGCGCGCCCTGATGTCCGAAGCAGCAGGGCAGGGTGCGCGGTTCGTTCTGACGCCCGAGGTGACGAATTGCGTGTCCACCTCGTCCACACGGCAGCGGGAAATCCTGCAATACGAAGAAGACGACCTGACACTTGCGGGGCTGCGCGAGCAGGCCGCGAGCCTGGGGATCTGGTTATTGATCGGCTCGTTGGCGATCAAAACACATGATGCGGATGGTCGGTTTGCCAATCGGTCTTTCATGATTGATCCTCAGGGGCAGATCGTGGCGTGGTATGACAAGATCCATATGTTCGACGTGCAGGTGTCCGAGGCCGAGACGTTTCGCGAGTCCAAAAACTACCGTCCCGGCACACGGGCGGTCATAGCCGAGACAGATTTCGGCAAGGTGGGTCTGAGTATATGTTATGATATCCGCTTCCCCAAACTATACGCATCTCTGGCGCAGGCTGGAGCGCGCATTCTGACGGTTCCAGCCGCTTTTTCACCGGTCACGGGTGAGGCCCATTGGAAGTCGCTGTTGCGGGCGCGGGCGATTGAAAACGGATGCTGGGTGTTGGCCCCGGCGCAGACCGGTGAACACCCTAAAACCAGGGGAAAGACCCGCAAAACCTACGGTCACAGCATGGTCGTTGCCCCATGGGGAGAGGTCGTCATCGACGCAGGGACCGATCAGGGCATTCACTTTTTCAATTTGGATGATAGTTCTGTTACAGAAGCACGAAGCCGCGTGCCTTCGCTGACACATGTCCGTCCCTTTGACGGCCCCTGATCCAGAATCTGGACTATGACAAACGATACCAATGCCCTCGCGGTCACGCTGTTCAGCGAGATCCTGACCGCAGACCAGTTATTGCGGAACCGGCTCAGCCGGGTGCTGCCCAGGGGCATGGAAATTTCGCATTTCTCGGTTTTGAACCATCTTGTCTTTGTCGGCAACGAACGCAGCCCGGCACAGCTAGCCGATACGTTTCACGTGACCCGAGGTGCCATGACCAATACCTTGGCCAAGCTGGAATGGGCCGGATATATCCACATCCGCCCCGACTGGGACGACGCCCGCCGCAAGATGGTCGCCATCAGCCCCGCTGGGCGGAGTGCTCGGGATCAGGCGATCTCCTCTATTGCGCCGCTGATCAATCGCGTGGTCGGAGAGCTGGGGCTGGAGCGGGTGCGCAGCACGCTGCCCGTGCTGCGGGATTTGCGATTGCAGTTGGAGGGGGAATAGGTTCACCCCGGCTTCACGCTCGCCGTCACATAATTCACGCTCAAATCCCGGTCAGAGATCGACCAGCTCCATAGTATCGGGTTGAACACGAAACCCTTGCGGTCCACCGGGTCCAACCCGGCTTGACGCAACAGGTCGAACAACTCGTCAGGGGTGATGAACTTGTTCCACTCATGCGTGCCGCGCGGCAGCCAGCGCATGATCACCTCGGCACCAAAGATAGCCATCGCATAGGATTTCGGGTTGCGGTTGATGGTCGAACAAATCTCAAGCCCGCCTGGTTTCAGCAAATCCCGCGTGGCTGTCAGAAAGCTGAGCGGGTCGGCCACATGTTCGACCACCTCCATGTTCAGAATCACATCAAACTGCTCACCTGCGGCGGCCATCGCCTCGGCAGTGGTGTGGCGATAGTCGATCCCAAGCCCTGATTGCTCGGCATGGATGCGGGCGACGGGCAGGTTGCCCTCGGCGGCATCGGCGCCCACGACCTCGGCGCCAAGGCGAGCCATGGGTTCGCTCAGCAAGCCTCCTCCACATCCGATATCCAGCAGGCGCAGGCCCTCGAACGGGCGCGGGGCTTTCAGATCACGGTCAAATTCGCCTGCGATTTGCTGTGTGATATAATCCAGACGACAGGGGTTCAGCATATGCAGGGGCTTGAATTTCCCATGCGGGTCCCACCATTCGGCGGCCATCGCCTCGAATTTTGCGATCTCGGACGGGTCTACCGTGTTCGGATGCGCTTGCATTCCTGTCTCCGTATGCTCTTTTACGTTTAAGGACTATATAGGGCCATAATGGACAAGTACCCGGACCAAAAGCGCGCAGTGCAATATCTTTACCCGCCGATCGACCCGTTCGATCAGCGCATGGTCGATGTGGGCGATGGTCACCTTATCTATATGGAACAATGCGGCAATCCGGATGGCCTGCCGGTGGTCGTGTTGCACGGAGGCCCAGGTGGCGGATGCAGCCCCGCAATGCGGCGCTATTTCGATCCGGACGTCTTTCGGGTGATTCTGTTTGATCAGAGAGGCTGTGGACGCTCGCGCCCGCACGCGTCGGTCACAGACAACACAACCTGGCATCTGGTGGCCGATATCGAACGGCTGCGCACCCTGTTGAACATCAGTGACTGGGCCGTTTTCGGTGGAAGCTGGGGCGCAACCCTGGCGTTGATCTATGCGCAGGCGCATCCCGACCGGGTGAATAGGCTGATATTGCGCGGCGTGTTTCTGGCAACGCAGGCCGAGCTGGACTGGTTCTATGGTGGTGGCGCGGGCAAGTTCTGGCCCGAGCAATGGTCCAAGTTCACCGCTCTGCTCTCCGAGACTGAGCTTTCCGACACGATTGGGGCCTATAACAAACGCCTGTTCTCAGGGGATCGGGCGACTGAGGTTCTGTACGGACGGGCCTGGTCCGCCTGGGAAAATGCGCTGGCGTCAATCCATTCGAACGGATCCACCGGAGAAAGCCCGGGTGAGTATGCGCGCGCCTTTGCCCGGCTTGAGAATCACTATTTCATCAATCGGGCTTTCCTTGATCAGGACGGGCAGATTCTGGAGCAGATGGATCGGATCGCTCATATTCCCGGCCATATCGTTCAGGGGCGCTATGACATGATCTGCCCACCGCATTCTGCCTGGAACCTGGCCGAGCGCTGGCCGAATGTCGAATTGAAGATGGTCCGTCAAGCGGGCCACGCCCTGTCTGAACCCGGCATCAGTGCCGAACTGGTCCGCATTATGAACCGCGTGGCTGAGGGGGTAGCATGACCCGCATTGACCGCCGCGCGTTGTTTGCATCAGGTGCCGCTGCGGCGCTGTTGGCGGCAACAGGCGCCTCACTGGCGAATACGCCCAAGCCGGGCGGAACCCTGCGGCTTGCGGTGCCGCGTGACGACAGTCTTGAACAGGTTGCACGGGGGGCGGTGTTTGACACGCTGACCGAAATCGCACCGGACGGTACCTTGCGAGGTGAGCTGGCAACAGGATGGCAGACCGATACGGATGCCCGGATCTGGACGTTTGATCTGCGCGATGATGCGGTGTTCCACGACGGCGTAGCATTGGATATCGCTGATGTGATGGCGGTTTTGGCCGAAGTCGGGCGCGCCGAAGCGCTGGCCCCTAACCGGCTGCACCTTGAACTGGCCAAACCTAATCCCGGCCTGCCTTTCCTGCTGGCCGAAAGTCAATTTGTCATCCCGCGGGCTGGTCAGAGCGTCAAACCGCTGCAGATCGCCAATGGCACCGGATGCTACCGTGTCGAACGGGCTGAGGATGATCGCCACTTTCTGGGCCGCAAAGTCGTTGACCATTATAAGAGCACTCAGGCCGGCTGGGCGGATGCTTTTGAAATTATCGTCATTCCTGATGCCCGCGTCCGGGCCGAAGCATTGCGGGATGGCTATGTGGATATTGCTGCCCTGCCATCATCCGAAGGCTTGAATGGGCTGCGCGGTCTGCGCCTTCACCCCAGCGAATCGGATATTGCGCTGGCGGCGGCTGCTCATGTTGGTATGCCCCAGCAGATCGGCGGCGCGCGCGCGCTGGACGACGGACGCATCGCTGAACGGTGGTGGTTGGCGTAAATTCCGGTCAGGGTTCCTGCCGGGGGTTGCAGACTCGGGAAACCCTGCGTATATGCAGTTGCAACAGCGGCGTGTCAGACTTCTGGTCTGGGGCTCCACCGGGAATTTCGACGGGCCGCGCGCCCGTTTTTTTGTGCCCGACTGACAGGGTAGAGTAGCTGATGACAAACGAACTGATAGCCAAAGCTGCCATCGATCGGAGACTGGCCGAGATCATCACCCCAGTGATCGAAGATCTGGGGTATGAGCTGGTCCGTATCCGCCTGATGAGCGGCAAGCAGACCACCTTGCAGATCATGGCCGACAAGCCCGATGGTGGCATCGAAGTGGATGATTGCGCCGAGATATCGAACGCAGTCAGTGCCACGTTGGATGTCGAAGATCCGATCCTTGACGCCTATGCGCTGGAAGTGTCCAGCCCCGGCATCGACCGGCCTCTGACACGTCTCAAGGATTTTGAGATGTTCGAGGGCTATGAGGCAAAGATTGAAACCGCCGAACTGATCGACGGCCGCCGCCGCTTCAAAGGTGAGCTGGCCGGGACCGAAGGTGATGAGGTTTTGATCAATATCTCCGAGGGAGATGAGACGATCACCATCGGCTTGCAGTTTGACTGGCTAAGCGATGCCAAGCTGGTCCTGACCGATGATCTGATCAAAGAGATGCTGCGCCAGCGCAAGGACGCCGGTGCCCTGAACGAAAACGCTTTCGACGAGATTGAGACCGAAGGGTCCGAAGAGGAGACGAACTGATGGCAATCACCTCAGCCAACCAGCTGGAGCTGCTGCAGACCGCCGAGGCCGTGGCCCGCGAAAAGATGATCGACCCCGGTCTGGTTGTCGAAGCGATGGAAGAATCGCTCGCCCGTGCCGCCAAAAGCCGCTACGGCGCCGAGATGGATATCCGCGTCAGCATCGACCGCAAGACCGGTAAAGCGACCTTTACCCGCGTCCGCACCGTGGTTGAGGATGAAGAGCTTGAGAACTATCAGGCCGAGATGACCGTCGAGCAGGCCAAGCAATACATGGAAGCGCCGGAAGTCGGTAGCGTCTATGTCGAAGAAGTGCCTCCGGTCGAAATGGGCCGGATCGCGGCGCAATCCGCTAAGCAGGTGATTCTGCAAAAGGTTCGCGAAGCCGAGCGCGATCGCCAGTACGAAGACTTCAAGGATCGCGCAGGTACCATCATCAACGGTGCGGTCAAGCGCGAAGAGTTCGGCAATGTCATCGTCGATCTGGGCGGTGCCGAGGCTGTTCTGCGCCGCAACGACAAGATTGGCCGCGAAAGCTATCGCCCCAATGACCGTGTGCGCGCCTATATCAAGGAAGTTCGTCGCGAGGTTCGTGGCCACCAGATCTTCCTGTCGCGCACCGCGCCTGAATTCATGGCTGAACTGTTCAAGATGGAAGTGCCGGAAATCTATGACGGCATCATCGAGGTCAAAGCTGTTGCTCGTGATCCCGGATCGCGCGCCAAGATCGCTGTCATTTCCTATGACGGCTCGATCGACCCTGTCGGTGCCTGCGTTGGTATGCGCGGCAGCCGTGTGCAGGCCGTCGTGAATGAACTGCAGGGTGAAAAGATCGACATCATTCCATGGAACGAAGATCAGCCCACCTTCCTGGTGAATGCGCTGCAGCCTGCCGAGGTGTCCAAGGTTGTTCTGGATGAAGAAGCGGGCAAGATCGAAGTTGTGGTTCCCGAAGAACAGCTGAGCCTTGCCATTGGCCGTCGCGGTCAGAATGTGCGTTTGGCCAGCCAGCTGACCAATCTGGACATTGATATCATGACCGAGGCCGAAGAATCGGCGCGCCGTCAGAAAGAATTCGAAGCCCGCACCAGCCTGTTCATGGAAAGCCTGGATCTGGACGAGTTCTTTGCGCAACTACTGGTCTCGGAAGGGTTTACCAACCTGGAAGAAGTCGCTTATGTCGAGCTTGACGAGCTGTTGGTCATTGACGGCGTCGACGATGGCACCGCGCAGGAACTGCAGACCCGTGCGCGTGAACACCTGGAAGCACAGGCCAAAGCGGCGCTGGATGCAGCGCGTGAGCTGGGTGTCGAGGACAGCCTTATTGAATTCGAAGGTCTGACACCCCAGATGGTAGAAGCGCTGGCCAAGGACGACGTGAAAACGTTGGAAGATTTTGCCACCTGCGCTGACTGGGAACTGGCTGGTGGTTGGACCACAGTTGATGGTGAGCGTATCAAGGATGACGGCGTTCTGGAGCCTTTTGGCATAACGCTGGAAGAGGCGCAGGATCTGGTCATGACCGCACGCATCATGTTGGGCTGGGTTGATCCTGCCGAACTGGAGCAGGCTGAAGAAGACGGCGTAGCGGCCGACGAGGAAGCCGAGGCCTGATCGCAGGCTTCGGGTGGCGCACATGGGTCGCGGTGGCGTCCATAAGGATCGGTCTGACGGACCCGAACGCAAGTGCATTGCCACTGGCGAGGTTCAGCCTAGATATGGGCTGATCCGCTTTGTGGTCGGGCCAGACGGTCAGGTCTTTCCTGATGTCGCGGCAAAACTGCCGGGGCGCGGTGTTTATGTCTCGGCCGACCGCAGCGCGTTGGACAAAGCCATCGGCAAGAAATTGTTCGCGCGGGGGTTCAAGGCGCAGGTCACTGTGTCAAAGGATCTGGCCGATGAGGTTGAAAAGCAGATTGCGCGGCGCGTGATCGAGCTTTTGAGCCTCGCGCGCAAGTCCGGTGATGCGGTTGCTGGCTATGAAAAGGTCAAGGCAATGCTGGACCGGGAAGAGGCCCAGGTATTGCTTCAGGCTTCTGATGGATCGGGGCGTGGCAAGTCGAAACTCAGCACGCCGCACTTTGGGAAATACATCGGCTGGTTGACCGCAGACGAACTTGGGGCGGCATTTGGGCGCCAAACCGTGATTCATGCGGCCTTGGCCTCTGGCGGACTCGCCAAACGTGTTGTAGAGGAAGCGCAGCGCCTGCATGGCTTGCGCGAAACGGATGACGGCGGCAAGGGCCGCGCGGAAGGGTAAGAAGCTTTATGAGCGATAGTGACGGCAAAAAGACATTGGGTCTTCGTGGCGGGGCGCGCCCCGGAAATGTGAAACAAAGTTTCAGCCACGGACGTACCAAGAATGTCGTGGTGGAAACCAAACGCAAACGCGTGGTGGTCCCCAAGCCGGGTGCGGCCAAAACCGGTGGTGGAGCTACGCCATCAGGTGATCCGTCGCGTCGTCCAGCCGGGATTTCCGACGTGGAAATGGCGCGCCGGATGAAGGCGCTGCAGGCTGCCAAGGCGCGTGAGGTCGAAGAGGCCGCCGAGCGTCAGGCCGCTGAAAAAGCGCGCGAGGAAGAGCGTGCCCGTCGCCGTGCGGAACTAGAGGCCAAAGAGCGCGAACAGCGCGAGGCCGAAGAACGCGCGCGCGCCAAGGCCGAAGAGGAAGAACGCAAGCGCAAAGAGGCTGAAGATGCCGCTAAGCGTGTCGCGGCGACCCCGACTCCTGAAGAGCCAAAAGCCGCCCGCAGCCCGGCCAGCAAGCCTGCGCCCGCAGCAACGCCACGCAAGCAGGATCGCGAGCGTGAACAGCGCGGCACGCGCACCAAGGGCCGTGACGATAACCGCCGTTCAGGCAAGCTGACTCTGGGTCAGGCGACCGGTGGTGAAGGCAACCGCCAGCGTTCGATGGCAGCCATGAAGCGTAAGCAAGAGCGCGCGCGTCAGAAAGCCATGGGCGGCGCGGTCGAGCGGGAAAAGGTTATCCGTGACGTACAGCTGCCCGAGGCGATTGTCGTGTCCGAGCTGGCCAACCGTATGGCCGAGCGTGTAGCGGACGTTGTCAAATCGCTGATGAACATGGGCATGATGGTCACGCAGAACCAGACCATTGACGCTGATACTGCGGAACTGATCATCGAAGAATTTGGCCACAAGGTCACGCGCGTCTCGGCCTCTGACGTCGAGGACGTCATCAAAGAGATCGAAGACAGCGAAGGCGATCTGCAGTCGCGCCCGCCGGTCATTACCATCATGGGTCACGTTGACCACGGTAAGACCTCGTTGCTGGACGCGATCCGCGACGCTCGCGTTGTGGCGGGTGAGGCCGGGGGTATTACCCAGCATATTGGCGCTTATCAGGTGAAAACCGATGGCGGCACAACGCTGTCTTTCCTGGATACGCCGGGCCACGCGGCCTTTACCTCGATGCGTTCGCGCGGGGCACAGGTCACGGATATCGTGGTTCTGGTTGTTGCTGCGGATGACGCGGTGATGCCGCAGACGATCGAGGCGATCAACCACGCCAAAGCGGCGGGTGTCCCGATGATCGTTGCGATCAACAAGGTCGACAAGCCGGATGCGAACCCGGACAAGGTTCGCACCGATCTGCTGCAGCACGAAGTCATCGTTGAGAAAATGTCGGGTGAGGTTCAGGACGTCGAAGTGTCCGCCATCACCGGTCAGGGTCTGGATGAGCTGCTGGAAGCCATCGCGTTGCAATCCGAAATTCTTGAGCTGAAAGCCAACCCGAATCGCGCCGCCCAGGGTGCCGTGATCGAGGCGCAGTTGGATGTGGGCCGTGGACCTGTTGCTACCGTTCTGGTTCAAACCGGTACATTGCGTCAGGGCGATATCTTTGTTGTGGGTGAGCAATACGGTAAAGTCCGTGCGCTGATCAACGACAAGGGCGAACGGGTCAAAGAAGCTGGCCCCTCGGTTCCGGTTGAGGTTCTGGGTCTGAACGGCACACCCGAGGCCGGGGACGTTCTGAACGTCACCGAGACCGAAGCGCAGGCGCGTGAAATCGCCGCCTACCGTGAACAGGCCGCCAAGGACAAACGCGCCGCCGCCGGTGCCGCAACCACCCTTGAACAGCTGATGCAAAAGGCCAAGGAAGACGAAAACGTCACCGAGCTGCCAATTCTGATGAAAGCGGACGTGCAAGGTTCTGCCGAAGCCATCGTTCAGGCGATGGAAAAGATCGGCAACGACGAAGTACGCGTGCGCGTGCTGCACTCGGGCGTTGGTGCGATCACCGAAACGGATGTCGGCCTGGCCGAAGCGTCCGGCGCCCCGATCCTGGGCTTCAACGTGCGTGCCAATGCTTCAGCCCGGAACACCGCGAACCAAAAGGGCGTGGAAATCCGCTACTACTCGGTGATCTACGATCTGGTCGACGACGTGAAAGCCGCCGCATCAGGCCTGTTGAGCGCCGAGATCCGCGAAAAGTTCATCGGTTATGCCGAGATCCGCGAAGTCTTCAAGGTTACAGGCGTTGGCAAGGTTGCTGGCTGTCTGGTTACAGAAGGCGTGGCGCGTCGTTCCGCAGGTGTCCGCCTGCTGCGCGACAACGTGGTGATCCACGAAGGCACGCTGAAGACGCTGAAGCGCTTCAAAGACGAAGTGGCCGAGGTTCAGTCGGGTCAGGAATGCGGTATGGCATTCGAGAACTATGACGATATCCGCGCCGGAGACGTCATCGAAATCTTCGAGCGCGAAGAGGTCACCCGGACACTGGATTGATCCGGACAGAACTGAAATTCGGAAAACAGCGGCTCTAACGGGCCGCTGTTTTTCTTTTGGAGAGCTGACGTGAGCCTTTGACTTTATGCGCGAGTTTGTTTGAAGTTAATCATCAAGTCGCACCGGGTAGCCTTGGTTCAAGAGGCAAAGTAAATCTAGGTTGGTGTCGGCTATGCGGTCAAAGCAGCCTTATGCAACCGCTGCTATTGCTGACGCAGCATCGGTGAGCAGCTGCTGCACGCGCATCGCTGCGGTGCAACTTATTTCGTCAAACCGGCCATTCAAGGCAAGGTCATAGTCCGAATTTCGAACGGAGCTTTCGGTGCATCCAGATTGGACAATCTGGACGCATGAAACAGCGCTCATTGCTTACGATGGCGACAACGAGCGCTTCCAGAATGCACCCCGAAAAATTGACATGGTGAATACTAGCGGCAATGCGGGTGGCACACGCACCAGCGCTGTCTGATCAGTCCGTTGAGAAGCAATAAAACAGACCCGCCCCGCCAGAACGTGGCAGATGTTCTTCTCCACAACCACGCGAGCCGTGCGACGAGTTCCAAGACACCATGTTTCGCGCATCATTGAGACCCACACGGTCATGATGTCCGACAATCGCGGACCCGTCTTCACTATTCGAAGTCCAGTTGCTGCATGTCGTATCGCCACCTGCCGTCGAGAAATGTCCGGCAGAATCGGAGCCGGTCAAAATGTCATGTTTGTTCGGCTGACTACCACGCCCATTTACAGGGTTACCGTTTTCATCGAGTGCGGTCAGAATACTAATGTTCACGCTGTCGCTGTGTAGGTCTTCTACATTGTTGGCGATGAGTTCTCCCTTGGCATTGTACCATGGACCCGCCCCGATTCGGTCGCGTGCCGAAATACCGTTGGTTATTGTCATCGGGTCGGTGCTGCGATCAATGGACATTGACGTGCTCAGATAGGCCGAAAAAGTTTTGGAAGAACCGACCGCAGAAGCAAGTGCATTACAATGAGCATCGGCGCCGTCGAGGCCGCCTAGATTGGCACCGTCTCCTTTGCCTACACTAGTGATGAAGAACGACATCTCATCGCCTGCCGATTGTGCCTGAACGATTGCCGCGAAACAGCAGATTACGAGTGCAGCAACCCCATGGACAGCTGTTCTGTTGGTGAACTTCGACATGTGATTCTCCCTTCTTGCTGTGTGATCTCCGATGCTAGCCGTATGCATTGCTTGGGTCCACGATTAGCGCACAGGGATTAGAGAACATGACAGTTCAGCCTTCGAAACATATCTTGACGGAATATTGGTCGGCACAGACGTTATGGCCGACTTTCGTCACCATTGCGGCAAACCCAAAATGGGGTTCGCACGAAACTTTCGCCGCGAGTATTGCGAACGCCCGGTCTGACAGACGTACTCCACCACCGTGCTGTGATCAATTGCCTCAGATGCTGGACAAAGCAGCTTTCCGACTTGACCGCGGCAATGTCCGTAGTCAGCCTAAAGCCGCTATTGCGCTGAATGCCTTGCATCGGAATGTCGGCCTTTGAAACACTGAACTCGTAATGCTGCTCTGCAAATAATGCGACTGCTTACAACTGTTTTTGGGTGATTTCAGTTGGCTAGAGCTTTGGCTATACGTTCAACCAAGGCCCGTTGCACGAGAGCAAACCTTGGTGTCTGCGCGATTTCCTCTAGTGTTGCGACCCAGAGCGGAACTTCGATTTGGGGATTCATGCCGTGCGATCTATGAAGGCGGGGGTCAGCATCGCCGATGAATTCTGGTAAAAATGTCTTGCCCGCTCCGGAAGCGGCCATCTGCTGAAGCACCAAAAAACTGTCTGCTCCGTTGGTAGTTTGTTCGGTTTTCGCGTTTTCTGCTAGCCACTTGGCAGGCCGAGAGCGGCTCAACGCGCCGTCAAGCCTCATCCATTTACGATTTGGGGAACCATCATCATAGACCCCAAACGACAATGTACCTGATTGTTCTCCGACCAGGCCGTCCTCAAGTTTAATCGATGGGCGCACAGCGATATCCGCAGTCAGCCGGGATAGATCACGGTGGCTGTTGCTACTCAACAAAGTCAGTTCCAACCCTGGGTACTCTTTGGAAATTTCATTCAAAATTTGAGGCAATACCATCTGGCAAAGACTGTCAGTGGACGTGATGCGAACGTGACCAACAGGAGAGCGGTTCGCGCCTACGATTGCTCTCTCTACTGAAAGCACCGCATCTTCAACGTTTTCCATAGCCGTGAGAATTGTTCTGGCCTCAGGCAGCGCGGAATATCCAGAAGGGCTCTTCCGAAAAATCGCACAGCCACTTCTCTGTTCAAAGGCAACCACTCTGCGCAGGACTGTCGCATGCGTTACCCCCAAAGCTTCCGCCGCCGAGTTCAGCGAACCGTATCTATCAACGGCAAGCACATATCGAATGTCATCCCAATTATCGTTGTTCATAAATTAACAGGAGGCGGCGAATAACAAACAATTACAAGTAAATTCGTTCAAGCTAACATTCGAAGTATTGAACAGGGAGAGACATCATGATGAAGAAGTTCTCAATTTTGGCGGCAGGCATTTTGTCTGTAGCGGCCATTGGCGCAGCCATCGCCCATGAAAGCGAAAATCCGGCTGTGAAAGCTCGGACCTCAATCATGCAGCTCTATTCCTTCAATCTTGGTACACTTGGCGGCATGGCCAAAGGCGAGGTGGACTATGATGCCGAGGCCGCAACACGGGCTGCAAACAACCTTGTTGTACTAACGCAGATCGACCAATCCGCGATGTGGCCCGCAGGATCCGACAATGTATCCGATCCGTCCACCCGAGCGCTGCCTGCGATCTGGGAAAACTTCGCTGACGTTGGTGCGAAAGGGCAGGCTATGGCAGATGCCGCTGTTGCGATGCAGGCTGCGGCAGGGCAAGATGTTGATGCCCTGAAAGCGGCTATGGGCGATCTGGGTGGAAGCTGTTCGGCATGTCACAAAGCGTACAGAGCGCCAAAAGATTAATTGGTAGATAGCTGTGAAGCGGTTTTTCCTTTTCACCGCTTTCGTTGCACTCTTGGTTGGGTTGGCAGGTTTGGTGCTGACCCGACCACAAAGAATGGATCAATCTAAACTCGACGGTTTGCATCCGGATCTCACCAGAGGCGAAATCGTGTTCCACGCCTCAGGATGCGCATCTTGTCATTCAGCGCCGGATGCGGTTGGTGAGGACAAGCTCATGCTCTCCGGTGGTCGCCGGTTTGAGACGGAATTCGGCACGTTCATTGCCCCCAACATTTCCAGTGACCCAGAAGTTGGTATTGGGTCCTGGTCTGCCCTGGATCTGGCCAATGCCTTGATCCATGGGACCGGACCCGAAGGGCAGCACTATTTTCCAGCGTTTCCCTATACATCTTACGCCAACATTACGGCCGAAGACGTTATTTCGCTCCTTGCATTCCTCAGAACCCTGCCAGCGTCCAAAGCCGAAAGCGTTTCTCATGAAGTCGGTTTTCCTTTTAATGTTCGTCGTGGATTGGGGGGATGGAAACTGTTGTTCATGACACCAGGCTGGGTAGTCGAAGGTGATTTGACCGACCACCAAAGACATGGCAGGTATTTAGTGGAGGCGTTGGGTCACTGCGCCGAATGCCATACGCCGCGAAATGGCTTAGGTGGTCTGAAACGAGACCTTTGGCTGACAGGTGCACCAAATCCAAACGGGAAGGGTCGCGTCCCGGGCCTTACCTCAGACCAGCTTGATTGGTCCGAGGCCGACATTTCCGAGTACCTCAAATCTGGCTTTACACCGGACTATGACAGCGCTGGTGGTGAGATGGTGGAGGTCATCGAGAACACATCTCGCCTCACCGATGAGGACCGTTTGGCGATTGCCGCCTATCTCAAGGCGGTTCCTGTTTCGTCGGCGGTGCTTCCATCAGAGTAACAGTCGTTTGGCGCCATGCAGGGGGACCAGATGCTGTCGTCGATCGCCGGTAGGAAGCCGCAGGGCCAATTCCCTTTTCACCAACCACCTGTTTTACGTTTTGAACGTCGGAGCTCAGCAATATCCCGAGATTCTGTTCATGATTGATTGAGCGTTGTGGTCAAATGACACAAATAATCGCTCTTTAATCCATTCCAATATCCATTGCGGTACTGGCTCTGAAACTGTTGGCTAGGTGGCTGACAGGCTCGGTGGCGTTGTTGTCGGACGCAATGGAATCTACCGTGAATGTCGTTGCGGCGTTGCTGGCATACTTTGCGGTTCGGGTTGCCAATAAACCCCCTGATGAAAACCACCCCTTTAGTCACAAAAAAGCTGAGTATCTTTCCGCTGTCGTCGAGGGCGTATTGATTGTTCTGGCGGCGTTCTTGATCATCAGAGAAGCTGTACTGGCACACCCAAACCCGCATCTTGAGGATGCGCCTCTTTTTGGAATCGCCGTCAATGTCGTTGCAACGGGCGTGAATGGCGCATGGGCTTACCTATTGCTCAAAATCGGCAGTCGCGAGGGGTCGCCTGCATTGGAGGCGAGCTCCCGGCACATTTTCACAGATGTCATGACCTCAGTTGGTGTCATCGCAGGTCTGATACTTGCACTTGTCACCGGCTGGCTGATCCTCGATCCGATCCCGGCAATTCTTGTTGCACTGAACATCTTGTGGGAGGGCTGGAAAGTTATTCGGGCGTCTGTCGATGGACTGATTGATGTGACCCTTTCGGATCATGACTTGCAGACCGTTACTAATGCAATCGAAGCAAATCTCGGCGCAGCCTTGGAGTACCACGACCTCAAAGGGCGTAGATCCGCAAACGTCATCTTTGTGGAGTTTCATCTTGTTGTGGACGGCACAATGCCAGTCAGCGCGGCGCATGATATATGCAATGACATCAAGGAAGAATTGGATCGTTTGTATCCGGGTTCTGTCTTTGTCATTCACCTCGAACCTGATGACGAGCTGAAGGGTGACCGGGTTAGTTCCCGCTAAACTGGTCACATGGCTCAGCAAAAACTCTATTGGTTTGACTGATCTGACTAAGACGTTCGGCTTGAAATTCGTCAGACCTAAGCCCGATGTGGGGAAGCCGAACCAGAAGTAACCTGCCTCCAACGTCACGAAGCGTGATGCTCAAAATTGGAGGCGAAAATGAAAATTCAAAGAAAGCTTGGTCAACTTCTTAGTACCGCGGCGTTGGCTTCGTTGATCGCGGCAACACCTTATGTGCCAGCGTTTGATGCCGATGGTCGCCTACATTTTGAACCATCATATGCCTTTGCCAAGAGCGGCAGGGGAAGCGACGGGGATGGTCGCGATGATGATCGGGATGACGACAGAGATGATGACCGTGACGACGACCGGGATGATGATCGTGACGACAATTCGGGATCAGGCAAAGGTGGTCGCGACGATGATGATGACGACGATGACGACTCCAAACGCTCCAATAAGGGCAGCGGAAAGAAGGATCGGTCTCAAGCAGGTGGTAAACCCTTGGGTTCGGCCGGTGTAACAAAGGTCGAAACAAACGCTAACGGCATTGAAGTGCGTTACGCCGACGGAACCAAGGAGGAGATCGAAAACGGGCGGTATGAGAGAAAGAATGCTCAGAACCGAACTGTTGAGGAGCGCCCTGCGACCGGTGCTGACGTCTCAAGGCTTCGGTCTTTGGCGAATGGTATCTCAATCGACAACGTGCTCTCTTCTGGGCAAGGCGGCACTGCTGGAAGTCGACCTACGAAAATTGAACGCCAGGGCAACAATATCGAAGTGAACTATGCCAATGGTTGGAAAGAGGAGATCGAGTTTGGGCGCTACGAGCTGAAAGATCCGTACAACCGGACTGTTGTTGAGAGAAACGCAACGGCTTCCGATCGCCGAAGGTTGCAGTCGGTTGCCAACTGAGCTGCAACTCCAGTAGATAACCCGTTGGTGGCTTCTTGTAGAGGGGGCCGCCATCTTCGTACTAGAGACCGCTGTTAGTCTCCCTTGTTCCAAACATCATGGGCAATGAGCGCGGCCTCTACCCGGTTTCGCGCGTGAAGCTTGGACAGTATTGCCGTCATGTAGTGCTTCACGGTCTTTTCCTGAAGGTCTAACTCGTCAGCGATTTCACGATTACTCAGTCCTTTGGCTACACGTCGAAGTATTTCTTCCTCACGATGCGTAAGGTCATCGAGAATGCTGCTGTTCTTAGAGGTGCCGGTGTTAGCGTTGATTTGAAGCAGTACCCGCGAGGCCAAGCCCGGAGAAACGAACCCTTCACCTGCGGCGATGCTGCTTAAGGAAGCGGTCAATTCGCTCGCGGTTACTCCCTTCACGATGTACCCTATCGCGCCCGCCTCCAACGCGTCCGCGACGTCGCTGCTGTTCTCTGAGACCGTCAAGATTGCAATGAAAGGCGGATTTGCCATTGCCGCAATTTTACGTGTTGCGCTTATCCCGCCACCGGGCATCGAGAGGTCAAGAATGGCTATGTCCGGCTGATGCATGACGACCAGCGATACTGCATCTTCAGCGCTGGACCCGGCAGCTAAAACTTCAAAACCATCAGCTTCATCCAGCGTGCGTTGCAAACCATCCCTGAATATCGGGTGATCATCAGCTATTACGACAGATGTAGTCATGATGTGCCTAACTTTCTGGGAAAGAGTGTCATAGAAACGGTGGTGCCCTCACCCGGTCTCGATGCGACTTCGAACCTGCCGCCAATACTCTCGACCCGATCCCGCAAGCCCATAAGCCCCTGGCCACCATCGTCTCGCAACGCGGTTTCTTCTGACCTGTCAAAACCAGGCCCGTCGTCTTTGACCTTTATAACTATGCGGTCGTTCTGCGCCTCAGAGATAACGGTGCACTTGGAAGCTGGAGCATATCTCGCGGCATTGGAAAGCGTCTCCTGAAGGAACCGAAAAACGCACAGCTTGTCGGACAATGACAACTCTGGGGCCTGGCTACCCAAAAGTGAAATATCCGGTCGCAACGGGCTGTGTTCGACGTGATCCTCTACGGCTCTCTTCACAACATCGACGAGTGACAAGCTGTCGATATCTGGCGCAGAAAGCCCTCGCGATATTGCACGAATTTCAGCCAGAGATTTTTGCAAAGACTGCTGAATTTCCTCTGCCTCTTTAGAACTTTCGGACTCTTTGGAAAACGCCGCCTCCAGTCTAAGGGCGGCGAGCGACAGGTATTGCGCAGGACCATCATGTAGCTCGGCGCCGAGATTTTTGAGGAACCGATCTGTTTGCGTGGCATATCTTTCTGACGCATCTACTACACGCGACCGCAGCCGGGCATTCTGCTCGGCCATCCTCTCACTTTCTGTCAGGCGCTGTTTAAGAAGAGCCCCCTGTCGTCGAATAGTTTTGTCGCCAATTGCGACAATGGAATACAGAACAATAGTACTTGCCAGAAATGCGGAACCGACGACCAACCAACTTGTTCGCCTGGCCTTGGCTAAGTCTAACTCAAGCTGATCAGCTCTTTCGTAGAACTCCGCAACTGCGATGATTTCGCCGGACCAAAGTTCGCGGATGGGGCTGTAAACTTCAAGTAGTGGTATCCCCAAAGCCGCCTCGGCGGCGCTCTCGGCATGATCAAGCTCTTTGAAAGAGCCGGAGATGTCACCGCTCCACGCCCGCCTTAAGTCATCCGTTGGATTGAAACGGTTTCCAATGATGTCTGTATCAGAGGCATGTACAATCACACCGCCTTGCTTCCAGAATTTGTAGGAGACAATGCGGTCACGCATTGGCTGGGTCATGAAAATCTCGTCCAGCGCCAGGCTCGCCTGCTCAGAAAGATGGTTGCCATGTGCCAATTCCTGGCTGAGCGGGGATACTACGCTTTCCATATATAGCGCAGCGGAATTGGCGGAGTTTTGCACGACTGCGTTCTGGATTCGATTTGACACCCAGACCCCGACGATTGCGGTAGCAGTACCCATCACGAAAATGCTGGCCGCAAGAAAGACTCGCGACAGCGACCAATTGCCAATCGTCAGGTCAGTTACTTTCGCTCTCATCGTGAAATCGACTATGAACTACAATCTGTTATCGCACCACAGACCTTGGTCTGACGTGATCTGGCTAAATCTCAGATCCTGCGCTTCCGTCCAGTGGCCAGAGTCAGATATCGTCCATCGTTCTCAGTCTTTGCAGCATCGGGCATTGAACGTTTCCGCTATCACAATTGGCCGTAAGCTCACTCAAGGCGTACTCTAGGCGTCTGAGCTCACTAATCTTGCTTTGAACGCTGGCAATGTGTGCCTCGGCCAGTTCTTTCACTGATCGGCAGTCTTCGGCACTTCCTTCTGACAGCTCCAAAAGCGCCTTTGCGTCAGATAGAGGAAACCCCAGGTCACGGCACTTCTTCAAAAATCGAAGTCTTCCAACATCGCTTGCCGAATAGAGGCGACGATTGTTCAGAGCTCGTGCGGGTCTTGGTACGATACCTTCGCGTTCGTAATAGCGGATAGTTTCTATGCCGACCCCGCATTGCCGGGAAGCCTCGCCTATCGCAATCATGTGAAGTGCCTCCACTTGATCCTGTAGTTACTACAGGAGTTATACGCATTGAATGCTAGTGCCTCAACACAATCAAATCGCCTACCCAGGGAGCGAAAGATGAAAAAATATTTGACCCTCAGCTACCTGGGATCGGTTTCCGCTCTGGGGGTCGCGACATGCTGTGTTCTTCCAATGGCCATGATGTTGCTCGGCTTGGGTGGCAGTTGGTTGGCGATATTCGGAAAAATAGCGGCAGCAAGCTACTATGTTCTCGCCATCTCAACAGTGCTGGTCGCAGTTTCGTGGTTCGTAGCGCATCGAAACGGGACGTTGGCAAATCTGAAATGGTGGCTTGTCGGAAACACGGCGACTACCGCGTTGGCATGGGTTATCGTGTTCAATGAGGCTCAAATCAACGATTATCTAATCATGCAGATGTGAGACAATGACAAAACAAACTGTGGTGCTGGATAGCACTTTGACCTGCCCTCGGTGTGGGCACGTTGAAACCGAGAAAATGCCAACTGACTCGTGCCAGTGGTTTTATGAATGCAAATCATGCAAGGCAGTCTTGAAACCGTTAGAAGGCGATTGCTGTGTTTTTTGTTCCTACGCAACTGTCCCGTGCCCGCCAATTCAGTCAGGTGACTGCTGTTGTGGATAAGCGGGCCGCAACCGCAACATCCGAGAAAGGTTTTGATTGTCCGCATTGGCTCGTCGGCCAAAGTTTGCAAAGTCTGGTTTCTGCGCATCGCGACCATCAAACTCGCACAACTCTGCGCCATGGCTAACGGTAGCAAAGTCCGCGTCTCGCGAATTGCCTGACAAAACCTCGCTGCGCCCGGCACCAATAGCCGCTCTTTACGCCGCACTGCCGTGTTCAAGATGATGCCCGCGCAGCAATAAAATCAAATTCACAGATTGGGGCTCAAATCGGACACTTGCGGTACCGCCACAAATGCAGGGATATGGCGACTTGCGCAGTGCATGACGCAAAGGTCAGAATATTCTATCGCCCAGCACCTATGATTACCGAGGAGTCGGCAGGAACGTGCTTGCGTGCATGATGATGTCGAAATGCTGCATCCCTTTCTGCAGATCAAAACTGACAGAATGCCCGCCTTTACGCAGCAATTCCGCATAGTCCCGGCTTTGACGAATGAATTCGGGTGTGTCGCGCTCGGCGACGGTTACATGGTAACGCGGACCGGGGGCGGGCAGGTGCAGAATGGGTGAGAGATCGTGTATTTCGACCGGGGTCAGTTGCAGCGGGTCATTCACCGGCGTCAGGCTGATCGGTTCAAGATCATAGACGCCGCTAATCAGAATCACCTCTCGTACCCGCAAGCCGGCGCGGGCTAGCGCATCGGCTGAAGTCGCCATCATCATGGCCGCCAGATGTGCCCCGGCGCTGTGCCCCGACAAGGTGATCTGCGCCGGATCGAACCCAAGGGCCGTCGCCTGTGATCCCAGCCAAAGCAGGGCATCGCGGCACTCTTTGATCATCTGATCCAGTCGGGCCACTGGTGCAAGCGTATAGTTCAGCGTTGCAAAAGCTTGCCCGTTTTCCACCAGTGTAGGGGCCATCATCGCCGACTCACGCTGACTGAGCGCCTGCCAGTAACCTCCGTGAATAAAGACATGCAGCGGAGCGTTGGCCGTCGACGCAGGAAAGAAGTCCAGCACCTGTTCAGATGTTTCGCCGAAGGGCAGGTTTTCCCGGCATTCCATCCGGGCGCGGTTCTGCGCACTCAGCGCGGCGTAGCTCTCAAGATAGGGTGTCAGATCGCCGCCAACCATCGAACTGGGAGAATACTCCTGCTCCAGCTCTGTCTGAGTGAAACCACGATACAGCATCGCCTACTCCTGCCCGCTATACATCAATTCGGTGCGCACATCGTAGAGATCGTGAAAGAACCGCAAGTCCAGCGCTTTGCGCAGGAACGACACACCGCTAGACCCGCCTGTACCTGGCTGGTTGCCAATAACTCGCTCGACCGCGGTGACATGGTCAAACCGCCAGCGCTGGAACAGGGATTCAACATCCATCAGCTTTTCGGCCAGCGCATAGAGGTCCCAATACTGATCGGTATTGTGAAACACCTGAGCCCAGATTTTCACCACGCGCGGGTCGCCGGAATAGGGCTGTGCAAAGTCACGGTTTAGCAGGTCATCAGGCACGTCAAACCCTTGCCGGGCCAGCATGTGCAGCACTTCGTCGTAAAGCGAAGGCTTGGTCAGTGCGGCCCCCAATAATTCCATGACTTCGGGATCATGCTGATGAACCTTCAGGGTCGAGGCATCCTTGTTGCCCAGAATGAATTCAATCTGACGATAGCCATAGCTTTGAAATCCCGAGGAGCTGCCAAGTGCTTGCCGAAAGGTCATGTAATCGGCGGGGGTCATGGTCAGAAGCGTTTCCCACGCGGAAATCAACTGCCGCTGGATTGCTTTGACCCGGTCGAGATTCTTCATTGCCGGGCCAAATTCGTCCTCTTGCAGAAAGCGGCGCACTTCGACCAGCTGGTGATGCATCAGCTTCAGCCACAGCTCGCTGACCTGATGGATGATGATGAACAGCATCTCATCTGGTTGCGCGGGATCCTGAAACGTCTTTTGCAGATTCAGTAGGGTTTTGAGCTGCAGGAAATCGCCATAGCTCTTGCGGTGGGTTTCGGCGAAATCCGTGACCAGAGTGTCCTCGATCCCGCGTTCAAGATACCGGTTGTCCTTGTCGCTCATCTGCGCCTCCAAACACCTGAGTTCCCTCCTGTTTAGGGGGTGAAGCCGTTTAACGCCAGAGGGTTAGGTCCAATCCAGAACAACCTTGCCGGATCGACCTGATTTCATCTCGCCAAAGCCCTTGGCAAATTCATCAACCTTGAAACGGTGCGTGATCACTCGGCTGACATCCAAGCCGTTTTGTAACATGGCAATCATCTTATACCAGGTCTCGAACATCTCGCGCCCATAGACACCTTTGATGGTGATGGCCTTGAATACGATGCGGGACCAGTCCACGGGGGATTTTCCAGGTGGGATGCCCAGCAGAGCGATCTTGCCGCCCATCACCAGTGCCTCGACCATCTGGTCCAGTGCAATTTGTGAACCTGACATCTCAAGCCCGACGTCAAAACCCTGCTGCATGCCCAGTTCGGCGATCACGTCCTGCAATTCTTCTTTGGTCACATCGACAGGGCGCAATGTTGGCACGACATGCGCAGCCAGCGTCAAGCGGTCCGGATTGATATCGGTGATCACCACATGCCGCGCGCCTGCATGGCGGGCCACGGCGGCGGCCATGATGCCGATGGGGCCTGCACCGGTGATCAGCACATCCTCACCCAGCAGATCAAAGCTGAGTGCGGTGTGCACGGCATTCCCCAACGGGTCGAGAATGGCTCCGATTTCGTCGGGAATGTCATCGGGCAAAGGCACCACGTTGAAGGCAGGTAGTTTCAGGTATTGCGCAAAGGCACCCTGTTCGTTGACGCCGATTCCGCGCGTGCCGGGATCCAGATGGAACTTGCCAGCGCGGCTTTGGCGGCTGTCGGTTGTGATCAGGTGCCCCTCGCCGGAGCAGCGCTGGCCGATCTCAAGCCCGGTCACGTTGCGCCCGATCTCAACGATTTCACCGGCAAATTCATGGCCGGTGATCATCGGGGTGGGCACCGTGGCGGCGGCCCAGTCGTCCCAGTTCCAGATGTGGATATCGGTGCCGCAGATGCCGGTCTTGTTGATGCGGATCAGCACTTCATCTGGGCCGATTTCGGGGACCGGGGCCTGCACCATCCACAGCCCCTCCTCGGGCTTGGATTTTTCCAGCGCTTTCATCGTATTGGGTCGCATCAGATAATCCCCAGCTCTTTGCCGACCTTGCCAAAGGCGGCCAGCGCACGGTCCAGCTCATCCTTTGTCAGCGTCGCATTCATCTGCGTTCTGATCCGTGCCTTACCGCGCGGGACGACGGGGAAGAAAAAACCCGAAACATAAACGCCTTCGTCAAACAGCTTTGCGGCCATGTCCTGCGCCAGTTGTGCTTCGCCCAGCATTACCGGGATGATCGGGTGTTCGCCCGGTAGAAGGTCAAAACCCAACTTTTCCAATCCCGCGCGCCAATACTTGGCGTTGCCGAACAGTTGCGCGCGCAGCATGTCGCCCTCTTCGACCAGACGGATGGCTTCGATCCCGGCAGCAACGATTGAAGGCGGCAGCGAATTTGAGAACAGATAGGGCCGCGCCCGCTGCCGCAGCAGGTCGATCACCGGCTGCGGCCCGGCGATATAACCGCCGATTGCCCCCCCAAGTGCCTTGCCCAAGGTTCCCGTCAGAATATCCACAGCGACACCGAAATGATCCGGTGTACCAGCCCCGTTCGGACCCATGAATCCGGTGGCATGGCAGTCATCGACCATAACAATGGCGTCATATTTGTCCGCCAGTTCGCGGATTTTCGGCAAGTTAGCCAGATAGCCATCCATCGAAAACACACCGTCTGTCGCGATCATGATGTGACGCGCGCCGTCCTCGCGTGCCTGCTTCAGCCAGGCCTCCAGATCGTTCATGTCGTTGTTCAGATAACGATAACGTTTGGCCTTGCACAACCGTACCCCGTCGATGATTGAGGCATGGTTCAGACTGTCCGAGATGATGGCATCTTCAGGCCCTAACAAAGGCTCAAACAGCCCTCCATTGGCATCAAAACAGGCTGCAAACAGGATCGCATCGTCCTTATTCAGGAATTGTGCCAGCTTCTGTTCCAGCTCACGGTGAATGTCCTGTGTGCCACAAATAAACCGGACCGAGGCCATGCCGAACCCTTTGGGCTCCATCGCGTCTTTGGCGGCGGCGATCAGTGCCGGATGATCGGCCAGACCCAGATAATTGTTGGCGCACAGATTGATGACCTGCCTGTCGCCCACAGTAATTTCGCCGCCCTGGGGCGAGGTGATCATTCGTTCACGCTTGTACAGACCCTCCGCTTCGATCTGCACGAGGGTGTCGGTGACATGGGACAGGAATGCATCTGACATGGCGATCTCCGTTCAACTGAGTCGCATGTCTACCATAACGGATGAAATTCCCAAATAGGGGAATTACAGTATGAAGGAAAAATTTCCGTAAAGACGGAAATGCGCCGGTGTCAGGCGTTTTTGACGATCAGGAAAACCCTTGCTGGCTTCTTGGCAGTAATTGAGTGCAGAACGTCGGCCGCGTATCGCGCGGTGTCGCCCTGGTTCAGTTCGCTGACGGCACTGCCCGAGGTGACGCGCACCGCACCTTCAAGTACCGTTAGCTGTTCGCGCGCGCCACGCGCATGGGGCTGGCTGTTCAGAGCGCCGTCATTGTCAAAGCTTATATCATAGACCTCGTGCCCTCCGGCCTCTTCGGGCGGTGAGAGGATACGGATGCGGCAATTCTGGCCCATATTGTCGATGCTGGGCACTTCTTCACTGCGCAGGGTTTCGATCTGATCGGTGCCGTTGGTTTCTTCCAGCAGGCCTGCGAAGTCCACCTGCAGGGCGCGGGTCAGGTTCCACAGGGTCGAGATCGTCGGGCTGCTTTCACCGCGTTCGATCTGGCTGACCATGGATTTGGACACACCGCTGAGATTGGCAACCGCTTCAAGTGACAGGCCTTTGGCGCGGCGGGCCTCTTTCAGGCGGGTGGGCAGGCGTGTCAGAATATCGTCTGTATTGTCCGTCATGACGGAATCTCATGCGCATTTATGGGCCTTGTGTCAATTCCGCTTGTGACGGTACGTCCCATGGGACAGCCCCAAGGGTCGGATGCATAGTGCCCTCAAATCCACGAGGAGAAGAGACATGAAAGATATCGTCATTCTTGATGGTGCACGCACCGCGATTGGCACATTTGGTGGCGCATTGGCTTCGACCGCGCCGATTGATCTAGCGACCGTTGTGACCGAAGCCGCGCTGGAACGGTCCGGTGTTGCACCCGCGCAGATCGGCACTGTGGTGTTTGGTCATGTCATCAATACCGAACCACGCGACATGTACCTGTCGCGCGCCGCGGCCAAACAGGCCGGTATTCCGGTTGAGACGCCCGCGATGAACGTGAACCGCCTGTGCGGGTCCGGTGCGCAGGCGATTGTATCGGCCGTACAGTCCCTGATGCTGGGCGATGCTGAATTCGCGGTGGCTGGTGGCGCCGAAAGCATGTCGCGCAGCCCCTATATCGTGCCACAGGCCCGTTGGGGTGCAAAGATGGGCGATGTCGCCTCGATGGATATGATGCTGGGTGCGTTGAACTGCCCGTTTGGCACTGGCCACATGGGCATTACGGCGGAAAACGTTGCTGATGAGCACCAGATCACACGTGAGCAGATGGATGAATTCGCGATGGCCAGCCAAACCCGTGCGGCGGCTGCGCTGGAGGCGGGGTATTTCCAAAACCAGATCACGCCGGTTCAGGTCAAGATCAAGCGCGACATGGTCGATTTCATGGTCGACGAACATCCCAAACAGACATCCGCCGAAGCGCTGGCCGGGCTGCGTCCTGCCTTCCGCAAGGATGGCCGGGTGACGGCGGGCAACGCGTCGGGCATCAACGATGGTGCGGCGGCGATGGTACTGGCCACGGCGGAGGCGGCCGAAAAGGTCGGCTTGAAACCCAAGGCACGCATTCTGGGCTATGGCCACGCAGGCGTACGCCCCGAGGTGATGGGCATTGGTCCGGTTCCTGCGGTGCAGAACCTGATGGCGCGGACGGGCCTGACGCTGGGTGATTTCGATGTGATCGAAAGCAACGAAGCTTTTGCCGCGCAAGCGTTGGCCGTGAACAAAGAGCTGGGCTTGGATGCCGCCAAGGTAAATCCGAATGGCGGGGCGATTGCGCTGGGCCATCCGGTGGGTGCAACCGGTGCGATTATAACGCTGAAAGCCCTATATGAGCTGGAGCGCACGGGCGGGTCCAAGGGTTTGGTCACCATGTGCATCGGTGGCGGTCAGGGCATCGCCATTGCCTTTGAGCTGCTCTGAAACCGAACCAAGCAGGGGGGCTGTCTGGCCCTCATCGCGCCTGTGGCGCAATTCCCCCGAAGGTATTTTTGGCCGGATGAGGCGGGCGGGATTGGGTTTAGCTGAAGCTTGTCAGCAATAGGACGAGCGCCGCGCCGGTAGCGGCACCAATGGTGGCGGGCAAGGCAACGGACCATAGGCGCGACCGGGTCGGCTCATCCTTTTGGGTTTGGGAAATCAATGCGTTTTCCACCAGTGCTGGAAGCCGCGGACCAAACCGGGCCAGAACCATTGCTGTTTTGCCAAGATCGCGAAGTGCGGCGCGGGGGCCGATGGATTGTTTGATGTAGTCTTCGACCACGGGCCGGGCGACTTCCCAGATGTTCATTTGCGGGTCGAGTGAACGCGCGACGCCTTCGACCACAACCATTGTACGCTGAAGCAGGATCAGCTCGGTACGGGTTTCCATGCCGAAGCGTTCAGTGACTTCGAACAGATAGCTGAGCAACCGTCCCATTGAGATATGGGTGGCGTTCATACCAAAGATCGGCTCTCCAACCGCGCGCAGGGCACGGGCAAATTCGTCGACATCCTGGTTGGCGGGGACATATCCGGCCTCGAAATGAACCTCGGCCACGCGCTTGTAGTCGCGGCGGATAAAGCCAAAGAGAATCTCGGCATAGACCCGGCGGGTGTATTCGTCGATATGGCCCATGATGCCATAGTCATAGGCAATGATATCGCTATTTGCCGCGACCTTCAGGTTACCCTGGTGCATGTCAGCGTGGAAATAGCCGTCGCGCAAAGCGTGGAGAAGGAACAGGCGCAGCACGCGTTCGGCCAGATCGCGGCGGTCATGACCAGCTGCATCCAGTGCGCCATTGTCGCCCAGCGGGATGCCATCTGCCCAGCTGAGTGTCATTACCCGACGCGCCGACAGGGACCAGACCACGGGGGGCAACCAGAATCCGGCATCGTCCTTGGTGTTAGCGGCATATTCCGAGGCAGCCGAGCTTTCCAGACGCAAGTCCAGCTCGCCACGCACGACGCCGTCGAAATGTTCGATCACTTCCATCGGGCGCAGGCGGCGCGCGCCGGGGGCGAAGAGTTGCACGATTCGGGCAGCAAAATAGAACGCATCAACATCCTTGCGGAAGGCACGTTCGATCCCCGGCCGCAAAACCTTGACGGCGACATCCTCGCCTGTGCTGACCAACTTGGCCTTATGGACCTGGGCGATTGAGGCGGCCGCAATCGGTTCGCTGAACTCATCGAATATCTCGACGACGGGTTGACCAAGCTCTTTCTCGACCTCGGCCATGGCCTCGGCCTTGGAGAACGGGGGTAGTTTGTCCTGCAGCACGCGTAGCTGTTCGGCCAGTTCGTCTCCAACCACGTCGGGCCGCGTGGACAGAACCTGACCGAATTTTATATAAGCAGGTCCCAGGGCGGTGAGGGCACGGGTGGCTGGGGGCATCGACGGATCGCCTTTGTAACCCAGCCATTGAAAGGGTTTGCCCAGGGTGTGGGCCAGAACTCGCAGGGCACGTGGTGCTTCGAACGCGTCCAGAACGACATTCATGGCACCTGTCCGTTCCAGAGTCGCGCCGGTCCGGATCAAGCGGATGATATTGTGAGGGCCGCGCATCAGATTTTCCAGCCGGAATGCAGCGCGGCAATGCCCATGGTCAGGTTACGGTATTTCGCGTTGTCGAACCCGGCGGTGCGGACCATGTTCAGGAAAGTATCCTGATCCGGGAAATTACGGATCGATTCGACCAGATACTGATAGCTGTCATAATCATTGGCGATCAGTTTCCCCATGCGCGGGATGACATTGAAACTATAGAGGTCATAGAGTTTCTGCAGCCCGTCATTGGGCAACTGGCTGAACTCCAAAACCATCAGGCGGCCGCCGGGTTTCAATACGCGGTAGGCCTCGTTCAATGCCTCTTGCGGACGGGTCACGTTTCGGATGCCGAATGAGATCGTGTAGACGTCAAAGGTGTTATCCTCGAACGGCAGGGCCATCGCATCGCCCACCACCCAGTTCAGACTGTCCGACATCTGATCGGCCTCGGCGCGCTGGCGGCCTTCGACCAGCATCGGCTCGGTCAGGTCCAAAACAGTCGCATGGCCGCTGCCTGCACGTTTGAGGAACCGGAACGAGATATCGCCGGTGCCCCCCGCAACATCCAGCAGGCGCTGACCCGGGCGTGGGGCCAGCCAATCCATCATCGCGTCTTTCCAGACCCGGTGAATGCCCATCGACATGACATCGTTCATCACATCGTATTTTGAGGCGACCGAGTTGAACACGCCCTGCACGCGCCCGGCCTTGTCGGCCTCGCGCACGGTTTCGAACCCGAAATGAGTGGTCTTGTCGCTGTTGTCGGACATTTGCCTTGCCGTTTGTCGAATTTCGCCTCTGTTATAGGGCGATAAGAACCGGGCACAATGCTGCCCTTTGGAATAGGAGCCAGGAAATGCCCGAATTGCCCGAGGTCGAGACAGTAAGACGCGGCCTGTCCCCGGCGATGGAAGGTATCGTGATCGAACAGGCGGATGTGAATCGCCCCGATTTGCGCTGGCCGTTTCCTGACCGGATGGCCGAACGGCTGACCGGCCAGCGGGTTGATCGGTTGCGGCGGCGGTCCAAGTACATTCTAGCTGATCTTAGCAGTGGCGAAACGTTACTGATTCATCTGGGCATGTCCGGGCGGATGACGGTCTCGGGTGATCCGCTGGGCCAATTTGCGCATACCCATCCCATGCCCGAGAAACATGACCATGTGGTGTTTCACATGGCCAATGGTGCTCGGATCACCTTCAATGACCCACGTCGGTTTGGTGCGATGGACCTGCTACCTACTGCAACCGCCGAGCATCATAAGCTGTTATCGGTCCTGGGACCGGAGCCTTTGGGCAATGATTTTCATGAACAGCATCTGATCGAAGCGTTCAAAGGCAAGAACACACCGGTCAAATCAGCGCTGTTGGATCAGGGAATCGTTGCAGGGCTGGGCAATATCTACGTCTGCGAAGCGCTGTATCGGGGTCGAGTGTCGCCACGTCGCAAAGCGGGACAGATTTCTTCAACCCGCGTTGCCGGGTTGGTTCCGATCATCCGTCAAGTGCTGCAGGAGGCGATCGAGGCAGGTGGATCGTCGCTGCGGGATTTCCGGCAAGCCGATGGAGAACTTGGATATTTTCAGCACAGCTTTGATGTCTACGGGCGCGAGGGTGCGCCCTGCCGGACAGGGGGTTGCGGGGCAGAAATCAAGAGAATCACCCAGTCCGGTCGCTCATCCTTCTATTGTGTGCAATGCCAAAGATAGCTTGATCCAAGTTTTTCGCGTGGTAAGGAATCGTACCTGAACGGAACAACCGGAAGCTTTAACTCATGGCTTTTGAGACGATCATCGTCGAAATCGAAGACCACGTCGCCCTCATCAAACTCAACCGCCCCGATGCGATGAATGCGCTGAACACTCAGTTGCTGGGTGAATTGTGCACCGCGTTGGAAGAGGCGGATGGAAACGACAAGGTACGCTGCGTCGTCATCACCGGCTCGGACAAGGCCTTTGCCGCAGGTGCGGACATCAAGGAAATGTCCGAGATGAGCTTTGTTGACGTCTTCACTGTCAACCTGTTTGCCGAGGCCAACGATCGTATCTCGGCCATCCGCAAACCTATCATTGCAGCAGTTGCGGGTTATGCGCTGGGCGGTGGCTGTGAATTGGCGATGCTGTGCGATTTCATCATTGCCGCCGATACTGCCAAGTTTGGCCAGCCTGAAATCAATCTGGGCGTTATTGCAGGGCTGGGCGGCAGCCAACGTCTGACCCGGTTCGTCGGCAAGTCAAAATCGATGGACATGAATCTGACCGGTCGCTTCATGGACGCGGAAGAGGCTGAACGTTCTGGTCTTGTCAGCCGGATTGTACCGGCCAAGAAGTTGATCGAAGAAGCCATTGGCGTGGCCCAGAAAATTGCCGAGAAATCGCAACTGTCGACCATGGCGGCAAAAGAGGCGGTCAACCGCAGCTATGAAGTGCCGTTGAGCGAAGGTATGTTGTTCGAGCGCCGGGTGTTCCATTCGATGTTCGCCACCGAGGACCAGAAAGAAGGCATGGCAGCCTTTCTGGAAAAACGCTCGGCTCAGTTCCGGGACAAGTAAACCGGCCACGAAATATGTATCGAACAGGCGGGCTGAGCCCGCCTTTTTCTTGCCAGCGGTTCAGCAGTGAAGAATCGGCTTGGCAAAGCCTGAAAACTTGTCTATGCACCGCCGCTATACATGCGCGTGCGGCCCGCTTGGCCCGACTCACACTCGTGATTTCTGATCCGGTGCGGATATCCGTGGCGCGCTTACTACATAAACGTACCGAACAAAGGTCAGAGACACATGGCAAATTCGCCCCAGGCAAAAAAACGCGCTCGTCAGAACGAAAAGCGTTTCGCCGTTAACAAAGCGCGTCGTTCGCGTATCCGCACCTATCTGCGCAAAGTAGAAGAAGCAATCGCATCCGGTGACAAGGACGCAGCAACTGCTGCTCTGCGCGCAGCTCAGCCCGAACTGATGCGCGGCGTCACCAAAGGCGTCTTCCACAAGAACACAGCCTCCCGCAAAATGTCCCGTCTGTCGGCCCGCGTTAAATCGCTGGGCTGAGTCTTTATGTGACCTAGGGTCACGTAAGCATGGCTGAACTATTCCGAAGGGCGTCGCATATCGCGGCGCCCTTTTGCTGTTGCCAGAATACCGCGTCTTCACGTTGCCGAGAGATTCTTTCGCACAAAGACCCGAGTCAATATCAGAGTTTCGTTGCCGCAGACGTCGGCCTCTTGTTACCACTGATACAGCGATTCACTCGCTTGGGGGGACAGGCTGTTCCTGCGATTGTACTGACGGGCATCAGAGCGGTCGAGGAACGAATGTTGGCATCCGGATAAACCGGTTTGCTGATCTGCTGAGGGTCTTGGGGTAACCGAGGATCCGAGCCCTGTCTAAAGATAAGATTGCGAAGCGCAGGCCGCTTTTCGGGATATTCAGGTGCTGGATGTCACGAGTTTGGATTGTGCTGACTTTCAGGGACAAACCCGCCAAACTTCTGCGGTTTGGCGCAGGGTATCCTTTTGCGAGTGACATCGTGATCCGGGCGACCGGGGCTTAGTAATAAGGCCGACAGGCCAATAAAGAATGGGATGCGTGAGGCGCTTAATGACACAAGAGAAATGGGGACTACTGCGTAACAAACTGCTCAAGGCGATCGGAAAGAACAACTATACCACCTGGATCGAACCTCTTGAATTCCAAGAGCTGCAGGACGGTGTAGCGGTGTTCTCGGTTCCGACGAACTTTATGGGCAATTATGTGAGCCAGAATTTTGCGGATCTTATCCTGTATGAGATGAACACCGCTGGAGAATCTGTACAGCGCCTCGCGTTCCGAGTGGCAGCGAACTCTCCGGTACGTCCTTCGAACGACGTGGCAACTGCGCCTGCCCGCGTTCAGGAAGCGCAAACGCAGACTTTATCCGCGACCGCGAATGATGCGTTGGAATCCCTGCAGGCGGCGCCGTTGGATTCTCGTTTCACGTTTGACAGCTTTGTGGTCGGCAAACCCAACGAGCTGGCCCATGCCGCCGCGCGTCGTGTGTCCGAAGGTGGCCCCGTGACTTTTAACCCGCTGGTTCTGTATGGCGGTGTCGGCCTGGGTAAAACCCACCTGATGCATGCCATCGCTTGGGAACTAAAGACCAAACATCCCGAATTGAATGTTCTGTACCTGTCGGCGGAACAGTTCATGTACCGCTTTGTGCAGGCGCTGCGGGAACGCCGGATGATGGACTTCAAACACCTGTTCCGTTCGGTCGATGTGCTGATGGTTGATGACGTCCAGTTTATCGCTGGAAAGGATTCGACTCAGGAAGAGTTCTTTCACACCTTCAACGCGCTGGTAGACCAGAACAAACAGATCATAATCTCGGCCGACCGCGCTCCGGGCGAGATCAAGGACCTGGAGGACCGTGTGAAATCACGCCTGCAATGTGGTCTGGTCGTTGATCTGCATCCCACTGATTACGAACTGCGTCTGGGCATCCTGCAAACCAAGGTTCAGCAATACAGCCGCACCTATCCTGACGTGACTATCGTAGATGGTGTGCTGGAATTCCTGGCCCATCGCATCTCGACCAATGTGCGTGTTTTGGAAGGGGCCTTGACCCGGCTATTTGCCTTTGCCTCGCTTGTCGGGCGCGAGATCGACATGGAGCTGACGCAGGATTGCCTGGCGGACGTGCTGCGCGCGTCAGAACGCAAGATTACCGTCGAAGAGATTCAGCGCAAAGTGTCAGAATATTACAATATCCGCCTTAGCGACATTATAGGCCCCAAGCGTTTGCGCTCCTATGCGCGCCCGCGTCAGGTGGCGATGTATCTGTGCAAACAGCTGACCAGCCGCTCTTTGCCCGAGATTGGCCGTCGGTTTGGCGGACGCGATCACACCACGGTCATGCATGGCGTCAAACGCATCGAAGAACTGAAGACAACCGATGGCCAAATCGCCGAAGACGTGGAAATGCTGCGTCGCGCGCTGGAAGCCTGAGTATCTTCTAGGCATTAAACAGGCGCCCCGGATCCTGATAGCCGGGGCGTTTTTTTGTGCGCAATAGTCCACGGTTGGCTATGAACTGTGACCGCAGGGTCACGCGCCTCTTGACCCTGCGGGCAAACCGACTCAGAAATCCATAAAAAATCCTTGTGCCTCAGGGCGGAGGCGCTAACGTGCCAGTCCCGCCCATTTTCGGCACGCAAGTCAGAGGAATTAAGGGTATGAAGATCAGCATCGAACGCGGCACCCTTCTCAAGGCCGTTTCCCAGGCCCAATCCGTCGTCGAACGACGCAACACGATCCCTATACTTGCTAATGTTCTGATCGAGGCCGAAGGCGATCAGGCCATGTTCCGCGCCACCGATCTGGATATCGAAGTGGTCGACAAGGCCCCTGCGCAGGTGGAAAAGGCCGGCGCCACCACGGTTGCCGCCACAACCCTGCACGAGATTGTGCGCAAACTGCCCGATGGCGCGCTGGTCACCCTGACCGCCGACAGTGCGGCAGGTCGTCTGACGGTTGAAGCCGGGCGATCGAACTTCTCTCTGGCGACTCTGCCGAAAGAAGATTTCCCAGTTATGGCCTCATCGGAATACCAGTCGAACTTTACGGCTTCGGCAGCATTGCTGCGCCGTTTGTTCGACAAATCGAAATTCGCCATCTCAACCGAAGAGACGCGGTACTATCTGAATGGCGTCTATATGCATGTTTCAGATGGCTCCGAAGGCGGCAAGGTGCTGCGCTGTGTGGCCACCGATGGTCACCGTCTGGCGCGCATTGACGCAGACCTTCCGGATGGGGCTGCGGACATGCCCGGCGTGATCGTGCCGCGCAAAACAGTGGGTGAGTTGCGCAAGCTGTTGGACGATGACGAGATGGATATCGCCGTTTCCGTCAGCGAAACCAAGGTGCGCTTTGCAACGCCGGATATCACGCTGACCTCGAAGGTGATCGACGGCACATTCCCCGACTACACACGGGTCATCCCGCAGGGCAACACGCGGCAACTGGAAGTGGATGCGGCTGAGTTTGCGCAGGCCGTCGACCGGGTTGCGACGGTCTCGTCGGAACGTTCGCGCGCGGTCAAGCTACAGCTGGACACGGATAAGTTGGTTCTTTCGGTCAATGCACCGGACAGCGGTGCAGCCGAGGAAGAATTGGCCGTCGCATATTCAGATGAACGGCTCGAGATCGGTTTCAACGCAAAATACCTGCTGGAAATTGCTTCTCAGGTAGATCGCGAAAACGCGGTGTTCCTGTTCAACTCCGCTGGTGATCCGACCCTGATGCGCGAAGGCAATGACCTGAGCGCGGTCTATGTGGTCATGCCGATGCGTGTCTGATCGGCTTTGGGGGCTGATCGCTGAGGAAAGAGAGGGGTCATGACCTTGGCCCTGACCGAACTGACGGTCTCGCATTTTCGCTCTCACAAACTGGCGCGTTTGTCGCTGGATGGCCGTCCGGTTGCCATTCACGGACCTAACGGCGCGGGTAAGACCAATATCCTTGAAGCTGTTTCGATGTTTTCACCCGGCCGCGGCATGCGGCGGGCCAGTGCAGCCGAGATGACGCGTCGGCCCGAGGCGCTGGGCTGGAAGCTGTCCGGTCTGCTGCAAGCGCAGGGCCAGAGCTATGAGATCGAGACTTGGTCCGAAGCTGGCGCAGCGCGGCAGGTTCGGATAGATGGCAAATCCGCCAGTCAGATCGATCTGGGCAAGCTGGCGCGGGTCGTCTGGCTGATCCCGTCGATGGACCGGCTGTGGATCGAAGGCGCCGAGGGGCGGCGGCGATTTCTCGATCGCATCGCGCTGAGCTTTGATCCCTCCCATGCCGAAGCATCCCTGATTTATGAAAAATCCATGCGCGAACGAAACCGGCTGCTGAAAGAGCAGGTGCGCGATGCCCATTGGTACGCGGCGCTGGAAGGGCAGATGGCCGAGACCGGACACCGCATTCATTTGGCACGAGTGGCCGCGCTGAATCATCTGCGTGCAGCACAGGACCAGGCCCAAACGGGTTTTCCGTCGGCTGATCTTGAACTGGTTCAAACCGAAGGCGCCATACCGGAAACGGCGGAGGACCTGTGCGAAGCGTTGAATGAAAGCCGCTTTCGCGATCTTGCGGCGGGGCGGACGCTGGTCGGGCCGCACCGGTCGGATCTGTATGGCGTCTTTGCCGCCAAAGGTGTTCCAGCCAAAGATTGTTCAACCGGTGAGCAAAAGGCGCTGCTTGTGTCCCTGATCCTGTCCAATGCGCGGGCACTGGCCGGGTTGGTCGGGGCGCCGCCGATTGTGTTGCTGGATGAGGTTGCCGCCCATCTGGATGCCGGGCGCCGCGCCGCGCTTTATGAAGAGATTTGCGCGTTGGGGGCTCAGGCCTGGATGACGGGGACCGGGCCTGAACTGTTTGCAGAATTGGGGGACCGGGCCCAGACCTTGGTTGTCACCGAAGGCGATGAGGGCTCGGTCGTCGATTAGGCCGGTTCGCTGACCTTACGTTCCCACAAGAAGCCGCGCATTACTTCGTCAACTGGGGTCTGTGCCATGTGGTTGACGTAGTTCGACATGGTTTTCTGCGCCAGGCCCAGCACCACGTCCAACACGGCGCGGTGCGAATAACCAGCGTCAAAGAAGGCTTGCAGCTGCGCCTCGGTGGGATTGCCACGGCTCTGCATCATCTGCAGCGTAAATGTCCGCAGCGCCTCTAGCTTGGCATTGGGCAGCGCGGTTTCGTTGCGCAGTGCCTCGGTGATGTCATCCGATACCTTCATCATCTTGGCGATGCCGGTGTGGGCGGGCACGCAATAGTGGCACTCGTTTTCCACATTGATGGTCTGCCAGACGACGGTTTTTTCGTCATTGTCGAAATCGGTCTGCATGAAGAGACCATGCAGAACCTGGTAGCCTTCCAGATGCTGTGGGCTTTCGGCCATCACCTTATGCAGACCGGGCAAGCGGCCAAACGCGGCCTGAGATTTTTCCAATAGAGGTTTGGACCCTTCGGGGGCGGTGGTTAGGTCGTGGGATGGGAAATCGGCCATGTGGATGCTCCATTTTTTGATGTCTGAGTCGGAAATAGTCTTTCTTGAGCGATCACTCAAGTATATATTTGAGTGACCGTTCAAGAATTGGTGATGTCGATGCCCCGCAAACCTGCCTATGACCGAGACGCGCTGATCGCGCAGGCCCGCGACATATTCTGGCGCCACGGCTGGGCCGGCACGTCGTTGAAGGATCTGGAGCGTGAGCTGAAGTTGAAGCCAGGCAGTTTCTATGCGGCCTTTGGGTCGAAAGACGCGCTTTATGCGCTGGCGCTGGAACGTTACACGCAGGATGGTGTAGCGCGGCTGACAGCGCTGGCAGAAGACATCGGGCCGCTGGCCGCGTTAAAGACGCAGCCGCAGATTGTGATCGATTCCAGCCAAACGCCGGTGCAGGCCTGTATGCTCGCCAAGACCTTTGCCGAATTGCAGGCAAGGGATCACCAGCTAGCGCATAAAGCCAGCCGGCATATGGCTGAGATGAAGCAATGTTTTGCAACGCTGTTTAGGCAGGCGCAACAGGCCCGAGAGATCGGTCCTGACCACGATCCAGAGCGGCTTGCGGCGCGCTATCAATCCGACCTGTTGGGCCTGCGATTGTCCGCTGAACGCAGCGACGTCAACGCCAAGGAAATCGCCGCAGATATCGCCGCAGACCTCGATCAGCTTTGATCGGCTGAAAATCCAAACTCTGGCACAAAATATTGGGGGATCGCGTGACATTCCCCACCAGAGAACGTATAAGTTACCAAAATAATATAGGTACTAACGGCATGTCCGAAGACGCACAGGCACCGCAGGAATACGGCGCGGATTCAATCAAGGTTCTCAAAGGCTTAGAGGCAGTTCGAAAGCGCCCCGGCATGTATATCGGTGACACCGATGACGGCTCGGGTCTGCACCATATGGTGTATGAGGTTGTCGACAACGGAATTGACGAAGCTCTGGCCGGTCATGCCGACCATGTGACAGTGAAAATTCACGCCGATTCCAGCGTCTCAGTCAGCGACAACGGTCGCGGGATTCCGGTGGATATCCATCCCGAAGAAGGCGTGTCCGCCGCCGAGGTCATCATGACCCAGCTGCATGCGGGCGGTAAGTTCGACAGCAACTCGTACAAAGTGTCTGGTGGTCTGCACGGCGTGGGCGTTTCGGTTGTGAATGCGCTGTCCAACTGGTTGGAACTGCGCGTCTGGCGCAAGGGCAAAGAACATGTTGCCCGGTTCGAAGGGGGCGAAACCGTCGAGCATCTGAAAGTGGTCGGTGAATGTGGTGACCGTACGGGGACCGAGGTGCGCTTTCTGGCCTCGACTGATACGTTCTCGAACCTCGAATACTCGTTCGAGACGCTGGAAAAGCGCCTGCGCGAGCTTGCCTTCCTGAATTCGGGTGTGCGGATCATCCTGGTCGACGAACGCCCCGCAGAACGGCTGGAAACCGAGCTGTTTTATGAGGGCGGCGTGAAGGAATTCGTCAAATACCTCGACCGGTCAAAGTCGTCTGCCATGCCCGAGCCGATCTATATCAAGGGTGAGCGGGACGATATCGGTGTCGAAATCGCGATGTGGTGGAATGACAGCTATCACGAGTCAGTTCTTCCCTTTACCAACAACATCCCTCAGCGCGATGGCGGCACTCATATTGCGGGTTTCCGGGGTGCGCTGACCCGCACGATCAACAACTATGCCCAATCTAGCGGCATTGCGAAAAGGGAGAAGGTCAGCTTTACGGGCGATGACGCGCGCGAGGGCCTAACCTGCGTGTTGTCGGTCAAAGTACCGGATCCAAAGTTTTCCTCACAGACCAAAGACAAGCTGGTCAGTTCCGAGGTCCGCCCGGCGGTCGAAGGAATGGTGAACGAGAAGCTGGCTGAATGGTTTGAAGAAAACCCAAATGAAGCCAAAATCATCGTCGGCAAAATCATCGAGGCTGCTCTGGCCCGTGAAGCCGCACGAAAAGCCCGTGAACTGACCCGCCGCAAAACGGCGATGGATGTGAACTATCTGGCCGGCAAGCTGAAGGATTGTTCCGAGAAGGACCCGTCAAAGACCGAAGTTTTCCTGGTCGAGGGGGACTCGGCTGGCGGCTCGGCTCAGACAGGTCGGGATCGTTTGACACAGGCCGTGTTGCCGCTGCGTGGGAAAATCCTGAACGTGGAGCGTGCACGGTTCGACCGGATGCTGTCGAGCCAGGAAATCGGTAATTTGGTAATGGCGCTGGGCACGGGCATTGGCCGCGATGAGTTCAATATCGAAAAGCTGCGCTACCACAAGATCGTTATCATGACGGATGCGGATGTGGATGGCGCACATATCCGGACGCTGTTGTTGACCTTCTTCTTCCGGCAGATGCCAGAGCTGATCGAGGGCGGATACCTGTATATCGCGCAGCCGCCGCTTTATAAGGTCGCGCGCGGTAAGTCCGAGGTGTATCTGAAAGATCAGGCGGCACTGGATGACTACCTGATCAATCAGGGCGTCGAGGGTGCGGTGCTGAAACTGGGTTCGGGCGAGGAATTGACCGGCCAGGACTTGGCGCGCGTGGTTGACGAAGCGCGCCAGCTGAAACGCGTACTGGATGCATTCCCGACGCACTATCCGCGCCACATTTTGGAACAGGCCGCCGTGGCCGGTGCCTTTGTCCCCGGTGCGGTTGATGCCGATCTGCAAGGCGTGGCCGACAAGGTCGCAGCCCGTCTTGACCTGATCGCATTGGAATACGAACGTGGCTGGCAGGGTCGGATCACGCAGGATCACGGCATCCGCCTGGCTCGTATCCTGCGCGGCGTTGAGGAGGTGCGTACGCTGGACGGCCCGATGCTGCGCTCGGGCGAGGCGCGCAAGACCGGCAGCTTTACCCAAAGCCTGCAGGAGATCTATAACACATCCGCAACCCTGATCCGCCGCGACCGGTCGCAGGCCATCCACGGTCCGCTGGACCTGTTGCGTGCCATTCTGGAAGAGGGTGAAAAGGGCTTGTCCCTGCAGCGCTATAAGGGACTGGGCGAGATGAACCCAGATCAGTTGTGGGAAACCACGTTGGACCCGGATGCAAGGACGCTGTTGCAGGTACGGGTGAATGATATGCTCGAAGCTGATGACCTGTTTACTAAATTGATGGGTGATGTCGTGGAACCGCGCCGTGAATTCATACAGAAAAATGCTCTGAGCGTCGAAAATCTGGACTTCTGAATTTTTGTAGGTGCGCGCACAAACCTTCACGCACCCCATAAGTTTGCACGATTTGCTCATAAGCCTGCATTGTTTCGCGATAATAGTGCAGAGAAAAGTGAGCAAATCGCCTTACGCGGGTGCCGAAGGATAGATTTCAGTTTCTCAAGGATTGAACACCTGATCGCGATGCCAGACCAGGTTCTCCTTGTGCCCAGCAGTTAGACCAGAGATCCGCTTGGAATGTCCGGACAACGAGCTCAATGCCGGCGCGGACAGTTTACTCGAAAATCTAGATGTCCCATCGTCCTTGAAAGTCACCAGACCCTTGTCGAATGCTGCGTCCCATAATGCTGACAGCAAAATTCCGTTGTGGACGTCCAACCGCTCAGCATCAGTTTCGCAGTCTTTCCACGGCTTAATGTGTAAGGCTCTAGGTCATGTTGACAAATGGCGGATCTAGAGGCGGATTGAAGTGATATCCACGAAGCCAAGGAAGCTTTCGGCTGTCTTATCATAGCGGGTTGCCACACGCCGA
>NZ_JBXWOC010000011.1:0-129441 GCF_059610665.1 Ruegeria sp. CDSC051
ACGGTGAGGTCGAGGCCAAAGTCAAAACCGAAGTCGCAAACCTCTGCGCCAGATTCCCAATCTATCCAAACTTGTAAGAATTCAGTCATCCAAGAAACAAAACGGCGCCAATCCGGCGCCGTTTTTTTTGTGGTCAGATAAGCCCCTGCCACATCATGAAGATCAGCAACAAAGCAGAAAAGGCCAACAGGTTAAAAGTCAGCCCGCCCAGCATTCCCAGAAACCACCCCATCCGCCGATCCGCCAAATTGATACCCCCCAGATGTTTTTGCACCTCTTCCGAGGCCTGGATCAGTTTCGGATTGTCCAGCACAAGTCGCAGTTTTGGATGGGCCGCCATCTGCTCTGCTTGTGCCAGGACCATTGCCTGTTTGTATATCCGGCGCGGCAGTTGCCTTTTGGCCTTTTTGACCGAGGCGGTCAGCGTTTTGTCGCGCACACCCAACTTGTCACGCAACAGCTGTATGGTCTGCGCAATTTGGGTTTGTATATCTGTGTCTTGCGGCATGCTGCGGCCTCCTGAGCTGACAGTTTACCCATGTGGAATAGGAGCCACAATGGGGCTGGCCGTTTCAGATTGCGGCGGGTATCACGGCTATATGCTGAACACGATCATACATGGTGAACCTACCGACAAGCCCCCTTTGCTGATCGCCCATGGCCTATATGGCTCGGCCCGGAACTGGGGGGTCATCGCCCGCCGGCTATCTGACGAGCGGCAAGTTGTGGCGGTTGATATGCGCAACCACGCAAACAGCATGTGGACGCATGACCATGGGTATTCCGATCTAGCAAATGATCTGGCCGAAGTTATCGACCAGTTCGGCGGACAGGCAGATGTCGTCGGACATTCGATGGGCGGCAAGGCATCCATGACTTTAGCCCTGCTGCACAGCGCAAAGCTGCGCAAACTGGTGGTGGCAGACATCGCCCCGGTGGCCTATAGCCACAGTCAGATTCAGTTTATTGAAGCGATGCGCGCGGTGGACCTTTCCCGGGTCGAGCGTCGCTCGGACGCTGAACAACAACTGGCCGACAACGGAGTCGAAAAAGCCCTTCAGAGCTTTTTCACGCAGTCACTCGACATCAACGGACAGCGTTGGCTTTTGAACCTGGATACTTTGGCCTCTGAAATGCCCAAGATCATGGGCTTTCCTGAAATAGACGCATCCTGGGGTGGTCAAACACTGTTTTTGTCCGGGGGGGAGTCCGACTATGTGCTGCCTGAACATCGCTCTGTGATCCGCGGAATGTTCCCTTCGGCACGTTTTGCAAAAATACCTGGTGCAGGACATTGGTTGCATGCGGAAAAACCGCGTGAGTTCGAGGCCGCCGTCAGGACGTTCCTCAACGCCTGACCTGACCTTTCGAACGATCACAGCTCGGGTTCTGGCGTTTCCTATTGGCTAGGCGACTTCGCCCCCGCCATTCACCCAATCGACCAAGCCACCCAGGTTATAGACCTGCTCATACCCCATGTCCTGCAACAGTTTTCCCGCAAGGGCAGCGCGGCCACCCGAGGCACAATACAAGACAATTGGGCGATCTTTGCGAAGCTCTGGATCATGTGATTGCAGAGTGTCATCCGCCCGAAATTCCAACATACCGCGCGGGATATGATGTGACCCCGAAGCACGCCCTGCCTGCTGCAATTCCGCTGCATCGCGGATGTCCAGAAGCAGGCCACCTCGCTCCAGGATCTCGACCGCTTTGGCTCTCTGGATTCGCTCGACGGTGGAGTTCGCAGCTTCCATCATTTGTTTTACGGTCAACGGCATATGGTGTCTCCTGAAGAAATTTACGGGATGCTAACATGCAGGAACTGGAAGGTGTAGCCTGACAGGCCCTCACCTTAGACTGGATAGATATTGGACATTTAATGCAGGACACCGATTTTTGCGCTGGACCAATCCCGGTATTCAATTCCCGCCGAACCCGAACCAAAGCAAATCGGGAGAGGTTCCGCTGCATCGAGACTTGAAAATCAATCAGGGTGGCAGAGGTGGTGCGGGCGGTGGGACTCGAACCCACACGGGCATACGCCCTTCAGATTTTAAGTCTGATATGTCTACCATTCCATCACGCCCGCACAGCGCGTTGGGCCAGTTTTTAGGCTGAAAGCACCAGTAAGGCCATAAGGCTATGAACACAATGCGTTTCGCCGATGCAACTTGCGGAAATTCAATCGCCGCCTTTGACCACCACCCCATTTACGCAGGTCATCAGAAAAAGTCCTCGGAAAAACTCTTCGTTACGCAATTCGCCTGCGCTGTCCCAATCATTCTGACTTTTGGAAAATCAAGAAATAGAAAGAATCTTAGAGTGAAATGGTGCCCCCACACTGCATTGAAGACTTGAACACGCATAACTCTGAACGTTTCAGGTTGCCTCAAAGTATCAACAAAACCCTTTAAAAACACGTAAATATGGTTTCCATCCGCTTCAGAATGGTTCACTGTGCCTCACAGCACAAGGTGGACCAAGGGGTGGACCAATGCCAGCGCTCAATAAGCTATCATCATTGCAGGTGAAGAACGCTCAACCCGGCAAATACTCCGATGGCGGGGGCCTATGGCTGCACAAAAAAGACGGCGATGGCGGCAAGTGGTTCCTTCGGGTTCATGTGCACGGACGTCGCAGGGAAATGGGCTTGGGAGCTCTGACTGCGGTAACTCTGAAGGAAGCGCGCGAAGAGGCCGAGAAATGGCGGGCCGTCGCCCGTCAGGGAAAAGACCCGATCAAAGAACGGGAACGGATACGCCGGGAAGCAGTCAAAGCCGACCACACATTGACCGTTGTAGCGAAAGAAGCCTTTGCTGCCCGTCAGGCCGAGTTAAAAGACGACGGCAAGGCAGGGCGTTGGTTCTCGCCGCTGGAACTGCATGTCCTTCCCAAACTTGGCAATGTGCCAATTGAAGAGATAGACCAACAGGACATCAAAAACACTCTCGCCCCTATTTGGCATTCGAAAGGCGAGACCGCAAAGAAAGCTATGAACCGGCTGGGCATTGTCTTCCGGCACGGTGCCGCAATGGGATTGGATGTGGACCTTCAAGCCACGATGAAAGCCAAAGCGCTGCTTGGTAAATCCCGACAAGTGAGCAAGCATATCCCGGCGATGCCATGGGGCGATGTTCCTGCGTTCTATGAAAGCCTTGATGATGGATCGGTCACACATCTCGCCTTTCGGTTGCTAATCCTCACTGCTGTTCGGTCCAGACCGATACGTTTCGTTCATTTGGACGAACTGCACGGCGACAAATGGGTTATTCCGGCAGACAAGATGAAGACCAGCAAGGAGTTTCATGTGCCCCTGTCCATTGAAGCCCAGCGCACTATTGAACAGGCTATGGCATTTGAAAAGGACGGCTACCTATTTCCAAGTGTTAAAAAAGGCGTCATCTCCGATGCCACCATGTCGCGCCTAATGGAGCGTCAGAAATTAGAGGCACGGCCTCACGGGTTCCGATCTAGTTTCAGGACATGGTGTGCTGAAGCAACGGACGCGCCGCGCGAAGTCGCCGAAATGGCCCTAGCCCATGAGACCGGCAGCAAGGTTGAACGTACCTACCGCAGAACGGACTTTCTCGAACAGCGCCGCGTTCTCATGGAACGCTGGGCGCAACATGTGACCGGGCAGAGTGCAGACATTGTGAAATTGGTGGCGAAATGAGCAAAAGTGCAATGGAAAAAGCAATCTTCAAAAGGAGCAAGAAATGGACGCCGGATAACGATGTCCACGTACTAGACGAAGGAAAAGAGTTGGCTTTTGACCTGACCCAAGACTTTGGTGAATTCGATCCCAAAGAACTTGCCCGCCATATGGCGGCATTGGTAGCGGAACTGCCTCGAAAAACGGTTCTGATAGAAGATGTATTTGCTGAAGCTAGGAAACATGGCGACCCCGAAGGCGAAGCCCACTCTAGAGCGCAGACCTTGGCGTCAATTTGGGAAATGCTTGCAAGCGCAAATGATGCTCTCGGCGATATCCCAAATCAATACCATGACGCAGTTCAACATGCGATGGATTGTGCTTTTTCTGCTGGTCAGAGTTACCAGAGCATCGAGTTTTGCGAGAAGTTTGTCCCTGATTGGGAGCGCAACAAGGCAAAGCCGTACAACGGCGGTGACAAGACCAAAGAAAAATTTGATGAGGAACGAGTGCAGTACGATCCGTTGCTCAATTTTATGGATGACCTGATGAAGGATGACCCTATCAAGTACCCAAGCCGCAATGCTGCTGCTGAGGAAGCAACTGCCAAGAGATATGGCTCACAAATTGGTGGAGGCGATACGGGGGATATCCGAAACAACTATATGCGTCATTACCGCGAAACACCCGAAAACCGCAGAAAACGGCAAGATCGTCGAAACAATCTCTAACTCAAGGCTGAAATCAACCGTTTTACTACGCTCAGCCATGTAAAACGACGCAAGTTTACCGTTATTTTTCAGACTGATACCCCTGAACGCAGACAGACCAAACTGGAAGCGTTCAGCATGCCCCCCAAACACAGATATAACACCCTTCGGCAATTGACCGAAACGTACCCTTTGAGTGGTCCGACGATTTATCGAATGATAAAAAAGGAAATTTTTCCACCTCCCGTGAAGATCGGACGGGGGTCTTACTGGCTCGCCGATGAGGTGGAAGCAGCGATGCAAGCCCTCGCGGACGCTCGCGGCTAACCCAATTTCACCCACAAAAACGGAGATAGATATGTCATCGGACAACAATGCACCCGGGTTCAATCGCATAAAACACAACTGGGGCTTGGCAAGTCGCGCAAGTGACACCCCGGAAAAGCCCAAACCTGAAACAACCGAGATTACCACCCAACGAAACGCGGCAGCGGCGTTCGGTGTCAGCCATGATCGCGCAGGGCAGGAAAAACAGGACGTTAATAAGGATGAACGTTCAGCCCGCCGGGCAAACATCGAAAGCCGTCTCGGCATCTCACTGGGTGATAAGCCCGTGTCCAAGAGCAGTTCCAGCAACATCACCCGCGCGTTCGGCGGCACGAATACTCACGAAGGGGGCATTTAAGATGGAGCCTAAGTTCAAAGCCAAGTTAGTGCGTGGACGGCAATACAGTAAATTCGTGCCGGACGGGGCACACGGAGACTTTGTCGTGTTCAAGCGCGGTATTGCTGTGACCGTCTCCGCAGAAACCAAGCACCACCTCGAACAATACGCTGTTGATCCGGTCCAAACCACATTCAGCACAGGCGATGTGGAAGAGAGTTACGAGTGCAAATTCGCGTTCGAAGAATTGGACGAAAGCCCCTGAGTTATTGAACCCGGGTGCAATTCCGCCCGAACCCTACCTGTCAGATCAACCCAACTAGAATGGAAAACCCATGCCTAAAAAAATGCCTTATGATCCTGCTGAAACCGAGCAGAAAAACCACGCGCTCCAAGCGCTACTAGCGGAATACCTCGTTCGTCTCGACGGCCTGCGCGAAACGATCCAAGGCGACCTTGATAACCCGGAAGATGCATTTTCAGCAGAGATGCATTTTAAGTTTGGAGAAAAACTGGTCCTCGCCCACTCTGCCGGGAATGTCTTTTTGCACCATCTGAGACAGGTTTCAGCGGCGGGCCAAGTCGCTCGCTGAATGCCAAGCGCAAATCCCATTGAACCGAAGAATTTGAACCCGGGTGCAAACAACCATGCCTGATCCTTATGAAACGCATACCGCCCAGCGCATGGCGATAGTGAACCCGGGTTCAATGCACGAAATGGACCGCAAATGGTCCAGAGAAATTGGCTGGGCATATGAGGTCTATCATGAACGGGCTAACGCAATCCATTCCGCCACTACTTCCGGGAAACGCCTTCAACCTGTTGCCCGCGATTTTCTCAGGTCACCCCATGCCAAACTCGTCTCTGCATACAAGGCGCTGGGCGGCAGTGCGGACCCGGATCAGGTTAGAACACTGAGCAAGCAAGTGAATGCTTGGGCGACCGACTATCCGCCGATCAGATGGTATCCGAAGACCAAACCCGACGGGTCTTCGCGTCCTATCTGCGTGCTGCCACCTGCCTTGAAGGCCGCGCATTATCTGATCCGGGAAGTGATTAACCAACAGACCGCGCCGAATGGCTCACTGTTCGGTATCCCCAGGGCAAGCCGCGATGACCTCGCCAGACAACTCAAACAGTTTCAGAATTCCGGGTACGTCTATCTAGCCAAGACTGATGTGGTTGACTGCTATCAGAGCATCAGCCCGGATGCGCTGTATTCTCTACCATTGCCACAGGAGGTGATCCGCCGAGCACTTGATACTAGAAGACTATGCTTTTCAGTGACCCACCATCCCGGCAATGCTTCGCAGGCTAAACAGGATTTCGGTTCTTCTGGGAGTATATATGAGACTAACCACAATGTAAGCGGGCCAAAGGGCCTTATGCAAGGCTCTCCGGCCTCTGGTGTTGTTCTCGCGCATCTGCTTGTCGGATTGTCGGATAGCGCAGACGCAAAGGTTATGATCTGCTTTGACAACATTGTCATTGCAGCGCGTACACCTGCCGGAACCCGGGCGATGGCAGATACCTTGGCCGCTCATCTTGAGCGGTGCCCTGCTGGTCCGCTTGCGATGTGTGAACCTGAATATGCCGACGATGCGCCGTTGGATTTCCTCGGGTATAGGTTCGACCCCAGCCGAGATGACATTGGCATTGCTGAGGACGCCCTTTCCCGGCTGGAAGAACGCCTTGGCTTCGCAGAGCAGATGGATATTGAGCGGCTGCACGCGCTCCTAGAGACCTATGAACAGGCTGCGTCGGACACCGGGCAGATAACACCAGCCAGCCCGCTTCTGGATGCGCCTCCGGTAAGCATATGGCGTGTCCTGCGTGACTGGCGTGCGGGCTTCCCGTCTGCGCGATCAGACGGGCCGGAACTGTCGCACTACCTGCGCACATCCGCCGACGCCACTGCCGACCACCCTGTGTTTAGCCACCTTCACGAACACCTTTTCGCAGAACCCGACACGTGGGAGCACGACGCCATCCGCGCCATTCTAAAAAGACATTGTGATGAACACGACAAATTCCAGAGCAACACCAGAAAGCAAAAATTATGAGCATTGCCACGTTAGTATTCACCGTCGCCACCCTCCTCTATCTGATGGTTGGCCGGACGGCTTATCGCAAGATCATAGTCCCGGCGCGTTACCGCGATGCGCTGGGCGGCGACTTGGACGCGACGGTCTCTATCATCCACGAACAGGAAAAATCGGTGGTCCACTACCTAACTTATGGGGGCTGGCTGTTGTTCTATCCGGTGTTCTTACTATTGGGCTGGATCATCGCCCGATTGGACATCGACATTTGAACCCGGGTTCAAATCCTGAACTGCAATGCCGGTTAACGCCGCAAAACAACCCCACTATCGGAAAGGTATCAAAATGACCGAGCAGCACTACCCAGTGCCCGACCAAGCCCAACCCGATACCAAAATTGTACATTCACCTGCCGCAATGGTACGGCAATCTGGTCGCCTGCGCTCTGAGCAACAATGGGATATTGTCAGGCAACTGCTGCACCCGATGTTGATGCAGAACTATTCCGGCCAAGCCATTGCCGATGTGTTCGGAATTTCCGTTGATACCGCATACAGATGGAAGCGGAGACTGTTGGATGACCTGCGCAAGGAAGCCGTATCCATGCAGCCAAGAGACTTCGTGATGGAAAGCATGTCCTCTCTCCGGCGAGTGCGTGCCGAAGCATGGGCCGGTTATCAAGCAGCAAGCGACGCCAAAGAAAAACGCGCCTTCTTGAACACTGTGACAAACGCCGAAGCGCAGTTCGCCAGAATGGGGGAGCGAATTGGCCTCTATGGGCGTCCCGGCCAAAACCCACTAGATGCGAGCGCCTATGGTGAAGTTAAGGACGGCGACCAAAGCGATTTGATGCTGGTCCGCGAACTCCAAATCCGGCTGGTCGAACTACTTTCGATTTCTGACAATCAAGTTGAAGTTGACGAAGATGCAGGGTCGGAACCCTATGACGAATTGCTGTCGGAAATTGAAGCAAACACTATTGCACACGATGCGGAAGAACCGCAGCGCGTGAATTTACCAACTCGCAAAAGGCAGCGACCACTCCCGACGCCAAGTTTGTGACACCTTTGTAATTCCAAAGAGGTTTAGGGATTTACCCCACAATTACAGGTTCAAACTAGGAAAAGAACAAGTCTTCAATAAGCGCACGATTGGTTCTGTGCATGGATTGCAGGTACGCAAGCAAATGTCCACTCAGAGCAAGTGGCACCAGTAGCCGCCTTTGATTGCGTGTTGGTCCAATTTACGACATTTTGGGACTGTGAACTGTTAACGGAAGAAGCATAAATGATTGTTGGATATCAATAAAATGCGGTTTGCGCTTTCTGGTGAAACCAAGATAGAGGCGACGCCGGGTGCGCACGGACGCTGCCAGGGATGCGACACCGAGATGATAGCCAAATGTGGCAGCGTGAGGGTTCACCATTGGGCGCACAAGGGAAAGCGTCACTGCGATCAATGGTGGGAAAGTGAAACAGTGTGGCACCGACAGTGGAAAAGTGCCTTCCCTACTGATTGGCAGGAAGTGATTATTCGAAAATCTGACAAATGGCATATTGCGGATATTGAGACTGCCAATGGGGACATTATCGAATTCCAGCATTCCCATATTGACCCGTATGAACTGTATGAACGGGAGGAATTCTACGGGCCGAGAATGATTTGGGTCGTGGATGGAACCAGACTGAAAAGAGACCGCGAAACGTTTTCTCGGGAAATCGCTTCTCAAATGCGAAATCAAAAGCACGATGGAACAGTTGAATTTAATCCACGCTCTGCTCAGATCGCTAAGCGTTGGGACGTAAGCAAAAGGCTGGTCTACTTGGATTTCGGCGACGACAGCCTATGGCGCATATCTGCAGGTATGAGGGGTCCTTGGCAGAAGCACGCCAAAAAATTCGAAAAGAAAAAATTCATTGGTAGGATTTTAACCCAATCAATTTCATTAGAAGATTTCTACTAAATCGGTTTCAACCCGAGACTTGACTTGGGCACGGCGCTTGTGATGCGAGACCTCAAATACCCCTTGAATTGGACAAAAAGAGACCGAATAACTCTGGCCTGTTGCTACGAGATCAGACACAAAAATAAGACGGAACGCCGTTGTCTCCTTGGATGCATTTCAGATTAATACTGCTGGAATTAGGAAGTTTCAGAATTTCTTCTAGAAACATCTCCTCAACGAACGATCAAAGCAACGCCGCGCTGAGCAGACCCGATGATTCAATCATTTCCCTTGTCCATAACAGGAAAATCAATCTCCAATCCCATGTTGCGAGAAATGCTTTCGATTTTTTCTTTCGCTTCAGTTGCTTCATGCCAAGCAAGGAAACCTTCTGCAAGGGCGACTATGCTGTCTGAACTGTAGTTCTCTGCATGCTTTGCAAACGTTTTTTCATACTTCTGCAAAAAGCTAGCGAGGCGCTCGTCCTTGGAAGCTAGCAGCTTTGTGAGAACGACGTCCGAAGAAGGAGAAAACAATTGGCTAGAGATGATTGTTCGCATTGTCTTCGGAAACATATTGTCGGCCAAAAGAACGGATTCCAAATTGAAGTTCGTCGTAGAAAACTTGCCGGCGACCGACTTGGCAATGCTCTTTTGCATCGCCTCGCTAACTAACCCAAACCCCTCTTCTCCAACTGTTGAGTTGGGGACTGGCCTTCCCGATAACACAGCAAGGAAGTGAGCTTCCAATGGATTTCTGAGGCTGGCGGAATCAACGTTAGGTGGAGCTCCCAATCCATCAAGTTTAGCCCTAAGCAATTCATGTGTATTGCAATCGCCATGGAACGCTGCGATCCAATCTTCTTCATCTAGTTCTTCAAATTTGGCGGCTATTGCCTTGTCGTATTTTTTCCAATCTCGGCTACCAATAGAGAGTGCATCCTCTAACAATGAGACAGACACACTCTCAAGGTCGATTTCTTCAATATCCTTTTTGTCAATAGTGTTTTTTGTATCTTCAAGCATTGCTCTCAGGAGTTCAGGGTGAGACTTCCGCAAATACTCTTCGTCTTTTAGTATTGTGGACACATACTGTGTTTGCCGTTTAATTTCTTCCCTCGCCATGGCCTGAAGTGTTTTTCCAGAGATTTTTGATAGTTGGCAATCTGACTTCGCCAGTTCAATAAAACGCCGGAGATAGTGTTCTGCGGAGTGTTTTGCTATCTCATCATAGACCTCCGCCTTTAGTTCCTTAGAACCTGATATGACTTGGTTGAACCATTGGCTGGAGTTATGAAAGTTGGAGTAAATTGGAACATTTGTACTTGGCTTAGGTTTGAAAACCTGATCGCCAACACGTAACATGGTTAGTTCCATCGCCACTGCTAACAAACCTGCATTTTCTTCGGTGTGGCAAAATTTGTGTATGTGCCAAACGAAACCACCGTGATCAATTAGTTCATCCAGCAACTGTTTTACATCGAAACCCTCTGTTTCAGAGGATAACTGGTAAACGTCGGAAAAAGCACGCGTCCAAGTAATATACCTTTCTACATCGTCCACGGCGTTTTCGACCAAACCAGCCTTCAATACAGAGAGCAATCCGGTCGCATCGGACTCATTGAAGCGCTCGATCGCAATTATACCTTCCACTATATCGCCCAGTAGACTTGTTTGAGTCTCCGCTGTCGCTATAAGAGTGTCTCCAAAGCTCGTGTCAGGAAAACTACGTACAAATTTATCCCGGTGAATCTCCACTTGCTTGCTTGTGGATGCGACGCCCAGCGCGAATTCTGAACCCCTAGCTTCATCAAAGTAAGGGACCAAGTCCTCTGGTTTCCCAAATCCATATTTCTCGAGTTTTACAAATAGCTTCTGAACGAAATAGCTCCAGAAACGGCCTTCATGCAGATTGGCTTGTTTGCTTATCGTTGATTCGAGTAATTTAGAAATCTGAGGCACAATTTTTGACTTATCAATGCCTCTAGTCGCCTCTAGAATCGGATCAAGATCGTCTAAATAGTAAGCGTCTGATACTCTTTCGGAATAAGTTATTTTTTTGTTAGGAACACTTGCCAAAGCCATTGCAATGTCGTTCGCAAATTGGTTCCTTTGAAATTCGTCCAGGCGCGTTTTTGCCACGCACTCAGACAAAAGGGATAGTGGTCGCAATCCATCGCTGGCGATAGTTGATGCTTCAGTTTGAACGATTTGCTTGAGCACATGGAAGAATCCTTCCACTTGCTCCAGTTCCTCGAGTCTCGTTTCATTTTCAAGTGATAGAGCACTAAGTACTTCAGGCAAAAGAAGGGTCTGGTAGGCTAAGCCCGGTTCGACGTTAAAGGCCAAGGCAGCAAGAAACTTAGTGGTTTCACCCGATCCATCGAAGCGATAGTAGTTGTTATGCTCAGCGCCTTCTTCCTTCAGAACAGACGGGTTGCTCTCAATTTTCTCGCGGTTCTGGACATATATAGCGATACACTGGATCGGAATCTCAATACCCCACGCCATACGCAGTTCCGCAACTTCGTTAACATAAGTTTTAATACCCCTTGGAGTAATTGTTTTTGCTGGGTTTTGCCTTGATGAGAATTCAAAGATTTGAACGAGCGCACTCTTCTCTTCTGAACTGATGGTATCGTCAAACCGCTCATTTATTTTTAATAGTAGGAAGTCAGAAATATTTGACAATATCGGTTGAGCAATCCGGTGTCGAACGTCAAACGTTTTTGCAAAGACATCGTTTTCGCCTTGGTCATCAAAGAAGCTCTTCTTGATCGCATCCGGGACATAGGGAACGATCACAACACACGATTGATCTTTTTGAAACGGCCCTGCATCTGATGAGGAAAACACACTCCTCACCAATGCCCAGTAATCTGTTAAATCCTTGCCGTGCAGTCGGTCTATGTTATCGAATACTACTACAACTTTGCTACCATCGTCCTGAACAAGTGCCAGTATCTGGCGAAACAGGCTATCAAACTCGTGTTCGTTGGGGTCTTTCTCACGTATGTTTTGCGTCACTGTGTTGGTCTTTTCTTTGTGGGAAACGACCGACAAGACGTGAGAAATTGCTTTATTCAGATCATCGTCAGAGCTTTTCATCCGGACGCAAACAGAAATGATCGCAGTCACAATTAGTATCAGCAAAGGTAGGAGTGCCAGTTTCCATCCAGTGACTTTGCCAAGCCATTGGCCAATGTTTTCCGTGATCCACTTAAACTCAAACAGAGTTTCAGCATTTTTAAATGCTTCCGGTCCTAACCAAGCATAAATAATCGGTACTAATGGAAGAAGTAATAAGAAAAGAACTCCAAGTTTAGAAAATTTAAGCTTTAGGTCCGATGTTGTCGTTATCTCCCTATCACGCACTTTGTCTTGTAAATCAAATAATTCTGCACCTACGTCATCACGCTCCCTTTTCCCCCAATCGATCAACTCTTCAAGAAGAGTTCTCTTGAACTGTGCAGTGTTTGCGCTCCAAAGATCAAAAAGAAAAAACCTGTACTTCGGGCCCTCTCCTTTTTGATGTTTATCGTTCAGGGACTTCTCGGCAAATCCAACAACGGTTGTTTTTCCTGACCCCCAATCCCCGTACAGCCCGATGGATCGATTTTTTTCATGACCAGAAAGTTCTTCAATAGATCGCCTCAGTTGTTCAGCTGTTCGCGAATGCCCACATCCTGAGAACTGGTCTTCAACAGCAGCTTCATCCATCAGTGTCGGCGAAATTTTGTCACTCAATGCATTTACCTCAAGTTACTTCGAAGAAATCGTTTAGTTCAAATATCCGGGGTCACTGCCGCTGCTCTAAACTCTGAGTTGTTGAGCTGACGTTTGATTCCCCTGTACTCTCCTGCGAATTTATGTGGTTGGCCTAATTAGTTAAAGCTGTTTCAAAGCTTCATGTTTTGCACCGTGGGAGAGATCTTCAAAATCGCATATTTCTGAAAATAAGTTGTGGAGCGCCGACAATGCCGAATCCATGCGCAGCATCTCTACAAAGGTGGTTCGCAGGGTGGTCCAGTATCTGGGCGAAAGGTCCAGCATTCAGTAAATAAACAATTTTTATAGATTTAGTGGTGCCCCCACACGGACTCGAACCGCGGACCTACTGATTACAAATCAGTTGCTCTACCAGCTGAGCTATAGGGGCACTTGGTGTCGATTAATGCCTCTTGTTACGGACTTCAAGACAGAATTTTGCCGCCGCTTAACGATTTTCTGTATTCATGGCACTGGGTCTGGCCCAGAGATTTTACTCCGCCTGGTTTGACTGTGCGGAGTACAGCCTGTAACCCAACAGATAATGTGCACGAACGCGAGGGTAAAAACCGAATATGCAGGTTGCAATCCACGCAGGTGCTGCGTTCACCGATGAAGGTCTCGTATTGCGGTCCCTTCAACGCAACACCGGCGCGTTGCATCAAAATGGTGCATCCGTATTTGGCCCGCGCCGTTATCGGCAAATTTTCGAACCCGCCTTTGCTGCCATTGAAAACCAGGATGAAATCGGTGCCGCAAAGGAAATGCTTCGGGCTGGGTTGCGATCGGCTCCGAAGGTCGATCGTTTGATTTACTCATGCGCCAGCTTTGCAGGCGATGTTGGAAATGCACTGGACGACGGGCAGCTATACCCAAATGCGGGACGCCGAATGGAGTTGCTTGAAAAGTCCTTTCCTGACCACGAAATTGAGCTTTGTATGGGTTTTTTAAGCCCTGGCAGATTTATTCCCAAAGCTTTGATGTCGCTACCTGAACAGAGTCGCCTCGACAAAATGCGAAGTACCGATATCAGCTGCCTCAGCTGGATCAGCATGGTCGAGGACATCAGAGATCTTGCGCCCAATGTCAAAATCACACTCTGGAGCAATGAGGACGCACCTCTGATCTGGGGAGATATAATCCGTGCAATCGCGGCCCTCCCCCCGGACAACACGCTGGTTGACGAGTTTGATTTACTGCTGTCACTTCTAGACGATTCAGGCAAATCCAAAGGTCTGGCATTGATTGATCAAAGCCTGGAACAGGACGAACATTTGCGTGACGACCTTGCCACGGTTTTGGAGGAACACGCCAAAACCGAGCTCACAACAGAAGAGCTTGATCTGCCAGATTGGAGCATGGAAATCGTCGACGCGTTTGCAGAATTATATGCGCAGGACATGGACCGACTTGAGTCCATGCCCGGAGTGCAGGTTCTAAAACCTTGAGTCTATAGCGGGAAAGCAGCCGTTACATTCCCAACGCTTCCTTGTACATTTCCAACACCGCCTCTTCCTCGGCGATGTCGTCTTTGTCACGTTTGCGCAATGCGATCACTTTCCGCATGACCTTGGTGTCGTAGCCCCGCGCTTTTGCCTCGGCCATCACTTCTTTTTGTTGCTCCGCCAAATCTTTCTTTTCCGCATCCAGACGCTCGATCCGTTCGATGAACTGGCGCAGCTCACCCGCGGTTACACGGTAATTCGCGGCGGCCTGATCTTCGGTATTCTCTTCCATCTAAGTCTCTCCCAGAGGCTGGTTTGTCATGCTGAAAAGGTGGGCAACAAGCGGGATACATCGGTGCGAGCCAAGCCGCAAGCATGCAAAAAACCAGTCTCGCTTGTGCGGGCCAGCGCGATCAGTTAAGCGCTCAGGTCAGACGTTGAAAGATGGAAAACGATGTTCGAATTCATCACCTGGGGCGGTGCCGCCCTGTCACTTATCGGCCTGGCTGGGCTGGTTTGGTGCATTCTGCATGTCATGAAAGCCCGCAAATCCGGCCTGTCTGACGATGAATTGCGCGCCGTTGTTCAACGGGTGCTGCCCTGGAACATGGGCGCGCTCTTTTTGTCGGTGATAGGTCTGATGCTGGTTATACTTGGAATCTCGTTCGGTTGACTGCGGCCATCAAACCGGCAGATTGTCGAAACGCGCTTCCATAACGTCCTCGCACAGGGCCGCATCCAGACGGCGCAGGCGCGCAGGAACCTCAACACCCTGCAGACGCATCTTCTCGATGACCTTTGTGACACTGGGCTGAAGGGCAAGGCGGGTATCAACACTGGCGCCCTTCAGTTTTTTCTCAAGTTGTTCGGCTTCGGAATACAAATCTATTCTCGGCATATCCATCCTCCCAAATGTCATCAGTTACCTATAGTTTAGTAACGGTTTTAAGACTTACATCACTCGGTTATTCTATCGCGCGAAAATTCGCCCGACCGCCCCCTAACATCGGCGCGCTTTCGCAGGATGCCAGAATTTTAGCCCAACTTTGCCGCTTCTGCCTTGACCGGCATCAAATCACCAAATGTTGATTGCTTCACATTCCGTTATTAATATATGACTAAGACCTAACCGGCGGAGGAAACCATGACGCCCAAAGTGAAAGCATTTTTTGACGCCGAGACATTCACGGTGTCTTATCTGGTTCAGGATCCTGAAGGCGATGCCTGCGCGATCATAGATAGTGTTCTGGATTTCGATCACGCATCCGGCCGGACCAATACGCGATCTGCGGATGAGATCATCGGATATGTCCAATCCAATTCGTTGCGAACCGAATGGATTCTGGAAAGCCATGTCCATGCCGACCACCTTTCAGCAGCCCCCTATTTGCAGCAGAAACTCGGAGGCAAGATTGGCATCGGTGATCAAATCGTCGCCATCCAGGAAACTTTCGGGAAAATTTTCAACGAGGGTACCGAGTTTCAGCGCGATGGTAGCCAGTTCGACGCCTTGTTCCGCGACGGCGACGGATTTCATGTCGGCCAAATGAGAGGGGACGTCTTGCACACCCCCGGGCATACGCCCGCCTGCATGACCTATGTCATCGGCGACGCGGCATTTGTCGGAGACACGCTGTTCATGCCGGATTTTGGCACCGCGCGATGCGACTTTCCCGGCGGATCGTCCGGAGATTTGTACAACTCGATCCAGAGGATCCTTTCACTGCCGGATGCGACACGCATCTTTGTCGGGCATGACTACAAAGCTCCTGGGCGGGACGAGTTTGCGTGGGAAACAACTGTTGAAGAGCAAAAAGCCTTGAACGTGCATATCGGGCAAGGTCGATCTATCGAGGAATTCGTTGAAATGCGCGACGCCCGCGATGCCACTTTGGCCATGCCGCGGCTGATCCTGCCCTCTTTACAAGTCAATATGCGGGCGGGTCAGATGCCGCCTGAGGATGAGAATGGCGACGTGTTCCTGAAACTGCCAGTGAACAAACTTTAGACGGCTAGAGCCGAACTTCTTGGGGGAACAAATCAGTGTATTCAGAATGGATATGGGGACTGGTAGGCGGCCTGTTGATTGGTCTTGGCGCAGCAGTTTACCTGCTTGGAAACGGTCGTGTAATGGGGGCGAGCGGTATCCTGGGAGGGCTTGTCGATCGCTCTGACCGCTCGGCCGAGCGGCTGTATTTCCTCGCTGGGATGATTGGGACGCCGTTGATGCTAAGCCTGTTTTTGTCGCCGGGGCCGCAGACAAACCTGACCTCGAATTTGACGGTTGTGATCGGGGCTGGGCTGCTTGTCGGTATCGGGACACGAATTGCCAACGGGTGCACCTCTGGACATGGGGTGTGCGGCATTTCCCGGTTTTCGGTGCGCGGGATCGTGGCAACGATCCTTTACATTGCTGCCGGGGCAGTGACGCTGGCCTTGTTTCGCCATGTTTGGGGGTTGATCTGATGCGCAATCTGATATCGCTTCTTTCGGGCTCTTTGTTCGGAGCAGGCCTGTTGATTTCCGGCATGACTGACACAACCAAGGTTCAGGGGTGGCTGGATATTTTCGGCAACTGGGATCCGACACTCGCATTTGTGATGGGGGGAGCCATTGTGCCCATGATGATCGCATGGAGGCTGGTTCCAGATCGCAAACCGCTGTCGGGTGGGAAATTCCCGACGATGGTTCAGCATGAACTGGATCGCCGCCTTATCATCGGATCGGTCATGTTTGGCATGGGATGGGGATTAGCGGGACTGTGTCCCGGTCCAGCCATCGCGTCTCTTACGTATGGCGGAACCGGAGGCGTTGTGTTTCTGGTTTCCATGCTCGCAGGGATGTATGCCGCTCCTGCCGTAGGTGCAAAACTGGACAGAACCGTAAACGCGACCTAAGCAGTAGCCATGGAGATTCGACCGATAACCCCCCGCTATGCCGTCTCGCCGCAAATTTCGGTCGAGGATGTTCCCACTATTGTCGAGGCAGGCTTTGTCAAAGTGATCTGCAACCGGCCGAACAGCGAAGTTCCCGAGGATCTCCAGTCAGATGCTATCGGACAGGCCGTGCGTGCTGCCGGGTTGGAATACGAAGTGCTAGAGCTGACGCATCAGACCATGACGCCCGAAAACGTCTCCTTGCAACGTGACCTGGCAGAATCCTGTGCCGGTCCGGTACTCGCATATTGTGCATCGGGCACGCGTTGTTCTGTGATCTGGGCATTGGGGCAGTGCGAAAGCATGAGCACCGAAGACATCCTTCAGGCGACGACCAAGGCAGGCTATGCGTTGGACAACCTGCGTCCAACCTTGGAAGAAATACGCAGATCAGTGACTTGAGCGTCTGCTAACTGCCTTTCAGCGCGCTTTCATCCCCGGATAAACCAGCCAGTTGAGATATCTCGGCAACCATGTGTTCCGAATTCTCGAGGTTCAATTCTGTCCCCTCTTGGCCCAGCGCGCCGGGGGAAAATGGCATTATTTCCTGCCCGTGTTCGGTTGGCCCCTCTTCGTGTATACTGGCTGAACTCGCCTCAAGGAACTCATTTGCTTCGGGCTGGGAAAATGTCTGAGTTTGGTAGGTTTCGTTCAGGCGCACCGCACGCAGCCCTCCGCATTGGCCGAGTCGTCCGATCGCGGCCCGGCTGCGGTCGATCGCCACAATCTCGGTACGATCCAGCCGCGCCCCGATCAATGGCAACACATCCCCCACCGCCAGTTCTGTAAGCGTCGCCAGAGACAAGGGCATCCGGCAGACCACCGTATTCAAATCTGCCCTCAACACGCCCGATGCCTGATCAAGCCTGCCCTCTGGCTCATCATGAATCACCTCCGTCTCGGCCGTTTCAGCCGGTCGGATGGGCAACAGTACTGAAAGCTGACCTTGTCTCAGCCCACCGCCAAGTTCGACTGTCAGTTCAAAAACTCGGTATTCCTCTTCCACCATCGCCAGGGTCAAAGTTCGCAGATCTGCAAGGCGCGAAGCATATTCAAAACCGATCAGGCACATGCGGTCACTCGCCGTTTCGACAAGTGATGCCGCGCGAGACAGCCCCTCTTCGATCCAAGGGGACACCATGGCCGCGTCCGTATCGGTGAACCCCCGCGCAGAAGGCGCTCCGGGCATCACCTCGCCTATTGTCTGAGCCTGCACGACAGCCGACACTAACCCTATATCCATGCAGATCGCAGACAAGCTGCTGTCAGAGCCTGAAAAGAGCAGCAATATCCAATCCTCATCCAAAGACTGTGTCAGCCCACCTGGTGGCCGACAGGATTGTTTGGCGCCAATAACCGACAACGGCATCTGCAAACGATCTTCTGCCGCGCGCGCAAAAGCCAGACGCAGCGCACGGAGGATCGAGCGAGGCTTGTCACCCTTTTCCTCCTGACTGATCGAAAGCTTGCGCGCCAGAGCCGCGCTGACAGATTGCGTCATGCCTAAAACCGCTGATTGTTCCTGCATTCTCTTTCAGGTCTAACCCGGCGATAGTTACCAACCTGTTTATACAGCCGTCACTGCGCAGCCTGTCGGTAGGCCTGTGGCAGCCTGACCCGGAACGCAGCCCCACCATGGCCGGGCAAGTAGCTGATATCGCCCCCCAGTCTTTGCATAATCTCACGGCAGATCGCTAATCCCAGCCCCGCACCACCTGCCTTGTCGCCTCCGACGCGGGCAAATTTCTCAAAAACCATCTGCCGGGCATCTGGAGGAATGCCAGTGCCGTTATCAGCAAAATCAATGACGACCTGCCCCCCGACATCATGCGCGGAAATGGTCAGAACCGGTTCTTTGGCATCACAATATTTCTGAGCGTTCGAAATCAGGTTGATAAACACCTGCCCCAGACGGTCCAAATCCGTATGCAGGAGAACGCGTTCGGAGGTTTTCGACCGCCGGACGGTTAGTTTCTGGCTGGTTCCAGCCAAGGCACTGGACACAGCACGATCCAAAACCGACCGCAGGGTGTCACCGCTCTTGTTCAAATTGACTCGCCCACTTTCCAGAACGCTCAGGTCCAGCAAGTCATCCAGCAGCCGTGTCAACCGAAGCGCCTCGTCATGGATGATGGCAGCGTAACGCGTTCTTTCTTCGCTGGTCAGACCTTCGGTATCCCGCATGATCTCGGAAAATGCTCGGATCGAGGTCATGGGGGTTCGCAATTCGTGGCTGACTTGGCTGAGGAACCCGTCCTTCTGTTCGGAAATTTGCGTCAGCTTGGTGTTCGCCTCACGCAACTGACGCGCCGTACGGCTGAGTTCAGCGGATTTCGCTTCCAGTTGGCTGGAGTATTCCAACATCTGCGCGGATTCGTCAGCCACAGCGAGCAAATCCTCGACCGAAACGGAGGAACCACCAACAATCTGCCCGATCATCGCATGCGCTGTCGCCGCCCCGACCGAGCCGCTGAGTTCACGTTCCAACCGCTCCAAAAACCCTGGCGTAGGTTCGGGCAGGCTGGACCGCCCACCCTGCTGTTCGGCCTGTGCCTGAAAGAACTCTTGCGCCGGACCTGCGCCCAAAATGCGCTGGGTCATGATCATCAGGTCTTCGCTTTGTGCCACCGATCCGGTCCAACCGCGCAGCGCGACCGAATGGTCGAATACGTTGACGAATTGCGCGCCCTGCAGCCGTTCAAGCGGGCTTGGGAAGCTCAGCAAAGAGGCCGCGCAAAATGCCAGCGTGTTCAGCGACAGCGACCACAACACAGCGTGCACCATCGGGTCCATTCCGTCGATCCCGAACAAGGCCTGCGGGCGCAGCCAGCCCCATCCGAACGGTCCGTTCTGCAGGACACTATCCGACATAATCGCGCTGCCCATGCCGGGCAACAACAGCGTGTAGATCCACAACAAGAACCCGACCGTCAGCCCGACCAAAGCGCCTGTTCGCGTCGCCCCGCGCCAGAACAGCCCGCCAACCAGCGAAGGCAAAATCTGGGAAATCCCGGCAAAGGCCACCAGACCAATCGAAGCCAGCGCGGCCCCGCCGCCGGAAATGCGGTAATACGAGAACCCAAGCACCATGATCACGGCGATTGAAATCCGCCGCGACAGCAAAACCACATTGCGGACATCACCGGATACGGCGCCAGCGCCCTCCTGCCGGCTAAACCAGATCGGCATCACGACGTGATTTGACACCATGGTCGATAGGGCCATTGCCGTGACAATCACCATCGATGTGGCGGATGAAAAGCCGCCAATAAAGGACAGCATCGCCAGCCATTCATTGCCCTGCGACAGGGGCACCGTCAGCACGAACAGATCGGGATTCGATCCTTCGGGCAAAAGGTCCAATCCTACGACCGCGATTGGCACGACAAAGAGGCTCATCAACAGCAGATACAGGGGGAAGGCCCATGCGGCTGTCCTCAGATGCCCTTCATCGGCGTTCTCGACCACCATCACCTGAAACATCCTCGGCAGACACACAAAGGCCGCAGCCGATAGAAATATAAACGTGGTCCAGCGTCCGGCATTCACATTCCACTGCCCGATCTCAGAGGCATCGATGCGGTCCATCATCGGACCGACTCCTCCGGCTATACCCCAGACAACGAAAATGCCCACGGCCAGCAGCGCAAAAAGTTTAACGACAGATTCCAATGCGATGGCCGTGACAACGCCATGATGGCGTTCGTTGGCATCCAGATTGCGGGTACCGAACAGAATGGCGAACACCGCCAGCCCCGCCGCAACCCAGAACACACTGGACCCTTCGCGGTAAAGACCGCTTGGGTCAGCCTCGGCAAAGATTGAGAATGACAGCGTAATGGATTGAAGTTGCAGCGCAATATAGGGTGTCCCGCCCAACACGGCCAGAATTGTGACGCAAATCGCCAGCGTGTTCGACTTGCCATAGCGAGACGAAATCAGGTCAGCGATTGAGGTCACCCTCTGGCTGCGGCCAACCCGAACCAGCTTGCGCAATCCCCACCACCAACAGATCATGACCAGCGTGGGGCCCAGATAGATCGTTACGAACTCCAGCCCCGACCGGGCGGCGTTCCCTACCGCGCCATAAAAGGTCCAGGCGGTACAATAGATCGACAGCGACAGCGTGTAGATCAACGGAGATCGCAGCCACGCCCCCCTGCCCGCCGCGGCCATTCTGTCGGCGGCGAATGCGACGCTGAACAACAGCACCACATAGCCCAAACAAACCAGGATCAGCACGTTCAGCGTTGCCATCAGTCTTGACCTGGCTCGGAATCATCGCCGGTTGATATGCGTCTTGCGGCGAACCCAAAGAGGACGCTGGCAACGATCAAAACCGCCCAGCATGTGAAGATATAGAGAATCGCAGAAGACAGCGGCACTCCGTCCGCTGCATCGCCCCCACGCGGCCACAGCAACGGAATCGCAATCAGCGCGGCCCCCAATATGGGCAATAAACGGGCGGCGTCGGTTAGCCTGCGTCGGCGGTAACTTTGACGCTCAAGAAACAGCGACGGCCGCGCACCAGATGGTTGGCGGTCGTCCTGCATGCTCATGACCGCGAGGCCTGCGCATGCAAATCGCGGACGGCGGTCAGAACTTCTGCATTGGAAAACGGCTTTGTCATGAACCGGCTGACCCCTGCATTCTCGGCCATCTCACGATCTTTCGATTGGCCACGAGCCGTTAGCATCAGAACCGGAAGATTTCGCAGCTCTTCGAGTTCGCGCAAGTCGCGCAAAATCTCCATCCCGCTTTTGCCCGGCAGCATCACATCCAGAATCACAAGATCCGGCTTCGCGCCCTGTATCACCAGCAGCGCATCCGTCCCTTCAGCATGTGTTTCAACCTGCCATCCCTCGCGGGTCAGCAAAAACCGAATGGCTTCAGCAATGTTCGGCTCATCCTCGATCAACAGAACCTTTCGGCTCATATATTTCATTCCTCCCCGAGACGGGCTGCACCACTGTCAACCTGTCCGAAACAGCTTATGCGCAGTGTCACGAAACTGTCAAAAACCTTCGCTCAAAATCGAGGGCTCTCGGCGCGATTCACAGTCCTTATTGGGGCAGACCCGGCAACTTGGGCCAACATGGGCAACCGCCTGACTGCCCTGAGGGCTTTCTTCGACGGATCGAACCAGCATGACCGAACGATAAACCGGCGCATCTTCATAGCCGGAAATGGATTGCGGCCAGGCATAGGCATAACAATCGAATTCCGCGGCCGTTCGCCCCAACTGAACGATCCGTTTTCGGATCGGAACCAGCGGCCGGTTCAGCGCCTGAAACAGCGGCCACAGAGGACACGCCTCGCCGAACCTGGGCATGGCAAAACCGGGCACCGATTTGCTGAACAAAATGCTACCTGAGGCATCACATATCACCAGCCCGGTCGGGCGCGACAAATACCCTTTGGGCAAGGCGGCCAGCCGCCTCAGGACGGTGGCGATGTCGACTGAATACTCTGTTGCCAGAAGCAAAGGATCTGTAACTCCCCGATCCAAAGCCCCTTTGAGCGCATCCAGAGGCAAAAGCCGAGCGTCGGATTCGTAGACGTCCAGAATATCCCGCGCCACTTTTCGCGCGGCAGAGGAATCAATCTCGTTCAGATTAACATCTGCGCTTCCGCCTCCGGATTCGATTTCCGGGAAATGGTGATCATGCCTGTCAAAAAATGCTTCGACATCTTCTAGAGGCACCCCGCGACGATCCTCGGCCCCCTCGGAATCATCCAGATAGGCCACCAGCGATTTGGAGCTATCGGCCAGGCGTTCGGCATCCTGGTGCAGGTTCCGGTGGAACCGGTCTTGCCACTCGGGTTCAATCTCTTGCGTTTCAGCAAGAATGGCAGCGGTGGAACGAATCGCAGCGGCTGTCGAAAGGACCTCGTGCATGGATGCTGCCAAATGCGGATCGTGGGTCAAACGATCCGACAGGGTTTCGATCGTTCGCTCTAACGACACCACTCGGCTGTGCATTTGCGCCAAAACGCCCGCCCACCCTGGAAACCTACTTGCGAATTCCTCAAGCCCGTCCACTTCGGCTTTCTGACCAACAGCATCTGCCGCAGCCTCGCGCAGCGCAGAAATCAGCGTCGCCTCGATCCCCTGGGTTAGCACCGAAGGCTCAACGGTTAGGGCCGCAGCGATATCCACCAGCAGCTTTCCTCCGATCCTGCGGCGGTTATGCTCGATCAGGTTCAGATAAGATGCCGAGATTCCAACCTGCCGTGCAAGCTGGGCCTGACGCAATCCGGCGATCTGCCGCCTTTCGCGAATACGGCTGCCTGTTAACGTGTCCCGCAAAATTTCCTCTTTTTCCGCTGGCTCCTTTGGTCAACTTCAGGAGCATTTTCAAAACTATTATTTAAATATAAGTCTTTAGCAATAAATTTTCTTGGGCAGTTTACTTTCTTCACAAACGCATCCCGCAGTTCCAAACACCCGGACCACGGTGTAACCCATTTGCATATTTCGAAAATCACAGGCCTTCCCCTTCTATTTTCGGAAAAACACCTGCACCATGGACATATGAGCGACCCAGCCTTTGAATATGCGCCGATCGGATTGGTCGAATTGGAGAACCGCGTGATCCGCCGGTGCAATCTGCAGTTCGCACGCACTTTCGGCGGTGAAGAGGCCGATTACCGCAACATGCCCCTGCTACATCTCTACCCTTCTGTCGCAGATTGGGAACGTATCGGCGCACGGAGCCTGCAAATCATGCGCGACACCGGATATTACACGGATGAGAGGGTCATGCGTCGCCGCGATAGCGACTTATTCTGGTGCCGCGCGCGCGGACGTTCGCTAACGCCTGAAGATCCATTCCGCCATGGCATCTGGAGTTTTTCGGATATTTCCGAGGAACGCCCTCTGGTCGAGCTAACCATCCGTGAGCGCGAGGTAGCCATTCTGTCCTGCAAGGGCTTGTCGGCCAAGGAAATCGGTGCGGAACTGAACCTGAGCTATCGTACAATCGAAGCCTACCGTGCGCGGCTGCTTGAAAAATTCGGGGCACGTAAACTGCCTGAACTGGTTGCGAAACTCTCCGGAATGCCGCTGTAACGCTGTTTACCACTGGTAATCTTCAGCAAAACCCACATCTGACAGGCCGAGACTGTGCTTTTCATGGCCGTACGCTTAGCTTATAACGCTGCGTAATCAGACCAAAGCCCGCGCGAAACAGACGGGCCAAAGGGGAACCGTCGAGGACACTCATGACAGATACCAAACACGAAGCGGATGTGGCGTTTATCAAGGCACTGGCCGAACTGCTGCGGGAAAACGACCTGACCGAGTTGCAGGTAAAGCGTGATTATGGCGAAGATGACAGCTTGAACGTACGCGTTAGCCGCATGTCACCCGTCGCCGCTCCGGTCCAGGTTGCGGTCCCGGCGGCCGCGCCAGCCGCAGCCCCGGCAGCCGCACCTGCAGCAGCTGAAGCACCCGCAGCAAGTGACGATCCAGCCAGCCATCCGGGCGCTGTGACTTCGCCCATGGTCGGCACCGTGTACATGCAGCCCGAGCCGGGTGCGCCGTCCTTCATCTCCGTCGGTGCCAGTGTTTCCGAAGGCGACACGCTGCTGATCGTCGAAGCGATGAAAACCATGAACCACATCCACGCGCCTAAATCCGGCACTATCAAGCGTATTTTGGTGGGTGATGGCGATGCTGTGGAATTCGGCACTCCTCTGGTCATTGTTGAGTAAGGCGGCCCCATGTTCGACAAGATCCTGATTGCCAACCGAGGCGAGATCGCCCTGCGCGTCATCCGCGCCGCCCGCGAGATGGGGATTAAGACAGTCGCCGTCCATTCAACCGCAGACAGTGACGCGATGCATGTACGCATGGCGGACGAATCGGTCTGTATCGGCCCCCCGCCCAGCCCTCAAAGCTATCTGTCGGTGCCTGCGATCATCTCAGCCTGCGAGATCACTGGCGCTCAGGCGATCCACCCGGGCTACGGCTTTTTGTCTGAAAATGCCGAGTTTGTGCAGATTGTCGAAGATCACGACATCACCTTCATTGGCCCCACCGCTGAGCATATCCGCGTGATGGGGGACAAGATCACCGCCAAGGACACGATGAAGGCCTTGGGCGTTCCCTGTGTGCCTGGTTCAGATGGTGGCGTGCCGGATCTGGCCGCAGCCAAGCGGATCGGTGAAGAATTCGGCTATCCTGTCATCATCAAGGCCACCGCCGGTGGCGGCGGACGCGGCATGAAAGTCGCGATGAGTGCGGATGAGATGGAAAGCGCCTTTATGACTGCGCGCGCCGAAGGCAAAGCCGCCTTTGGTAATGACGAGGTCTATATTGAGAAATACCTGACCACGCCGCGCCACATCGAGATTCAGGTCTTTGGCGATGGCAAGGGCCAAGCGGTTCATCTGGGCGAGCGCGACTGTTCCCTGCAGCGCCGCCACCAAAAGGTATTCGAAGAGGCACCCGGCCCCTGCATCACCCCCGAAGAACGCGCAAGGATCGGTAAGGTCTGTGCCGATGCGGTTGCCAAGATCAACTATATCGGTGCAGGTACGATCGAATTTCTGTACGAAAATGGCGACTTCTATTTCATCGAGATGAACACCCGCCTACAGGTCGAGCACCCGGTCACTGAGGGCATCTTTGGCGTAGATCTGGTGCGCGAACAAATCCGCGTTGCGGCTGGTCAGCCAATGTCATTCGGTCAGGATGATCTGAAAATCAATGGTCACGCCATCGAGGTTCGGATCAACGCCGAGAAATTGCCAAACTTCTCGCCCTGCCCCGGAAAAATCTCGGCCTACCATGCGCCGGGCGGTCTGGGTGTGCGGATGGATTCAGCGTTGTATGACGGGTACACGATCCCGCCCTACTACGACTCACTGATCGCCAAACTGATCGTGCAGGGCCGCGACCGGCCCGAAGCACTGGCCCGTCTCGAACGCGCATTGGGAGAGTTGATCGTGGACGGAATCGACACGACGGTTCCCTTGTTCCACGCGCTTCTGCAAGAAAGTGACGTCCAAAGCGGTGATTATAACATCCACTGGCTGGAGCACTGGCTTGCGGAGAATATGGCCGACTAACTCTGCTGGGTCGGAAGGTTGCCGCTTTCCGACCCTGAGGCGCCTGGCATGAGCCTTTCCCCGGAATTACTGCTCCATGGATATTCCATCGGTATCTTCCCGATGGCTGAACATCGCGATGATCCGGACCTGTTCTGGGTTGATCCTAAGTTTCGCGGCATCTTCCCTCTGGACGGATTTCACATCTCACGCAGCTTGGCCCGCAGGATTCGGAACTGTGGGTACACGGTGTCAATCAACAGGGATTTTGCCGGCGTTGTTGATGGCTGCGCTGATCGCACGGATACCTGGATCAATCAGGAACTTCGCACCCTTTACCAAAAGCTGAACCAATCCGGTCACGCCCATTCGCTGGAAATCTGGGACGGCCCGAATTTGGTTGGGGGCGTTTATGGCGTTACTCTTGGCGCTGCCTTCTTTGGCGAAAGCATGTTTTCCCGACGCAAGGATGCCTCAAAAATTGCACTGGCTTATTTGGTCGACCGGTTGCGGTCCTGCGGGTTCAAACTGTTCGATACACAGTTTTTAACCGCGCATCTCGCCTCGCTCGGCGCGATTGAGGTGCCACGGGCACAGTATCGGAACGCGCTGGAAGAGGCAGTGACTGTTGCGGCAGATTTCTCTGCTGATCTCGATCAATCGCCGGATGGCGTGATACAGCGGATCACCCAGACGTCATAGCGCGAATGATCAAGCGCATTCAGGGCTGGCGAGGTGGCAATCATCCACCCATCAAACAGCTGATCCGTTCCGCCTTGTTCCCAAATGGTCAGGTAGGCAAACGCGTCCCCTGTTGGGTTATCTGCAGGATAGCGGCAATCACCCAGTGCGACATCCAGCCCAAAGACTGTCTTGGATTGGCCGTTTTGCAGTTCGACATCAACGGTCTGGCCATTGACCTTATCCAGCCCTCTGAGCATTGCACCCGGTCCGGATTGAACCTTTTGCTGTGCCGCTACCCCAGAGGCTGCCAGTATTGCCGCGATCAGAGCATATCGCTTCATTCGCCGCCATCTCCGGCGACGAACTTAACCAAAAGCGAAATCAGGCTGACTGCGCCCTGTGTATCCTCGACCTGATCGCCCGGCTCAAAGTTAAAGAGCGATCCGCCTGGCATGACTTCTACAAAGTTACCACCCAGCAACCCTTCGGATGAGATCACGATAGCACTGTCATCGGGGACCAGAATTCCATCAGAAATCGCAAAAGTCGTGTCCGCCCGGTAGGTTTCCGGGTTCAGGGTCACCCCTGTCACGGTGCCGATTTTGACCCCGGCAAGCCGCACGTCCGTTCCGACGCCGACGCCTTCGAGCGAGCGGAAAGAGGCGTTAAGCTCATAACCAGAACCGCCCTGGGACAGGCCTGTCGACTGGCTCGCATAGACGCCAAACGCTATTGCCCCGGCCAGGACGGCGCCTCCGACCAAAACTTCTGAAACTTTGTAAGATGACATTGCTCGCCTCGTCTTATTCCGGGTTCCAGGCCTCATAATCCGAACGCTCGACCGGATCCGGGCGGCGCAAAGACCCCGCCGGTGCATAAGCAAGCGCGGTTCCTGTCAAGTTTTCCTGATGCGGTTTTTCCCAGGATTTATGTGCCAGAGGTTTGTCGGTTGGAGGTTCGTCCCAGGTGCGGTGCAACCAACCGTGCCAATCGGGATCAACCCTGCTGGCCTCGGCCTCGCCGTTGAAGATCACCCAACGCCTGCTGTCATCCGCGGTACGATAAAACATATTGCCTTCATTATCTTCACCGACTTTCACGCCTTTGCGCGAAGTGTAAATCTGGGTGTTCAGGGTGGCCCCGTTCCACCAGGTCACGGCGCGCAAAAGACTGTTCAGGATTCCCATCGGCTGCCTCCGGCATTTTTGTCTCTGCAGATATGGACCAAAGGTCCGCCAAGGTCCAGTGCTAGGGTAACGTTGCGCATCAATCCGGCAAAACTGCGGTCACTTCAATCTCGATGCGGTCCTCTGACGTGATCAGGTTGCATTCGGTCACTGTCGCCGCCGGCGGGTTTTCACCAAATGCCTCAACCAGCAAGGGCCAGCACAGTTCAAATTCTGACATGTCCGGAAGGTAGTAGTTTACCCGAACCACATGCGCCAAATTTGATCCAGCCTCATCCAAGGCCTTTTCAATCGCCTGCAGCGCGGATTTGCACTGTCCGACGATATCTTTGGGAATGATTTCGCCTTGTGCGCAGGTCCCGGCAACAAAGACAAAACCGTTTGCAACCACTGCCCGGCAATAGCCGACTTTGGCCTCATATTGGCCGCCCGAGGAAATTCGCCTTATCGTCATCCTGCCCTCCCAAACACAAAATGGCGCGGGATCACCGCGCCATCTGTTGCAATTCAAATTCAGTGATTACCCGGCCGAAGCTGATTCCGCCGCATCCGCATAGATGATCAGCGGCTGCTTGTCCGAGGATACAGCCTCTTCATTGACGACAACTTCGGTCACGTTCTTCATGCCAGGCAATTCGAACATCGTGTCCAGAAGGATGTCTTCAAGGATCGAGCGCAGCCCGCGAGCACCGGTCTTGCGTTCAATGGCGCGTTTGGCGATTGCCTTGAGCGCATCGTCGGTAAAGCCCAGCTCGGCATCTTCCAGTTCGAACAGACGCTGATACTGTTTGACCAGCGCGTTCTTGGGTTTTGTCAGAATGGTGACCAGCGCATCCTCGTCGAGATCCTCAAGCGTGGCCAGAACTGGCAGACGTCCGACAAATTCCGGGATCAGACCGAATTTCAGCAGGTCTTCAGGCTCCAGCTCTTTGAAAATCTCACCCACGCCGCGGTCATCATTGTCCCGCACATCGGCACCAAAGCCCATGGCCGAGCCTTTGCCGCGCTGTGCGATAATTCTATCCAGACCCGCAAAGGCACCACCGCAGATGAACAGGATATTCGTCGTGTCCACTTGCAGGAATTCCTGCTGCGGATGCTTGCGTCCACCCTGCGGCGGAACACTGGCGACGGTGCCTTCCATCAGCTTCAGCAGCGCCTGCTGCACGCCCTCGCCCGACACGTCGCGCGTAATCGAGGGATTCTCGGATTTGCGCGTGATCTTGTCGACCTCATCGATGTAAACGATGCCGCGCTGCGCGCGTTCGACATTGTATTCGCTAGCCTGCAACAGCTTGAGGATGATATTTTCCACATCCTCTCCCACATAACCGGCTTCGGTCAGCGTGGTCGCATCGGCCATGGTAAAGGGCACATCCAGAATGCGCGCCAGAGTTTGCGCCAACAACGTCTTGCCGCAGCCTGTCGGGCCGATCAACAGGATGTTGGATTTGGCCAGCTCGATATCGCTGCCGGCCTTCTGAGCGTGATTCAATCGTTTATAGTGGTTGTGAACCGCCACTGACAGAACCCGCTTGGCCGTAGCCTGACCGATCACATAATCGTCCAGAACTTCGCAGATGTCTTTCGGCGTCGGCACTCCGTCAGAAGATTTCAGCCCGTTGGCTTTCGTCTCTTCGCGGATGATGTCCATACACAGCTCGACGCATTCATCACAGATGAACACGGTCGGACCTGCAATCAGCTTACGCACCTCATGCTGGCTTTTGCCACAGAAGCTGCAGTAGAGCGTGTTTTTGCCGTCACCGCCTGAATTCGTCGCCATGATCTACCTTTCGGGCTCCATCCTATGCCCCTTGCGGGGCCGCGCTTGCGCCTGTTCGTGCAGCTTAGGCCAGCACTGTGGCGGCTACAATCTCAAAATACCCCCCGTATCGGCGACACGAGGGGTCTGGGCTTAGCCCTCTTCGCCGCTCATCTTGGCGCGGTTTTCAACGATCTCGTCGATGTGACCCCATTCCTTAGCCTCTTCCGGGCTCATGAAGTTGTCACGGTCCAGCGCCTTTTCAACGGCCTTTTTGGTCTGTCCAGTATGGCGTACATAGATATCATACAGGCGATCCTTCAGCTTTTGCGTCTCAGCTGCGTGGATCATGATATCGCTTGCCTGTCCCTGATATCCGCCACTGGGCTGGTGCACCATGATGCGGCTGTTCGGCAGGGAAAAGCGCATGCCCTTCTCACCACCGGCCAGCAGAACCGACCCCATCGAGGCCGCTTGACCGATCACCAATGTGGAACATTTCGGTTTGATATACTGCATTGTGTCGTAAATCGACAAACCGCTGGTGACCACGCCACCCGGCGAGTTGATGTAGATCGAGATTTCCTTGTTCGGGTTTTCCGCCTCAAGGTGCAGCAGCTGAGCAACCACAAGATGGCTCATCCCGTCGTGGATCGGGCCGTTGATAAAGATGATCCGCTCTTTCAGAAGGCGCGAGAAGATATCGTATGCGCGCTCACCCCTGCTGGTCTGCTCAACGACCATTGGGACAAGCGTGTTCATGTATGTGTCAACGGGATCGAACATAAGAAACCTGCCTGCTTTGCTATGGATCGGGACACTACCCGAAAATCTGTTACCTGAGTCTTAGTATCGCCACAGTGGGGCTGCAAGGGGTGCAGGAAACTTCATGCCCTGCAAATGCAAATAGATATTCAGCGGTGACTAAAGCGATACGCTCTTCTAAGTCGAAATCTGCGTCGAACTCTCACAAGTTCCCCTTTTCCCCTCACCTCATTTTGATTCATGCATATGAGAGTAAATGTTCATAACTAGCTGACTTGCGACCTTCTCCAGGCAGCAACACAAACAGGCGCCCAAAGTGTGGGCTGGTAAGGAAACAGAGGATGGCCCTTCCACAACTTTCACAGGAAACATCTCCGGAAAATTTCGACAAAATGGTTGAGAACGCAACGCATGCTGCAAATTTCCTCAAGGCCATCAGCCACGAAGGGCGTCTCATGATCCTGTGCCACCTGGTATCGGGAGAAAAGTCAGTAACAGAACTGGAAGAGCTGCTTTCGGCGCGGCAAGCGGCTGTTTCGCAACAACTGTCGCGGTTGCGACTTGAAGGGTTGGTGACGCCTCGCCGCGAAGGCAAGGCGATCTTTTATAGACTGGCCGATGAACGGCCACGCCGGATGTTAGAGGTTGTCTACGAACTCTTTTGCAACGAAGAATAAGAGCAATCCGCTATCCCGGCTACTTACGACTTACTTTTGGAACAGTCTTGATAGCCGGCGGACATGGCCATTAGCAAACTGTCATAGTGCGAAATTCCCGTGTCAAAACTCACGCCTACAGGGTCCAATTCAAAGATCGTGGCCCCGGTTCCTTCGATCGCTGTCCGCACCAGCCTTGTGTCAAATTGCGGCTCGGAAAAGGCACAAACAATTCCTTCATGCTCAACCTTTTCACGCAAAGCCGCCAATCGCGCCGGCCCGGGAGAGGACGCATCGCCAAGACTGACTGCGCCGGATGACTCCAGCCCAAATCGCTTTTCGAAATACTGATAGGCATCATGAAACGTTATGAATGACAGCGTCTGCATATCTGTCAGATCTGTCATAATTTTTTCTTTCAGTTCAACCAGTTCCCGATCAGCGGTCGCCGCGTTCTGCTGATAAGCATCGGCGTTTTCAGGGTCCGCCTCTGAGAGCGTTGCGGCAATTACCTGAACCCAGATACGTGCATTTTCGGGATCCAGCCAGGCGTGGGGGTCAACCCCTTCGTGATGATGGCCATGGTCGTCTGCATGGCCCGCATGGTCGTCGTGATCGTCATGACCCGCATGATCGTCGTGATCCGCGTGATCGTCGTGGCCATCATGATCCGCATGGTCATCATGGTCATCATGATCGGTCGCATCCCGGAATTCATAGAGAATTGTTCCATCCGCATCCAACAAAGAGACATGCAGCGCATCCGGCGACAGCGCGCCCAAGGGTTTAACCAGCCAAGGGGTCAGCTCTTCTCCAGTCCAGAATACGATCTCGGCGGATTGTAAAGACCGCGCCTCAGAAGGCCGCATCGCGTGATCATGCGGAGACGCGCCGGGTGGAATGATCAAGCTGGGCTCACCCACGCCGTCCATCACCCGGGCGACCAGCGAATGGACAGGCGCAATATCGACGGCCACGCTTGGCGCCTCGGCGATTGCCTGGCCCGCAAACGCAAGTGAGCACACATATAGTGTAGATCGGAACATTTTCCCTCCAAATTGATATGTTATTACATTCGCTGAGCGCTTGTTAATCCGGACGTTATTACATATCAAGTTCAAAATCATTGGAGCCCCGTCATGAGCACCGTTGGATTCAGACAACACGATCACGCCCACTGCGTTCACACTGCGCTGTCTCAGGCCGAAAACAAGTGCAGAACAAAGCGCCTGCAGTTCACCACTGTCCGACGCCGTGTTCTTGAGATCCTGTTGGAAAAGCACCGGGCAATGGGCGCATATGATATCCTGGCTGTGCTAGCTGCAGAAGGGCTCGGGTCGCAACCTCCGGTCGCGTATCGTGCACTGGATTTCCTTGTGCAAAACGGGTTCGTGCATCGTATCGAGCAACTGAATGCCTATACAGCCTGCGCCCACCCGACCCATGACCATGTCCCCGCGTTTCTGATCTGCAGGTCCTGCAAAGCAGTGGCTGAAACGGAAACCGAGCTGACACAGGGTCGATTGGGCGCTGCGGCGAACACCTCGGGGTTTCAAATCGAACGAGTAGTGGTCGAGGCCGAGGGCCTATGTCCCGAATGCGTAGGGTCGGCGGCATGAATACCCCCCTTATTTCATTGAAAAACATGTCCATTCGGATCGACGGCCGCACGATCCTTGAACATGTGAATGCGGCAGTTTCCGAAGCAGAGATCGTAACCATTGTGGGGCCCAACGGATCTGGTAAGTCGACTCTTTTACGGGCGATCATTGGGGCCATTACCCCATCAGAAGGCCAGGTAAGCCGCGCACCCGGCCTGCGCATCGGTTATGTCCCGCAAAAACTGGCTTTGGACGCCGCTTTACCGATGACCGTGCAACGTTTCCTGGGCTTACCCAAACGGATCTCGGCCCGCAAAGCGCTGGATGCACTAGAACGAGCGGGCGTCCCGGATCTGCGCAACCGGCAAATGACCCAACTTTCGGGCGGTCAATTTCAACGAGTTCTGCTGGCGCGCGCACTCCTTGATGATCCTCAGGTCTTGCTTTTGGATGAAGCGACGCAAGGCCTGGATCAACCGGGTGCAGCTGCCTTTTATCAACGCATTGAGCAGGTCAGACGCGACCTTGGTTGCGCGATCGTGATGGTCAGTCACGATCTGCACGTTGTCATGGCGGCCTCAGACCGTGTGCTATGTCTGAACGGACATATATGCTGCGAGGGGTCGCCTCATACCGTCGCGGACGCACCCGAATACCGGGCCCTATTTGGCAGCGGAACCAAGGGCATGATGGCCCTTTACCAACATCAACACAGCCATTCGCACGACCATGACCACCACCACGACCAGGAAACAACCAACTGATGTTAGACGATTTTATGGTTCGTGCGGCGCTGGCGGGTATTGGTGTTGCACTCGCGGCGGCCCCTTTGGGGTGCTTTGTGGTATGGCGCAGGATGGCCTATCTGGGCGAAGCCACAGCGCACGCGGCTGTTCTGGGTGTGGCACTGTCTCTGGCGTTTTCGCTTCCGATGCTGCCGTCGATTGTGGCGTCAGCGCTTGCCATGGGGCTTACCGTCACGCTTTTGCGTGGCAAGGGGTTGGCGATGGACACATTACTAGGCGTAATAGCGCATACAGCCCTGGCCGCAGGACTAGTCACCGTCGCCTTGCTGTCCGACGTCCGGCTGGATTTAAATGCCTTTCTGTTTGGTGATATCCTGGCTGTCACCAAAGGCGATTTGGCAACCATTTGGGGCGGCGGCGCGTTGATCCTGGCAGTCATGATCTGGCGCTGGTCAGCCCTACTTGTCGCCACGCTGAACCCGGACATGGCCTATGCATCCGGCATTGACCCAAAGCGCGAGGAGGTGTGGTTGACGCTGACCATGGCGCTGGCCGTTGCCGTAGCAATCAAAGTGGTAGGGGTTCTGTTGATTGCCGCCCTGCTCGTCATCCCGGCAGCCGGCGCGCGGTCTTTGGTGAAAACACCTGAAAATATGGCGTTCGGGGCCGCCATCATCGGATCAGCTGCCGCCCTTGTCGGGCTGTGCGGTGCGTATCTTGCCGACACTCCGGCCGGGCCCAGCATCGTCTGCGCCGCAGCTGTGATCTTTCTGGTAACCGCCGCCATCGGGCCGCTTTTTCGTAAAGAATAGATTGCCGGTTCAAAACTCTGGTTCACCATTAGCAAAACTGCTACGAAAATCGGGACTTATACAAAAGGAGAGACCTATGATCCGAGCCGCACTTATTGGACTGGCCCTTTGCACACTCGCCGCATGTGAAACCGCTAAAGGCGCCGGTAAAGATATTGAAAAAGCAGGTGACGCAATTCAGGGCGCAGCCACCGAGGTTCAGGAAAACATCTGATTCCTTTCGGAATGTAGCGGTCAAGATCGGGCGGCATACAAGATATAGTTGCCCTCTGCACCCGCACCCGCTATCCTTGCGGACACAGGTGCATAGACGCGGCATTGCATTTCTGACACGATCACGGGGTTCTTGCTTAAACGCAAGAACCCCGTTCCCGTTTTAGGGGGAATTAAATCGCTGCCTGTATGAATCCGGGGCCCGGAAAAAGGAAAAGGCGTCAGGTGCGCAGACGCGGTCTTTGCACGTGCCCAAAGGACACCCCTGACGCCTTACCGGTTCGACACGCCCGAGGGACGTCTCGATCCAGTTGCTTTGTCCCCCTAAGGGGCCACAGCCGCTGAACAGAGCCCGAGGGCCCCTCACAGCACGCATTAACCTTCTGAGAGCTTGATCACCTGTTTCAAACTTGACGCCCAAATCAGCGGATCACGCACCGGTAAGTCTTTGCAGTAGAACAAAATCCTAAGATTTCCCTTCACCGCAGCGACCCCCTTGGCCTTTGCGTCCCACCCAGGATCCTAAGAACCTCTGCGGTAACCTGACTGTTACATCGCGGTCATAAACGGGCAAGAAAATAGCACTGCAGCATAAAAAATAGCCGGGGATAAACTGTTGATATCTCGCTGGAGAGTGATGTGGATAACTCTAGATTTTACGTTCCTGCGCAGAGTTGCGATTGGACAAGTGAAATTGCGTGCTTGGCCCGGGATTTTGGACTCTTTCTGCAGGCGCGAACGGACTGCACGACCCTTCTGGGGGTTTTGGTGAGCGATTGCGCCGATCCGATCCCTGATATTTCGAATCAAACCCGCCTTGAACGGGTCGCTCTTTGGCCACGGCCTCCGAGGACCGAGGCATTTTCTGACCAATCAGGGCCACCTGCCCGCATTTTGCGCTGAAAGCCTGTTCTGAATTTGAGAAGCGCTCCGACCCGGTTGGGTTACCTACTAAGCGCTGCGGCAATTCGCAGCCAGTACCCCCTAAATTCCAACCGGACCAGAGACGCTTCAGTTCACCTGGAGACCAGAGACGAGCCCGGAACTCGTTCGATCGCGCAGGCTACGCAAATTCAAAATTACATACAGCCCAAGGACCTTGCGCCAGCCCACGCAGCCAACCTAAATGAAGGGGCATTTACCGCTTCGATAGTTGAATTTGCTGTCACTGGCTCACCTCCTGTGCTGGGCCTTTCGCTGGCCTTTTATACAGATTGGGTGGCTGAGGGCCGGTTGCAACTTACCTAAAGGAAGCTTCATGAAGGCTTTAAAAAAGCCTAACCAGATTGTCGCGCTTAGGCCCAGGCCAGCGCGGTGCCGATCACGACCAGGGAAATGCCAAACACTTCGCGATGCGAGAAGTTTTCGCCAAACAGAAAGAATGAGGCGATGGCGATCAGAACGACCTCGGCCCCCAGAATGCCAGTATAGATTATGCCCAACCGTTCGTCGCGCAGCGCGGCGAGTTCGAGCGTCGCCCCGGCCAGCAGGGTCGCGACGATCAGCAGGCCAAGCCCCAGGCCTGGGATTTTCCACCAGAACTTCATCGCGACCATGGCAACGGAATAGAGACCCGCTGACCCGAGGGCAATGAAGGGGATCATGGATGTGGACATCTGCGCCTCCTGCTAGGGTTCCGCAGGGTAAACTCTAGCAGGTCAGCCGGGATGCGGCTGTGAGGTTGGTCACAATGGGTCGAACAGGCCTTATCCCGCGATCTTTCGGGTCACCAGATACGAAACCGGAAACGCCGCAATAAAGCCAGCTCCGGCAGCAATCAGGATAGGGTATAGCGTCGTATACCCCATCGACAGAACCGCAATCACAGCGGACCCGGCAAAGGTAGAGCCAAGGAAGATATGTACGATCAGCATCAGGGGAAGCATGGGGGCCTCATATCAGGGATTCAACTTCCGCGGATCCTAGGATTGAGAGCGCATGCGGTCTTTGATCTGGGTCAGAGTGAGCGGCGTCTTGGAATTCGTCCAATGGACGAATTCAGCCGCGAACGGGCAGAGCGCTGCGTCGTGAACGCGTTTGCAAGGGTTTATTAGCAGAATGGAGGGCAGCGCCGGCCCGAGGGGAGGCGCAAACGCGCCGCCCCATGGGGGCGGGTCGGCGCGGCCCGGCGGTGCCGCCGGGCGGGTAGTCAAAAAACACGCAATCCACTTTCATGCACCAACGCTCGACAACTGAGTGCTGATCAGTGGGCGGTTACAAACAAACAACAAGTTATCCACAGGAAACTACCAAAACCTGTTGACAAGCCACCATATCTGGTAGTAAATGGTAATATAGAGGTATATTTTGGCAAGATCACTATATCTTGTTGACAGCGCTATCCCCCCATCGCAGTATCAACGTGACAGCCGGAATCAAGTGCGCCGCCAAGGCGTGCAGGCCAAGGCAGCGCTTCACTCCGGCTCCGCAACTTCATTCGAAGGTCGCGGCGGTAATTCGGGGTGCAATATGAGTGAATCAACTCATACCGATTAAGTCAAGCGGCCTTCATCGAAACTAACGATGGAGGCCTGATATGGCTCACTATTATGTAAATAAGAATGCGCAATCTAACGGCGACCACGAGGTCCATACGACTGGTTGCAGTTGGCTGCCCGCTACGGAAAATCGAATCTATTTAGGTGATTTTTCTTCATGCGGACCAGCGGTCACAGCAGCACGTCGCTACTATTCTCAGGTGAATGGCTGCTTCTATTGCAGTTTTGTCTGCCACACTCAGTGAAAGGTATTGCTGATGGCTACCAACCCACCTTCAGGTGATGGGCGTCGCAACGGAATGGTCAAAGGCCGTTCGCAAACTAAGACGCCGTCCGGTCATTATGTGAAGCGCAACTCCGAAACCGGACGCTTCATGGACGTCAAAACTTCCAGCAAGAAACCCTTTAAGGGCGTTCGGAAGGAAAAGTAATGGGTTGAGCGGCTGCGGTCGCTCTCCCAACCCACGGTGTGGGCACGCGTTTGGCTTTGCCAAACGCTTTCGCGCACTCACACTTAAAATGGACTAAGAGTCCATTTTAAGTGCGGAAATAAACGCCTCCTGCGGGATATCGACCTTCCCGAACTGACGCATCTTTTTCTTACCCGCCTTCTGCTTGTCCAGCAGTTTGCGTTTCCGCGTGGCGTCGCCTCCATAGCATTTGGCGGTCACGTCTTTGCGCAGGGCCGAGAGGGTCTCGCGGGCGATGACCTTGCCTCCGATGGCGGCCTGGATCGGGATTTTGAACATGTGGCGCGGGATCAGGTCCTTGAGCTTTTCGCACATCGCCCGGCCCCGCATCTCGGCCCGGTCGCGATGAACCATGGTCGACAGCGCATCGACCGGTTCATCATTCACCAGCACCGACATCTTGACCAGCGCGTCCTCGGTATAGCCGGTCATCTGATAGTCAAACGAGGCATAGCCCTTGGTCACCGATTTCAGGCGGTCGTAGAAGTCAAAGACGACCTCATTCAGCGGCAGGTCATAGACGACCATCGCGCGCGAGCCCGCATAGGTCAGGTCCATCTGGATGCCGCGGCGGTCCTGGCACAGTTTCAGTACGTCGCCCAGGAATTCATCCGGCACAAGGATGGTCGCCTTGATGCGTGGTTCCTCGATATGGTCGACCTTTGACGGGTCGGGCATGTCGGCGGGATTGTGCAGTTCGATCATCTCGCCGTCTTTCATGAAGACGTGATAGATCACCGAGGGCGCGGTGGTGATCAGCTCGATATCATATTCGCGCTCAATCCGGTCGCGAATGACCTCAAGGTGCAGCAGGCCCAGGAAGCCGCAGCGGAAGCCAAAGCCAAGGGCGGCCGAGGTTTCCATTTCAAAGCTGAAGCTGGCGTCATTCAGCGCCAGTTTGTCGATCGCGTCGCGCAGGTCTTCGAATTCGGAACTGTCGACGGGGAAGAGGCCACAGAACACCACCGGTTGCGCGGGTTTAAAGCCGTCCAGCGCGATTTCTGCGCCATTGCGGTCATTGGTGATCGTGTCACCAACGCGGGTGTCGCGGACCTGTTTGATCGAGGCGGTGAGAAAGCCGATTTCGCCGGAACCGAGGCTGTCGACCATCTCCATCTCAGGCCGGAAGACGCCGACGCGGTCGACATGGTGCAGGGTGTTGTTCGACATGAACTTGACGCGCATGCCCTTTTTCAGGGTGCCGTCCATGATGCGGACCAGAACGATGACGCCGAGATAGGCGTCGTACCAGCTATCGACCAGCATCGCCTTGAGCGGTGCATCCAGATTACCCTTGGGGGCCGGCAGATGGGTGACAATGGCCTCCAACGTCTCATGGATGCCCTGCCCGGTCTTGGCGCTGACCTGAATCGCCTCGGACGCGTCGATGCCAATCACATCCTCGATCTGTTCGGCCACGCGGTCACAGTCGGACGCAGGCAGATCGATCTTGTTGAGCACCGGCACGATGTCATGATCGGCGTCGATGGCTTGGTACACGTTGGCCAGCGTCTGCGCCTCGACCCCTTGGGTCGAGTCCACAACCAGCAGAGAGCCTTCGACGGCACGCATCGACCGGCTGACCTCATAGGCAAAGTCCACGTGGCCGGGGGTGTCGATCAGGTTCAGCACGTATTTCTCGCCATTGTCGGCGGTATAGTCGATGCGGACCGTGTTGGCCTTGATGGTGATGCCGCGCTCGCGCTCGATATCCATGCTGTCGAGCAGCTGTTCCTTCATGTCACGATCCTTGACCGTACCGGTCTCTTGGATGAGCCGGTCAGCAAGGGTGGATTTGCCATGGTCGATATGCGCGACGATGGAGAAATTGCGGATATGAGCGAGGTCTGTCATGGATTGGGGATATGTATAGATTTTAAGGTTTGGTCAATGGCTGCTGAAACAACAGCGGCGATCAAATTTGAAACAGAGAACAGCTAAGGCGCAAATACATCAGTATGCTCCATCTTGGGCCTGCTAAATCTTACCTAACGCTCCTACCCATGACCTTCGACTAGCTGCAGTTCTTTCATACTTCGTTTGAAACATGCGTCGGGAACCTTGGCATCACTGTCAGCCTCCACGATGATTTCCCAAGTGGACCTAGCAAGATCGCCGGTGACACGCTTACTGGCCCAATAAACTTCGTTCGAAATTACACTTTCCAACGGGCTGCGCGGTGACAATGGCGTCGTAAGGTAACTTCCGCCGGTTGCAGTACATTCCGAAATAGAGTCCGGGCATTGATCTTCACAGAAATTTCGAACCGGCGTCCAAGCTCGGATATTGCCGCTGTGTTTAATTGCCGCTTCACGCGCTTCGCCATCTTCGACCAGTGCGCGTGGCGAGAGATGGCCCCAAGCAAACTCAGACAGTCGGAAATGCTCATTACCAGTCAAAGTTCTAGGAACACTAGCCGATCCTGCATATGGGCTGTCTGAGCCTTGTGAAGCTTGAAAAATCGCCCATGCCAATAATACATCAGCCTCTTCGGGAAGTTTGTCATCCAGACCCTGCAAGACAGAAACAAGTTCTTCAGCCTCACCATTTAACAGCATAGATTGCGCAGCAATTATTGCTCTCTGCGGCTCGCCCAACTCTATGAGCGTTGCAATTGCCGGAGCCTTCTCTCCTATCTTGGACGCTTGAAGAAGCGCCAGGGCTAAGGCCTCTGAGTTCTGTGCTTCGGTCAGCCAAGATTTACCAGACAGACCGCCGGGTTTGCGCAACAAAGCAATGCGCTCCTTGCGCTCCATATCTGTAGTAACATGAGAGTGGTATTTGCTGCCGCTTGCTATACTCGCCAGCAAGATTTGCGCCGCAGTATTGCCTTGTTGCGCCTGTCCAGCCAGATTTTGCAATGCGACCAAATCATCGCCATCCAACCATGCTTGAACCGCCTCGTTGAATTCCGGCACGTCTTCGCCTTGCAGAGAACCAGAATCTGACAAAGCTGCTATCGGAGACAAACAGACTGCGATCGAGAAGAAAAACGTTTTGATCGAAACCACAAAATTGCTCCTTGAATAAGCTGCTTTTATTCATTTCCGACGCACCTCAGTGCGTAGTTGTGCCCTCGTCAAATCAACACCGTTTGATTTGCCTGTCAAAACAATTGATCCCTCCCCCCGTTTGATTCATACTCCCCCGCAGACCGAGAGGGGCATCAGACCCGTCCGGGCAGGCAAAAACGAGGCAAGAGCATGAAACAGTTCCTCTTAATCGCATTCTGCGCGGCATCGCTGACGGCGATGGCTCCGGCACCGAGCGAGGCTGCGCAGATCAAACGGGCGTGTCTGGCGTCGGACCGGTCGGCGGCGACGCGGGCGCGGTGCAGCTGCATTCAGCGCGTCGCGGATCAGGCGTTGACGCGGGGCGATCAGAAGACCGTCGCCAAGTGGTTTACCGACCCCCATCAGGCGCAGGAGTTGAAGATGTCGCAGACTTCGCGCGATGATGCGCTGTGGGATCGGTATAAGAACTTTGGCCAGATGGCGCAGGCAATCTGCAACTAAGCTGGTCACGCTGCTTGACCTGATGCGCACTGCACCTCAGATATGGCGCAGCGAAAGGTGTATCAGATGGTAATGAAAGGGCTGACCCTGCGGGGCCTTGAGGTGTTCGAGGCTTTGGCGCGGACAGGATCGGTGGCACAGGCCGCCGAGATCACGGGGCTCAGCCAGCCTTCAGTTTCTCAGCAGTTGCGCAATCTGGAAAAGGCATTGGGCACTGATCTGGTCGATCACGGGCGACGACCAATGCGTTTAACGCAAGCCGGCCGCAGCTTTCTGGCGCGGGCCGAGGTCGTGCTGGCCGAACTGCAAATGGCCCAAAGCGAACTGACCGTGATGGATCTGGGGCATCTGACCACCCTCTCCATCGGTTTGATAGACGATTTCGACAACGATCTGACCCCGCGGCTGGCGACCTTGCTGGCCGACAGCCTGACCCGGTCGAAATTCAAACTGATCACGTTGCCCAGTCTAAACCTGTTCGCCGAGCTGGAGGCGCAGAGGCTGCATATGGCTGTATCCGCGCATTCCGGAGAGGTCCTGAAGGGTGTGATTGAATACCCTCTGGTTCAGGACCCTTTCATTCTGGTGACCCCAAAGGGTATGGGGAATTCAATACAGGACCTGCCCTTTCTGCGATACGCCCGAGATCAGCTGATCAGTCGCCAGATCGAGGCGCATCTGGCGCGCCAGCAAATGGAGTTCGAGGAACGGTTTGAAATCGGCTCGCACCTGGCGCTGATGGCAATGGTCGCACAGGGGCTTGGCTGGGCGATCACAACACCACTGGGATATATGCGTGCGACGCGGTTTCATGACGGGATGGAGGCGCACCCGGTCCCGTTCGGTGACTTCGCCCGCACAATTTCGCTGTTCACCCGCTCTGACTGGTCGGACCAAGTACCCAAAGAGGTTGCAGACATGATCCGACGGCTGATGCGGAGCCAGATTGTTGATCCGGCAGTCGCGCAGGTGCCGTGGCTGGGCGGGCAGTTGAAGGTGATGAGTTAGTGTAGGGCACCGCAGAAATTGGAAGCATAATTACCAACGCGCCGTGTGTTTCTGCCACCATCTTCATACAGAACCGAACTAGGGTTAGCTTTGCGAACCGAAGCAACCGCTCGACGAATCTCTGCTACAGCAGTCGCAAACCTGTGATAGCAAATTGGAATGGCAACGATATCAACACAGACGAGACCAACTATTCCCTATCCGATTGCGGTTGCCGGCGTTCTATTCGCCTCAATTTGTTTCGGGCTGGTTCCTTATTTTAGCCGAGGGCTGACCGAGCAAGGCGTCGCGCCTTATGCCGTCGCGTTCTATCGCTACATCGTTACGGCAATTCTGCTGCTGCCTGTTCTTTTTATACACCGAAACGCTTGGCGCGAGATTGTTTGGGGGCTTTCGGCAGGCGCGGTAATGGGCCTTGGATGGATTGGATATGTGACGGCGCTGGAGACATTGCCCGCATCGACTGTGGGCGTTCTCTATATGACCTATCCGGTTTTCACGCTGATCATTGCCTGGGCTTTGTTCGCCGATACACCCACAAGGCGCGCATTGTTCGCCTCGGGCCTCATTACGTTGGCGGCACTCATTGCAGGATCGCCCGCATCCGTTCCGCTACAGCACATACCAACGCTTCTGATGTCGCTAGCAGCCCCAATCGGGTTCGGCTTCGGCATATGTGTCTTGGTTCACAGGTTGTCCCGCATCGCACCGCTTGCGCGCATTGCTTCGGTTTCCTTGGGATCGGTTCTCGGGCTCTTGCCGCTGATGCTGAACGCCGATGTTGCCAAGTTGCTCCCGCAGGGGCAATCCGACTGGATTTTGATCGTCGGAATTGGCCTGATCACAGCGCTTGTGCCACAGCTCATTTATACGATCTGCTCACCGTTGATCGGCGCTTCTCAAACTGCGGTCGTCGGCAGCATTGAATTGCCGACAATGTTTGCTGTGGGCTTTCTTGCCTTTGGCGAAGCAATCACAACGCCACAGGCCGTAGCCTGCGCTTTGGTTTTGGGTGCGATTGCGATCACCAGAAGCCGGACGACACGCACCTTATCCACTGTGATTGCGAAAGAACCAAACAGGTGAGCTTGGCCCCGATGCAGGCGTCGATTGATTTTACATCTGAATGTCGAAGACATCAGAGCTCTTACAACTAAGCCCTCAGATGTGCGTCAAGACCTGCGACGGCCTTTTCGATCAAATCCAGCGTGCCCTCGAAATCACGGGTGTAATACGGATCGGGCACATGATCCGCGCCTGTCTCAGTAGCGAAATCAGTCAGCAAGCGAACCGGAGTTTCGTTGCCACGGGGACGCAAATTTTCGATATTGGTAAGGTTCTCTGCATCCATTCCGATGATCAGGTCAAAGCGGTCAAAATCTTCGGCCACGAATTTGCGCGCGCGCAGATCGCTGATGTCGATACTACGGGCATGAGCAGCCTGCTGCATTGGGCCATAAGGCGGGTCTCCGATGTGCCAGCCAGAGGTTCCGGCGCTGTCAGTGGCATGATGCGGCGCACGGGCGCGAAAAGCACCTTCGGCGGCCGGAGACCGGCAGATATTGCCCAAACAGACGAAAAGGATACGGTGTGTCATACAACCGGGTGTAACGCGTGAGGCGGAAATGCAAAAGATCGTCATTCTGACCGGTGCCGGGATTTCCGCCGAAAGCGGGCTGGGCACATTCCGCGACGAAGGAGGTCTGTGGGCGCAGCACAGGATCGAGGATGTCGCCACGCCCGAAGGCTTTGCCCGCAATCCGGCGGTGGTGCACAAGTTCTACGACGCGCGCCGTGTGCAGGCTGCACAGGCGCAACCCAATCCGGCCCATACCGCGCTGACCCACCTGCAACGCAACTGGCCCGGCGAGGTTATCATCGTGACCCAGAATGTCGACGGCCTCCACGAAGCCGCAGGATCCGAGAATGTGATCCATATGCACGGCACCCTCGCTGGGGCCTTATGCACCACCTGCGATTACCGCTGGGTCGCCCCGCCCGAGATGTCGGTGGGCGAACCCTGCCCCGCCTGCGGTGGCCCAACCGCCCGACCCGATGTTGTATGGTTCGGTGAGATGCCCTATTTTATGGACCTGATCTACGATCACCTGGCCAATGCTACAATCTTCGCTTCAATCGGCACCTCGGGTCAGGTCTACCCCGCCGCAGCATTTGTGCACGAGGCGACAATGTCAGGCGCACGAACCGTCGAGTTGAACCTGGATCCGTCATCCGGCGCCTCGAGTTTCGATCAGGTGATACTTGGCCCTGCATCCGAAACCTTGCCACGCTGGGTTCAAAAGCTACTGCGCGAATCTTAACCCGCCAGACCGGCACCAAAATTATTGATACGACAATCGAAATAAGAGGCTCCCATGACCGACCCCCACCACACGCGCGAAGAAATCCTGGACGATTCCAGTATGGAGGGCCGCGATACATTTGGCGACCAACTGGCAAATCTGTGGTGGACCTTCCTGTTGCGCGGATGTCTGGCCGGAGCATTGGGGATCGCCGCGCTGTTTTGGCCAACGGGCAGTATCTCATTGCTGTTGCGACTGGTCGGCCTGCTTTTGGTTCTAGATGGCGGCCTGACCCTACTAGGCTTTGGACGGCGCGGATTGATCGGCGGCGTCGGCATCGGGGCACTGTTGATCGGTCTTGTCCTGCTGATCTGGCCCGAGGGTGTTGCGCGGCTGACATTTTTCCTGCTGGGTGCTTGGGCGCTGATCGTCGGCATCGGTTCGTTGCTGGCATGGCGGCAGATACCCAGCAACAACCCGGATGCCGTGATGGTGCGAAACTCGGGGATCATTGCTCTGATCATTGGGTTGGTGCTGTTGTTCTGGCCCGGCAGTGGCATGGTCGCACTGGGGTGGGCCATTGCCTTTTCCGCTCTGGCTTTCGCCGCCGTGATGTTCTTTCTGGCAGCGCGCTTCAAACGGGCGCATGACCGCGTTTCGATGCGGGTTGTTAACCGTTGAAGCGATAGGCAAACAGGCCGGGCAAAGCCCGGCCTGACGCGTGGATGACGGCCGCATAGCGGCTTGAAGGATGACGTGACCTTAGTTCGAGTGGGCGCCCATGTCTTTTCGTTCCAGATCAACCGGCACGTCGATCTCAACCTCACCGGCTTTTTCAAAAACCAGCGTTACAGGCACAGTTGCACCATGTTCAAACGGAGCAACCAATCCCATGAACATCACGTGATCGCCCCCGCGCTTGAGCGCATGCGCACCACCGGCTGGGATGACGAACCCCTCTTCGACATGGGTCATCTGCGCCACGCCGTTGGCATCGATCAGATGCGTGTGCAGCTCAACCCGTGCAGCCGCCTCCGATTCCGCGCGAACAAGACGGTCATCCGCCTCGCCCGTGTTCTGAATCACCATAAAGGCCGCGCCCGCTTTCGCCGTTTTGCCGGCGGAGCGCGCATAGGCATCTTCTAGTGTGATGGTTTCCTGCGCCATTGCAGTGGTGGCAAATGCGGCCGCAGCCAGGGTTGCCAAAAGTTTGGAAGTGAGGGACATTGCGCCTCTCCTATGTCAAGTGTCTGAAAAAGTTAAATTTAATCAGGCTCTTGCAGGTGGCGCGCGGGCGGGCTGAAACGGAACGGGCGCTGCTATTAGGCTCCTGTCGCCGCGCTCTAAAAATGGCCCGGCATAACTTGGTGCATCGGGCAGCACATGTGAAACGACAGCAATAGCACCCAGCAACGTCAGCGCATAGTCGGGGCAGAAATGCGGGGGCTTTGCCGGTTGCCCCTCGGCATCCATATAGATCACAACAGGACCAACACCAGTACACAGCACCATCTGCCCGACTGCGGTATCAACGCCACGCGACGCAGCCACCCCTTGACCGGTCAGAATGACCAGCAGAGACAGGGCAAATGATAGAAATCTGTTCCGAAAGTGTTTCATCCTGCCTTCGGTATACGCCCGAGACAAAAAGGGCTTCAAGCACAATCGAATGCGCCAGAAGCCCTCGGGTCATTTTGGTCAGTACGAGGTCAGTTGTCCAATCCAGGACGTTTGACAGACCCTTTGGTCAGGCTGGTATGCAACCTGTTCACCTGACGCTGCATCCGCACACATGTCCCAAACGTCTTGCCAAAAAAGGCCGCCAAAAGGGAGAGGGAATCAAAGGATTTGAAAGACATGAGATCGAACTCCGCCAATAGAATATGAACAAACATATTCAAACATCAGAACACTGTATGTGAACAAGATCACGCTCTGACGGCGAAATCGTCTAAACTCACTCAGACAAAAGAAAAGACCCTGCACCGTTCGGGTACAGGGTCGAAATCTTTGATGAAAAAGAACGTTTAGACCGCAGCTTGAGCCTTGGCGATTTCTTTTTTCACTTTCAGTGCGTTGGTGGACAGCTCGTCATCCTTGGCTTTGGCCAGGAACGCATCCAGACCACCACGGTGGTCAACTGAACGCAGGGCAGCGGCCGAGATACGCAGCTTGACGCCACGACCCAGGGTTTCCGACTGCAGGGTTACGTCGTTCAGGTTGGGCAGAAAACGACGACGAGTTCTGTTTTTGGCGTGGCTGACATTGTTGCCAGTCATCGGGCCTTTTCCGGTCAGTTCGCAACGGCGCGACATGGTTTCTTCCTTTGTATCTGCGGGCTGGGTACAGGACCCGTGGCCAAATCACAAGGGGCGCAACCCGAAGTCGCGCCCGAAAACTGGTTGGATGCGTTTAGTGGGAATCACAGGAAGGGTCAAGACGGGCCGTGCGAAATCTTTGCACCCATCTTAAACTCTATAAGACCTAGGCGCCATTGCGTTGAAGCAAGGGTTTGTTGTTCTTCAAATGCCGCTGGATCAGGTGGGACTGTTGGCGTCCACATGGTATGAACCGGGCCGGGTTTTCACCATGATTTTCGATCAGTTCCGGAAAGATTTCGAAAATTTCTTGCCGCGCCTCCGATCCGAGGGATTTCAGGGCCTCGACTCCGGTGAACAGGCTTTCGGTTGGGGCATCTTCGGCAAAGATGACATGATGGCGATCAAATAGCAGGTGAAAATACTCAACCGATTGCACGGCCTCATCGATATAGATTCCCGGCAGTGCGGTCAGTTTGATCGCCGGAATCAGAACTTCGGTGGTGCCGAACATGCGTTCCGCGATTCTGGACTGCACCAGCATCCTGTGCTGGCGTGAGACCAGAAGATCGCGATGCGGCAAACCCTCGCCCAGCGCACCTGCAAGGATTCGTACCGGCAAGAGCCTGGGATTTACCAGCAAGGCGGCGCGGTCAAACTGTCGACGACCGATCCAGCGTATAGGCTGAGGGTCGCACCCCATGGTCGGGACCATGTCCCCGATCCGCAGCGCTTGGATTGCTTTCATGCCGTCCTGCGTCAGGATGTGCGTGTCACGGGTAAAACAAGGAACGCCACTTCCGTTCTCAAAGGCAGAATATGTGACCGTGATACCGGATGGTAGGGTGAACGTCCCGCTGGACAGGGTATAGCCTACGCCATCTACGACATTAATGACGCCAAAATTGGTATCGGTGATGACGGTACCCACCGGCAAGTTCAACGTGTCGGTCCCGCCACCACCCCGCAAATCGCCACTAACGCTGGTGCTGGTGAAATTCAGGGTATCGTTGCCGCTCCCCAGCCGGATGTTTCCAATACTCGAGCCACTGATATCGACAGTGTCGTCATCCGACCCGCTGGCAATCCTGCCACCAATGGTGCTGCTGGTGACGGTGATCGTGTCGGAGCCGGCATTGCCGATGACATTCCCGGTAATCGTGCTGTTATTGATATCGACGTCGTCGTCGCCACCCCGGCCGCGGATATTATCAATCGGAGTTCCAGCCGGTGAACCGTTCAGGGTCCCCGTGTCATTGTTAACGTCGATATCGTCGTTGCCGTTGGTCCCAGTAATATCGGGCATAGCTGACGGTTCCCGCATATCCGGCCTGGCGACAGATGCGCGGCCTTAACCTGAGTTTGCATCAAGTTTGGGTCAACTTGCAACCTATGGGCGATAACCCACCGATCCGAAATCAGAAAGAGAATGAGATCAAAGGCTTGAATAAGGACTTAGCCAGCGACTAAAGCAGACAACATATGTTCCGCCGCAACCGACGGACTGAGCTGACCAGTGCTGACCTGCGAGCCCAGACGCTCCATTTCCGAGCGCGCTTGTGGAGTCGCCAGACGCGCCAGAAGGGCAGACCGAACCTCTTGTTCGAACCAATATTGTGCTTGCGTGGCGCGGTTGACCTCCCAGTGGCCATTTTCACGGCGCCATTTGCTGAGGGACTGCATCTCCTCCCAGGCTTGAGCCAGCCCATGTTCCTCGACCGCTGAGACAGTCATCGCCTTGGGAAACCCTTCCGGGTCCTGGGGTCGTTTACGCAACAGACGCAGCGCCCCGGAATAGTCGGCGCAGGTGCGAGTGGCGGCAGATTTCAGGTCACCATCCGCCTTGTTGACCAAGATCATGTCGGCCATTTCCATGATACCGCGCTTGACGCCTTGCAGTTCGTCACCGCCCGCCGGGGCAAGCAACAGCATAAACAGATCCGACAACTCGGAGACAACCGTCTCGGATTGCCCGACACCAACCGTTTCGATCAAAACAACATCGAACCCTGCGGCCTCACATAAAGCGATGGCCTCACGTGTGCGGCGGGCAACACCGCCCAGGTGCGACTGGCTGGGTGATGGACGGATAAAGGCGTTTTTCTCGCGGCTCAGGCGTTCCATCCGGGTCTTGTCCCCCAGAATGGACCCGCCCGACCGAGTCGAGCTGGGATCAACCGCAAGAACCGCAACGCGCAGCCCCTGCCCTGTCAGCATCATACCAAAGCTTTCGATGAACGTGGACTTGCCGACGCCGGGCGTTCCTGACAATCCGATCCGCAGGGCCTGGCGGCCTTCTTTGGTCAATCTGGTCAGCAGTTCCGTCGCCTGCGCACGATGATCGGCGCGACCGCTTTCCACCAGCGTGATGCCACGGGCCAGCGCGCGCCGGTCTCCGTTCAAAATCCTGTCACTCAGGCTGTCCAGTTCCATTTCGCCCCCAATCAGTTGCGGCAGTTCTAGTTGCCGTCCCAATGAGGGGTTTGTCCAGACCAGAGCGCACAAGAATTTACCTCTGGGATATACGCTTTCCGGGCATAAGAGACGGAACTGGACCTTGTCGTACCGTTGGCGGATAAAGCCCGCATGATACGCCTGCCCATCGACGACGCCATTCCTGACCTTCTTGCCGCCCTAAAGGCTTCGGGCCGCGCAGTGCTGCAGGCACCTCCGGGCGCGGGGAAAACAACACGAGTGCCGCTGGCGATACTCGAGGCGGGGCTATGCGATGGCAAGATCGTGATGCTGGAACCACGCCGCCTGGCGGCCCGGGCTGCTGCTGAGCGCATGGCCGATACGCTGGGACAGCGCGTGGGCGACACAGTTGGTTATCGCGTGCGAGGCGAGGCGAAGGTATCGAAATCGACCCGGATCGAGGTCGTCACCGAAGGTATCCTGACCCGGATGCTGCAAGTCAAACCCGATCTGCCCGGCATTAGTGCGGTGATTTTCGATGAATTCCATGAACGTTCCCTGAACGCGGATCTCGGCCTGGCTTTGTGCCTTGAGGTCGCCGGGGCATTGCGGGACGATCTGATCCTGCTGGCAATGTCGGCAACGCTAGACGCTGAGCCTGTGGGACGGTTGATGGAGGCCCCCGTTGTGACGTCCCAAGGGCGCAGCTACCCGGTCGAAACACGTTGGCTGGACCGACCGCTAGGACAACGGGCGCGAAAGCTGGACGCATTGGTCGATCTTGTGGTTCAGGCCGAGCGCGAAACAGAAGGTGGGATGTTGGTGTTCCTGCCCGGAGAAGGCGAAATCCGCCGCGCAGAGGCCGCCTTGGCTGGCCGGCTATCCAGCAAAGCTACGGTGCGACCACTATTCGGCGCGATGCCTTTCGCTGCCCAGCGCCAAGCGATTGCACCGGTCGAAACCGGTCGCAAAGTGGTTTTGGCTACGTCCATTGCCGAAACCTCGTTGACCATTCCAGACATTCGCGTGGTCTTGGACATGGGACAGGCTCGGCGGGCGCGTTTCGATCCGGGTTCGGGTATGTCCAGACTAGTAACCGAGCGGGTGACGCGCGCCGAGGCAACGCAGCGCGCTGGCCGCGCTGGTCGTGTCGCCGAAGGCAAGTGCTATCGCTTATGGTCGAAGGGCGAAGAAGGCGCGCTGGCCGCCTATCCCCCGGCCGAGATCGAGGCAACCGACCTGACCGGGCTGGCGCTGGAACTGGCACTTTGGGGGGCGGACCCCGAAGAACTGTCTTTCCTGACCCCTCCACCCGAGGGCACGATGACAGAGGCACGCACGTTGCTGATGATGCTGGGCGCGCTGGATGGGAAGGGACGGATCACCGACCACGGGCGGTCACTAGCGGCGCTACCTCTGCACCCGCGATTGGGACATATGCTGGAACAGGTCGGCCCCGCCGCCGCACCTTTGGCCGCTCTCATGGCCGAGCGTGATCCCTTACGGGGTGCTCCGGTGGATATGTTGCTTAGGCTCGAAGCCATGCGAGATATGCGCGCCTTTCAACGCAACCGTGTCTGGCAGGTCAACATTGGTGCGTTAGAACGGATAAAAACCGAGACCAAGCGGCTGCAAACCAAAGGCAACCTGTCCGACTTCAGCCCAGCGGCAACAGCTGCACTCGCCTATCCCGATCGCATTGGACAACGGCGCAAAGGGGATGAGCCGCGTTATGTGTTGTCAGGAGGGAAGGGTGTTGTGCTGGATGGCAGCGATACGCTGGCTGCCGCGCCTTATCTGGTTGTGACCGATACCGATGGCAACCCCCGCGAAGCAAAGGTGCGCATGGCCGCACAGATCTCGGAAAAGGAAATTCGTGACTTGTTCGAGGATCAGATCACCTGGATCGAGGTCTGCGACTGGTCAAAACGTGACCGCCGTGTCGTTGCGCGCAAACAAGAACGGCTAGGCGCAATCACGTTGAGTGATCGTGTTTGGAAAGAGGTTCCGGACGAAGCAGTTGCATTGGCGATGCTGGATGGCGTCCGTGATCTTGGCCTGCGACTGAACGGGGCCGCTGCGCGATTGGCGGCACGGGTGGAACTGGTCCGGACCGAAGGCGCAGAGCTGCCTGATTTCTCGATCGAGGGGTTGACCGACACGCTGCAAGACTGGCTGTTGCCGATGCTTTCCGGCGTCCGCAATGCTGAAGACTGGAAACGGTTCGACCTGTTGCCAGCGTTGCGCGCCCGACTGGACTGGGCCCAGACGCAGGAACTGGACCGGCGCGCTCCAGGGTCGTTTGAAACTCCTCTGGGGCGAAAGGTGCCGATAGATTATGGCGGTGCAGTACCGGAAATCTCGGTGCGGCTGCAGGAACTGTTTGGCGTAACGCGCCATCCGGTCATTGGCGGTGAGGCCCTCAAGATCACTCTTCTTTCACCGGCCCAACGACCCATCCAGATCACGCGCGACCTGCCCGGTTTCTGGGCTGGGTCATACGCGGATGTGCGCAAAGATATGCGCGCGCAATATCCCAGACACCCTTGGCCCGAAGATCCAACCAAGGCCGACCCCACCCTGCGCGCAAAACGTCGAAATTAGGCGGCCGTCGGGAATTTTCGTCGAAAATTCTTGGCATGAAGATGCGGAAAGCACGGCGATTCCGGGCGTTCATTGAAGATTATCTGTTTCATTGCTATGTGGGCTGCTCAGGTAAAACCCGGGTACGCGAACGACAAACATGACAAAATGGCTGCGAAATATTTGGGAAGAGGTCGCCCGGCCTCTGTTCCTGCGCCCCCATCGGGTGCAGTTTGGCGCCTTGTGCACCCGCGAAACGCAGGACGGGCTGCAGGTTCTTTTGATCACCAGCCGGGACACCGGACGCTGGATCATCCCCAAAGGTTGGCCGATTGATGGCCTGGATGGCGCCGAGGCTGCCCGGCAAGAGGCCTGGGAAGAAGCCGGCGTGCGCGCCCAATCCCTATCCAAAGACCCAGTTGGGCAATATACTTATGACAAGATCCTGAAAGACGGGGCCAGCCAGACTGTGGTGACCAATGTCTATCGGATCGAAGTGCAGGAACTGGCCGATATCTACCCCGAGGCCGAGGAAAGGACCCGCGAGTGGGTTTCGCCCGTGATAGCGGCCGAACGTGTTCAGGAACCCGAACTGCGCGCTTTGCTGCTGCAGCTGTGACACCTCCACAAAAAGTGATGACGCCACGGTTGCTCGTCTGAGCGAAACCGTATAGCCGCGGGTGTTCTTTTGGAAACCGCCCGCAATAGCCTGATGTCGAACCCAAGCTCCAAACTCCGTTGGCAATCGCTGGACAGCGATCTGGCGCGCATCTCGCGCGTTGAGTATGCCAATGCCCATGTGGCACGCCCCATGCTGGCGCCGGGTATCGCCTTCGCCTTTATTGCGCTGGCCGGGCTGACGGCCGCAGTGGTTTTTGGGCGGGCTGATGGCGGGTTGATCGTTGTCGCGGCAGCGGGTTTTGGGGCCTATATGGCCATCAATATCGGCGCAAATGACGTTGCCAATAACATGGGCCCCGCTGTCGGGGCCAACGCGCTGACCATGACCGGCGCAATCGTCATCGCCGCCATCGCAGAAAGCGCGGGGGCCTTGCTGGCAGGTGGGGATGTCGTCTCGACGATTTCGAAAGGGATTATAGACCCGGCATCAGTTCACGACAGCACCGTCTTTATTTGGGCGATGATGGCGGCTCTGATTTCTTCAGCCATGTGGGTCAACTTGGCCACCTGGGTCGGCGCGCCTGTTTCGACCACACATTCGGTGGTAGGTGGCGTCATGGGGGCGGGCATCGCAGCAGCTGGCCTAAGCGCGGTCAGTTGGACCACGATGAGCGCCATTGCCGCCAGTTGGATCATCTCTCCTGTGTTAGGTGGAACTATTGCCGCTGGCTTTCTGGCTTTGATCAATGCCAAAATTCAGTATCAGGACGACAAGATCGCCGCTGCCCGCCGTTGGGTGCCGATACTCGTTGCTGTCATGGCTGGTGCCTTTACCACCTATTTGGCCGTCAAAGGCCTGAACAAGCTGGTCAAAGTTGAGCTTGAAGTCGCTTTGCTGTTCGGTCTGGCCACCGGATTTCTGACATGGCTGGTGACAGTCCCTTGGGTGCATCGCAGATCAGAAGGACTAGAAAACAGAACGAAGTCTCTGAAAACGCTGTTTGGGCTACCACTTATTATTTCAGCAACATTTCTTAGCTTTGCCCACGGCGCCAATGACGTGGCAAATGCGGTTGGTCCGTTGGCGGCAATCGTGCATACGGCGCAGTTCGGGGATTTCGCTGCACAAGTCGCAATTCCAACCTGGGTGATGGTGATCGGAGCGCTGGGAATTTCCTTTGGGCTGTTCCTGTTTGGCCCAAAATTGATCAGGATGGTCGGCAGTCAGATCACCAAGCTCAACCCAATGCGCGCATTCTGTGTCGCCCTTTCTGCGGCGATCACTGTGATCCTGGCCAGTTGGCTGGGCCTGCCCGTCAGTTCCACCCATATCGCAGTGGGCGCGGTCTTCGGAGTGGGCTTCTATCGCGAATGGCATGCCGAGCGGCGCAGAAAGAACGCGAACCACCAACGACTGCCCGAGCGGCGCCAGGCACAGGAAGAGAAAAAACGCCGGAAACTCGTCCGTCGCTCGCATTTCATGACGATCGTGGCTGCCTGGATCATAACGGTCCCCGCTACCGCAGTGTTATCAGCCGCTATCTTCTGGACACTGACGGCTTTTCTCTAACCCATCAGCTTCGGATTTGCTCGGGAGTAAGCGGGGATTTTGGGTTCTGTGCAATCTTTTCGCGAACCTGCGCGCAGATTGGGGTCGCAATGCCTTGCTGCTCGCCCAAACGGATGATCTCGCCTTGCAGACTGTCGATTTCCGTTGGGCGCCCTGCCATCAGGTCATAGGCCATAGAGGTGCGCGCCGAAGGGTCAATGATCAGCATCCGGGATGCGACCCGCGAAAACAAAGGCGTAGGCAGACGCAGGATATACGGTGTCATCCATGCGGGCAGCGGCGTCATTGACACAATCGGTTGTCCTGCGGATCGCAACACGGTCAGAGCCTCGGACATCTGATCTGCCATCAGTTGGCGCCAGTTGCGGTCCAGCAACTGCTGTTTCAACGTCAACCCGGACAGCGCATTCAGCGCGTTATTGAGATTGATCACCAGCTTGCCCCATTGGACGGCTTCGATCTGGTCACTCTCTGACACCGGTAGGTCGGGGTCAGTCAGCTTTGCGCCCAAATCGCCGAGGCCGGATTGGATAACGATTTCACCAGAAGTCGCGCGATGAAATCCGCCGGTATCTGTCGGTACGACGTTGAACGGCACCATACCGGCGCGGACATCGTGGTGCGGAAGCATCGTACGTAAGGTGCCTGCGTTTTCCAGTCCATTTTGCCAGGAGAGGATCACAGCGTCTGGAGCGTGTTTCCCGATTTGCTTCGCCATCTCTTCCGTCGCGCCGGTCTTTACCGTGACAATGACCATTTCAGCATCACTCAGTTCCGCCGGATCTTCGGTCAGGGACAGGTTGGTCACATGACACCGCAGGCCTGAAAAATCTGTGACCATCAGCCCCTTATCCCGGATCGGGTCGAGGATTCGTGCCCGCCCCAACAGGGTGACATCGTGACCGGATCGGGCCAGCAAAGCCCCGCAGTAACATCCAATGCTGCCCGCCCCCGCGATTGCGATCCTCATGACGCCCCTCCCCTTCGGTCAAAGATTGCCGCGATCCGCCTGTCAGACAAGGCCAACTGACGCCAGGTCAGCGCGCGCGCCTCGGGCGGGTGCGTTCAAGGTCTTCTGAAATCGGGATGAAGTCTTGATCGTCCCCCGGAGGCAGTTGAAAAGCCCCTTTGGCCCAGTCCGCCGTTTTCCATTCGCGGGTGGCTGCTTCTATCTTTTCCTTTGAGGACGACACGAAGTTCCACCAGATATAACGATCCTCGTTCAACGTCGCACCTCCAAGCAACATTAGCCGCGCACCTTGCGGCCCTGCCTGAACGGAAAGGCGATCCCTTGGCCGAAACACCATCATACGACCTTGGGTGAACTGATCCCCGGCGATCTCAACCGTTCCTTCCGTCACATAAACACCGCGGTCTTCTTGATCATCAGGCAAAGGAAAAGAGGCCCCAGGGGCAAGCTGCACGTCCAGATAGAAGGTTTCAGACAGTGTCGTGACCGGGCTGCTTTCACCATAAGCCGAGCCAAGGATTAGACGAGCGCTGACCCCAGCATCCTGAATATGGGGTAGCGCAGATTGTTTATGATGTTCGAAGTCCGGTGCAATATCTTCCTGTTCCTCTGGGAGCGCGATCCAGGTCTGAATGCCAAAAAGACTGTGTCTTTTGCTGCGCGTTTCCTTGCTGGTGCGTTCAGAATGGGTTACGCCGCGTCCTGCAATCATCCAGTTGACCTCACCGGGATAGATCATCTGATGGGTGCCCAAACTATCACGATGCTCAAATTCCCCTTTATACAGGTAGGTGACCGTGCCCAACCCGATATGAGGGTGTGGCCGAACGTCTATACCGCCTTCTGTGATGAATTCTGCAGGGCCGACCTGGTCAAAGAAAATGAACGGGCCAACAAGCTGTCGTTTGACCGAGGGTAGCGCGCGGCGCACCTCGAACCCACCCAGATCACGTGCGCGAGGAATGATCAGTGCCTCTAAAGACGGGTTCTCAGTCAAACGATCGGGGTTGTGAGACGGGTTCCAGCTCATTCCAGTTTCTCCCTTTTTCGGCAGGCAACGGTTCGCCCCTGCAAGATGCAGGCCGCTGCACCTGAAAGAAACCTCAATAATTGCACAACTCCGGTGGAATTTTGTCCGTTATGACATATCATTAATGTTATTACATAACAATTCTAACAGAAATTCCACCTGAGAAAAGAACCATCCAAACAGCTCGCTACCCGATCACCTGTTTGACAGGGAATGCAGGGCATTTTTGCTGCCCTGCAAAGGAATGTTGCTTACGACTAAAGAAGGTGTCAGTCGCCGTGCTTCAGATAAACAAATTGCCAAACACAATCACGCCAGGCGTTTGGCATAAGACGCACGGTTCAGTTCGACCTCTTGCACCGTGATGCTGCCAACCTCGGGCATGGCAACAGTCAGAACATCCAAAACGGTAGCGTTCAATTCAGCTCGCGTGGCCTCATCCCGGCCCTGCATCAATAAAAGCGTCGCATGGAGAAAGGTCTGCGGTTCGGTCCCGATCCGAAAATAGGTGACCGGGTTGGCCCGGATCTTAAGGGCCGATGCATCAAACTCAGCATGTTCAGAAAGCACCGCAAACAACTTCTCGCAGACCGCATGGAAATCATGTTTCTCTTCAAGGCCCTGAGAGAATTCGAGGACTATATGGGGCATTGTGCACTCCGGAAATCATGAGAGAGCACGCGGCTCTCTCTTGCCATTTTCATGTGTTCAGACGCCCAGACACCAACGCATAACGGCCTTCTGGGCGTGCAGTCGGTTTTCGGCCTCGTCAAAAATGACCGAGTTCGGCCCATCCATGACATCGGATGTCGCTTCTTCTTCGCGGTGCGCAGGAAGGCAATGCATGAACAGCGCATCGGGTTTGGCATGGGCCATCAATTCGGCGTTTACCTGATAAGGACGCAGCAGGTTGTGGCGCCGTTCCTTCGCGGATTGAGAGTCGTGCATCGAAACCCAGGTATCGGCGACAACCAGATCGGCCCCATCTACAGCCTTGTAGGGGTCCCGTTCCACAACAATCTTGGACCCTTTTTGACGGGCAAAACCCATGAAATCCTCTTCGGGGTCGAATTGCGCCGGGCCCGTAAAAGTCAGATCAAACCCGAACTGGCCCGCCGCGTGAAGGAACGAGGCACACACATTGTTACCATCGCCAGTCCAAACGACTTTCTTCCCAGCGATCGGGCCACGGTGCTCTTCGAACGTCAGAACATCGGCCATGATTTGGCAAGGATGGGTGCGATCGGTCAGGCCGTTGATCACCGGCACGTCCGAGTATTCCGCCATCTCGGTCAGGATGGTTTCGTCAAAGGTCCGGATCATGATCATATCGACATAGCGCGACAGCACGCGGGCAGTGTCAGCGATGGTTTCGCCGTGGCCCAACTGCATGTCCTTGCCCGAAAGGACCATCGTCTGACCACCCATCTGGCGCACGCCCACATCAAAGGACACGCGCGTCCGGGTTGACGGTTTTTCAAAGATCAGGGCGACCATGCGGTCTTTGAGTGCCAATTCGTCATCCGGTGCCGCCTTTGGCTGCCCCAGACGCGCCTGCTTCATGGCAGCAGCCTGGTCGATCATGCCCCGCAAAGCGGCGGCATTGGTTTTGTGAATGTCGAGGAAGTGCTTCATGTCGTTTCGCTTTTCTAATCGGGTGGGCTCAGGCAGACGCCAGATTGCTTTCGACCTGCGCGGCCGTTTTCTCCAGACGAATAACCGCCTGTGCAATGTCGTCCTCTGTGAGGGTCAAAGACGGCAATAGGCGGATCACATTGTCAGCGGCGGGAACGGTGATGAGGCCGTTATCATATCCCGCATTCACCACGTCCAAGTTGGTCGCCTTGCATTTCAGACCCAGCATGAGCCCTGCGCCGCGCACCTCTTCGAACACGTCCGGATGATTTGCAATCAATCCTTCGAGCTTCTGGCGCAACATGCCCGCCTTGCGATTGACCCCGTCCAGAAAGGCGGGGGTTGCAACCTGGTCGATCACCGCGCAGCCCACCGCGCAACCGAGAGGGTTGCCGCCATAGGTCGACCCGTGCGTACCTGCCGTCATGCCGCTGGCCGCGTCTTCGGTGGCCAGCACCGCACCCAGAGGGAACCCTCCACCGATGCCCTTGGCGACCATCATGATGTCAGGCGTGATGCCTGCCCATTCATGGGCAAAAAGTTTACCGGTACGCCCAACGCCGCATTGGACCTCGTCGAGGATCAGCAACAGGCCATTGTCGTCGCAGATTTGACGCAGCGCTTTGAGCTCGGCATCAGGGACGGGGCGAATACCGCCCTCGCCCTGAATGGGTTCGATCAAGATCGCCGCGGTCTTGTCCGAGATCGCATTGGTGACACCGTCAAGATCACCAAATGTCAGGTGTACAAAGCCGGGCAGCAGCGGGCCAAAGCCTTTGGTCATCTTCTCGGACCCCGCAGCGGCGATGCCTGCCGAGGACCGACCGTGAAACGAACCGTCAAAGGTGATGATGTCGACCCGATCGGGCTGATCTTTATCGTAGAAATATTTGCGTGCCATTTTCACAGCTAGCTCGCAGGCTTCCGTGCCTGAATTGGTAAAGAACACCGTGTCGGCAAAGGTATGTTCAACCAGCTTATCAGCCAGCGCCTGCTGCTGAGGGATGTTATAAAGGTTCGACACATGCCACAGCGCGTGGGCCTGTTCCGTCAGCGCGTTCACCAGCGCCGGATGCGCATGGCCCAGTGCATTCACCGCAATCCCCGCGCCCATATCCAGAAAACGTCGGCCATCCGCTTCGGTCAGCCAAGCGCCTTCGCCCTTCACAAAGGTCAGGGGCGCACGATTATAGGTCGGCAGAACGGACGGGATCATCGGATCATCCTTTTCGATATGTTGAGCCCCGTGAGTGATACACGAGAGCCATGTTCGTCAACTGATTTGGTGGGAGATGCGCCGATTTGGGCGGCGCAAAAGGATCAAACGGGCCGGTTACGCGGCAAAGCGTCGGCGTCGAAGTCGCAGGATATCAGCGTGTTTGATCATGGGTGCCGTATAGCGGCGATGCTTTGTGATGAAAAGCGTTTTGTTTCTTTGGTCAGAAGGGCTGGTTTTCAGGCGTCGCTCCACCGGTCCAGCTTGCCCATGCCGCGCGTAAAAGCCCAGGCCAGAATACGGGGCATGCCCTTGTTCACCAGCGCATCCAGACAATGGGACTGAAATTCCTCGAACGAGGCATCGGGATGTCGAAACGCACCGTCCGCATAACAGAGTGAACAATACCGCGTGCTGCGGGTTCCGTCCGCTTCGCTGCCGCCCCCTTCGGTATCCTTGCTAAGAGGCATGCCGCAGCTTTGACATTTGAATCCCATCATCTTTCCCCTTGCAGGCTTTGACCACGAGCCATAAGATCAAAACCATAGAGTATAGTCAATGGTTTTACATATGCGTATCGGAGAACTGTCCCGCCGAAGCGGGCTGCCCCGCGACACATTGCGGTTTTACGAGCGGCACGGATTGATTGCCTCGCGCCCCGGGCCAGAAGCGACAAACAGCTATCGCGACTATCCGGATGACACGCTGATCACGCTGGAACAGATCGGCGATGCACAGGCGGCGGGGATCAGTATCGCGCAACTTGCAACCCTGCTGGGGCAACTTGGTGCGGCTGATCCCGAAAGCTTTGACGGCGTAGCATTTCTTCAGGAACGGATCGAAGAGGTTGAGGCGCGGATCGAGCGCGCAAATCGTTTTCTGGACAGCTTGCGACAGGCCAAACAGGCTCTTGCTACACCGTCGGGACAGCCCTGACCGTTTTACCCCTTGCCTTTCGTCCACCCGTACATCACCGCTTACGCATGTTCGTTCCCAAAGCGCATAACCCGCCCGTTGCGGCACTGTTGATTTTTGTCGCCAGTGCATTCCTTGCGGCAACCACCCTGCTGGCCAAAGCTTTGGGGACAGATACGCTAGGTGCTCCTTTGCATCCAATGCAGATCAGCCACGGGCGGTTTCTATTCGCCTTCCTGGTCATCGTTTCGGCAGTGGGCATCATGCGCCCTAAACTGCGGCGGCCCCATTGGGGGCTGCATATCGGTAGGACAAGCTTTGGCTGGCTGGGAATCACGCTGATGTTTGCATCGGTCGCGTTCATACCGATGGCGGATGCGACGGCGATTTCGTTCTTGAACCCGGTCTTTGCGATGGTTCTGGCCATTCCCTTGCTGAAAGAAGGCGTCGGTCCCTGGCGCTGGCTGGCGGCGGCGGTGGCCCTGATCGGGGCAATGGTTCTGCTGCGCCCGACACCTGCGAGCTTCCAACCTGCGGCGTTACTGGCGCTGGCGGCGGCGGTCGTCATCGGGATGGAGCTGATCTTTATCAAAAAGCTGTCAGGGCGAGAGAGCCCGATCCAAATTCTATTGGTGAACAACGCGATGGGCCTGACCATCGCATCAGTCGCGGTGAGTTTCGTGTTTCAGATGCCCAACCCAGCGCAATGGGCAGCCCTTGCGGGGATCGGCGCATTGATGGCTTGCGCACAGGCCTGTTTCGTTAACGGCATGGCGCGGGCAGATGCGTCTTTCGTAGCGCCGATAAGCTATGCGACACTGCTGTTCGCTGCGCTATATGATTTTGCGATATTCGATGTGGTCCCCGACGCGGTCAGCCTAATTGGATCTGCCATCATCTTGGCCGGAGGGCTGATTCTTGTGTGGCGCGAGGCGCGGCACCGTCAGGCCTTGAGCCGATAGCCCGTTCGCAGCATCTGCCAGGTCAGTGCACCGACCACCAGTGTTGCAGCCGTGCAGATCAACATCCCAAGGTAGGGCGAGCTGTCCGAAACCCCAATCATACCATAGCGCAGCCCGTCGATCAGATAGAAAACCGGGTTGGCGTGGCTTAGCCGGTACAAAACCGGCGGCAAAGCTTCGACCGAGTAAAAGGTGCCAGAAAGAAACGCCAAAGGCGTGACGATGAAGTTGGTAATCGCAGCCATCTGGTCGAACTTATTGGCGAATATCCCGGCAAAAAGGCCCAGCGCGCCCATAAAGGCCCCTCCCAGCACTACAAAGATCATGGCGATCAGTGGGTTCTGCGGGACAATACCCAGCACCAGCGCCAGCGCGGTTGCAACGACAACAGCGATCAGAAAGCCGCGGGCAATGCCGCCCGCAAGGTATCCCAGCAGAATCTCCAACGGCGAAAGCGGCGGCATAAGGGTATCGACGATGTTGCCCTGTACTTTCGAGATCACCATCGAGGACGACGTATTGGCAAACGCATTCTGGATCACCGTCATCATCATGATGCCCGGCGCCAGAAAGGTCAAAAATGGCACGCCCATCACATCAGACCGGCTGGGCCCGATAGCGATGTTGAAGATCAGCAGAAACAGCCCCGCAGTCACCAGCGGTGCCAAAAGTGTCTGCGTCCACACCGCCATAAACCGCAAAGTTTCCCGCCGGGCCAGCGTATAGAGACCCATCCAGTTCACCGCACCAAAGCGGCGTGCCTCCTGATCCATGAGATTCTGCATGATCTGCCCTCTACCTGATTCGAAGACCGCTTGTAACTCGGACCGCAGTGTTTAAAATAGGGGGCTGAGACGAATTCCCAAGGCGGCCCGAATCCGGGGCCGCTTTCCGCTTTTGAAAGGCAAATGATGTCCTGGACTGACGAGCGTGTAGAGCTGCTTAAAAAGATGTGGGGCGAGGGCCAGTCGGCCAGCCAGATCGCCAAGGAACTGGGCGGTGTGACCCGCAATGCGGTTATCGGCAAAGTCCACCGGCTGGGCCTGTCGAATCGCGCAACCGGCGCGACCCCCGCCAAGGCTGAGCCAAAGGAAAAACCAGCGCCCGCGCCCAAGGCCGAGGCCAAGCCCAAACCCACGCCCAAGACGGAACCGGCACGTCCAGCCGCAGCGCCGGCAGCCGAGGCCAAGCCCGCTGTTCCGGCCCGCCGTCAGATCATCCCGGCTGGTCAACCGCTGCCGCCGCAACCTTCAGCGAACGAGATCAGCCCCGAGGCGCTGGCCAAGGTCAACGAGGTTGAGAAGAAAGCCAAAAAGCTGACGCTGATGGAACTGACCGAGAAGACCTGCAAATGGCCCGTCGGCGACCCCGCGACCGAGGATTTCTGGTTTTGCGGTCTGCCCGTTGAGGCAGGCAAACCTTATTGCGAAGCGCATGTGGGTGTGGCGTTCCAGCCTATGAGCTCACGTCGCGACCGGCGGCGGTAAGGCTTTGACGACGGCAGGCACCTAGCAACAGAACGCGGTGCCCGCAGCAGGCCGGAATGTAGGCAATACACCTGTTTTGGCTCTGCGTCATCTAAGAGCGATCACACTGGAATCGAAGAAGAGTTGTAATCTGCCAAAAGCGGCCGCCGGTTCCGTGCATGCCGAGCGATCAATCGCTTTTGCCGCCCCCCCTCTGGGATTTTGTAGCTGGTCTTTTGCATCGGGGTTTCGACAAGATCGGGGAACAGCGTAAAAAGCTCTTCCATGGCTGCTGCCGGTAGAGATTTCAGTGCTTCATCGCCAAGCAAAAGGCTCTCGGTCGGGGCGCCATCTGCATAAATTACCTCATGTTCAGAAAACACCAGGTGGAAATAAGTAACTTCTGTAATTCTGTCGTCGACGTATATCCCCGGAAGCTCGACCAACTTTATAGCTGAGACCAGAACCTCGGGGCACTCAAACATGCGCTTAACGATCGCCGAGGATATCAGCATCCGGTGCTGACGGGACACGAGCAGGTCGCGTCTGGGCAGGCCCTGCCCTAGCGCGCCAGCGCAAATGCGTACTGGGTAAAGCTTGGGATTGCGGCGCAAATCCCGCACACTGACATGTCGCCGAATGATTTGTGACAAAGGCTGCGTGCAACCATGATCCGTCAAGACACGATCACCTTGCTTCAAACTCTCGATCAGGACAGGGCCCTGATCGGTCGCAATCAACGTTCCTGCCGTAAGGCACGGTATGGTGCCCGGTGTCGGAGTGGTGTTCACCGAATAGGTTCCACCATCGTCGGTGGAAATAAGTGAATCTCCCGCCCCGGCCTCGCCGATAACCGTCGAGCTCATCCCATTGGCGGGGCCAGCTGTCGCCGTTATCGGGCCGGGGCTGGGGGGATCGCTGAAAGAGCTGAACTGATAAACCGTTGACCCGTCGGATAAAGAGATACCATTCGTTTTACCGAGCCCGGTAAAGGTGGCGGAACTGGCTGAATCAATTACATAGACGTCCCGGCCTGCGACTGTCGTCGGGGTGATCCCATCAAGCGTGTTAGTGCTGCGGATAGATCCGTCAGAGTTGTAGATCGTAACAACAAGCCCAGAAACATCTGCACCCGCGTCAACAGCGACCTCGATAAAGTCCTGTGGTGGGCCTCCAAGGTACTTGAGTTCGGAAAAATATGGGTCTGCCATATGTCAATTCGCCTTTGTGTTCGGCGTGAGTATGATGATCCGATACTTGTTTCAATATATGAGTACTAGGGTCTCACTAACCAGTAAATGTTCCCAGTGATTTTTGTTCGCAGCTGGAACCGAATTACTGCGCTGGATGCGATGGCAAATCCAACATCGGCACCCAACCGGGCAGTTCGTTTGGCGAAACCGAGACATGCAGCCGCTCGGATCGGTCCCGGCCTACTTTGCGGTGCTTGCGCAGTAGGAAAATCTTACCCCAACCGCGCCATGTGCCGACCGAACGCGCATGAGGGTCGATCACAAAGCGGTCTCTCCATCCCTCCGGCAATGGCAGGCCGTGCAGCTCTGCCTTGTCCAGCATCCAAACCAGCGAGATGTTGCTAAGGGGGCGGGCTTCTTCAAACCCGTTCAACTGGCCACCCACATCGCCATGGGTGCCTCGGAACCAGACTTGCTCGATATGGCCTTTAAAATCGGGGGTACATTTCCACAGGACCGGCTCGAATACCTCGCGCGTTTCATCCAGCGCCATCGCGTGGTAGCCGTGGCGCGTAGCAGGACCAAGCTGATGGTTGTGGAAGGCGTGGCGATCCTCGGCCCAACGCCAAAGCAGCGGTAGACGCAAGCCCAGCGCTTTTACTGTATCCCACACGCCGATCATTTCGATTGCAACATCTTCATGGCAGAACTGCCGGCGAAACGCAGCGGCAGCGCTACCATTGGCATTGCATTCATAGTGGCGGTAGGCCTGTTTGATATTCCTAACGGTCGCGTGCTCGGCCTTGAGCAGGCCAATCATGTCGATAACACCCGCAAGGCTGCGCACACCGTAGGCCCCACGTGAGTAGCCGATGAAATAGATACGGTCGCCGGGCTTATACCGCGAGGCCAGATATCCATAGGCCCGGCGTATCTGGCGATTGATCCCCCGCCCCATCATCACATCCAACGAGGACTTCCAGCTTTCCCATTGCACACCGGCCTCATAGAAGACGGATACCTTGCTTCCCATCTCGCAGCACAGCCGCAGCGCCTGCCCCGCATGAGTTTCATATCCGGGCTCAAGCGTCGACATGGTGCCGTCTAGAATGATGACATGGCTGACAGGTTCACGATGGCGCGTTTCGGCCGAATGCTCGGATCGCAGCGGCCGTCCAAGCCACCCCAGTACCTTTCTACTCAGCTGCGACAGTTGCATCGTTCAGCAGTTCCCATACTTTGTGCGGCGTAAAAGGCATATCGGCCTGCCGCACCCCGTGATCCCAGAGCGCATCCTGAACCGCATTTGCCACTGCAGCCAGCGCGCCCACGGTGCCGGCCTCTCCGCATCCTTTCATTCCCAACGGGTTAGAGGTTGACGGTACCGGCGCCGAGGTAAACTTAATCATGGGTATCTCGGTTGCGCGGGGCAAGGCGTAATCCATCAACGATGCCGTGAGCAGTTGCCCCTGCGCATCATGGACAACATGTTCGGACAGCGCCTGACCTATGCCTTGTGCGACACCACCATGAACTTGCCCCTCGGCCAGCATCGCATTGATAAGATTACCGAAATCATCGACCACAGTATAGCGGTCTACCCATGTTTCGCCGGTACAAGGGTCAATCACGATTTCGGCAACATGTGCCCCGTTGGGATAGCTACGGTCGTCCAGCGTGATGCTTGCCTGATGCTGCAACAAATCAACGCGCCCGTCGGCACGGGCCATATCCGCGGCCTCGGTCAAAGTGGGCGTCAGGTTTGATCCCGGCGCGCGGAAGGTTTCAAAATCAAAGCGCACGTCGCTTTCCTCCACCCCCATCTTATCTGCGAGATAGGGCGTGAATGCGGCAACCATGACGTCGATCGTGGCAAGCGTCGCGGTACTTTGCACCGTAACTGATCGCGATCCCCCGGTTCCCCCACCATTCGGAAGCTGGTCGCTGTCACCTTGAACTACGGTGATGCAATCCAGGGGAACCCCGGTTTGGTCAGACAGGAACTGAGCATAGACCGTTTCGTGCCCCTGCCCGTTGGATTGGGTTCCGACAAAAAGTTTCAAGGTGCCATCCTCAACGAACTCGATCTTTGCGTTCTCGGAAGGGTCGCCCAAAATACTTTCGATATAGTAACAAATCCCCTGCCCGCGGAACAAACCGCGTTCAGCATCGGCGATCTTGCGGGCGGCAAAGCCGCTGGACTGTCTTTGGCTTTGGGACAGAACCATGTCGAAATCGCCGACATCATACGTTTCGCCGGTCGCGGTCTTGTAGGGAAATGCCTCAGGCCGGATGAAATTCTTGCGCCTCAACTCCCAGGGATCTACGCCCAGTTCTCGGGCCGCGCGGTCGATAGCGCGTTCAAGGACATATATGGCCTCGGGTCGCCCTGCGCCGCGATAGGCGTCAACCTGCGTTGTATTGGTAAAGAACCCCTCGACCCGCAGATAGGTGGTTTGCACATCATAGGCGCCCATCAGCACCTTGCTGAAAAGGTTGGTTTGTATCGCCTGCCCGAAATGGCTGTTATAGGCGCCGAGATTCACCCTGCTGTGCACCCGATAGGCGATGATCCGGTGATCGCTGTCAAATGCCAGCTCGGCCAGCGAAGACAGGTCGCGGCCATGGTGATCGGACAACATTGCCTCGGAACGGTCAGACATCCAGTGAACAGGCTGGCCCAACTTCATCGCAGCTACGGCCACACAGAAATATTCGGGATAGGGCATGACCTTCATGCCGAACCCGCCACCGACATCCGGGGTCGTGACGCGGATATCTTCGGGGTTGAGTCGCAACTTTTGCGCCAGCTGACCACGCATGGCCCAAACCCCCTGCCCGCCATAGGAAAAGTGCAACCGCCCATCAACCCAATGCGCCTGACAGCCCCGCGGTTCAATCGACGTGATGATCACTCGATTGTCTTCCACATTCAGTGCAACGGTATGAGCCGCCTGCTGAAACGCAGCAATAGTTGCCGCCTCATCGCCCAGCGCCCAGTCAAATGCCCGATTATCCGGAGTTTCCGCGTGCAGCGTTTCTCCGCCCGCACACACGTCCAGTTTTACGGGCAAGTCTGAGGTTTCGACCCAGATCAGCTCGGCCGCATCGCGGGCCTGTAAGGCGGTGTCGGCAATGACTACAGCGACGGGTTCTCCGACAAACCGTATGCGATCCGCGGCCAGCATATGCCGGTCCGGCGCAGCGGCTTTCGAACCGTCTCGGTTATTCAGGATGGCCGCATTCATACACGTGTCGATCCCGGCGGCCTTCAGGTCGTCCAGCGTCATGATCAGCCGCACCCCTTCGGCCGCGCGCGCGTCATCCAGATCCAGCGCCCCAATCACCCCATGCGCCACCTGAGATCGCACGAATACCGCATGCAAAGCCCCGTGCGGCAGGACATCGTCCATAAAATGCCCCTGCCCGGTCAGAAACCGCTGGTCCTCGGTCCGTTTGACGGGCTGGCTTTTGCCAAACTTTTCCACCGCGCACTCCTGTCTGTGCCTCTAGGCGACATTAGGCTGCGATGCATCATTGTCCATAGCCCCGGCGCTTGGCCCTTTCCCTTTTGCTATCCTTTCGATATTGCAAGCGCTAACCCGAATTTGTTGACGCAGGACGCATCCAATGGCGATGGAAAAGACATTCAACGCGGCCGAGGCCGAGGCCCGCATTTACGAGGCTTGGGAACAGACTGGAGCCTTCAAGGCAGGCGCGAACAGATCGCGCGATGAAAGCTTTACCATCATGATCCCGCCGCCCAACGTGACGGGGGCGCTGCATGTGGGACACGCGTTCAATAACACGCTGCAGGATATCCTGACCCGCTGGCACCGGATGCGCGGCTTCGACACGCTTTGGCAACCCGGTCAGGACCACGCGGGCATCGCCACGCAGATGCAGGTTGAAAAGATGCTGGCGGCGCAGGGCAACGAAGGGCGGCGTGAACTCGGGCGCGAGAAGTTCCTTGAGAAAGTCTGGGAATGGAAGGGTGAATACGGCGGCACGATCATTGAACAGCTCAAGCGTCTTGGCGCCAGCTGCGATTGGTCGCGCAACGCGTTTACCATGGCAGGTGCACCGGGTGACCCGCGCACAGGGCATGAGAATTCTGCAAATTTCCACGATGCCGTCATCAAGGTCTTCGTAGAAATGTACGAAAAGGGCCTGATCTATCGCGGCAAGCGTCTGGTCAACTGGGACCCGCATTTTGAGACCGCAATCTCGGATCTTGAGGTCGAGAATATCGAAGTCGCGGGCCATATGTGGCACTTCAAGTACCCGCTGGCGGGTGGTGAGACCTATACGTATGTCGAAAAGGATGAGGACGGGAATATCGTGCTTGAGGAACAGCGCGACTATATCTCAATCGCCACGACACGGCCCGAAACAATGCTGGGCGATGGCGCGGTTGCGGTTCATCCGTCAGATGAGCGGTATGCGCCAATCATCGGCAAACTCTGTGAAATTCCCGTTGGACCGAAAGAGCATCGTCGCCAGATTCCGATCATTACTGATGACTATCCCGATCCCGATTTCGGCTCGGGCGCGGTGAAGATCACCGGCGCGCATGATTTCAACGACAACATGGTCGCCAAGCGTGGCGGTATTCCGATGTACCGTCTGATGGACACGCGTGGCGCAATGCGGGCCGATGGCGCGCCTTACGCCGAGGAAGCGGGCAAAGCGCAGGAATACGCACGCGGCAAAGCATTCACCGAGAATGAGATCGACGCAATCAACCTGATCCCCGATCACCTGCGGGGACTGGACCGGTTCGAGGCGCGCGCCAAGGTGGTCGAAGAGATCACCGCCGACGGTCTGGCCGTCATGACCCGCGCTGACAACCCAGTTCTGGGCACCAAACTGGGTGAAGATGACGATCCGGCCGCTCTGGTACCGCTGGTCGAGAGCAAACCGATCATGCAGCCCTTTGGCGACCGCTCGAAGGTGGTCATCGAGCCGATGTTCACTGACCAGTGGTTCGTTGACGCCGAAAAGGTCGTCGGCCCTGCGCTGGATGCGGTTAAGGATGGCACGGTCAAGATCATCCCCGAGTCCGGTGAGAAGACTTATTACCACTGGCTGGAAAACATCGAGCCCTGGTGCATCTCGCGCCAGCTGTGGTGGGGGCATCAGATTCCGGTTTGGTATGGACCGGGTCTTCGGGCTAAAGGGCACAACAAAAAGACGCGAGAGGTTCATTGGAGCTATGAGCCTCAAAACCTCCGTATGTATTGTGCCGCGAACTTCGAAGAAGCTGCTCGGATGTGCGCTGAAGAGCACCGAGATGTCGATGGGGCACTGATCTACGACGTCTTCGAAGCTGGATCGTTCAAAGATGCGCAAGATAGTCTTGTCAATTTCTCGGACAACGCGCCAGAGCGCGGACGAATTGGCCTTATCCGCGACCCCGACGTCCTCGACACCTGGTTCTCGTCCGGCCTCTGGCCCATCGGTACGCTAGGCTGGCCCGAACAGACCGAGGAGCTGGAGCGCTACTTCCCCACGGACGTTCTGATCACTGGCTTTGACATCCTGTTCTTCTGGGTCGCCCGGATGATGATGATGCAACTGGCGGTGGTCGATCAGATCCCGTTCCACACCGTCTACCTGCACCAGCTCGTCCGCGACGAGAAGGGCAAGAAGATGTCCAAGACCACCGGCAACGTCATCGACCCGCTGGAGATCGTGGACGAATTCGGCGCCGACGCGCTGCGCTTTACCAATGCCTCGATGGCGGCGATTGGCGGCGTGTTGAAACTGTCTCGCGAACGCATCACCGGCTATCGCAACTTTGGTACAAAACTTTGGAACGCTGTTCGCTTTGCCGAGATGAACGAGGTCTTCACCGACGCCGTACCGCAACTAGACGTCGCTGATCTGAAACCCAAGGCCGCCGTAAACCGTTGGATCATAGGCGAAACTGCCCGCGTGCGGGAAGAGGTCGACGCGGCGTTGGAAAGCTATCGCTTCAACGAAGCGGCGAACGGGCTTTACGCCTTTGTCTGGGGCAAGGTCTGCGACTGGTATGTGGAACTGTCCAAACCCCTGCTGCAGGGTGACGATGCCGAAGCACAGGCCGAGACCCGCGCTACCATGCGCTGGGTTCTGGACCAGTCCATGGTCTTGCTGCACCCAATCATGCCCTTCGTTACCGAGGAACTGTGGGGCCTGACAGGCACGCGCGCCAAGATGGTCGTACACGCCGACTGGCCGACTTACGGCACCGAACTGGTCGACCCAGAGGCTGATCGCGAAATGAACTGGGTGATTTCGGTGATCGAGAACACGCGCTCAGCTCGTGCGCAGATGCGGGTTCCGGCGGGCCTTTATGTACCGATGCTGGTGACAGAGATTGACGCGCATGGCCAAGCTGCATGGGACCGTAACGAGGCGCTGATCAAGCGGCTCGCGCGGATCGACAGCCTGACCAAAGTGGATGCATTTCCCAAGGGAACGATCTCGATTGCCGCGCCGGGTGCGACGTTCGGTTTGCCGCTGGCAGATATCATCGATATCGGCGCCGAAAAGGAACGACTGGAAAAGGCAAAGGGCAAACTTGCCAAGGAACTGGGTGGTTTGCGCGGTCGTCTGAACAATCCGAAATTTGTGGCCTCGGCCCCGGAAGAGGTTGTTGCCGAAGCCAAAGCCAACCTCGCCGCCCGTGAAGAGGAAGAGGTGAAACTGAACGAGGCGCTAGCACGTCTGGCCGAAATCGCCTGATCTTCGTCTACTCCAAGCCGTTCTAGATACCAGACCCCGCCACGCCCGCGTTGGCGGGGTTTTCGTTCCCCGGCCCGGATTTCGCCCTGTTCACCTCCGCTTACGATTGCTAGCAAGTGCGGGTTGATAACGCTGAGGGCAGGATGACACGCGCATTTCCACCGATGCAGACCATCTCAACCGGATTGGTTGTGGCCATCGTCGGCTTTTTCAGCTCATTCCCCATTGTACTGCAGGGGCTGGATGCGATGGGTGCGTCACCGGAGGAGGCCGCATCGGGCCTGATGACCGCCGCCATCGCCATGGGGCTGGCCGCCATCGTGCTGAGCTTGCGCTACAAGTTGCCGATCAGTGTCGCCTGGTCCACGCCGGGTGTCGCGCTGTTGGCTGTATCCGCCACACCTGTCGAGGGATTCTCAGGAGCTATCGGTGCGTTCCTGTGCGCTGGCGCTTTGACGGTTGTGGCTGGGTTGTGGAAGCCGCTGGGAAGGTTGGCAGCTGCAATCCCGACCACGTTAGCGCAGGCAATGCTTGCCGGGGTTCTGATGCCTCTATGTATCCTCCCGTTCAAGGCGGCCGTCGAGATTCCGTGGCAGGCGCTACCCGTAATCCTGACATGGTTCATCGCGGGGCGGTTCAACCGGCTGTTTGCGGTTCCCGCGGCAGTGATCGCAGCAGCCATTATAGTCATCCTGAACGCCGGAGATACAACGATCATGCCCGAGCGTCTGATTGCGGCACCGATCTGGGCCATGCCTACATTCTCGCTGGCCTCGGCCATAGGGATCGGAATGCCGCTGTTCATCGTCACCATGGCGACACAGAACATCCCCGGCATCGCGGTGATGCGCAGCTTTGGCTTTACGCCCGTGCCGGGCAAATTGTTCTCGGCCGTCGGAGGGGCCAGCCTGTTGTCCGCCCCGTTCGGAGCCCCCGCCACCTGCCTTGCCGCCATCACCGCCGCGATGTGCTCAAATCAGGACAGTCATCCCGATCCTGCGCTGCGCTATTGGTCGGCCATCATGGGTGGCGTATTCTATTGCCTGTTTGGTGTTTTTGCCGTGGCCATCACCGGATTTGCCGCCCATGCAGATCCGTTGCTGATGGGGACGCTGGCCGGGGTCGCACTGATCGGTGTGCTGGCAAATGCGATCCACGCTGCGCTGGAGGTTGTGGCCGAGCGTGAGGCGGCGATCCTGACTTTTGCTATCACTGCGTCCGGTATCACAGTCTTCGGGCTGGGGGCCGCGGTCTGGGGTTTGCTGGCTGGTGGCATTGCCTATCTGGTGACTAACTGGCTGCGATAGCCGCTTTGCCTTGAGGCCACAGCCAAAGTAAAACCGGCCAAAATTTGGATCATTGGGAACTCTGGTGGTACGCCGGATCAAGAAAGCACAGACCTAGGTCCAACCCAGAGAATTCATTTCAAGTAACGCTGGATCAGATGCGCAAAGCCTACACCCCACTGCCTGACGTGCAGGTCCGCGATGCGCATCGGGATTCATGTGGTGACTACTTGAACTTGGGCTTACGGCCCTGCATCTGCGCCATGACAACCTCCATCTGATCGGGTTTGCCGATCAGCTCCACCTGTTCGGCAGATTCGGCCAGCAGAACGTCGGCTCGCGAACGGTTTTCGGCCACGTCGATCAGGCGCTTGGCGGCACGGATGGCTGAAGGGCTTTGGCCTGCGATGTCTTCAGCCAGAGCCAGCGCCTCGGTCAGAGGATCGTCCGAGAGTTTCGTGACCAGCCCCCAATCAGCCGCCTGCGGCGCGCCTATTGGACGTGCAGTATACGTCAGCAAGCGCAGGACGTCCGAGCGCACAAGCTCGGGCAGCAGAACCATGCCGCCCATGTCGGGAATGATACCCCATTTCATCTCCATCACCGCCAATTTCGCCTCGGGCTGGGCAATGCGGATATCCGCGCCCAGTGCGATTTGCAGTCCGCCACCATAGGCCACACCCTGAATGGCACAGATGACTGGAACGGGGACACGGCGCCAGATCAAGGCAAGCTCCTGCATTTCGTTGGCGTCGTCATGGCTGCGGTTCATCAGCCATTCGGTTGGGTCCTTGTGGGCCATGCTGGCGAAGCTGGCCATGTCGAGACCGGCGCAGAAGCTTTTACCCTCACCCGACAGCACCACGGCGCGGGCGCCGGAGACCGCCACCTCTTGCCCGGCGGACAGGATCGCCTTGATCATGGCTTCGTCCAGCGCGTTCATCTTGTCGCCACGGGTTAGCGTGACATGGGCGATATGGTCTTTGTATTCGATGGAAACGCGAGACATTGGTCCCTCCGGAAATCAGTGTTGCGTCAACCATGCCAGCAAGACGAGGACAGTGCCACCACGACGTCAGGGCAAATCAGCGACGGGCATCCGGCCATACCACGGCGAATCCAGCGTCATGACATAGAACAGGTCACCAACGACCTGACCCGCCGTGGTGATGCCCAGCCGCCCGCCGGGGTCCTGCAAGGTTTGCAGGATTGAGCCATCCCCGTCGAATTGGACGATCATGCCGCGATGAATCGGCGCCGGTCGCACCAAAGGACCCAGCCGCCAGATCACCTTGCGCAAAAAGGGATAGGGCATCAAAGCTTCACTCGGCACCCGCGGGCTGGCGAAGGCCATCCAATAAGTGCCGTCGCCCTGCGCCGTGAGGTTATCGGGGTATCCCGGCAGGTTTTCCATCAACACCTCGCGCTGCCCAGCACTCGGCCCAGTTAGCCAGAGCTTGTGCACCCGCGCACGGCCAGTTTCGGCGATCAGCAGAAAATCCGTCTGCGGGGAAAGCGCTACACCATTGGTATAGACAAAGCCCTCGGCCACCTTTTTTGTTGTGCCATCAGGGGAATAGCGGGCCACGTATCCCGTATCCGACTGCTCCCAGATGGTCAGGACCGAGGTGGCTTTGGTACCGCCCATGGTTTCGGGATCGAACCGATCAGACGAGTTCGAGAAATAGACCGTACCGTCCGGAGCCACGTCCAACTGATTGGCATAGACCACCGGAGACCCGCCAATCTCAGACACAAGGGATACCAGCGTGCCGGGCCCGGTCCAGCGCATCAGCCCCCGGTAGCTATCTGCGATATATAGCGCGCCGTCCGGCCCAGCTTGCAGACCCAAAGGGCGCCCACCCAGGTCGTCGATCTTGACCGGGCTGTCGCCGTCGATCCGATAAAGCGCGCCGGACATGGATGTCGTGTAGATCGTGCCATCCGGCATGATCGCGATGTCTTCCGGGCCTTCCTCCCCATCCGGCAAAGAGATCAGTTCGAGGCTGTCCAAAGCGTTGTTCTCGGCAAACACGCCGGTAAAGCCCGGAGCTTCGGGCGGCTCCCAGGCCACTGGGTCCACGCCAACAGGCCAAAATATCAAATAGGCAAGCCCCACTAAAGCCAAACCAATCGCGATGCGCATGGACACTCCTTTGTTTTTGTTGATGCCAGACTGTGGGCACTGTGCAGGCAAAGCAAGGTTGCCTGTCGGATGACCTTGCGTTTATCTGTCTGCATGACCAATCCACGCTATACCCCGCTTGCCCAATCTCTTCCTGCTTCTGTGCCTTTTGTCGGCCCTGAAACACAGGAACGACAGCGCGGTGCACCATTTGTGGCCCGTCTGGGTGCGAATGAGAATGTCTTTGGCCCTTCGCCGCGCGCTATTGAGGCCATGCGGCAGGCAACTGGCGATATCTGGATGTATGCTGATCCAGAAAACCACAACCTGCGCCACGCCCTGGCTGAGTACCACTCCGTCTCACCCGAAAATATCGTGGTTGGCGAAGGCATTGATGGGTTGCTGGGCTATCTGGTGCGCCTGCTGGTTGGGCAAGGAGATACGGTTGTGACCTCGGACGGGGCCTATCCGACCTTCAACTATCACGTCGCCGGGTTTGGCGGGGTGATACACACGGTTCCTTATCGCGACGATCACGAAGACCCTCAGGCACTCTTTACCAAGGCCGCAGAGGTCGAGGCTAAGCTGGTCTATCTGGCCAATCCTGACAACCCTATGGGCAGCTGGCATTCGGGCACTGATATCGTGGCTGTATTGGATGCGCTGCCCGATGGCTGTTTGCTGGTTCTGGACGAGGCATATGTGGAATGCGCCCCCGACGGGACTGCAGCGCCGGTTGCCGCAGATGACCCGCGTGTGATCCGGATGCGCACGTTTTCCAAAGTGTACGGAATGGCCGGCGCGCGTGTCGGCTATGCCATTGGGGCGCCAGGCCTGATCTCGGCGTTCAACAAGGTGCGCAACCATTTCGGTATGAACAAGGCTGCACAAGCAGGCGCGTTGGCTGCGCTGCAGGATGAAGTTTGGCTGTTACAAATCCGTGCCCGCATCTCAGATGCGCGCGAGAGGATCAACGCGATAGCGTTGGAGAACGGGCTGCACCCTTTACCCTCAGCCACCAATTTCGTGGCCATTGATTGCGGTCAGGATGGGGTGTTTGCCAAGGCTGTTCTGGAGTCGCTGGTGGCGCAGGGGGTTTTCGTTCGGATGCCCTTTGCCGCGCCTCAGAACAGGTGCATTCGAGTGAGCTGCGGCGATGCCTCCAATCTAGGGGCTTTTGCCGCCTCTTTGCCAAAAGCGCTTGCTGACGCCCGGGCGCTGAACGTCTGAAGCTCTCGCTTATGGCCATCGGGACGGGGGGGCTGTCTGCCCCCATCGCGCCGTTTGCGCGATTCCCCCCGAAAGTATTTTGAGTCAGATGAAGATACAGATTAGCACTGAGATCGGGGGCTGGTCTCAGGTCACAAGCGCGGTGGCGGCGGCTTCTAACGCACCCGTGCCGCGCGGAATATCAAGGGCGGCCATGGCAGTTTCCACGCCGCCAAGCATCGCCAAGACCATCTGTGCATTGATGTGTCCCATATGGCCCAGGCGAAAACAGCCGTCCCAATCTTCCATCCCGAGGCCTATTCCCAAAGTCAGGCCCAGCGATTGTTCGGTATAGGATCGCAATGGTGTTCCGAGCCCTCCACTCAGGCGCAGCGCGGTGACCGCATGACTTCGGTCGGCGCGGTCAGCTACGTTCAACGACAGCGCACCGCCCTGTGCCCAGATTTCGCAGGCGGTCCAAATTGCCTGAGCGAGGCGTTGATGGCGCGCCCAGACATTTTCAATCCCTTCCGCGTGGATCAGGTCGAGCGCGGCCCGCAGCCCATAGAGATGATGGGTCGGTGCGGTACCATCGAAGTATTGGTAGAATAGCTCGGGATTGGCTCGTGGTTGCCAGTCCCAATACCGGGAAACACGCGGCATTGCTGCCCGTTTTGCCTGCGCCTTGTCGTTGAAGAATACAAACCCCATGCCCGGTGGGGTCATCAGCCCTTTTTGACAGGCGGTAACAGTCACGTCGACACCCCAGGCATCCATCTCGAATTGCTCACATCCCAGCGAGGCGATGCAGTCCGCCATCACCAGCCCCGGGTGACCCAAATCATCCAACAACGCGCGCAGCGCCGGGAGGTTGTTGCGAATTGAGCTCGAGGTATCCACGTGAACTGCAAGTATAGCCTTGATATCATGCGACGAATCAGCACGTAGCACCTCGGCAATGCGATCGAAATCCCAGACCGTGCTGGTTCCGAAATCAATCACATCCACCTTGGCGCCGATCCCTTCGGCCATTTCGGCCCATCCATGGGTAAACCGCCCCGATGCGGGTGCAAGCACTGTCTCACCTGGCGCGATGGTGTTCGACAGTGCCGCCTCCCACGTGCCATGGCCGTTGGCAATGTAGATGGCCACGTTATGGGCCGTGCGGGCAACGCGACGCAGATCGCGGATCAGATCGGGCATCATCTCGATCAATTCGCCGTCGTAGATATTAGGTGACGGTCGGTGCATCGCCTGCAGCACTGCGTCAGGCATGACCGAGGGGCCTGGAATAGCCAGATACTCGCGCCCACGCGCGAGGGAGATTGGATGTGTCATGGGATCAACCTGTTTGAATTGGCCCTACCCTAACGTGGCCAATTTCGGCGTCAATCCATCAGCTTGGCGGCATCCCGGGCAAGCGTTTCGATCCCGGACCAGTTGCCTTCTGCGACCATCTGTTTGGGTGCTACCCAGCTGCCACCCGCACAGATCACGTTGGACAAAGACAGGTAATCTCGGGCATTTGAAGGCGATACACCGCCCGTTGGGCAGAAGGTGATTTGCGGCAAGGGCGCGCCGATAGCCTTGAGCGCAGGCGCCCCGCCCGAGGCCTCGGCCGGGAAGAACTTCAGCATGTCATAGCCTTTTTCCAGCAGGGCCATCGCCTCGGTGGCGGTTGCGGCGCCGGGCAGCAGGGGCAGGTCTTGGGCTTCGCATGCGGCGATCAGGGCGTCAGTGGCACCGGGCGAGACGCCAAACTGCGCGCCAGCCTCTTTCGCGGCGCGCACGTCATCAGGCGTGATCAATGTACCCGCCCCGACGACGCCACCGGGAACCTGCGCCATCGCCCGGATCGCATCGAGCGCAGCCGGGGTGCGCAAGGTGACTTCGAGCGCAGGAAGACCGCCCGCGACCAGAGCTTCGGCCAGAGGTCGTGCGCTGGCGGCGTCGTCAATTACAAGAACCGGGACAATCGGGGCAAGGGCACAGATTTCACGGGTGCGTTGTGTTTTGGACATAGGTCTTACACTCCGAAGATGCTGGCGCCGGTATCCGCGGTGCCGACAGCGTTGCGAAACGCGCCGAACAGATCGCGCCCGACACCATGTTGGTTGGCAGAAAGGTCAGCCGTGGCCGGAGTGCGATCTAGCACACCTGGGGTGAGGATTTCGAGCGCGCCGTTTATGGCATCCACGCGCAGAATGTCGCCATCCTGCAAATAGGCGATCGCACCGCCATCCAGAGCCTCGGGGCAAATATGAATGGCAGCGGGAACCTTGCCGGAGGCGCCGGACATACGGCCATCGGTCACCAGCGCCACCTTTTGCCCCCGGCCCTGAAGGATCGACAGCATCGGCGTCAATGAATGCAATTCGGGCATGCCATTCGCTTTGGGTCCCTGAAAGCGCACAACGACGATGACGTCATCCGTGAACTCTCCGGCTTTGAACGCCGCCTTGACCGCATCCTGAGTTTGGAACACCCGCACCGGGGCCTCGACCACCTGATGCTCGGGGGCAACCGCCGAAACCTTCATCACTCCGGTACCCAGATTGCCGCTGAGCCGCGAGAGACCTCCTGTAGGTTGGAACGGGTCTTTGGCGGGGCGCAATATCTTGTCATTCAGGCTTTGGCCTGCGCCGTCCTCCCAGGTCAGGTCGCCGTCTTTCAGCTTGGGTTCTTTGGTATAATTGTGCAACCCCTGCCCCGCGACGGTCAGCGTGTCGGGGTGCAGCAACCCGTCTTCGAGCAGCGTGCCAATGCAATAGCCCAGCCCGCCCGCGGCGTGGAAATGGTTCACATCGGCCAGTCCGTTGGGATAGACTCGCGCGACCAGTGGCACCACGGCGGAGATTTCGGAAAAATCCTGCCAATCCAGCACGATACCGCCCGCGCGCGCCATCGCGATCAGGTGGATCAGCAGGTTTGTCGACCCGCCAGTGGCCATCAGACCAACGATGCCGTTCACAAAGGCACGTTCGTCAAGTATCTGGCAGACCGGCGCATAGTTGTTGCCCAGCGCACTGAGCGACAGAGCACGGCGCGCACCTTCTTCTGTCAGCGCATCGCGCAGCGGTGTGTTTGGATTGACAAAGCTGGATCCCGGAAGGTGCAGGCCCATGAACTCCATCAGCATCTGGTTGGTATTAGCGGTGCCATAAAAGGTGCAGGTGCCGGGGCCATGATAGGCGGCCATCTCGGCGGCCATGAGCTCGGCGCGGGTGATCTCTCCGGCGGCGAATTTCTGGCGGATCTTGGCCTTTTCGTCATTTGGCAAACCGCTGGTCATCGGGCCTGCGGGCAGAAATACAGCTGGCAGATGGCCGAACGCCTGCGCGCCGATCACAAGGCCGGGCACGATCTTGTCGCAGACCCCCAGAAACACGGCGGCGTCATAAGTGTTGTGGCTCAGCGCCACGCCTGTAGCCAATGCGATCACATCGCGCGAGAACAGCGACAGTTCCATCCCCGCCTCGCCCTGCGTGACGCCGTCACACATTGCCGGTACGCCACCTGCCACTTGCGCGGTTCCACCTGCGGTGCGGATCGCATCGCGGATCAGGCCGGGATAGCGCTCGAACGGCTGATGGGCTGACAGCATGTCGTTATAGGCGGTGACGATGCCCAGATTGCCCGCCGTACCAGTGGCCATCGATTGTTGGTCATCGCCTGCGCCGGCATAGGCGTGGGCCTGACCGCTGCAGGACAGATGCGCCCGCGCCGGGCCTTTGGACCGGGCCTGTTCCATCCGCTCAAGATGCGGGCCGCGCAAATCGGCGCTGCGCGCTATAATCCGTTGCGTGACGTCGGTGATAACTGAATTAACCATGTCTAACCTCCGATCTGACGCCAGCGGCGCCCGTCGCGATGCATCAGCATCAGAGCTTCTTCGGGCCCGGAACTGCCCTGATCATATTTCGATGGCCGGTCGCCCCGGTTTTCCCAACCCTGAATAATAGGGTCAACCCAAGCCCAGGCGGCTTCGGCCTCGTCGCCACGCATGAACAGGGTCTGGTCACCGCGGATCACATCCATCACCAGCCGTTCATAAGCGTCCTGAGCCCGCGCATCTGCGCCCAGCGCCTCGGCAAAACTCATATCCAGCGACACATCCGACAGCCGGAATCCGCCCGGACCGGGATCTTTGATGGTGGTGCGCAGGGTGATCCCTTCGTCCGGTTGCAGACGGATCACCAGCACATTTCCATGCAATGGCCCTACATTGGGGAAGATAGTGTGTGGAGGATCCTTGAAGTAGACGGCGATTTCCGACTCGCGCGCACGCAAACGTTTTCCGGTGCGCAGATAAAAAGGCACCCCAGCCCAACGCCAGTTACCCAAATGAACCTTTAGCGCAATATAGCTTTCTGTCCGGCTTGCAGGGTTGCCGACATGGTCCAGATACCCGTCACCGCCCTCGCCCGTGCGGTATTGACCGCGGGCGATATCCGCAGGCATCACCGGCTCAAGCGCCTCGATCACTTTGACCTTTTCATCGCGAACCGCGTTGGGAGAGAACTTGGACGGCGGCTCCATCGCTGTCAGGCACAGCAGCTGTACCAAGTGGTTCTGGATCATATCCCGCATTGCACCCGACTGATCGTAATAGGCCCCACGCCCCTCGACGCCGACGGTTTCAGCCACGGTGATCTGGACGTGGTCGACATGTGTTGCGTTCCACAACGGCTCGAACAGGGAATTGGCAAAGCGCAGGGCCATCAGGTTCTGCACGGTCTCTTTGCCCAAATAGTGGTCGATCCTATAGATCTGATGTTCTTCGAAACAGGCGCGCAGCCCTTCGTTCAGCGCCTTGGCCGAGGCCAGATCATGACCAAACGGCTTTTCCACAACGATACGACTGTCAGGCGTTGCAAGATCGTGATCGTTCAGCCGTTTCGCAATGCCCGAGAACAAGTTTGGGCCGACAGAAAGGTAAAACGCTCGCACAACGTCTGGGCGCAATGACTTGGCCAGATTGTCCCAGCCCGCATCACCCAAGGCATCAACCTGTACATATTCCACGCGTGACAGAAAGCGGTCCAGAACGTCTTTTTTGAATTCCGGCGCGAACTCTTTCATCGAGGCGCGTATCTGATCCCGAAACGCGTCGCTATCAATGGCGGATCGGGCAGACCCGATAATCCGGGCTTCGTCTGGCATCTGGCCGACTTCGAAACGATGACACAAACCCGGCAGGATTTTTCGCTGCGCCAGATCACCGGTCGCGCCAAACAGCACCAGATCGAACGGGTTAACGGGAATTACGCGTGAAACCATCGTCGGGCTCCTTCAATCCTCTGCTGAACCACAATAGCACTTAAAGCTGACAGCGCCGGTGAATTGGAAATGTTATCGCTAACATTCCCCATTTCCTTAGGCAAAGCGAGAAAAGAAAGCAAGGGTGGATTTGACGCACTACCCCTGGCTGCGTAACCATTCCATCACAGCTGGTCGCACGGATTGCTCTCCGCGATGACGAGCGTCCGATATGATCTTGCGCACTGCTTGCAGATCTGCCCGCAACAATACGCTTTTGACCGGCCCAATCGACGCCGGGCGCATCGACAACGTCCGGATTCCCATCGCGGCCAGACACAGCGCCTCGACCGGGCGTCCTGCGTCTTCACCGCAGAAGCTGAGCGGCGTATCCGAGATGTTGCAGCGTTCTACGATCCGTTCGATAAAAGTCAGGAAACTGACATTCAGCGAGTCATAGCGGCGGCGGACCAACTCGTTTTCACGGTCGGCAGCAAAGAAGAACTGTTTCAGATCATTGCCACCAATTGAAATGAAATCGACTTCGTCAAAAAACTTCTGCGGTGCAAAAGCGAGTGAGGGTGTTTCCAACATCGCTCCGACTTCAATACTTTCAGGCAGGGCATGGCCCAGACGTTTCTCGCGGTCGATGGTCTTATTCACTTCCCATCGCGCTTCATAATACTCTTCGGCTTGTGCCACGAATGGGAACATGACTGTCAACGGACGACCATTGGCGGCCCGGATCAGAGCCTGCAGCTGCATCCGCATCACGCCGCGCTTATCCAGGCCAACCCGAATTGCGCGCCAGCCTAAGGCCGGGTTCGGCTCCTCGATATGTTTCATGTAGGGCAGAACTTTGTCGGACCCGATATCCAGCGTGCGAAATACCACGCGCTTTTTATCGGCCGCATCCAGAACCCGCTGATATTGCGTCACAAGCTCGGAACGCTTGGGCATCTTATTCCGGATCAGGAACTGCAGCTCGGTACGAAACAGGCCCACGCCTTCGGCACCGGAATTGTTCAGCGAAGGCAGGTCCGCCATCAGACCCGCGTTCATCACCAGATTGATCCGCTCTCCATCCCGCGTCACCGTTGGCGTTTCGCGGATCGAGGCATAGCGTTTCTGCGCCTTGGCCTGCATCGCGACCTTATCACGGAACGCGCTGACCACGGTATCTTCTGGTCTGAGCTGCACAGTGCCCTGATCGCCATCAACCAGAATATGGTCTCCGTTCAGGGCCTCGGTCGTAATGCGCCCAACATGGACCACCAGTGGTATGGCCAAAGCACGGGCAACAATGGTGGCATGGCTTCCGACCGAGCCCTCTTCGAGCACGATGCCTTTCAAGGACCGGCCATATTCCAGCAGGTCACCTGGACCGATATTCCGGGCAACCAGGATTGGGTCCGGTGGCAGGTCGGCACTGTTTGTCTGCCCCTGCCCGGTCAAAATGCGCAGCAGACGGTTGCTGAGATCGTCCAAATCCGCCAATCGCTCGCGCAGATAGGGGTCGGAGACTTGGCTCATGCGCGCGCGCGCCTGGGATTGTTCCTTTTCCACCGCAGCTTCGGCGCTAAGCCCAAGTGCAATGTCCTCTTCCATTCGGCGCATCCAGCCCTTGGAGTTGGCGAACATGCGATAGGCTTCCAGAACCTGAAGCTGTTCCTTGTCGCCGTTCTTGGATATCTCGAGCATCTTGTCGACACCGACGCGCAATTCTTCGACCGCCTCGGTCAGACGCTCCTGTTCGCGGTGCGGGTCATCGGCAATCGGGTTGGTAACAACAACGCGCGGTTCGTGCAGCCAGACATGGCCTTCGGCCGAGCCCTCTTGTGCAGGGCCGCCTGTAAACTGAACCGGTTGCTGGTGGCGTGGCGACAGGGCCGCGCCCTCGCCAACGAATGCTCCCAGTTCAGCCATTTCGGCCAGAACCATTGCAACCACTTCCAGCGCATAAACTTCATCCGCAGAATATTCGCGCGCGTTGCGGGACTGAACAACCAGAACGCCAAGCTTTTCACCCAGCCGCTGAATCGGCACACCCAGAAAAGACGAGAAACGCTCCTCGCCCGTTTCCGGCATATAGCGAAAGCCCTTGGCTGACGGCGCATCGGGTGTATTCACGATTTTGCCGGATTTCGCGACGCGCCCCACCAGTCCTTCGCCCATGCGCATACGGGTCTTATGAACAGCCTCGGGCGACAGGCCTTCGGTCGCACAAAGTTCCAGGGTTTCTTCGTCGCGGAACAGATAGATCGAGCAGACCTCGGCCCGGATACTGTCTGCGATCAGGTGAGTGATCCGGTCAAGACGTTCCTGACCCGCAGCTTCGCTCGCCATCTCTTCACGCAGCCGCACCAGCAGCTTACGGGATTCTGTTTCAGTGCCGTCTGCCATAGCCCAACCAGTCTAAGGTTTCAGGCGTGAACCTTGGCTGAATTGCTCAGGCCGCCTTGTCCAATTCAAAGGCATCATGCAGTGCCTGAACCGCAAGTTCCATGTATTTCCTGTCCACCAAGACGGAAATTTTTATCTCAGAGGTTGTAATGACCTTGATGTTGATACCCTCATCCGAGAGTATCTTGAACATTTTTGCCGCAACACCCGATTGCGAACGCATTCCAATCCCGACCACAGAAACCTTGCAGACATCATTATCTGCGACCAGGTCGGCATAGTTCAGCTCTCCTCGGTCTTTCACAGCCAACAGCGCCTTTTCGGCGCGCGCCACCTGATCCGTGGGGCAGGAAAAGGTCATATCCGTGCGCCCTTCGTCCGAGATGTTCTGAACGATCATATCCACATTCACGCCCGCGTCGCTAAGCGCCGTGAAGATGATCGAGGCGATACCGGGGCGGTCCGCCACGGAAACGACGGTCATCTTGGCCTCGTCACGAGAATAGGCCACACCGGCCACAACATTGGATTCCATGATATCCTCCTCGTCGCAGACCAGCGTACCGGCCTCGTCGGATTGTTCTTCAAAACTTGAGAGAACGCGCAATTTCACTTTATATCGCATCGCCAGCTCAACCGAGCGGGTTTGCAGCACCTTAGCCCCAAGCGAGGCCAGTTCCAGCATTTCTTCGAATGAGATCCGATCCAGCTTACGCGCTTTTTGGCAGATGCGCGGGTCGGTCGTGTAAACGCCGTCGACATCGGTATAGATGTCGCAGCGCTCGGCCCCGAATGCAGCAGCAAAGGCCACGGCAGTGGTATCCGACCCGCCACGGCCCAGTGTCGTGATACGGCCTTCGGGGCTGAGACCCTGGAAACCCGCCACAACGGCCACTTTCATACCCTCGCCGAATTTCTGGTTCAGGTTGTCGGTCGGGATATCCTCGATCCGGGCCTGGCTGTGGGCGCTGGTGGTCAGCAACGGCACCTGCCAGCCCTGCCAACTGCGGGCTGGTATGTCCATCTCTTGCAATGTCAGCGCCATAAGGCCGGCGGTGACGTTTTCCCCCGAAGACACCACGGCGTCATATTCGCGCGCATCAAACAGTGGCGAGGTTTCGTTGACCCAGCCCACCAGCTCGTTGGTCTTGCCCGACATGGCCGAGACGATGACGATCACGTCATAACCCTTGGCCACCTCAACGCCGATGCGCTTTGCAGCACGGCGGATACGGTCCAGATTTGCGACGGATGTGCCGCCGAATTTCATCACGAGTACGGGCATGGGGGCTGATGTCTCCGCGCCTTGGAATTCAGATCCCGTGCGTCTTATGCGAGGGGGGCCGCAAGAGCAAGAGTGCAATACCGCATCAGTCGGGGCCTAGCATCGCTTTACAACCGCGTATGACGGTGTAAGCCTGACGCATCAAATTCACTACGAGGTATTCAATGCACCGTCTTGCCCTTGTCCTTGCCCTATTTTCCACACCTGCGGCGGCGCAAGTCGCCTCGCTGACCGGCACCGACGGTCAAAACGCCTTGGGGAAGGTGCCCTGTGCGACCAGCCCAGGCGAGGCGATGCGCACTTGCAACGCCGAAATGCGGCGCCGTGACGACGGCAGCTCTACGCTTGCGGTTGCGATGGGAAATGGCGAAGTCCGCAACATCTATTTCACCGATGGCATCCCGGATTCAACAAATTCGGCAGCTAAGATCACCTATGAAAACCGAGGCGATGTTATGGTGATTTTCGTTGATCCCGGTGAGGTATATGAGATCCCTAAAGTCGCTCTTGCCCGTCAGTAAGGGTGCGACTGGCCTTCATAGGTTTCAAAGCACCCAGTACTTTCAAGTGACAGAGTATCGAAACGGTTGATCAGGCCCTGAACAGCCTTATCAACCGTGATATCAGCCCCGGTCCCACCCATATCCGTCTGAACCCAGCCGGGATGGTAAATGCCTACTGAAATGCCGTCGCCGCGCAGGTCCACAGCCAGATTGCGCCCCAGATTCAGAACAGCAGCCTTGGACGAGCGGTAGATATAGCTGCCACCAGGCGCCCGCGTGTGCGAGGCCATCTGCGAGGATAAAATCGCAATCTTGCCCTGTGCTGCGCGCAGATTGGGCAACAAGGCCTGAACTGTCAGAAAGACCCCGGTCACATTGGCAGCGAAACTCTTCGCCCACATTTCGGCGGGGTAGCCATCGATGGTTTGGGATTTATCCAGATATACACCGGCATTGCAGACCAGCAGATCAACAGGGCGCATTGCCAGTTTTTCCGCCATCGCTTGATGTTGTTTCGGGTCTGTTACATCCAGCGCCACCTCCGCGCTGCCATCCCGAGCCGTGCCCGTTACGTCGCATCCTTGCGCACGATACCTGTCCGCCAGAACCTTTCCGATCCCCCGCCCAGCACCGGTGATAACAACATGCATCGGCTAGTTCGTCTTGCGCGAAGGTACGAAAGGCAGCGGCGCAACAGGTACGCCGTCATCGATCAATGCCCTGGCTTCTTCTGGCTTGGCCTCGCCATAGATCGCACGTTCCGGCGCGTCGCCCAAATGAATCTTACGGGCCTCTTTGGCAAAATCCTTGCCAACGTAATCCGAGTTGTCCTCGACTTTGCGCCGCAGCTCGGAAAGGGCTTTCTCGACATCAACGCTTGGCGTTGCCATGTTGACGACCTCATCCCGAGATGCCGGGACCGTGGTACGAGATTCGACCGTACGTCCGGGGCGGACACGCGGGGTCATGATTGCTTTTTCAACTTGCGGATCACCGCACACAGCGCATGTCACCATGCCCGCGGCGGCAAGTTTGTCGTAAGCGGCGGCTGATTGAAACCAACTGTCAAAGCTGTGACCGCTATTACATTTCAACGCATATTGAATCATGTTCTGTCCAAATGTCGGATGCCAAATAGATACCAACCACTATTGCAATGGCAAGCCCCTGAGGGGGACATCAGTGATACAAATGCTCTACATTGCGTAACAATGATGCAAGATCGGGCGAATTAACCCGAGAGGCGGCATGTCCCAGCGAAAACCACCTGCGCTTGCGCTCTTGCCATTCAGGGTATCGCGCGGCCAGGGATTTGACCACCAGCGGATAGACATCGACCAGATAAACCGCTGATCCTTTCTTGTACCTCCGCTTGTAATGCAGGAACTGCCCAAAGGCATTTGGAGTGCAAGTACCGGTCACACCCGCCTCTTCCCAGGCTTCCTGACTGGCTGTCCCGGAGGGTGAGAGGCCTTCGATCAAATTCCCCTTGGGTATTATCCAACGACCGGAACCACGCGTCGTAATAAGCAACACCTCTGGCGTGCCGCGTTGGACACGATAGCACAGAGCTGCCGATTGCCGTACGACTCGTACAGTGCCCGCTTGATGCAGGTTGAGTTGCCTTTGCTCGATCACGTCCTGCTGCCTCTCCAGGGAACGTTTTATCCGCCTGCCCGGTGCGCTTTTGCGCTTATTTATCGGACCTGCGCCTGAAGAATGCCATATGAAGCGTTATTTTTCAATCCCTTGCATCCGCGCCTCAAGTTTGCGGACCAGAACCTCATGCGGGATATCGGCATCTACCGACAGCCGCCTGAGGCCAAAGTGGACGCGGGCAATCTGTTGGTAATAGCGGGTATAGACGTAATTCGTCCCGCCACCGGCAATGGCGCCCAACACAGGCACGGATTGCGCAGCCAGTTTTTGCCCCAAAACCACCGCCAGTTTCGGGGCAACGGCAGATATCAGCTTTTGCAAAGCTGGGCCTGTCAGGGTCAGACGCGCCGAAAAGAAACCCAGATCCGCGCCGTCATCGAAAGACATCGGACCAGCGGCTGACAATACCCGGACACAGTCGAATTTGACACCAACCTCTGAAGGGTCAAACCCTTCGCGCGCCGCAGCGCCCTGAATTGAACGCAGCAGCATGGTCGTGGTTGCCGGTAACTCCATCAATGCGGTCGGAACGCCACCGATACCGCCTGCAGCTCCCATGGCTGTCGTCAGGGCCGTATTGACCCATGGCAACTGATCGGGCACCGCCCTACGCGACCCTTCAGCCGCGTTCATAGCAATCCAAAGCGCCTTTTCTGTCGCCCCGGTTAGGGCTTCGCGCACAGATGGCGGCAGCTGTTCAAGCAATGACTCTGCCGAGCCACCGACACTGTTCAACAACTTGACGCCCGGCCCTCCGGCGGATTGGTAATATCCGGCCAAACGGTCCAGTTCCGCTTCGGCATTGAGTTTTCCGACAAGAACCAAGTCCTGCATAAGTACCCTCCTGCCCCTAGAACATCGGCACTTACCGCAGCGGTTTCAATAGCTCAGCGGCTCCAGCGAGTTACCAGACCAGTTATTCCGTCCCATCCGCCGGGTATCAGGTCTACGCCCAGAACCCGATCCGGGTTGGTTGGCGGGGGCATCTCGACCCCGGTCAGACGGGTGAATCCAAACCGAGCATAATAGGGTGCATCCCCGACCAACATGACCCTGTCCCAACCCTTGGTTCGCCCGGCCCGCAATCCTTCGTGGATCAAAAATCCACCCAGTCCTTCACCTTGATGGGTCGGGTGGACGGCCACAGGGCCCAAAAGCAGCGCGTCCTGATCGCCAACATGCACGGGCCAGAATCTTATTGCACCGGCCAGGATATCCTGCCCGTCCCGCACCACTTGTGACAAGCCTGACATTGGCGGAACATCATCGCGCAGGCGATACGAAGACAGCGCTTCGCGCCCGGGCGCAAAGCACAAATCGTACAAAGCCTCGACTTCCCACCAATCGTCCGGCTCCTCCGGCCTGATCACAAATTGCTGCACCCTGCCCTCTTTTCCTAGCTGGAATTCGCCCTAGCACTTCGTTACGCCTTGGGCAAACGCTTGGAGACCTTATGTTCTATCGCCCAGAAGACGGCCACGGCCTGCCACACAATCCGTTCAACGCCATTATCACCCCGCGCCCGATCGGCTGGATATCAACCCGTGGCGCGGATGGGACCAACAACCTCGCGCCCTATTCGTTCTTTAATGGTGTGGCCTACACACCCCCGCAGGTCATGTTTGCCTCGACCGGAACCAAGGCCGATCAGGACGGTGGAAAGGACAGCATCGCCAATATCGAGGCAACAGGCGTATTCTGCGTGAACGTTGTCGCCCACGCCCACCGCGACGCAATGAACGCCAGTTCAGCCGCGCTGCCCAAACATGTCGACGAGTTCAAACACGCCGGCCTTACCGCAATCGAATGCGAGACCATCCCCTGCGCCCGTGTCGAAGGTGCCCCAGCCGCATTGGAATGCAAGCTCACGCAGATCGTGACCCTGCCCGGACAGGCGAACCGGGTTGTGTTCGGCGAAGTGACAGGAGTGCATCTGCACGACGACCATATGCGGGATGGCAAATTCGATGTGACGTCTTTCAAACCACTGGCACGGCTTGGCTACCGGGATTATTCGGTCGCGTCCGAGCTGTTCAGCCTTTCAAGACCGGATGACTAATGCCTTTACCTGACGCATCGCGCCGATACCCAATCACATTGCCTGACGGCTCGGACCACCCGGGAACGGTCTTCCTGTCTCAGGCTATTGACCACCCCAGAATAGAAGCCGGTGAATATAGCTATGCGTCGGATTTCGACGCACCAGAGGATTGGGCGCAACGCCTTGCCCCTTATCTGTTCCCGTTTTCCCGCGAAAAACTTGTCTTGGGTAGATTCTGTCAAATCGCCCACGGCGTCCGGTTCATCACTTCATCGGCCAATCACGCCATGAGCGGGGCGACATGCTATCCTTTTCCCGTTTTCGATCCCGAAAAGCTGTTGGAATATCAACCTGACAGGCGCGATACCGTGATCGGAAATGACGTTTGGATCGCATACGGTGCCTTGATCATGCCTGGCGCTAAAATCGGAGATGGCGCCATTATCGGTGCAGGATCCGTCGTGCGCGGAACAGTACCGCCTTATGCAATCGTGACAGGCAATCCTGCAGAAGTACGACGGTATCGGTTTGAGGCCGGTACAATCGACCGGCTGCTTGCTTTGAAGTGGTGGGATTGGCCAACTGATCTGATTACCGAAGCCGAAAGTGCTCTGCTGTCCGGAAACGTCGATATGCTGGAGCGTTTAGCCCCCTAAAAAAGGCGGCCCATTTGGCCGCCTTTCACAATCAGTGCCCACCCAGAATGCCGGTGCGAACAGAATAATCGACCGCCAGCGCGTAATCGGGGTCATCGTCGCTGTCGACCATCAAATGGCCTGCCTTGTTCAGCAGTTTGTGACAGTCACGACTGAGGTGGCGTAGCATAACGCGCTTTCCTGCGGCTTCATACTTCGAAGCGATGTTCTCGATGGCCTGCAATGCCGACTGATCCACCACACGGCTTTCGGCGAAATCGACAATCACGGTTTCCGGGTCGTTTGAAACGTCGAATATCTCAACAAATCCCTCGGATGAACCAAAGAACAGCGGCCCTTGAATCTCGTAGACCTTTGCGCCTTTTTCCGTCAGTGAATCGCGGGTGATTGCATGGATACGCTTGGCGTTATTCCAAGCATAAGCCAGGGCCGAGACGATCACACCAACAACAACCGCTACCGCCAGGTCCTCCATCACGGTCACGACAGTCACCAGCACGATGACAAACGCGTCCATCAAGGGCACTTTGCGCATGATCTTGAACGAATTCCAGGCGAAGGTCCCGATCACCACCATGAACATGACCCCGACCAAAGCGGCCAATGGAATCTGCTCAATCAGCGGGGAGGCGAACAGGATGAATACCAACAGGAACAGCGCCGCTGCGATACCGGCAATGCGCGTGCGCCCACCTGATTTCACGTTGATCATGGACTGACCTATCATGGCACAGCCGCCCATGCCTCCGAAAAAGCCAGTGGCCACATTGGCAAACCCTTGGGCGATACATTCTTGCGAGGCACCACCACGTTTGCCGGTGATTTCGCCAACAAGGTTCAGGGTCAGAAGCGACTCGATCAGGCCAATCGCTGCCAATATGACGGCGTATGGCAGGATGATCTCAAACGTCTCCCAGTTCAGCGGCACCATCGGGATGTGGAACGGCGGCAAGCCACCTTCGATCGAGGCAAGATCGCCCACCCGTGGGACGTCCAGTCCAAAGCCAATCACCAATGCTGCGACGACCATGATCCCTGCCAAAGGCGCCGGGACAATGCGTGTAATGCGCGGCACGATAAGGATCACCGCCATAGTCAGGCCGACCAGACCCAACATGGTAAAAAGCTGAATACCGGAAAGCCATTCGCCACCGCTCATGCCATGGCCCGTGTTTTCCATGCTGCCGGGAACTTTGAACTGGCCCATCTGGGCCAGAAAAATCACGATGGCCAATCCGTTCACAAACCCCAGCATCACTGGATGTGGTACCAGCCTGATAAAACGCCCCCAGTGCATCGCCCCTGCGATCAGCTGCAGTATTCCCATCAAAACCACTGTAGCGAAGAGGTATTCGACCCCATGTTCTGCCACCAAGGCAACCATCACCACGGCCAGCGCCCCAGTTGCGCCCGAAATCATACCCGGACGGCCACCAATCAGTGCAGTAATCAGCCCCACCATGAACGCAGCATACAAACCAACCAAAGGATGCACGCCCGCGACAAACGCAAAGGCCACCGCCTCAGGGACCAAAGCAAGTGCAACCGTCAGGCCGGACAGCAGCTCGATCCGAAGGCGCGAGACGGTCAGGCCCTCATCCGGAACCCAACGAAGATCAGGTTTGGCGATACGATTGGCAAAGCTTGCCAGCATAGCTCGGGGCATAGGGCGTCCTGTTGGTTTATGGGTTCGCGCGAAAAAGGGACTTCTATCTGTGAACCGGTTTTTGAGCCACCGCATCAGGCGGGAGGCTGATATGCGCAGCACGCATAGCACATATCTCGCGAATAGGTGAATTGATGTCGGTTCGTTGCCGTCACACCTTGGCTTGACGCTCTGCCTGGCTCGGATAGCAACGACCCGAATCCCTGCGAAAAAAGTGATAGAACCACCGGGCGATCACCCTTGTCAAACCATGCAGCGCAGCGCACAAATCGCTGAACAGGCACCAAAATCGGAGAAGACCAATGACCCAGACCAAGATTGCCGTCATCGGCGGATCAGGCATTTACGACATCGACGGATTGGAGAATGCGCAATGGGTCTCGGTTGAAACGCCTTGGGGTAAGCCTTCGGACCAAATACTGACCGGCGCGCTGAACGGCATCGAGATGGCGTTCCTGCCTCGCCACGGGCGTGGCCACATTCATTCGCCGACGGACGTACCCTATCGCGCCAACATCGACGCGCTGAAACGTCTGGGGGTTACGGATGTGATCTCGGTCTCGGCCTGCGGATCGTTCCGCGAGCATATGGCGCCCGGCGATTTCGTTGTCGTTGACCAGTTCATCGACCGTACCTTAGCGCGGGACAAAAGCTTTTTCAGCTCCGGCTGCGTGGCCCACGTCAGTGTCGCCCACCCGACCTGCCCACGTTTGTCAGATGCTTGTGAGACTGCTGGCAAGGCCGCCGGCATCACCATTCATCGCGGCGGCACCTATCTGGCCATGGAGGGGCCGCAGTTCTCGACACTGGCGGAATCCAAAATGTACCGCGAGCATTGGGGCTGCGATGTGATCGGAATGACCAACATGCCCGAGGCTAAACTCGCCCGAGAGGCCGAGCTTTGTTATGCCTCGATCGCCATGGTCACCGATTACGACAGTTGGCACCCGGACCATGGCGAGGTCGACGTGACCGCCATTATCGCCACCCTGACCGGGAACGCCGAAAAAGGCCGAGCGCTGGTCAAGGGCTTGCCAGAGTTGCTGGGGGCAGAGCGCCTGCCCTGCCCGCACGGGTGTGACCGGGCGCTGGAATACGCGATCCTTACCGCGCCAGAAAAACGTGATCCGGCGCTGCTGGCGAAACTGGACGCAGTCGCGGGGCGGGTGCTCTAGCGATTGGTATCAACCCTATTCCGGTCGGCCGCATCAGTACTTAACCGAAAGGCAGCCTTTTAAGTTCGGTACGGGCGGCAGGGAACGAAGAGGATAGGAATGAAACGGCTCGAGGCCCTGGACGCCGCACGCTTTCTGGCATTTTGCGGCATGGTGCTGGTGAACTTTCGCATCGCGGCGCAGGTCAAACCGACAGATGACTGGGCATCGGCGCTTGTCGATGCACTGGAAGGTCGTGCTGCTGCATTGTTTGTCATTCTGGCCGGGATCGGTATTAGCCTGTCCAGCCCTTCTGCTGGAATTCTGTCACGACGGGCTGCATTTCTGTTCGTACTTGGCCTGATCAATATGACCATGTTTGAGGCCGATATCCTGCATTTCTATGCATTGTATTTTGTTGTCGGCGCGGCGTTTCTGTCCTCGTCCATCTTTGGTTTGTGGCTTGGCGCATGCAGTGTCGTTGTCCTGGCTGTTCTCGCCAATCTTATCTTTGACTATGATCAGGGATGGGACTGGGTTTCCCTGACCCATACCGACCTGTGGACGATACCGGGCTTTGTACGAAACTTGCTGTTCAATGGTTGGCACCCCGTTCTACCTTGGGCAGCGTTCTTGCTGATCGGTATGGCGATTGGGCGATCGCAACTACAGACGGTCTGTGTTCAGCACCGGTTGATCATGTGGGGATTTGGCGCAGCCGTTCTGGCCCTGTTTCCGCAAAAGCTGACAACCGATCCTGACCTGGCCGCCTATCTGGGCACTCAATCCATCCCTCCGGGGCCGTTTTACATTTTGGCCGGGGCTGGAACCGCCTGTGTGGTGATCGGCCTGTTGCTAAAGCTCTGGCCGCGGATTCAAGGGCTGGGCGCCGCGATGGCGCTGACTGCGCCTGGGCGGCAAAGCCTGACGCTGTATATCGCACATATCGTGATTGGGATGGGCATTCTGGACGAGGCCGACCTGCTGGACGGATCGCTCAGCGCGCCACAGATCGTTGGCTACGCCTTGGGTTTCTGCGTGCTGTCCTCAGGATTTGCTCTGCTATGGTTCCTGCGCTTCAGACGCGGACCACTTGAGGCGTTGATGCACCGTGTGACGCGCCCATCGGGGGCTTGACGTTTGCCCGTCACCAAAGCTTGATACCCGCGTATCATAATCGGAGATCACATGCCCTTTGACATCTGGCTGGCTTTTGTGGCTGCATCCACCGCTTTGCTACTGATCCCCGGCCCCACTGTTCTGCTGGTGCTCAGCTATGCGCTCTCCAAAGGCCGCAGCGTTGCCGTAGCCTCGGCCACCGGGGTGGCGGTTGGCGATTTGGTGGCCATGACGGCCTCATTGCTGGGATTGGGGGCGTTGGTGCTGGCCTCAGCTACGTTGTTTTCTGTCCTAAAGTGGGTCGGCGCGGCCTATCTGGTCTGGCTGGGCATCAAGTTACTGCGCAGCGCACCGTCGGCGGGGCTGCAGGCGGTTGAACCCGGCGCAGATATCACTGCGCGAGGCGTCTTTGGTCACGCGGCCGCTGTAACCGCCCTGAACCCCAAATCGATTGCGTTCTTTATCGCCTTCGTGCCGCAATTCCTGCGCCCAACTGAACCTTTGGGCCCTCAATTCGCGATCCTGATAGGCACCTTCGTCGGGTTGGCCTGGTTGAATGCATTGGCCTATGCCCTTTTGGCAGATCGGCTGCGCCATATGATCGGCCGCGCAAGCACCATTCGCGCATTGACGCGTTTCGGGGGATTGACCCTGATCGGTATGGGGATCGCCACATCAATCCTGCGTCGCCCGGCCTGAGGGCCTATTCTGCAGTGTGATCATTCATAAATCCGCGAATAAACCGCCTGATTTCTCGCGCCGCCGACGTGTCGAGTTCCCTGCACAGCTCTACAAAAGCATCGCGCTCGCCACGATCCAGCCGCAGAACCAGCTGGCTGTCCTTTTTGGCTGAAACCTTACGATCTGTCCCTGACATGCACTTTGTCTCCAAAAGACTTCAGAAGGAATGAAACGTATATACTAAGTATATAGAAAACATATGATGGGCAGCTAACAACCTTGCGGAATCTTTGCAAGTAGCCTGTGTTCAATTCAGGTAATTCTTTTTCGGAACCAACGCATTGGCTAAAAAAGACGACGTCTTGGGAAACCTATCTGGTTTTTTCGGTGAGATAGGCAATCGCACGTTCTAGGAAGATTGCAAGCCAGCACATTCATTCTGTTCTTGCATGACCGTCCCCGATAGGCCAAACAACCCAGCGTGTTTTGACGCCAGAAGGGGATGGTCATGTCAAGAAACAAGTCGGTCAAGGATTACATCCGAACCATCGTCGACTTTCCGCACGAAGGGATCATGTTTCGGGATGTCACCACCTTGTTTGCGGACCCGCGCGGGTTTCGTATGGCGATTGACCAAATGTTGCACCCCTATGCTGGCGAACAGATCGACAAGGTCGTGGGACTTGAGGCGCGCGGTTTCATATTGGGCGGCGCCATCGCACATCAGCTGAGCGTCGGTTTCGTCCCCATCCGCAAAAAGGGCAAGCTGCCCGGCACAACAATCAGCCAGGATTACACGCTGGAATATGGCGAGGCCATTGTCGAGATCCACGATGATGCCATTCAGCCGGGTGAGAAAATTCTGGTCGTGGATGACCTGCTGGCCACCGGAGGCACCGCCGCCGCCGGGATCAAACTGATCGAACGGCTGGGCGGCGAGATCGTGTCATGTTCCTTCATCATTGACCTGCCAGAACTGGGCGGGCGCAAGGTTCTGGAAGAGATGGGCATGGATGTTCATGTCCTGTGCGAATTCGAAGGACTCTGACGGATCCCGCACTTACAATCGCAGGACCGCGCCGGGATTCATGATCCCTTTGGGGTCCAGCGCCGATTTGATCGCCTGCATCGCACTCAGTTTGGCCGGATCGCCATATCGTTCCAAATCATCGGTCTTTAATCGCCCGATACCGTGCTCGGCGCTGACCGACCCCTGGAACTCATGCACAAGGTCATGAACGGCCCTTTTTACCTTCGCACTTTCGGCGTCATACTCTGACCGGGAATGCCCGTTTGGCGGAAACACATTGTAATGTAGGTTCCCGTCGCCCAGATGCCCGAAGCAGTTCACCCGATACGGACCAAGCGCGGCCACAACATCTGCACCACGCCGGATAAATTCTGGGATGGCCGAGATCGGCACCGAGATATCGTGGCTTGAGACCGACCCGATCAGCCGGTTTGCATCCGGAATACGCTCGCGCACGGCCCACATGTCCTGCCGCTGCGCCTCGCTTTGTGCAATCACCGCATCGGTGACCAGCCCACGTGCGTCAGCGGCCTCGTACAGCACCTCAAACGCGGTTTCAGGTGATTGTCCCATCGACAAGCCAATCTCGATCAGTACAGACCATTCGGGCGGCTCGGCAAAAGCCTGCCGCGTCTCTGGCAGAACCTCACTCAGGAACAAAAGCCCCTGTTGGTGAATCAGTTCAAATGCGCTGACGCTGTCCCCCATGAGGTCCCGCGCCAGCGCCAGCAAATCAACCGCCGCTTCGGCAGAGGTGACCTGAACCATGGCCGTTCCAACCGCCTCAGGACGGGGAAACAGCTTGAGTGCCGCCGCAGTGATGATCCCTAGCGTCCCTTCGGCCCCAATCAAAAGATTGCGCAGATCATACCCGGTATTGTCCTTTCGCAACCGGCTGAGCCCATGCCAGATTTCGCCGCTTGGTAGAACCGCCTCAAGGCCCAGACACAGGTCACGGGCGTTTCCATAGCGCAACACGTTTACCCCCCCTGCATTTGTCGACAGGTTCCCTCCGATCCTACATGACCCCTGTGAGGCAAGGGAAAGTGGAAATAACCGGTTCGCGCCTTCGGCAGCCGCCTGCACATCTGCAAGGATTACACCACCTTCTGCAATCATGACATTCTCTGTCGGATAGACAGCCCGGATCGCTGTCATCCGCTCTAGCGAGATCAGCAAAGGCGCAGGCCCGTCCGACGTCACCTGACCGCCAACCACACCGGTGCCGCCCCCATATGGCACCACCGGGACCGATGCCTCGGCAGCCAATCGGATCAGAACCGCCACCTCCTCGGCCGTTCTGGGCACAGCAAGCACCCCCGCCTGCCCGGAAATCCGACGGCGCGGCTCCTCGAGATATCGCGCGGTGACCGGTCGCAGCACTTCATCCGGCAAGGCGGCGCGAATTGACTGGGCGAATTGATCGTCTGCGGGATTCAGGGTCATGCCCATTCCTTGCCCAAGGCAACGGGTCCCGACAAGCCCTATTCCAACTCGATCAGGTATTGCGGCTCTAACACAACCACCGTTGGCCGGTCCGGAAGTGAGCGCAGGGATACGGTGATTTCCGACACGCCATCGCGTTCAACAGGGAAATCCCCCCTGATATCCGCCAGAAACCGATCCAGCGAATAGTCCGAAAACCAATGCATCGGAATGATGACCGAACTCTTCAACCGTTTCAGAACTGTAATCATTTCGGGCAGCGGCATGGTCGTCCCACCATCCACCGCTGCCATAACAACATCCAACCGTCCAAGGGCCGCAAATTGCGCGTCCGACGGAATGTGGTGCAGATGACCCAGATGCCCAATGCACAACCCGGCAACCTCAAACACAAAGATCGAATTGCCACGTTCTTCGACCCCGCCATAGACGGACCGGATATCGGTCGAGACATTGCGCACCAACATCTCTTCCAGATCCAGATGATGTTCGATCCCCTCCCCGAACACGCCCCACCCTTCCAGCACATGCGGAATGGCAGGATCGGGATGCGCGGTCCAATGGGTGCCATGGGCGTGGTTCATCGTCACCACATCGGGAATCAGACTGGCCCCGCCGATGAACCCGGTGAAATCCGTCACGGCGTTCAACCCGCCCTGCGTCTGGATCAGAAAAGACGCATGGGCGATATAGTTGATCCGGACGGAATACTCCGGTACCGGATCCTGCCAGGCTGCTTTGTGCAGGTATTCGATCCCCGGTGACGCATCCGCAATGGCGATGCAATGGCTTGGCCGCCGCTCCTGTGCCACAGCCCCGCCCGAGATCACCAAAAATGCCAAAACCACCCAGCGCATGACGTGATTGTAGCGCAGAGCAACGTTGAGTCACGACTGCAAAGTTAAATTGAACTTTCCGCGGGTTCAAGTGCCTTAAACCACGATGCACTTACGCAGCTTGAACGGGCGTGAGACCTTCGCCGCACGCAAGGCCTGTGCCAATGCGTCGCTCACAAAAAACGCGTCTCGCATTTGTGTGTCGATCCAGTTGTCGGGCCCATCCAACGCAGACACGCTCACGGCGATGTCCTTGTCTTGCATTGCGCCGGGCGGCTGCCAGATATCATAATTTGGGTAAGGCTTTGTGATGCGCGGTGATTGATCAGTCAGCACTGCTGTTTTTTGCGCCCCAAAGTTCAAGCAGAAATACTCGCCCTCAACCGGTGTGGTGCGATCGTGTTGAAACAGTTTGACTGGATAGAGATTTCCGTCACCAAGGTCGAATTGACGCAGAACAGACGCACATGCGGAAGACACGGTCCAAGTCCCTCCAGCATTAAATAGGTCGGGCTGTTTCTTTTCCTTTTTGTCCTTGTATTCCGCGTACATTTCCTTGGGAAAGCGATTTTCCGGCAAGGGCTCACCAATGTTGTTCCGCTTCATAGCATCGACAGCAAGTTCGTTGTCTTTGAGATAGTTATCTTGATCAAACCCTTTGATACTAGAGGTGCTTACCATCGCACGGCTGATCCAAATCATTGGCTGTTTCGCCCGCGCCATGGTCCTACCCTGCGTCTGTCTTGCCGCGCCGGTCCGACCGCAGACAGGCATATAACACATGCGTTCGCCAGCGCCCGTCAATCTGCAGATAGGACTGCGCCACGCCTTCGTACTTAAAGCCCGAGCTTTCCAGCAACCCACGCGAAGGTTTGTTTTCGGGCAAGCACGCCGCCTCGATCCGGCTTAGGTCCAACCGCGTGAAGGCATGATGGACCACCGCGCCAATAGCCTCACGCATATACCCGTTGCGAGCAAAAGCCTGACCGGTCCAATAGCCCAAGGTCCCAGCCTGTGCTGGGCCACGGCGCACATTGTCCAGCGTGATCGCACCAACCAGCAGATCATCAGAGCGCCGGAACAGGAACAACGGAATCGCCGTCCCGCTCGCAACCGAGCGCTGCGCCCAGTAGACCCGGTTGGTAAATGACTTCCGGCTCAGATGATCCGAAGCCCAGATCGGCTCCCACTGGGTCAGAAAGTCTTTGGACGAGCGCCGCAGCGCTGCCCAGTCATTAAAGTCGGAGTGCACGGGAGGGCGCAAGCTGAGCCGCTCGGTTTCAAGTTTCAGCTTGCGTCTGCCCAGAAGCATCACGCCGCGCGCCTCTCCTGCAAGTCCGCGAGTGTAGGTGCACCTGATACCGGACCATACAGCGCCAGCGCCGCTGGCGCTTGTGCTGCTATCTGCTCAGCAAAGCTGCGGACATCTTCGGTGCTGACCGCGTCAATCTTGGCAACAGTATCCTCAAGCGACGGCACCCGTCCCCAGATCTGCACCAGACGCGCCAGACGCTCGGCTCGGTTGGAGGGGCTTTCCAGCCCCATCAGCATTCCGGCCTTCATTTGCGCACGAGCACGGGCGACCTCTTCGGGGCTCATATCCTCGGCGGCACGTTTCATTTCGTCAATGGTGATCGTCGCCAACTCACCGATCTGATCCGCAGATGTGCCCGCGTAGATCGTGGTTGTCCCGGTGTCGGCATAGGCGCCGGCCTGGGCAAAGATCGTATAGCAAAGCCCGCGTGTTTCCCGCACTTCCTGAAACAAGCGCGAAGACATACCCCCGCCCAGCGCGGTCGAATAAATCTGCGCGGTATAGATCGCGTCGTCGCGATAGCCAGGGCTTTCCAGCGCCAAAGCGAAATGAGCTTGCTCCAGTTCTTTTTCCTGCCGCGCCTCACCACCGGTAAATCGGGCCACTTCAGGGATCAAACCCTTGCGTGGTTGCAGGTGACCAAACATCTCTTCGGCCGTTTTCATCAGTGCATCGTGATCCACCGCACCAGCAGCGGATAGGATCATCTGTTCAGGGCCATAATGCTCGGCCACGAAACCCGACAGATCCTCGCGCGAGAATGCGCTGACGCGTTCAGTGGGGCCAAGTATGGTCCGGCCCAGGGGCTGGTCGTGATAGCTCTGCTCTTGCAGCCAGTCAAAGATTACATCGTCGGGCGTGTCATAGGCCTGACCGATTTCCTGTAGGATCACACCGCGTTCGACCTCAATCTCGCGCGGATCGAAGATCGGGTTCAGGACGATGTCACCGATGACATCCATCGCCAGCGCCACATCGTCTTTTAGAACGCGCGCATAATAGGCCGTCACCTCGCGCGAAGTATAGGCGTTGATATACCCGCCCACATCCTCGATCGCTTCGGCAATTTGCAGCGCGGATCGCCGTTTGGTTCCCTTGAACGCCATATGCTCAAGGAAATGGGCTATGCCATTTTGTTCGATCCGCTCATTGCGCGCACCGGCGGTTACCCAGATGCCTATGGCCGCAGATTGCAGCCCCGGCATATGTTCACTGACGATACGGAAGCCGTTCTTCAGTTGGTCTTGTCTGACAGTCACTCGGCGATATGCCCTTTGATATGATCCTCAAGGGCGCCCAGATCATTGGCGATGCGGGTCACCCGTTCCGGACGTTCATACAGATCAGACATGCGAGAGGGAAGAGGCGGATGTACGCCACTCGCCTTCTCGACCGCAGCCGGGAACTTGGCCGGGTGTGCGGTCGCCAAAGTGATCATCGGGACGTTCGCGTCGCGGTGCTCCTCGGCAACTTTGATACCCACGGCAGTATGGGGGCAGACCAGTTCGGTGCTGAGGGCCAGCGTGGCTGTGATCGTCGCCAGTGTTTCCTCTTCGGACACGCGGCCCGAGTCGAAGCTTTCGCGCAACGCTTCCATCGCGCCTTGGCTGACATTGAAGCCGCCCGTCATCAGCTCGTCCATCAGCTGAGCCACAGAATTGCCATCCTCGTCATAGGCATAATACAGCGCCCGTTCAAAGTTCGAGCTGACCTGAATATCCATCGAAGGGCTGATCGAAGGGATCGTGTCTCCCTTGAAATACCCTTCGCCTGCCAGACACCGATGCAGAATGTCATTCTGGTTGGTCGCCACTACCAACCGGTCAATCGGCAAGCCCATGCGTTTGGCCAGATAGCCCGCAAAGATGTCCCCGAAATTACCCGTAGGCACGGTAAAGCTGACCTTGCGATGTGGCGCGCCAAGGCTGACCGCGGCTGAGAAGTAATAGACGATCTGTGCCAGCACGCGGGCAAAGTTGATCGAGTTCACCCCGGCCAGTTTCACACCGTCACGGAAGTCGAAATCGTTGAACATATCTTTCAGCGCGGCCTGACAGTCGTCAAAGTCACCGTCGACGGCCAGAGCATGCACATTGCTGTCCGAAGGTGTGGTCATCTGACGACGCTGCACCTCGGAAACGCGGCCATGCGGATACAGGATAAACACGTCTACCGCATCCAGCCCCCGGAACGCCTCAATCGCGGCAGAACCGGTATCACCGCTGGTCGCGCCCACGATAGTCACCCGATCCCCGCGACGCTTTAGCGCTACCTGGAACAACTGACCGATTAGCTGCATGGCGAAGTCTTTGAAGGCCAGTGTCGGGCCGTGAAACAACTCCAGCAGGAAGTGGTTCTCGTTCAACTGCTTCAACGGTGCGCGGGCGTCATGGCCGAACCCTTTATAGGCGCGGGCAATGATCTGTTTGAACTCATCTTCCCCAAATGATCCGCTGACATAGGGCCACATCACACGAAAGGCGATCTCCTCATAGGACAGGCCGGCCAAAGCAGCGATGTCATCCTGGCTCATCACCGGGATCTCGGCGGGCAGATACAGGCCGCCGTCGCGGGCCAGCCCGGTCAGCATCGCCTCTTCAAAACTCAGTTCGGGCGCCTGCCCGCGGGTTGAGACATATTTCATTGCGCTTCACTTTCTGATGGGGCGCGACCGCGCCACAGGAAATAACCAGTCATCGCAGCCCAGACCAAAGCCAGGCCAAACCATGTGATCGCGTATCCCAGATGATCATTCGGGATGCCCGCAGTGTCCACTGGCAGAGGGGTCACATTCGGATCGGTTTGGGACCGTGCGATCAGCAGAACCGGGTCGGTTCCCAGAGCTGCGGCAAGAGCGGGAACATCGCGGGCAAACCAGATATTAGCAGACAAATCGGGTTCGGGCGTATAGCCGTCGATCTCATCCGGCCAGTGCAGATTGCCCGTCAGTTCGATCTGCCCGGTTTGTCTTTCAACCTGTTTGGCAGTGGTTGGGATAAAACCGCGATCGACCAGAATAGTCCGGTCGCCAGTATCGAAAGCTTGGATAACTCGATAGCCAGCGCCTACTTGTTTCACCGAAACCAGAACATGGATTTCACCCGGCTGCATCTCACCCTGGACGAAAACCGGTAAGTACTTGTCCCGTGTCTCGGAAGGCTGCTGCGGCAGGGAAACAGGTTCGGCGGAGATCCGGTCGTTAATCTCGGCCAACACGTCTTGTTTCCACCCAAGCCGCTGTACCTGCCAGACGCCCAGCGACACAAGTACGCCCAGACCGGCGAGCCCGAAGATCAGCAGGAAAGTTATGCGGCGCATGGCGGGGTCAAACCTTGTTGCAGAAACCGGCGTCTTGTTAAGGGCGGTGTGAACTGAATTGCAACCACCCATTTGTATCGGGTGCAATCTTGCACCCTGATAGAGAAAAAGCCGCCCTTGGGGGCGGCTTTTGCAATTTTGTTACCGGTCCGGCGTCAGATCAAAGGGGCTTGTCCCCAGATATAGACTGCGAAGAACAGGAACAGCCAGACAACGTCAACAAAGTGCCAGTACCAGGCCGCGGCCTCGAAACCAACGTGCTTTTCCGGCGTGAAATCACCCTTCAGTGCCCGGATCAAACAGACCGACAAGAAGATGGTGCCGATAATCACGTGGAAGCCGTGAAAGCCGGTTGCCATGAAGAAGTTCGAATAGAACTGATCACCACCGAATTTCCAGCCCTCATGGGCCAGCAATTCGTAGTACTCAAAGCCCTGCAGAGCGGTAAAGGCGATGCCCAAAACGATACCGATAGCGAGGCCGTTGATCAGCGCCTTGCGGTCATTGTCATGCACCAGCGCGTGGTGCGCCCAGGTGATGGCACAGCCCGAAAGCAGCAGGACCAGCGTGTTGATCAGCGGCAAGTGGAACGGGTCAACCGCGTGGATATCCGGCTGGATGTACTCGGTGCCCGCATAGTCGTACATCGGGTACATGCGGTGTTTGAAGAACGACCAGAACCAGGCGAAGAAGAACATCACCTCGGACATCACGAACAGGATGAACCCATAGCGCAGGCCAATGCGCACGACCGGCGTGTGATCGCCTACACGGCTTTCGGCCACCACTTCGGACCACCAGGCGAACATGGTGTAAAGAACCGCGACAAGACCGGCCCAGAACATGTAGGAGGTGACGCCGTGCATCCAGAGGACGGCTCCGAACAACATCACAAAGCCGCCCGCAGCGCCGATCAGTGGCCAGATCGAAGGGGTCAGAATGTGGTAATCATGATTTTTTGCGTGTGCCATCAGCGTCCCTCACCTACAGGCGTTAGTTCTTGTTTGTATCACCCTGAACATCAAGGGCGGCATAGCCCTCGGGCAGGTCAATTTCGTAGAATGTATACGACAGAGTGATCGTATGCACATATTTGGCTTCCAGATCCTCGACCATTTCGGGATCGACGAAAAAGCTCACCGGCATCTGAACCCGTTCTCCGGGTTGCAACACCTGTTCTTCAAAACAGAAACAGGCGATCTTCTGGAAATACCCACCGGCCGAATAAGGCGCAACGTTGTAAGACGCCTGACCGGCAATTGGGCGGTCCGTGGGGTTATATGCCTCATAGAAGGCCAGGCCCGTTTCGCCGATGCGGATTTCCATCTGGCGCTCGACCGGCTTAAATTCCCAGGCCATGTCTTTCGCCTTTGAGGCGTCAAAGCGAACGGTAACAGTGCGCTCAAGGATGTCCTCTGGCGCGGCTTCAGCCACTCCGGTTGTGCCGCCATACCCGGTGACCCGGCAAAACCAGTCGTAAAACGGCACCGAAGCCCAGGCGAGGCTGCCCATCAGAACAACAACGCCGACGGTTTGCACGACGGTTTTTTGCGGCCCTGTGAGCGCCATCAGTTCTGCACCTCTTGCATGGCCCTGTTAAAATCGGTCCCTGAGACTTTGACGATCGTCAGCCCAAAGATCAGCACGATGAATGCAGCAAGCGTCAGGCCAACCCCCAGATTTCGGCTGAACCGACGTTGATGCAACTCATGGCTTTTGCGCAGGCTCATGCCCAGCCTCCCAGCCCGTAAGGCTTCAGCAGTGCTTCGGCAAGGATCGCGCCGAAATGCAGGAAAAGATACAGCAGCGAGAGCTTGAAAAAGCCACGCTCAACTTTGAAGTTATCAGCCTCGGAGTCATCCTCGGTCCGACGCGAGATTGCCCATGCTCCGCGCAGGAACAACGCGTTCAGTACAATAGCGACGGTCAGATAGACCGGACCGCCGATTGCCGAAAAGCCGGTTCCAATCGCAAGCGCTGCCAGCAGAACGGTGTAGACCAGAATATGCCAGCGCGTCGCCCGCCGACCATGGGTTACCGTCAACATTGGCACACCCGCATCGTCGTAATCCGACCGCATAAACAGGGCCAGCGCCCAGAAATGCGGCGGCGTCCACATGAAGGTGAGGGCAAACATCAGCCAAGGTTCGACGGACATGGATCCGGTTGCAGCGACCCAGCCGATAACCGGCGGGAAAGCCCCAGCTGCGCCGCCAATCACGATGTTCTGTGGCGTCGAGCGCTTGAGCCACATCGTGTAGACAACGACATAGAAGAAGATGGTGAAGCCCAGAAAGGCTCCGGCGAACCAGTTGGTTGCAAGACCCAACATGATCACCGACAGGCCGGACAGTGCCAGGCCCAAGGCCATCGCTTCGCCCTCTTGTACCTTGCCCGACGGTATGGGGCGACCTTTGGTGCGCTTCATAACGCGGTCGATATCTGCATCCCACCACATGTTCAGCGCGCCGGATGCGCCACCTCCGATGGCAATGAACAATATCGCGCAGAACCCAACGAACGGATGTACCGGTACCGGCGCTGCCAGCAGACCAACAAGCGCCGTGAATACAACCAGCGACATCACGCGCGGCTTCAGCAGGGCGAAGTAATCGCCAAAGCTGGCCTCATTCGCATACGCTTGGGCGGTCGTTTGGCTTGCATTGATGCTTGCGTCGCTCATCTCGGGTCCTTTTGGGGCGAAGGCTGTGCGATCTCTCGCACAGCCTGCATCTTGTAGCAGGCGGGACGCATCCCGCCCTTACTGAAATCAGTTCGAAGCGACCTGATAGTTCTGCGGCAGGCCCGCATACTCGTCGATCGCACCTTTCAGCCACGCGTCATACGCCTCTTGGCTGACAACTTTGACAGTGATCGGCATATAGGCATGGTCTTTGCCGCACAGTTCCGAACACTGGCCGAAATAGATGCCTTCCTTTTCGGCCTCAAACCACAGCTCAGCCAGGCGTCCGGGTACACCGTCCTGCTTCACACCGAAGGACGGAATGGTCCAGGAATGGATCACGTCGGACGCAGTAACTTGCATCACGATGACCTTTCCAACCGGGACAACTACCGCTGTGTCGGTGGCCAGCAGCCACTCATCGTCGCTATACCCTGCGTCTGCCAGCTTGGCCCGCATCGCGTCATCCAGGACAAACGCCGTCACGTCCGCATCGGCGGGGCGGGTACCTTCGTCCAACGTGGCCGGATGGCCAAGCAGATAGCTGTCGAATGCAAAATCGTGATCGACATACTCATATGTCCAATACCACTGGTTGCCGACAACCTTGATAACGACATCACCTTCGGGAATTTCCTGCTGCTTGAACAGAACCGGCAGAGAGAAAGCACCGATGAATACTAGAATCAGAATCGGACCCAACGTCCAGACGATCTCGACCGGAGTATAGTGCGAGAATCGCGCCGGGGTCGGGTTGACGCGTTGGTTATAACGCATGATGCAGTAAATCAGCAGGCCCGCAACGAATATGCAGATCGCGGTAATAATCACCAGAATCATATTATCCAGGCGATGAATCCCCTCGGCAAGGCTTGTGGCTGCGGGCTGGAATCCTATGCCGCCGTCAACCGGCTGACCGATAATCTCAAGCTCCTGAGCCATGGCGGGAAGGCTGGAGAGGGCTGTCATAAGCCCCGAAAGCTTCAAAGCGTTCTTCATTTTCTGTCCTGATCGTTTGATCTTTGCGTCCCTGGCGAAAAGGTGTGAATCGGCCACACCTCACCCGTTGTCTTTGGCCGCGTTAAAAACCATATTCCTGCGGGTAGATAAAGCAAAATGCTTGCGTCAAACAGACGCTATTTTTGATCTGGATCAAACTCGAAAGGTCCCAAGAGATGCCCAACGACCCGTTTCGCCCGTTTGAAAGCGCTCTTCCACATGACGAAGCGCTTGCAGTACTGCAATCCGCCACCGCCGGGGCCGAGGACGGAGAACTGTACGTTGAACGCCGGAAATCCGAGTCTCTGGTCTTTGATGACGGGCGCTTGCGCACCGCTTCTTATGACGCGTCCGAAGGTTTCGGCCTGCGCGCCGTACAGGGCGAAGTGGCAGGCTATGCGCATTCAACGGACGTCTCGATTCCTGCCCTGAAACGGGCCGCCGAGACCGCGCGGCTGGCGGTCGGTGATGGTGGCGGAACGCTAGCTGATGCCCCCCGGGCCACCAACAAGCGCCTCTATACAGACGAAGACCCGATCGAATCTGCCAGTTTTCCCGTCAAGATCGAAACATTGCGCGAGATTGACGCCTTTGCCCGTGATCTTGATCCGCGTGTAGTACAGGTCAGTGCTACTATTGCTGCTGCGGTGCAGGAGGTTGAGATTCTTCGCCCTGACGGCATTCTGGTCCGCGATGTCCGCCCCATGACCCGGTTGAATATCTCGGTCATCGTGGAACAGAACGGCCGTCGTGAGAGCGGCTCGACCGGTGGAGGTGGCCGGATCGGCCTGGACGGGCTGATCGACCCAACCGACTGGCAGGATAAAGCCCGCGAGGCCCTTCGCATCGCCATGGTCAACCTCGAGGCTGTTCCCGCCCCTGCGGGCGTGATGGAGGTCGCACTGGGCCCTGGCTGGCCTGGCATCTTGCTGCACGAAGCAATTGGCCACGGCCTTGAAGGGGATTTCAACCGCAAGGGCAGTTCCGCCTTTGCCGGGCTGATGGGTCAACAGATCGCCTCCAAAGGCGTCACGGTCGTTGATGACGGCACAATCGCCGACCGGCGCGGATCAATCAGCGTCGATGATGAGGGCACACCCAGTTCGCGCACGGTGCTGATCGAAGACGGCATCCTGACCGGATATATGCAGGATCGCCAGAACGCCCGTCTGATGGGTGTTGCGCCAACCGGGAATGGGCGGCGTCAAAGCTATGCCCATAAACCAATGCCACGGATGACAAATACAATCATGCTGGGTGGCGATGCCGATCCCGCCGCTTTGGTAGCCGATATAAAGGATGGCATCTGGGCCGTAGGCTTTGGCGGCGGTCAGGTGGATATCACCAACGGCAAATTTGTGTTTTCCTGTACCGAGGCATACCGGGTTGAAAACGGCAAAATCGGCGCGCCGGTCAAAGGGGCAACATTGATTGGCGATGGCCCCTCTGCCCTCAAACGCGTTCGCGGGTTGGGCAACGACATGGCCTTGGATCCGGGAATGGGCACGTGTGGCAAGGATGGCCAATGGGTGCCCGTGGGCGTCGGTCAACCTACGGTCCTGATGGATGGGCTGACGATTGGAGGATCGGCGGCCTAAGTAGAATCGGTCACTGCTTCCAAAGCGCAGGGTTAACGCCCCGCTTTGGATATGCATTGATACTTTGCGGAGAGGCGTTTTCCGACTTCCGACTCGGCTGTATTTTTTGCCGTTGTTTTTCAACAACCTACGCAACTGAGACAACCGAGACTCGAAATATATCCGGAAAATTTGACGGGATTCACACGCTGTTAACCCTGGCAGCCGTAAACCAGTTCTGCAATCAGACGGAGCAACGGATGACCGAAGAGCAGCTTTCTTCCAATCACCCCACACTCCCACCCACCACGGAAGAGGATCGGTTTTCCTGGCTTCGTCTGTTGCGTTCTCGCAAAGTGGGCCCGGCGACGTTTCGGCGGCTGCTTCGCGAACATGGCTCGGCGCAGAATGCGCTGGCCGCGCTGCCGGAAATGGCACGCGCTGCCGGAATAGAAGGGTATGAAATCTGCCCGCCCGGCGTGATTGAGGCGGAACTCAAGGCCGCAAAAGCTGCCAATGCGCGGCTTTTGTGCCTAGGGTCCGCCGATTTCCCATCCGCTTTACATGATCTGAATGATGCTCCGCCAATGTTGTGGGCAATCGGTGACACCTCTCTTTTACAGCGCCCCTCGGTCGCTATGGTCGGTGCCCGCAACTGCTCATCTCTGGGCGCGCGAATGGCGCGCGGATTGGCGACCGATCTGGGAAAACAGGGTTATGTGATCGTTTCTGGCCTGGCCCGCGGGATTGATACCGCGGCGCACCTAGCCACGGTTGAAACAGGCACCATCGCCGTTATGGCGGGGGGGGTCGACGTGGTTTACCCTGCTGAAAATACCGATCTTGCCGCTGAAATCGCAGGTTCCGGGCTGCGCGTCTCGGAGCAACCCATGGGCGTCACGCCACAGGCGCGCCATTTCCCGCGTCGCAACCGGATCATCTCGGGCCTGGCAAAGGCCGTTATTGTGGTCGAAGCCGCCGCCAAATCCGGCAGCCTGATTACAGCGCGCGACGCCTTGGACCAGGGGCGCGATGTTCTGGCTGTGCCCGGACACCCGTTTGACGCGCGTGCGGCTGGCTGCAACCTGCTGATCCGCGACGGTGCTACTTTGATAAGGTCTGCAGAAGATGTGATCGAAGCGCTACCGCAGCAAGCGAACCTATTCGAACCCCAGCAAATGCTCCAAAAGAATTTACCCCGCACACCATGCTCAACCAATGACCTGGAACGCCTAATTCTGACCCGGCTCGGCCCCTCTCCTATCGCCGAAGACCAGTTGATCCGCGATGTTGAGGCAACGGCGGGTGAAATTGCCCCGGTTTTGGTCGATCTGGAACTGGACGGACGTATTCAACGCCAACCCGGCGGTCTTCTGTCATTGACCGCCTGAGTGTTGGATATCCAATCTTACACATGTATCCCATTGAAATCGCGTATAAATCCTTGCCTTCAAAGGAACGCATTGACAATTCGCTCTTGCCCTACACATCTTGCACACTCATAGAAGGCGCCAATTCCGTCGAGCGAGGTTTCCCCTTAAATGCCTGTAGTTGTTGTAGAATCCCCTGCCAAGGCCAAAACAATCAATAAATATCTTGGCCCGGACTACACGGTTCTGGCGTCTTACGGCCATGTTCGAGATTTGCCGCCCAAAGATGGCTCGGTCGATACCGAGGATGAGTTTGCGATGAAATGGGAGGTCGGGAACGACAGCCGCAAACATGTCAAAGCCATCGCCGACGCGCTGAAAGAAGACAACGCCCTGATCCTCGCCACCGACCCCGATCGTGAGGGTGAAGCGATCAGTTGGCATTTGCAGGAAGCACTGACCAAACGCCGGTCGATCAAAAAGGATACGCCTGTCAGCCGGGTGACCTTCAACGCCATCACTAAGGACGCAGTGACCGAGGCAATGCGAAACCCCCGTCAGGTGGACATGCCACTTGTCGAGGCCTATCTGGCCCGCCGTGCGCTGGATTATCTTGTTGGGTTCAACCTGTCGCCCGTCTTGTGGCGCAAACTGCCTGGTGCAAAATCCGCAGGCCGCGTGCAGTCTGTCTGCCTGCGCCTGATCGTCGAGAGAGAGATGGAAATCGAGGCGTTCAAACCGGTGGAATACTGGTCGGTGCGCGCCCTGTTCGAAACACCCCGTGGTCAGACCTATGAGGCACGCCTGGTCACACTAGCCGGTAAAAAGCTGGACAAGCACGATCTGTCCAACTCAACCCAGGCCGAACTGGCGGTGCAGGCGATCACCAGCCGCGCGCTCAGTGTCACTTCGGTCGAGGCGAAACCCGCCGCTCGAAATCCCAGCGCACCCTTCATGACCTCGACCCTGCAGCAAGAGGCCAGCCGCAAGTTCGGCATGGGTGCGCGTCACGCGATGCAAGTGGCACAGCGCTTGTATGAGGCCGGCTACATTACCTATATGCGAACCGATGGCATCGACATGGCCCCCGAGGCCGTGGCGGCTACGCGCGAGACCATCGCCGACCGCTATGGCGCGGAATATGTGCCGGACAGCCCTCGCATCTATAAGAACAAGGCAAAGAACGCGCAGGAAGCCCACGAATGCATCCGGCCTACGGATATGACCCGCGATGCCAAAGCGCTGAAGGTAACGGACGACGATCAGCGCAAGCTCTATGACCTGATCTGGAAACGCACCATTGCCTGCCAGATGGCCGCTGCCCGGCTGGAACGCACAACTGTCGAAATCGGAAGCGAAGATGGGCAGGTTGGCCTGCGCGCGACCGGTCAGGTGGTGATGTTTGACGGGTTCATGCGTGTCTATGAAGAAGGCCGCGATGATGTCGCCGATGAGGATGACAAACGCCTGCCCCAGATCATGCAGGGCGACCCTGCACGGTTCTCTAAAACCACGTTGCGGGATCAGTTCACCAAAGCGACAAGCGCTGGCACGGACCGGGCCGCGAAAGAGGCCATTCTGTCAGACAATGAATCAGTTCTGGCACTGCAACATCACACTCAACCGCCGCCGCGCTATACCGAGGCGACGTTGGTCAAGCGGATGGAAGAGTTGGGGATCGGGCGACCGTCGACCTATGCCTCGATTGTCACAACGATTCAGGACCGGGAATATGTACGCAAGGACAAGAACCGGCTGATCCCCGAAGAAAAGGGGCGGATCGTCACGATTTTTCTGCTGAACTTCTTCCGTCAGTATGTCGGTTATGAATTCACCGCCAATCTGGAAGAACAGCTGGACGATGTGAGTGCAGGTGATCGGGACTATAAGGATCTGTTGGGCAAATTCTGGCGCGACTTCTCGGCCGCGATTGGCGAGACATCGGAACTGCGCATTTCCGAAGTGCTGGACAAACTGGACGAAGCACTGGCACCGCAGCTCTATCCGCCACGCGAGGATGGATCTGACCCGCGTGTCTGTCCGAAATGCGGCGCAGGCCAGTTGCACCTGAAAACTTCACGCACTGGCGGGTTCGTCGGCTGCGGCAACTATCCCGAATGCACCTATACCCGTCCTATCGCCGGTGAAGGTGCCGAGGGTGAAGAGCGCCTGCTGGGTGAAGATTCGGGTGATGATATCTGGCTGAAGACCGGCCGGTTCGGACCTTATGTTCAACGTGGAGAGCCAACGCCCGAGAACAAGAAACCTCCGCGCGCCTCGCTGCCACGTGGCTGGAGCAAGGATGATATGGATCTGGACAAGGCGCTGACATTGCTATCCCTGCCCCGCCAGATTGGTGAGCACCCCGAGGGCGGTATGATCAGCTCGAATTTCGGGCGGTTCGGACCATATCTGATGCACCAGCTGGCGGACGAGGCCAAACCGGTTTACGCAAACCTCAAAGACCCCAATGACGTGTTCGAGATCGGCATGAACCGCGCGGTCGAATTGCTTGCTGAAAAGCGCTCCAATCCGGGGCGCGGACGCCGGGCTGCGGCCAAAGCGCTGAAAGAACTGGGGGAACATCCCGATGGTGGCGCCATGCAGGTTCTGGATGGGCGCTATGGTCCATATGTGAAGTGGGAAAAGGTCAACGCGACCATTCCCAAAGACATCAAACCCGAGGACGTAACGCAGGAAATGGCCATCGAACTGGTCAATGAGCGCGCGGCCCTCAAAGGGACCAAGAAAAAGGCGGCGCCCAAGAAAAAAGCCGCCAAGAAGACAACCAAGAAGGCCGGTTAGGTAGAAATACCACCCTTCGCCCGGTTTCATTGACTTCCCCGTGACGTGACGGCACAACCTGCCCAACACCATCTCATTGGGGGAGTTTTCCATGAAGAAAATCTATGCCAATGCCAACGAAGCGCTCGATGGCGTGCTTTCGGATGGCATGTTGATCGCCGCCGGCGGGTTTGGCCTGTGCGGGATTCCCGAGCTTCTGCTTGAGGCAATCAAGACCTCGGGTGCCAAAGACCTGACCTTTGCCTCGAACAATGCGGGCGTGGACGATTTCGGTATCGGTATCCTGCTGCAAACGAAGCAGGTCAAAAAGATGATCAGTTCATATGTGGGCGAAAACGCCGAATTCATGCGTCAGTACCTCAGCGGTGAGCTTGAACTGGAATTCAACCCTCAAGGCACCCTGGCCGAACGGATGCGCGCAGGTGGTGCCGGGATCCCGGGTTTCTACACAAAAACGGGCGTAGGCACTGTTATTGCCGATGGGAAAGAACACAAAGACTTCAACGACGAGACCTATATTCTCGAAGAAGGTATTTTTGCAGATCTGGCGATTATCAAGGCGTGGAAAGCCGACGACACCGGCAATCTGGTGTTCCGCAAGACCGCCCGAAACTTCAACGTGCCCGCCGCCACTTGCGGCAAGATCTGTGTGGTCGAAGTTGAAGAGATCGTGCCCCGTGGCTCTTTGGATCCGGACACAATCCACCTGCCCGGCATCTATGTGCACCGCATCATTCAGGGCAATCACGAAAAGCGCATCGAACAGCGCACCACCCGCAAGAAGGAGGACGCATAATGCCCTGGGACCGGAATCAGATGGCCGCCCGCGCGGCGCAAGAGCTGGAAGACGGCATGTATGTAAACCTCGGCATCGGTATCCCGACGCTGGTGGCAAATTATGTTGGCGACAAGGATATCACCCTGCAATCCGAAAACGGAATGCTTGGTATGGGTCCCTTTCCTTTCGAGGGCGACGAAGACCCGGACCTGATCAACGCAGGCAAGCAGACGATCACCGAACTTTCTCGGACTGCTTATTTCGACAGCGCTACGTCTTTCGCCATGATCCGGGGCGGCAAAATCGCCGCGGCAATCCTGGGTGCCATGGAAGTGGATGAAAAAGGCGATCTGGCCAACTGGATGATTCCCGGCAAGCTGGTCAAAGGCATGGGCGGCGCGATGGATTTGGTTGCAGGCGTCGGACGTGTGATCGTGGTTATGGATCACACCAACAAACACGGTGAATCGAAAGTGCTGAAAGAGTGCACCCTGCCGCTGACCGGCAAGGGTGTTGTGGATCGCATCATCACCAATTTTGGAGTTCTGGATGTGGTCGATGGCGGCCTGAAGATCGTAGAGCTCGCAGATGGTGTCAGCGAAGATGAGATGCGCGCCGCGACACAGGCGACGATTGTCGACTGATCAATTCACCTAATGGCAAGGCCCACTTCAGTGTGGGCCTTGGTCAATTAAGAGCCTGAAACACGCACCCGTCAGAAATCAACTCGGGCGGTGTCGAACACAGCGCTCGCGCCACCTGAAAAGCCGCGAGAACCTTGGGCACATAATCCCGTGTTTCCGCATAAGGCGGTACACCACCATGTTTGCGAACCGCACCCTCGCCCGCATTATATCCGGCCAGGACCAGGATCGGGTCGTTTCCAAACTCTTCCATCAGCCAGTTCAGGTATTTCACTCCGCCCGAGATGTTCTGCCCCGGGTGAAGGCTGTCCTCGACCCCAAATCGTTTCGCGGTCGCGGGCATAAGCTGCATCAGCCCCTGCGCTCCGGCCGAACTTTCCGCCTTCTCCCGGCCCGCCGATTCAACCGAGATGACGGCCAGCACCAACGCAGGCGACACATTTGTCCCTACGGTCGAGCGTAAAATGTCGATCCCCTGCCGTTGAGCAATATTCTGAAGCGTCTGCAATCGGGGCGAGGCTACGTTTATGGCGGCAAGCGCATTTATCGAGTCCTGCAAACGACCCGAACTGGCCTCATCTATCCCGGGTGAGATCCTGTCCCAGAACGCTTTATATGACCCGACGGGTTTGTTTTGCGGCGTAATTCCCGGAAGCCCCGGAGGCGTAACACGTGTCCTCGCGATAATCTCAGGAACTACGATCTCAGCCCCTGTGCTGGGCGCCGAAGGTGCTGAGGCATGTTCTGTAGGCGATATCTGAACGGTAATGCGCGGACGTTGGCCGGGTTTAGGTGCTTTGATCCGTTTATATACGCCACGCGGTTCGACTTCGTTGGCGGGGACAGACACAGGTGCGGACACCACTGCCAGCGCCAAGCCGGCGCAAGTTATTGCGTTCCGGAGATTCATTTGCCTGCCTCACGTTCTCTTTTGCGTCAATTTGAACCCCGAATCTGTCTGTAAGGCCAGAAAAACAATGTGAATTGGGGCAATTTCGCCTCATTTGGCGCCATTTTGCATCGGGTTTTATCGGTACTCGTACGGAGGGAATATTTTTATTACTTTAATTTCAATCAGTTAAACGGAAAGCTACCAAAAAGTTAAGCTGAGGCACAAAAATTTGGGGTTTGGCCCAATTCCTGCCACGCCCAACAGGCAAACATAATGCCATACCGAGACGATCGGGAGCGGACTGAGAGACGAAGCTCTGGAAGACGCCGAGGTTCATTAGACTTATTAGATCCTTTAGGAGGGACGTAACATGATCAAGTTCATCAAGAACTTCACCACTGACGAAGACGGCGCCGTAACAGTAGACTGGGTCGTTCTGACCGCAGCTGTTGTTGGCCTGGCCGCTGTTGCTTGGACACAGGTTAGCGACGGTGTCGACGATCTGGCTGGCGACATTGACACCGCCCTGACGGGTGTTGTTGTTACTGCACCTAACGCGGGCCCAACAACCCCGTAATTATTTAGATAGAATTTTGAAGGGGGCTGCGCTCGTCAGATCGCGGCCCCCTTTTTTATAGAAAAAAGACGAGGTCCTGCGATGAAGGGTATTTCAAAATTCTTATCCGGGGAACATGGCGCAATCACCGTTGATTGGGTGGTGCTTACTGCTGCGCTGGTCGGCCTTGGACTTGTCACCGTATTCAATTTGACGGGCGGGGTACAACACGTCGATACCGAGACGGGTCACGCACTTCGCGGTATAGAGGTCTATTCTGCGAATCAGGAACAGGCATCGGAATCAGATTGATCAATCTGGCACTAAGGACACGGGCGTCAAAAAAATACTTCATTGTCCCCCTTTTCGACACAATTCTCCTGTAACCAATAGTCAGTTGAAGTCGTATTCCCTATGACGACTGACATCGCATACAAATAAATGAGGGAACGCGCATGCGTGCAGTATTTGGACTTGTCCTGATTGTTGGGGTGGCTCTGGCAGGAGGAGCTGTTTATATGGCGCGGGACTATATTTCTCAGTATCAGGCGGAATTGGCTAGAGAACGTTTGGCGGCTCAGGAAGCATTGGCAAATGTTAAGTCCGTCCCGACGGTGGACGTTCTGGTTTCGAACCGTGCTCTTAAATATGGTGAGCGTCTGGTCGCCGAAGATGTGCGGATCGTGAAATGGCCTGAGGATGCAATTCCCGAAGGAAGCTTCCTTGAAATGGCCGTCCTGTTTCCAGAGGACGCCAGTGGCGACCGCTTCGTTCTGAGGACCATGGAAAAAGACGAAGCCCTGATGGAGGTCAAAGTAACCAAACCAGGCGAGGCAGCGGGTCTGACATCACGAATCGCGAAAGGTAAGCGCGCATTTGCAATCAGCGTGGACGTTGCCTCGGGCGTATCCGGCTTCCTTCGCCCTGGTGACAGTATCGATGTCTATTGGACCGGTTCATATGGTGGCGGAATCGATGGGTCGCGCGGCGAAATCACCCGCCTGATTCAAACCAGCATTGAGTTGATCGCTGTTGACCAGAGCGCCGGGTCCGATCTGACCGGAGCCACGATCGCGCGCACCGTTACGGTCGCTGCTACTCCGGAACAAATCGCGGCACTGGCTCAGGCTCAGAACACCGGCCGCCTGTCTTTGGCGCTGGTTGGCGTGCAAGACGACACAATCGCAAGCGCGGTCGAAGTTGACCAAAGAAAACTTCTGGGCATTAAAGATGTCGTCCCCGTGGCACCCAAAATCGCGGAAGAGGTCTGTACGGTCAAGACGCGCCGCGGTGCCGAGATCGTCGATACGGGAATAGTAACACCCTGCACAAATTAACAGAAAATCAGTGCGTTACATGACCGGGGCCGCGCGAATTGCGCGGCCCTAATTTGTTCGCATGTTGCGCATTGTCCACATAAGGAAAATTCCAGAAACCATTGATTATTGCAATAAATTCTCAATTCGCGCAGTGTTATCAGACATAAGGCAGTAGCCGCAAAAAACGAGGCGTGATCGGAGAGGCAGGTCACATGAAAAGAAGTTCCTGGATAAGCGCAGCCCTATTGGGCTTGGCGCTCGTAGTTGGCCCAGTCGGCAATGCTGCCTGGGCTGAAACACTTCGCGTGGTAAAGAAGGGTACAGCGGAAACGCTTGATGTGCCAATGAACCGCGCAATAGTTGTAGAAAGTGAGCAACCGTTTGCCGAACTCAGCATCGCCAATGCAGGCATCGCTGATATTTCGTCGCTTTCGGATCGTACTATCTATGTTTTGGGTAAGGCTCCTGGCCTGACGACCCTGACATTGTTCGACGGTGCAGGTAATCTACTTGCTAATGTTCGGGTCCGTGTGGCACCGGATGTTACCGAGTTTAAAGAACGTCTGCGCCAGATTTTGCCAACCGAGCCTATCGAAGTTCGCACCGCCAATGACGGTATCGTTCTTTCTGGCACAATTTCTAGCGCTGCCAAGTTGGCGCGGGCATTGGAGCTGGCAGAGCGCTATGCACCGGAGCGCGTATCGAACCTCATGTCGGTTGGCGGCGTTCAGCAGGTCATGCTGAAAGTGCGCTTTGCCGAGATGAATCGGTCGGTAGCTAAAAGCCTGACTGCATCGCTTGGTTTCGGCGGCAGTGACGTGAATGGTGGTATCAACACGCTGAACAATGCTGGCGCTCTGGCAAATGCCCTGACCAACAACACCATTCCGGCGGTACAGACGAATACCGGCGCAATTCTGTTCGGCTTTGGCGCAGGCTCCACACAGGTTCGTCTGCTGCTGGAGGCACTCGAGTCCAAAGGACTGGCGCGCAGCCTAGCAGAGCCTAACCTATCCGCACTTTCGGGTCAGGAAGCGACGTTCCTTGCAGGTGGTGAAGTTCCTATTCCGGTACCGCAGGACGACGGCGTAATTGCGATTGAATACAAAGCCTTCGGTGTTGAAATCGACTTTATCCCCCGCGTTGTGGATGGTGATCTGATCAACCTTGAAATGGCTGCTGCCGTGTCAGCTATCGATGGTTCGTCGAACTTCACCATTCAAGGTGATAATGTTCCATCTTTCATCACACGCCAGACCAGCACAACGGTTGAGCTGCGCGATGGTGAAAGCTTTGCGATCGCTGGCTTGATCCAGGATGATTTCACCGACCTGAACAGCCAGATTCCTTGGTTGGGTGACGTCCCGGTTCTTGGCGCCCTCTTCCGCAGCGCGGAATATCAGCGTCAGCAAAGTGAACTGGTGATCATCATCACAGCCCACCTTGTGTCGCCGACTCGTGGCGAGGCACTGGCTCTGCCTACGGATCGGGTCAAACCGCCCAGCGAATTTGATCTGTTCGTCAATGGCAAAGTCGGTCGGACTGAACGTCTGGGTGCCGGTGCAGCTTCGGAAGTCGCGAATCAGGACTTCGGTAGCTCGTACGGCTACGTCCTGGATTGATTAGGAGGATAGGACCAATGCAGAAGTGGATCATCACACTGGGTCTTTCGGTCGCTGTCGCCGCATGTACGCGTGAGGCCGGATACGAAGCCGATCAGGGCGCGTTCGGGAATGCGACACTGAACAACATTCAAGTAATGAATGGCGAACTGACATATGCCCAGATCCTGGGCCAACGGTTCGCAGCCGAAGTGCCGACCCAGATCAACTTTGATTTCAACAGCGCTCAACTGGACGAAACAGCTCAGCGAGTACTCTTGCGTCAGGCGAACTGGATCAAACAGTTCCCCGAGGCACGGTTCCGGGTCTATGGCCATACGGATGCTGTTGGATCAACGGCATATAACCAAAGCCTGGGCCAGCGGCGCGCGAATGCGGCTGTTGCGTTCCTTACGCGGCAGGGTATCTCTCGCTCGCGGTTGGAGGCGGTTGTTTCATTCGGTAAGTCTCGACCTCTCGTGGCTACGCCGGATCGAGACCGTCGCAACAGGCGCACCGTGACCGAAGTATCAGGCTTCGTTGATCGTGCACCCCAGCTACTCGATGGCAAATACGCCGCTATCGTCAATCGTGAGTACGTGGAAAGCGCGGTTTATGAATCCCAGCTGCGCCGCGAAACCGCTATTGGCGATACAAGCGAACAATAAACTGTGATTGGGCGGCATCGTCGCCCAATTCCCTACAATTGGTTCTTTTGCGCCTAATTCTTGCCTAAGTTCCAAGCCACATTTTCAACAATTGGGTGACCTGCGTCCGAAAATGGCCGCAATAGGGTGACAGCAAGCCAATCCTGTCCTCTGGGCCAGGATGGTTCGCCTACCCTTCGACGAGGATTGTGTTAATGACAAGCGCCACGCCGCAAAACGAAGAGACCGCAATTCTGGCCTGCACGATCAGTCGTGATGTCCAGAATTTCGATCTGCTTATAGAAGATATGGAAGGCGCTTTGGGTGAGCGTTGGGGCGATCTCGGCTTTGCCGAAGCCCTGACATTTTTCAACCAACCCGAGGCGAATTCACTGCAATTTGTCGCGTTGGCCATTGATGGCGAGGATGAAGACAACCTGTCACTGATGGGTGAAATCATCACACAGGCAAAAGACAAAAAAATCAAAATAGTTCTGATCGCCGAGGACGTGACCCCGGCTTCGCTGCATCAGTTGTTGCGCAAGGGCGCGGACGAATTCGTCCCCTACCCTCTTCCAGAAGGTGAATTGCAAGAAGCAATCGACCGGATGAACAAACCCGAACCCGTCGCCGTTGCCCCCGGATCAGATGCCGCACGTGCAGCTGGCGACTCTAAAGAGGGTGCTTTGTTTGTGATTCAGGGACTTGCCGGTGGGGTCGGGTCGACGACTATGGCCGTCAACCTAGCTTGGGAACTGGCAACGGTCTCTGACAAAGAGGCCCCTTCGGTTTGTTTGATTGACTTGGACCTGCAATACGGAACGGTTTCGACCTATCTGGATCTTCCCCGTCGAGAAACTGTATTCGAGATGCTGTCTGATACGGCGGCAATGGATGATGACGTCTTCAACCAGGCGCTTCAGTCCTATGAGGACAAGCTGCAGGTGCTAACTGCGCCTTCGGATATGGTGCCTTTGGATCTGATTACGCAAGAAGATATCGAACGGGTGATCGAAAAGGCACGAAAGCACTTCGATTATGTGATCGTCGACATGCCAACGACATTGGTTCACTGGTCGGAAACTGTACTGCAGGCCGCCCATGTTTACTTTGCCCTGATAGAACTGGACATGCGATCGGCTCAGAACGCATTGCGCCTCAAGCGCGCTTTACAGGCCGAGGAACTACCCTTCAATAAGTTGCGTTTCGCTCTCAATCGCGCCCCGAAATTTACCGATCTGAATGGTAAGGGCCGGGTCAAGCGCATGGGTGAAAGCCTGGGTATCTCTATTGATCTTCAACTGCCGGATGGCGGCAAACCGGTGATGCAAAGCGGTGATCACGGTCTGCCATTGGCCAACGCTGCGGCCAAGAACCCACTGCGCAAGGAAATCGCAAAGCTTGCGAAGTCGCTGCACAGCCTGGGCAGCAGTAGTGCCGAAGCCGCATAACACAATCCCACAGGGAGAGCCGCCGTGTTTTCAAGATATAAAAAACCAGAAGCACAACCGGTCCAGGCACCGGCTAAATCGCCCGAGGCCACACCTGCACCTGCAGCGGAGCAAGCATCAACCGCTACTGCAGTTGCCCGGCGACCCACCCCCAAAAAGGCAGCCGAGGTTGTAGGGGCGGACAAGGAACGCAAGCGCAAAGAGCGTCTGGGCGAAATCAAGATCGAACTCCACCGCGAGCTTCTTGAAAACCTGAACCTAGCGGCCCTTGAGAAAGCTGGAGAATCCGAGCTGCGCTCGGAAATCAGTGCGATTGCCAGTGAGGTTCTGGAATCCCGCAACATCGTTCTGAACCGCGACGACCGGCAGCAGCTGAACAAAGAACTGTATGACGAAGTAACCGGTCTTGGCCCTCTCGAGACCTTGCTTCAGGACGACTCTGTCAGCGATATTCTGGTCAACGGCCCGCAGCAAATTTTCGTTGAACGGTTCGGTAAGCTAGAAATTAGCGACGTTACATTTAAAGACGAAAAGCACCTGATGCGGATCATCGACAAGATCGTATCCGCCGTGGGCCGCCGTGTTGACGAATCCAACCCCTATGTGGACGCCCGTCTGGCGGATGGCTCGCGTTTCAACGCCATGGTGCCACCGATTGCCGTTGACGGCTCGCTGGTATCCATTCGTAAGTTCAAAAAAGATAAGCTGGCCATTGATGACCTGGTGAATTTTGGTGCCTTCACCGAAGAAATGGCCGCCTATCTGCAGGCTGCTGTATCTACACGCCTGAATGTGATCGTTTCGGGCGGTACCGGTTCCGGTAAAACAACCACGCTAAACGCTTTGTCCAGCTTTATCGACGACGCCGAGCGTATTCTGACCATCGAGGATACAGCGGAACTCCAGCTGCAACAGTCTCATGTTGGCCGGATGGAAAGCCGCCCGCCTAACGTCGAAGGCAAGGGTGAAGTCAGCCCCCGCGACTGTCTGAAAAACGCCCTTCGTATGCGTCCCGACCGTATCATCGTGGGTGAGACACGGGGCTCGGAAGTTATCGACATGCTACAGGCCATGAACACTGGCCATGATGGCTCGATGACAACGATCCACGCGAACTCGGCCCGAGACGGGATTTCGCGCCTTGAAAACATGATCGCGATGGCCGGGATCGAAATGCCGATCAAGGCCGTCCGTAGCCAGATCTCCAGTGCTGTGAACCTGATCGTTCAGGCAAGCCGCCTGCAGGACGGCTCGCGGCGTATGACTTCGATCACCGAAATCACTGGTATGGAAGGCGATGTGATTTCCATGCAGGAAATCTTTCGTTTTCAACGCGTTGGATTAACGCCCGACAACAAGATCATTGGCCATTTTACCGCGACAGGCGTTCGCAGCCACTACTCCGAACGCTTCCGTCTGTGGGGCTATGATCTGCCCCCTTCGATTTACGAACCAACGACTATGTAGGAGATCTTGAAATGCAACTGCCTATGGAGGCACTGATCTACGTCGCGATCTTCGTAGGCGTACTTGCGTTGGTGGAAGGAATCTATCTGGTTGCCTTCGGAAAATCCATCAGTCTGAACAGCCGCGTGAACCGCCGTCTGGACATGCTGGATAAAGGCGTCGGGCGCGAACAAGTTCTGGAACAGCTGCGCAAGGAAATGCAGCAGCATATGAAGTCCCAGAGCATTCCGCTCTATTCCCTGTTGGCGGACAAGGCTCAGAAGGCCGCCATCGCCTTCACACCCCGTCAGTTGATCCTGATTATGGTGTTGGTGACAGGCTTTGCCTTTATGGGGCTCAGTATTGCAACGGGAACGGAAACCATAATGCGGGCCGCTATTTCGGTCGCAATCGGTGTTGGCGGTGTCTATGCGTGGGTAAACAACAAGGCCAAAAAGCGTATGGCAATGCTGGAAGAACAGTTGCCAGATGCTGTGGAATTGATGGTTCGGTCGCTTCGCGTCGGGAACCCTTTTGTGTCCACCATTCAAATCGTCGCAAATGAAGTCCAGGATCCACTCGCCACTGAATTCGGGGTTATCGCTGATGAATGTGCCTATGGCCGTGACGTCGGTGAATCTCTCAAAGATCTGGCACAACGACTGGATATGCAGGATCTACGGTTTTTGGCAGTGGCCGTCGGCATCCAGCAGCAATCCGGTGGTAACCTAGCCGAAATTTTGGCCGGTCTGGCCAAGGTGATCCGGGCCCGTTTTCGACTTTTCCGGCGCGTCAACGCCATCACAGCTGAGGCAAAATGGTCAGGAAAATTCCTATCTGGATTTCCACTGTTCTGCCTGGGATTCATTTTGGTGAACGACCCCGGGTACTATGACGAAGTTATGGATCACCCATGGTTCATTCCTGCCTGTTTCTTTGTCGGCATCATGCTGACACTGAACCTGATCGTCATGCGCATTCTAACCGACATCAAGGTCTGAGGACACCACCATGGAAATCCTGACCCGAATAAACGACTTTCTAACCGAGCTCCTTGGCCCCTTCGGTCCACTGATCGTGGTTGGTGTACTTGGACTGTTCATGATCTTGATCACAGTCCCCTTGATCCTGAGCCAGCCAGAAGATCCCCTGAAGAAACTGCAGCGTTCTAATGCAGCCCCTCGACAGGATAAGAAGGTCAAAAAGGACAAGCTCAGAACCAGCGGGCGAAACGAGCAGCTTGAGAAATTTGCCAACTTCCTTGAGCCACAGAATAAGGAAGAACTGTCTGCCATGCAGCTGAAACTGCGGCAGGCGGGGTACCAGTCAAAGGACGCAGTTCGGTTTTTCCACTTCGCTCAATTTTCCTTGGGCATCATCGGAATTGTGATTGGTGTTTTGCTGGTCACTGTCCTTTCCGATGGTCAGGAATTTACCGCGCAGCAGATGATAATACGAGTTCTTGTCCCTTCGGCCGCCGGGTATTTTCTGCCGCGCTATTGGATCACCCGAAGGGTCGCAGAACGGCAAGAAGCGATCACCGCAGGCTTCCCCGATACTCTTGACCTGATGCTGGTCTGTGTCGAGGCTGGCCAGTCGCTGGACCAGGCCATCGTTCGCGTCGCACGCGAAATGAAAGCCTCCTACCCTGAGATTTCGCTTGAATTTGAAGTCGTCGCCCACGAATTGAAGGCCGGTAAGGACAAGGATACGGTTCTTCGCGATTTTGGTACGCGCTGTGGCGTTCAGGATGTTAACTCATTTGTGACGGTGATGATCCAATCGGCAACCTTCGGTACATCCATCGCCGAAGCCTTGCGGGTTTACGCCGGCGAGATGCGAGATAAGCGCGTGATGCGCGCCGAAGAGGCCGCTAACAAGTTGCCAACCAAAATGACACTCGCCACTATGATGCTGACGGTGCCACCGTTGCTGGTCATTCTGGTTGGACCCTCGGCCAAAGGCATCGCTGAATTCGGCGGAGGCTAATAGCCTATGAAATTGAAACCCAGGTGCATCCAAACGGGGATACGCCGCGTGTTACAGGCCACCGTGGTTCTTGCCACGGTGGCTTCTTGCACGGAAACGGGGTCCTCTGGGGATCTGGATGCACCTGGCATTGATCGTAAAGCCCCGGCCGAGGATCAGATCGCAGTTGGTAACCGGCTGATGGCTTCGGGTGAATACGAGCTTGCGTTGGATGCCTTTATCCGCGCAGCGCTCAATCAGGGAATGACAACGCAGATCCTGACCTCGATGGGGACGGCAAATCTGGGCCTTCGGAGGCTTGGACAGGCGGAAACACTGCTGCGCCGTGCGGTTGAAGATGACCCCGAATGGTCTGTCGCCTGGAACAATCTGGGTGTGTTGCTGATGGAAATCGGAGAATATCCCGAGGCCGCTCAGGTCTTTCGCCGGGCCTATGCTCTCGATAATGGCGAAAGTGACGCAATCCGGGACAATCTGCGGTTAGCTCTCGCAAAAATGGAAAATACTGATAATAATACCCCTCAAGAACAAGAATACACACTGGAGCAGCAAGGCGACGGGCAATTCATGCTGCGCAAGCTCCCGTAACATAGGCAAGAGCAGTAAGGGACGCAAAAATGCGCCAACAATTCTTGATTCCGTCTATCGCAATCTGCGGGCTGATCCTCTCAGCCTGTGAAAAAGAGTCCGAAGAAGAAAAGGTCGAGCGTACATTTCAGGAGGTGAACGTCATTGATGAAACCAACCTGAACGACGTTCTTCTGTCGGCCGCCGACCCAAACGAAGCCGTTACCTATTTCCAGGGTGCCGCCGCCAAGAACCCGGGTCGTATAGACCTGCAACGTGGACTGGCGATTTCACTGGCGCGCGCTAAACGGACGACCGAGGCAACCGCCGCCTGGAAAAAAGTCACTACGATGAGCGGTGCGACCAATGTAGACAAGATCGAATACGCAGACTCTCTGGTACGTTCCGGGAACTGGTCACAGGCCAAATCGACATTGGATTCGATCCCGCCGACTTTTGAATCTTTCAAACGCTACCGCCTGGAAGCCGTCGTCGCGGATTCGCAAAAAGACTGGAAACGCGCGGATCATTTCTATGAAACCGCCGTGGGTCTGACGACCCGCCCCGGTGGTGTAATGAACAACTGGGGATATTCCAAACTGACGCGCGGCCAGTACGACGAAGCCGAACGGTTATTCACCGAGGCCATTCGACAGGATAACTCTCTATTCACGGCAAAGAACAATCTGGTCCTCGCCCGGGCTGCACAGGGCAATTACAGCATGCCTGTCGTTCCCATGTCTCAGGTCGAACGCGCGATGTTGTTGAACACAATGGCCATCTCGGCGGTGAAACGCGGTGATGTGGCGACGGCCAAGAACCTGTTCCGCGAAGCGATCGCCACCCATCCGCAACATTACGACGAAGCCGTTCGATCCCTGCGCGCGCTTGAGGAAGCCTGATACATGCATATTCCAGCGGGTGCTGCGGCCTGGTTTTTGCCGTTCGTACTGCCGATCTGCTATTACGTAGCCTTCACCGACCTGCGTGACATGCTCATCAAGAATCACGCTGTAGTAGCACTGGCTGCGGTATTTGCGGTCATCGGTTTGTTTGTCCTGCCGCCCTGGTCGGATGGTTGGATTTCTGGCCCGTTTTCTGTGTCCCTCCCACCCTATTTGTGGCAGCTGTTACATATAGTTGTAATGCTGGTCATCGGCATTCTGCTCAACGCAGCCGGCATTATGGGAGCCGGAGACGCAAAATTCATAGCCGCGGCCTCAGCCTTTGTTTGGATGGGCGATTTCACATTGGTATTGTTGATCCTGATGTCGACCACCTTGGCGGCCTTTGTCACGCATCGATTGGCCAAACATACCGCCCTCAGAGCTATTGCCCCAGATTGGGAAAGCTGGCGTCGGGACAAACAATTTCCAATGGGTTTCGCGCTTGGTGCAACCCTGGCCATCTACCTGATACTTGGAACTGTTTACGGCTCGTAAACTATCATCAGTCCGCCTTGTCCCCGCCTTGGAACTGACACAAAGCCCGGCCAAATTTTCGTCAAAGGGCCCTTTTCAGGGCTATTGGCGTGAATACTGAATTAGACGGGCAACGCTCATGAATATGCAGACAACCTCGGTAATGGCCCCCCCTACCCCAAAGGGGTTGGGCGATATGCAGCTTCCTATTGTTATGATGCGGGATATCCTGCTGAAAACTATCTTTCGTAAAACCGTAGATACAGTTTCCGAAGTTGCCCAAGCGATCTGCTTGCCGGGTTCTGTCACACAGGAATTGATCGACCTTGCCCGCGAACAAAAGCTGCTGGAAGCAACCGGTACTTTGAACGCCAACAGCGGCAATGAGATGGGGTATCAACTGACCGATGCGGGCAAAGCGCGTGCATTGGATGCGCTGAGCCAGTCCGAATATTTCGGCGCCATGCCCGTCCCGTTGGATGTGTACCGCGAGCAGGTAAAACGCCAGTCGATCCGGAATATCCAGGTTTCCCGCGACCAGTTGACCGGGGCAATGGGCCATCTGGTTCTGCCTGACAGCCTGCTGGACCACCTTGGACCCGCGGTCAGTGCAGGCCGATCAATCCTGATGTATGGACCTCCGGGTAATGGTAAATCCTCTATCTCGAACGGTATTCGGGATGCTTTGGGCGATAATGTCTATGTCCCATATGCCATCGAATACGCTGGTCAGGTGATCACGGTGTATGACCCGATTGTACACACAGCCATCGAACAAGAAGCAGATGATCCCAATAGCTTGCGCCGCCGCAAGCGGTTTGATTCGCGCTATGTCCAATGTGAAAGACCAACTGTTGTGACTGGCGGTGAACTGTCACTCAGCATGCTCGATCTGGTTTATAACCCTACGGCGCGGACCTATCAGGCCCCGCTGCAACTGAAATCGACGGGCGGCATCTTTATCGTTGACGACCTTGGCCGTCAGCAGGAACCACCTCAGGCCCTGATCAACCGCTGGATTGTTCCACTGGAAGAGAACAAGGATATCCTTGGCCTGCAATCGGGTGAAAAATTCGAAGTGCCCTTTGACACGCTGGTCATCTTTTCGACCAACTTTCACCCCAACGAGATCTTTGACCAAGCCGCTTTGCGCCGGATCTTCTTCAAGATCAAGATTGACGGTCCGAACCAAGAAAACTTCCTGAAAATCTTCGCCATGGTGGCCCGCAAACGCGGGATGCCTCTGGACGAGGCCGCATTGGTCCATCTGCTAAAGGTCAAATACCCGACCATCGACAACATCTATGCGAACTATCAGCCGATATTCCTGATTGATCAGATGATCTCGATCTGCGAATTCGAGGGCATCCCCTATCAGATGAGCCCCGATCTGATTGAACGCGCCTGGGCCAACATGTTCGTCAAAGATGAGAAAATCGTCAAATAACCTAATGCCATTTCGCTGACGGGCCGGGTAATCTGCCTTTATGACGCAGATTCCCGCCCGGATTACTGACTGGTTTGAAGACAAAGGTTGGTCCATCCACCCGCATCAGCAGGACATGTACGACCGGGCCCTTGAACCGGCGACGTTGCTGATAGCCCCCACCGGCGGGGGCAAGACAATGGCCGGATTTCTGCCCACGCTGGCCGATCTGGCAGAGCGGGACCATGATGGCCTGCATACAATCTACGTCTCCCCTCTCAAGGCGCTGGCGGCAGATATCCGGCGAAATCTGCGTGGCCCAGCCGAGGAAATGGGCCTGGCCGTCCGGATTGAGGACCGCACCGGAGATACCTCAGCCACACAGAAAAAGCGTCAGCGGGTTGACCCACCGCAGATCCTTTTGACCACACCTGAAAGCCTGGCCCTGCTGACCTCTTATGAAGACGCCGGGCGGATGTTTCAGGGCGTGCAACGGGTGGTTGTCGATGAAATCCACGCCCTGGCCGAGAGCAAGCGTGGCGACCAGCTGATGCTGGCGCTGGCCCGTTTGCAGGGGCTCTGCCCGGACCTGCGCAGGGTGGGCTTGTCTGCAACGGTCGAAGACCCCAATGCGATTGCCCGATTTCTGGCACGTCACCCTGATCCCTGCCGGATCGTTGAGGCCGATCCTGGGCCTGACCCCGATATCCAAATATTGGAAACGCAGGAAATGCCCCCGTGGTCGGGCGGTGGCGCGGCCTATTCCATCCCTGCCGTTCTGGATCAGATCCGGAAGCATAAGACGACGCTTATCTTTCACAACACCCGCGCACAGGCCGAGATTTTCTTTCACAACCTCTGGCTTGCCAACGAAGACGGGCTGCCGATTGGCATTCATCACGGCAGTCTGGACAGGCAGCAACGCGAACGCGTCGAGGCCGCAATGGTTCGCGGTGAGCTGCGCGCAATCGTCTGCACAGGCAGTCTGGATCTTGGTATTGATTGGGGCGATGTCGACCTGGTCATTCAGATCGGGGCGCCCAAAAACGTCAAAAGGCTGGTTCAGCGCATCGGGCGCGCAAATCACAGATACAATGCCCCCTCCAAAGCATTGTTAGTGCCCGCAAACCGCTTCGAAGTTGTGGAATGCATAGCGGCACTTGAGGCTGTGAAAGCTCATGATCTGGACGGTGATCCCCGCGGCGCAGGTCCACGCGATGTGTTGTGTCAACATATCCTGATTGCCGCAGCATCCGGGCCATTCTTGGCCGATGACCTGTTCCGGCAAATGACCGCAGCGGGCCCCTATGCCGGGTTGACCCGAGCAGAGTTTGACGCCTGTTTGGACTTTTGTGCAACCGGGGGCTATGCCCTGCGCGCCTATGATCGGTGGCAAAGGCTGCAGCTACGGCCAGATGGTCAATGGCAGCTACGTGACCCCCGTGCTGCGCAGCGTATCCGCATGAACCTTGGCACGATTCAGGACACCGATACGTTGAAAGTCCGCCTGAAACGCAATCGAGGGGGCAAACCTCTGGGAGAGGTCGAAGAAGCCTTTGCTGCCTCGCTGACCCACGGAGATACCTTTCTGATCGGCGGCCAGATCGTGCGCTATGAGGGATTGCGCGAGATGACGGTCGAAGTCAGCCGCCGAGCGGATAAGAAGCCCAAGATCGCAACGTTTTCAGGCACCAAATTTGCGACCTCGACGCAGCTGAGCGACCGTATCCTGCGGCTGTTTGCACAGCCCGATTGGCCCCAGTTACCCGCGCATACCGCGGATTGGCTGGCGTTGCAGCGCGATATCTCGCGCCTGCCTCAACGTGACAGGTTACTGATCGAAAGTTTCCCCAACGATGGGCGCGAAAACCTGTGTGTCTATGGTTTTGCGGGTCGCAACGCCCAGCAGACGCTGGGGCTGTTGCTGACCAAACGGATGGAAGAAACGGACCTTGCACCGCTGGGCTTTGTTGCCACCGACTATGCAACCCTGATCTGGGGGTTGGACGCGGTGATAGACCCGCGTCCGCTATTTCAGCCCGACGAGCTGCGCAACGGCTTGGAAACCTGGCTGGCGGGCAATGCCGTAATGAAGCGCACCTTTCGTGCCTCGGCCACGATTGCAGGGCTGATCGAACGGAACATGGCCGGTCAGCGCAAAAGTGGTCGGCAGGCCACGTTTTCCTCAGATATCCTCTACGATACTTTGCTGAAATACGATCCCGATCACCTGTTAATGCAGATCACCCGAGAAGAGGCCATGCGCGGTCTCGTCGATTTCGGGCGGATCGAGGCACTGATCGAGCGGATCGGGGGACGCATAGATCTGATGCGATTGGATCGGGTTTCACCTCTGGCTGCACCACTGTTTCTTGAGGTTGGCAAGGTACCCGTCAAAGGTGCTGCTGAAGAACGCCTGCTGGCGGAAGAAAGCGCGCGCCTATTGCAAGAGGCTGGGCTGAAATCCTGCTAAAAGCTCTTGCGCGCGGTAGCGGAACGTCGCAAAGAACGTAACATGAACGAAGTTTCGATCTGTTTAGCCGGGCAAAATCTGCTGGCGCTTGGGTCTGGTGCCCTTTGGTGGCCCGACAAAAGCGTGCTTTGCGTGTCCGATCTGCATCTGGGTAAATCCGAGCGTTTGGCGCGCCGGGGCGGCACGACATTACCCCCCTATGACAGCCAGGACACCCTGGCCCGATTGGCCGCAGATATCGAGCACACTCAGCCTGACATCGTTATTTGCCTTGGGGATAGTTTTGATGATCTTGATGCCCTAAACGCCTTGAGTGTGCCTGACAGGCTGCAGATTACGGCGATGCAGGCCGGTCGCCGCTGGGTCTGGATCGAGGGCAACCATGACCCCGGCCCGGTAGATCTGGGCGGAAGCCATCTGGCCGAATATGCGGTTGACCCTCTGGTCTTTCGTCATATTGCGCAACCCAAGGGCAAGGCTGAGGTTTCGGGACATTACCACCCCAAGGCGCGCGTGCGGATCCGCGGTCGTTCGATCACCCGCCCCGCTTTCCTGATGGATCAGGCGCGTCTGATCCTGCCTGCCTATGGGACTTATACTGGTGGGCTCTTTAGCTCGGATCACGTTCTGGACGCCTTGATGAGCGATCAGGCAATGGCGATCCTGACAGGGAAAATCCCGCAAATGATCCCAATGCCCAGATAGGGCGGCTCAGATCAGGCCATCTTCTTCTAGGAACGGGCGGTATTTCCTGCTGACCGGAACAAGCTCGTCGTTCTTCAGGCGCAACATGGTCTTGCCACCCTTACGTTCGACCCCAGCAATGGCGTCATCGACAACCCAATGCGATCGGTGCGTGCAATGGCCCGGTATAGGTTCCATTTCCTCTATGGCGTCGGTAAAACGCGACCGGATCGTAAACGTGCCCTCAGAAGTCACCACATCCACATAGTGGTCTTGGACCGTCAGGCGATAGACCCGACCCTGAAAGGATCCCGGCAACCGTTTGTAGATGCGCGGCAGCGGAATTTCAGCATTTTCGGATTGAGGTTTCGATGCCTCACGCCGCACCAGGATCAAGCCCACCGACAGCAAGGCGCCATAAGATGTTACAGATAACATATCCGGGCACGGCAGTCCGTTGGCCGAAAACAGCAACCAGACCATCAACCAAAGGCTTGGAACAAAAAGGACGAAAACCAAGGATATCAGCACAAGGTCGCGCCCAGAAAACTCGGTCTCAGCGAATAACCTACGCAACAATCTTCTTGCGACGCAGGTCACTCCTAGCGCCAGCGCCATCACCCCGATCCAGAAGGCCAAGCGCCAAGGAAAGGTTACTTCGATGGCCTGAAATGGTTGGAATACGAAGGACAATAGTAGAAGGAAAACCAGCCCGGCAATCAACCGGTACCCTACTATTTCGGCGAAAACTGGGCGCAGTTTCGTGAACATAAACACTCGACAACAACTCTCCGGGTCCAGCCAATACTACCGGGGACTTGCCATATTACAACGTAACCGGCTGGAATAGAAAGTTTATCACCAATACAGGCACATTCAATGCCCGTAATCTCACACTTAGTTTACATATTAACAAATTTTAGGCCGGAGAGTACCCCGGCCCTGAAAATCTACATGCACGACTGTCCGCTATGGGTCACACAGTCAGGCCTTCTGGTTCGGGGAGTTTGTTTGCGCGGCATGCGGCGGTCAGGGTGTTGGCCAGCAGGCATGCGATTGT
>NZ_JBXWOC010000012.1:0-95234 GCF_059610665.1 Ruegeria sp. CDSC051
GGCGTTGTGTCGAAAATCGTCGAGTAATTCGCGCAAGCGAATGATCAAATGGAAAGGGCGCCCATCCGGCGCCCTTTTTGATGCTAGGTTCTGATCAGTGCGTTTTCCTCAATGTAATCAGCGCATTCTGAGAAGCCACGCAAACGAATCTTTTGCAGTTCGTTCACTGTTACCGGAAGGTCGTACCCTGCTTGTCTGGATAGCCCTTCGCACTGGGGCCCAACTCTGGCGGCGCAACCAGACAGGACACCAGTTCCGATCCAAATCAGAATCAGAAATCGCATTGCGGAACCTCAACTATCGTTTCTTCGTTGTAGATGGTGCTGTCCACAAGTGTCATTTGTCCTCGCAGCATAATCGCGTTTTCGCTGGTTATGCCTTCAGGCAGCTTGAGTGACAGAACTCGGGCAAAGGTCTCACCAATTTTTGCCGCGTTTTCCACAGTCATTACTTGCTCAGATATTCGGAGCTGATTGTCCGGCGCATCGACAATTTCCCGGTAGTCGAGCTTGTATGCCTGAATGGAAAAACTGACGGGCTCAATAATTATTCCTTTTGGGTTTTTCACCTGGATTCTGGCGGCAAGCGTACAGTCATCGTGAATTTTCGAGGTAACGGTCAAGGTCGCGTGAGAAGAATGATCCTGTCGAACAAGAACATACCAACCGGCGACCAACGCGGCTGTTATCACAACAATTTTTTGGACAATGTCCAACAACTTATCGGCAGTTTCCATTCACCAACTCTCCACCATCGTTTGGTCACCTGCGGCATTGGCACGCAAGAAAATGCCAGGCAAAGCCTATTTGAGGTGAACCATCGTATATTGGTTGGCTTGAAATCAAGAAGTTAGCTGGAATTTCCCCCGGAACCCTTCTGTGGCCACCAAAAGGCGTGAGATCCAGAAATGCGACAACAAGAGGAGTGGTCCTTACCTGTGCCAGTTTGGTAAGGGTCGACAGTTTGAGTGTGACCACTCGTGATCAGCCTGCTCGGAGTTGCGAAGGATCAATCCGCCGCCAGTTGAGCAGCAGCCCTAACAGCCTTGATGTTCTTGCCGTAAATTTCAGGTTTGTCCACCGACCCGCCCTTGAAAACCGCCGATCCGGCGACCAGAACATCGGCTCCTGCTTCCGCAACCAGCGGGGCAGTTTTGGGGTCTACACCACCGTCGATTTCGATGTGCACCGGGCGGTCGCCGATCATCTGGCGCAGGCGGCGGATTTTTCTGGTCATGTCGATGAACTTCTGACCACCAAAGCCGGGGTTTACGGTCATAACGCAGATGAGATCGGTCAGATCCAACAGGTGCTCCACCGCTTCCGCCGGGGTGCCCGGGTTCAGCGCGATACCGGCCTTCATCCCTGCGGCGCGGATGGCCTGCAGGGTGCGGTGCGAATGCGGTCCGGCCTCGATATGGGCGGTCAGCACATCGGCCCCGGCATCCGCATAGGCCTGAATGTAGGGATCGACCGGCGCGATCATCAGATGCACGTCCATCACCGTTTTGACATGCGGGCGGAAGGCTTTGACGGCGGGCGGGCCAAAGGTCAGGTTCGGGACAAAATGGCCATCCATCACGTCGATATGCACCCAGTCGGCGCCCTGCGCCTCGATGGCCTGAATCTCGGCACCGAAATTGGCGAAATCGGCGGACAGGATCGACGGGGCGATCTTGATAGTGCGGTCAAAGCTCATGGTGGCCTCGTGTCATCTGAACAGTTGAGGATGCGTATAGCGTTGAGGTCAGATGATGGATAGCCCCCGCGACAATCGCGCCGTAACAAAACTTTCACCTTACTGACACACAGCCGTTGAACAGTGGCTGTAGCTGACCGCCAAGACGAATTGGGGGTGGCCTGTGCTGCGTATCGACAAACTGACCAAACGCTTCGGCGATAATCTAGCCGTGGATGCGGCGACCTTGGATGTGGACAAACCGTGCATGATCGGCATCATCGGGCGATCCGGCGCCGGGAAATCCACCCTTTTGCGGATGGTCAATCGCCTGACCGATTCCAGCGAAGGCAAGATCCTGTTCGAAGGCCGCGATGTCACCCAGTTGAAGGGGCGGGACAAGCGGGCCTGGCAAGCCGAATGCGCCATGATCTTTCAGCAGTTCAATCTGGTCCCGCGCATGGATGTGGTGTCGAACGTGCTGCATGGCACGCTGAACCGCCAATCGACGCTGGCCACCATGTTCAACCTGTTCCCGATGGAAGACATCCACCGCGCCATCGACATTCTGGATCGTCTGGGCATTGCCGAACATGCGCCGAAACGGGCCGAGGCCCTTTCGGGCGGACAGCAACAGCGTGTCGCTATTGCTCGGTCGCTGATGCAGGACCCGAAAATCATTCTGGCGGACGAACCGATTGCCTCTCTGGACCCGATGAATGCCCAGGTGGTGATGCAAGCCCTGCGCCGCATCCACGAAGAGGATGGCCGCACGGTCATCGCCAACCTGCACACGCTGGATACCGCGCGCCGCTATTGCGACCGCGTCGTCGGCATGCGCGATGGTCGCATCGTCTTTGATGGGCTGCCGGAACAGCTGACCACCGGCGTCGCCCGCGAGATCTATGGGGCCGATGCGAGTTTCTCGGAAGAGGCGACCTCGACCGAGATCGAGACGCTCGACGTCACCCAGAAGGCCCTGATGGAAGCCGAAGCCACCATCTGAGCCACCCCAACCACCTTTCATCGCCCGACCCGATGAGAGGTCGGGGACATCAACCTGGAGAGAGACAGATGAAAAACCTAATTGCTGCCCTTGTTGCGACCACTGCCATGGCCGCGCCCGCTATGGCGCAGGAAATAAGCGAATTCCGCATTGGTATTCTGGGCGGCGAAAACGCCCAAGACCGAATGAGCAAAAACGAATGCCTGCGCGAATACACCGAAGAGCTGCTGGGCGTTCCGACCAAGCTGTTCGCCCCTGCCGATTATAACGGTGTGATTCAGGGCCTGCTGGGTGGCACGATTGACGTCGCTTGGTTGGGTGCGTCGGGTTACGCCAAAACCTATCTGAGCGATCCCGAAGCGGTTGAGCCGGTTCTGGTCAAGGTCAACAGTGATGGCGGCTATGGCTACTACTCGGTAGGCTTTGCGCGCAAAGACAGCGGAATCGCTTCGCTGGACGACATGAAGGGTAAGGCCTTTGGTTTTGGTGATCCGAACTCGACCTCGGGCTACCTGATCCCTTCGATCGAGATTCCACAGGCCACCGGTGCGACCATGGACTCGGGCGATTACTTCGGTGAGGTCAAGTTCACCGGCGGTCACGAACAGACTATCGTTGCGGTAAACAACGGTGACGTTGACGGCGGCGTGACCTGGGCCGACGGTCTGGGCGATTGGGAAGACGGCTATCAGTCGGGCGCGCTGCGCCGTGCTGTGGATGCCGGTCTGGTCGACATGAACGATCTGGTCCAGATCTGGAAATCTGCTCCGATCCCGGAAGGCCCGGTTGTTCTGCGCAAGGCTCTGCCCGAGGATGTCAAAGTTCAGGTCACCGAACTGTGGAATACGCTGGATGAAAAAGACCGCGAGTGTTTCTACGGCGTGGCAGCAGGCGAAGCCAAGAGCTTTGATCCCATCACGCACGAAGCCTACGAGGTCATCATCGAAGCGCGTAAGCTGAAGTCGAACTAAGCCTGCAACTCACATGATCGGGGTCCGGTGTTATACCGGACCCCGTTTTCTCAGGAGCATTCTATGACAGACCTGACCGCAGGGTCCCACAGTGTCGATCAGATCCGCGACGAATACTCAGAAATGACCCGGCGAAAACGGGCTTATGGTGGCATTCTCCTGATCCTGTTTGTGGCTTTGATGGCCGCAGGGTTCCGCACTGCGGATGATCGAAACGCAGGCAGTTTCGTTGACGGTTGGCGCAGGGTTTTCGACTATCCGGCCGAAGTTCTCTCGGAAGCGTGGGAAAAGATCGGCGCGATGCCGGAAAATCTGATCCGGTTCTTTCCGGCCCTGATTGAGACGATCAATATCGCGGCAGCATCAACCCTGATCGGTACGATTGTGGGGACATTTCTTGCCCTGATGTCGACACGGGGCATGGCGCAGTGGCCATCTCTGATCCCATTGTTTCGTCGGATTTCCGATATCTGCAGGGCCATCCCTGAAATCGTTATCGCGCTGGTTTTGATCTTTATTCTCGGCGGCGGTCCGGTTCCAGCAATGATTGCGATTGCCATCCATACCGCCGGTGCATTGGGCAAGCTATTCTCGGAAGTGAACGAGAACGCTTCGCTGAAGCCGATTGAGGGGCTGCATTCGGTGGGCGCGAACTGGTCGCAACGGATGTATTTGGGCGTGATCCCACAGGTCGGACCGAACTATGTCAGCTATGCCTTGCTGCGGTTCGAGATCAACATCCGTGCCTCGGCCATCCTCGGTTTCGTCGGTGCTGGCGGTCTGGGCTATGAGCTGCGCAACGCGATGTCATGGGGGCAGGGGCGCTACGACGAGGCCGCGGCCATCTTCCTTCTGCTTTTTGTCACAATCATGGTCGTGGATCAGCTGTCCGGCTATCTGCGGGATCGCCTGACCCACGGGTCTGAAAAAGGAGCTTCGGCATGACGACCTTTGCCACTGATCTGTCGACAGATGACCTCAAGGCCGAGGCCGGTCGTCTGTTCAACCGCAAACGGATCGTGAATTTCGGGTTGCCCGGCCTTGTCGCTGTTTACCTGATCTACGTGTTCTTTGCCTTTGACGTGCCGGGCTTGGCAGGGCGCGCAAACTGGGAAAACGGCAAGACGCTTGTTGCCGACACCTACAGTTACAAAACCCATGTCACGCGAGACAATCGCAATGGAGAGGTGTCCGTTGCGGTCGAAGGGGACCGCAAAGGCACCTATCCCGACGGAACCGCACCCGATTGGGTGGCGCTGGGCGAAACCACGATCATTGACCTGGAGGATGGTCACGTGGTGCGTTTCGGCCCTGAGACAATCGAATATGATATCCCCGGCTATGGCGTCGTGCGCGCCACACCCACCCGCGCCTCTGGGGTGCAGGCCGAGCTACCGGCGGGCGAGGTTCCAGACTGGATCAACGTCTCAAAAAACCGGCTGGCGATCACCACCGATGCGGGGCGTCTGACCGTGACCCGCAACCGGTCCGAAGTGTTCCGCTATTTTCCAGGATGGGAGCTGTTCTGGTTCACCCTCGACAGCCCGTATTATGGCAAATCTTTCCCCGAGTTGGTCAGCCGCGCCACCGCCGGTGAGGCCGGTGCCATTTTCAACGATTTCTGGACCAACAAGATCTGGCGGCATCAGGATGTGGCCTGGGCCATCTTCGAGACGATCCTGATGGCGTTTCTGGGCACCATGGGGGCAGGGATTATCGCCTTGCCACTGGCGTTCCTGGCGACGCGGAACTTTAACCCCTTGCGGTCGGTGCGCTTTGCCACACGGCGGGTGTTCGACTTTGTACGCGGTGTGGACGCCTTGATCTGGACCGTTGTTCTGGCACGGGCCTTCGGCCCAGGGCCGTTGACCGGAGCGCTGGCAATTCTGGTGACCGATACCGGGACATTCGGCAAGATATTCTCAGAAGCGCTGGAGAATGTGGATGAGAAGCAGATCGAGGGCGTGCAGTCGACCGGTGCGAATGCGCCGCAGCGCTATCGCTTTGGCGTGATCCCACAGATCACTCCCGTGCTGTTGAGCCAGCTTTTGTACTTTCTCGAATCCAACACCCGCAGCGCGACCATAATTGGCGCGATTACTGGCGGCGGCATTGGTCTGTTGCTGACGCAGGCGATCATCACTCAGAAAGATTGGGAAGAGGTCGCCTATTACATCGTTCTGATCATTCTCATGGTGATGTTGATGGATTGGTTCTCGGGCTGGTTACGGCGTCGTCTGATCCAGGGCGACAGCGGCAAGAAGAGCAGGCCGAGCAACGCGAAAACCAAAGATTTTATTCTGCCGTGAGCGCAGCTTGAAAGGTCAGATTCATGGCACGATTGCGCACGGATGAACCGTTCATCCATCCCGATTGCCAGATTACCAACAGCAGCTTTGGTGCATTTGTCGAGATTGGCACCGGCAGTCGGATCGCCAACGCGGTCTGGGGCGACTATTCCTATTGCGACCGGACCTGCGACATCGCCAACGCCCAGATCGGCAAGTTTTCGAACATTGCCAGCTTTACCCGGATCGGCGCCACGGATCACCCGTTGCAAAAGGCCTCGCTGCATCATTTTAGCTATCGGTCGGCTGACTATTGGGACGATGCCGAGGATGATGCCGAGTGGTTTGCCCATCGCGCAAGCCGGATCGCATATATCGGGCATGACACATGGATCGGTCACGGAGCGATCATCAAGCCCGAGGTGACAATCGGTAATGGTGCGGTCATCGCATCCGGGGCGCTGGTGACCAAAGACGTACCGCCCTACATGATCGTTGCTGGGGTGGCGGCCCAACCACTCCGCCCCAGGTTCCCACAAGCGGTTGCGGATCGGATGGAGCAGTTGGCCTGGTGGGACTGGGACAACAGCCGCTTGCGTGACGCATTGCCGGATTTTCGCAAACTAGAGGCCGAGGCGTTTTTGGAGAAATACGAATAGCTGGCCCTGTGACCCCAGGTGCTCCGCGCCCGCAGAAGCATCGGTTTCGCCGATCCCCCTTTGGGGCCTTGGGCCGGGCGCCGCGCTTTGCGCGGCGCTACGCCCAACGGGATGAGACCTCCGATAGGAGGTTGAAGACGGGCGGGAGACCTACGGGATCAATCCTCGTTTAGGGTCAGCGTGACTCGCTCTCCGGCAAAGGTTGTTCTTCCGTACTCGACAGGATTGCCATCGGGGTCTGCATTGATGCCGATCGAAAACAAGACCGGTGCGCCCTCGGGCAGGTGCAGGTGCAGAGCTTGAGTTGCCGTGGCAGCCCGCGCGGTCAAGCGGGTTGAGATGCGCGTGTAATCCGGCACATCGCATCTTTGCAGGGCTTTGGTGACGGATTGGGTTTCGGTCAGAATCTGCAGAATGTCAGGAAATCGCTTGGCCGGAAAAACGCTTTGAAACAGGCCGATGGGTTGCCCGTCGGCCAGAGACAGACCGTCATAGACATGCACCGTGTCGCCGGTATCAAGCCCCAATGCTTCTGCCTCGGCTTCATCCGCGGCCCGTGTGGTCAGGGCGAGGATCTTCTTGCCGGGCATCTTGCCGCTGGCCGAGATGCTCTTGTGGTATCGCACCCGCTTACCAATCGGATACTCGGTTGGTCGGGTGGCGACGAATACACCGGCCCCGCGCCTAGAATGGACCAGCCCCTGGTCGGCCATGTCAGACAGCGCCCGCCGAACCGTGTGGCGGTTAACGCCATGCGTTGCGGCCAGTTGCGCTTCGGTCGGCAGCCGGTCACCGGTTTGATATCGCCCTTCGGCAATGTCCGACGTCAGGCTTAGGGCGATGCTTTTCCAGATCGGCGTTTTGTTCATGTCACCAAAAATTCACACAGTTGCGATTGCGAGTCGCCGGGCGGCGGTCTATGATTTGTATAGTTGTATAGGATAAGTAGACAACCCCGCCAAGAGGCTTTGATGACACAACAGAGAGATTCCGCGACCGAGGCGCGTAAGACCTGGATGGGCCTGCTGGCCCGCGCGCCAGATGAAGCCACGTTGGCGCTGTGGGAGGGCCTCACGGACCGTCCCGGCTTTGAATGGCTGCGCAGCCCCGAAGTGGGCGGCGTGATGGTGCGCGGACGTACCGGCGCCACCGGGGCGCCGTTCAACCTGGGTGAAATGACGGTCACGCGCTGCTCGGTGGTCTTGCAGGATGGCACGGTTGGACATGGCTATGTTCAGGGCCGGTCAAAGCCCAAGGCCGAAGCTGCAGCTGTGATTGATGCGATGATGCAGACTGCGGCAGCAGACCATGTGCGGGAAAACCTGCTCGGTCCGCTGGAACAGAAAATGCAGGCGGTCAAAATCGCGCGGGCGGCAAAGGCGGCCGCAACCAAAGTAGAATTCTTCACGCTGGTTCGGGGAGAAGATTGATGACTGCGCAAACTCAATTCTCGGGCGGGTTCCAGAACATACCGGTTGATTCCGCACATGCTTTTCGCGCGGCGATGACGGTGATGGCCCGCCCTGGAGAAATCCGCAGCCTGTCAGGGGCCGTGCCCCCAGCGCCTTTGTCGGTAGCAGCGGGCACTTTGTTGCTGACTTTATGCGACCCGGAAACCAAGGTACATCTGGCGGGTGAGCTCGACACCGACGCGCTGCGCGAATGGCTGACCTTCCACACCGGCGCGCCGCTGGTTCCTGCTGTCGAGGCGGATTTCGCCGTCGGCACTTGGGGCGAACTTGGTGGGCTGGATCGCTATCGCATCGGAACTGCAGAGTATCCGGACCGGTCAACCACTCTGATTGTTGAGCGTGACGGCCTGGATCAGTCCGGTGCCATTTTGCACGGTCCCGGTATCAAGCAGAGCGCAGGCTTGAACCTACCCGATATCCCTGCGTTGCAACGTAATGCGGCTCTTTTCCCTTTGGGATGTGACTTCTTCTTTACCTGCGGTGACAAGGTCGCGGCCCTGCCGCGCAGTACCCAGATCAGCGCGGAGGGTTAAGCGATGTATGTTGCCGTCAAAGGAGGCGAAAAGGCTATTGAGAATGCCCATGCCTGGTTGGCCGAAGAGCGCCGAGGCGCCCCGGATGTGGCCGAGCTTAGCCTAGTCCAGATCCGGGAGCAGCTGAGCCTGGCGGTGAACCGGGTGATGGCAGAAGGATCGCTGTATGATCCGGACCTTGCCGCACTGGCGATCAAACAGGCGCGTGGTGATCTGATCGAAGCGATCTTTCTGATCCGCGCCTATCGCACGACATTGCCGCGTTTCGGTTATTCCGAACCGGTTGAAACGGGCAATATGGCCTGTGACCGTCGGATATCGGCGACGTTCAAGGATGCGCCGGGCGGGCAGGTGCTGGGCCCGACATTCGACTACACCCACCGCCTGCTAGATTTCAAACTGGCTGCGGATGGCGAAACTCTACCCGCGCCCGAAGGTACGGCGCGACACGAGCCGACCCCGCATATCACCGAATTCCTCAAGGGTGAGGATATTATTCAGGACGAGCCGGTCAGCGATGCTACGCCTGGCGACCTGACCCGCGAACCGCTGGAGTTTCCGGCGGACCGTCCGCTGCGGTTGCAATCGCTGGCGCGCGGGGATGAAGGGTTTGTGCTGGGCATGGCCTATTCGACTCAGCGCGGCTATGCCCGCAACCACGCCTTTGTTGGCGAGCTGCGGATCGGCAAGGTCGCGGTCGAAATGGACATTCCCGAACTGGGCTTTGCCATCGAGATCGGCGAAGTCGAGTTGACCGAATGTGAGACGGTGAACCAGTTCCAAGGCTCAAAGACTGAGCCGCCACAGTTTACACGCGGCTATGGGCTCGTCTTTGGCCAGTCTGAACGCAAATCCATCGCCATGGCTCTGGTCGACCGGGCGCTGCGGTGGGAGGAGCTGGGCGAGGACAATCTGGGCGCACCTGCACAGGACGAGGAATTTGTCCTGAGCCACTCAGACAATATTCAGGCAACCGGTTTCCTCGAACATATCAAGCTGCCGCATTACGTGGATTTTCAATCCGAACTGGAACTGGTGCGCAAGCTGCGACGCGAGGCCGAGGAACGGGCTGCATCGAGGGAGGATGCGGAATGATCTCTGAACGCTTTGCCCTACAGGCTCGTCCTACGGTTCAAAAACCAGTCGCTGCCCTGATTGGGCGATTTTCTGCCGAAAGCTTCGCGCGAATTCACGATTTCAAGCGATTCCCATTCGCACGAAAGGTCGCGGGCCATGGCCCCGAGGCGCCACTTTGCGCGAAAATTGCGCCAGATAAAATAGAGCATAACCGCCAAAATGAGCGAGCAAATACCAAATACGTTCATAAAAACACCAGAAACAAAATAGTTACATCAAATGACTGAATATAACTTCGCATATCTGGACGAACAAACCAAGCGGATGATCCGTCGGGCGATCCTCAAGGGGTTGGCTATTCCCGGATATCAGGTGCCATTTGCCAGCCGAGAGATGCCGATGCCTTATGGCTGGGGTACCGGGGGCGTGCAGGTATCTGCCGCAACTTTGACCCCGGACGATACGTTCAAGGTGATTGATCAGGGCGCGGATGATACGACCAATGCTGTGTCTATCCGTAAGTTTTTCGAGAATACGGCGGGCGTCGCCACCACCGAGGAAACCGAGAAGGCGACGGTCATCCAGACCCGCCACCGCATTCCCGAGGCGAAGCTGCGCGCGGATCAGATTCTTGTCTATCAAGTGCCGATCCCGGAACCGCTGCGGTTTCTGGAACCGCGCGAGACCGAGACACGCAAGATGCACAGCCTCGAAGAATACGGGTTGATGCACGTGAAACTGTACGAAGACATCAGCCAGCATGGTGCGATCTCAACCGCTTATGCTTATCCTGTGATGGTCTCGGACCGTTATGTGATGGACCCGTCCCCCATCCCGAAATTCGACAACCCAAAGCTTGAGATGGACGCGATCCAGCTCTTTGGCGCGGGCCGCGAGCAACGTATCTACGCGGTGCCACCGCATACCAAGGTCGTCAGCCTCGATTTCCAGGACTACCCGTTCGAGGCCACCAAGGCCGACCATCCCTGTGATCTGTGCGGGGCCGAGGACAGCTATCTGGATGAAGTCATCATGGATGATGCAGGCACCCGCATGTTTGTTTGCTCGGACACTGATTATTGCCGGTCGCGCCGCGAGGCGGGCCATGTGGGCCGTTTGGCCAGAGAGGATGCCGCATGAAACGAGAAGATGTGCTTGGAATTGACCACCTTGGCCTTACGGTTTCGGACCTCGACGCCACGCGGACGTTCTTTGTCGATGCGCTGGGTTGGGAGGTCTTCGGCAGCAATCCGGATTATCCGGCGGTTTATGTAACCAATGGCGCGGCGAAGCTGACGCTTTGGCAGCAAAAAGGCAAGGGGCTACAGGGGTTTGACCGGCACAAGAACGTCGGGTTGCATCATGTTGCATTGAAAGTTCCCGATGAAGAAGCGCTGACTGCGGTTTTCGATGCGGTCAAAGACTGGCCTGCCGTCGCTGTCGAGTTTGCACCTGAACCCTCGGGTTCAGGTCCGAAACTCCATTTCATGATCCGAGAGCCGGGCGGCAATCGGATCGAGTTTTCATATGACCCAAGGTGAATGAAATGACACCGCTGCTGTGTGTACAGGATATCAGAAAATCCTACGGGGCCCGTATCGGCTGTACCGATGTGAGTTTTGATCTCTATCCCGGCGAGGTGATGGGGATCGTAGGTGAGAGTGGTTCGGGCAAGTCAACCCTGCTGAACTGTCTGGCGGGTCATCTGGAGCCGGATGCGGGGCAGGTGATCTTTGACACTCGTGCAGACGGTCCGGTGGATACCGTGACCATGTCGGAACCTGAACGCCGGATGCTGAGCCGCACCGATTGGGCATTCGTGCACCAACATGCGCGCGATGGCTTGCGTATGTCTGTCAGTGCGGGCGGAAATATCGGCGAACGACTGATGGCCGTAGGTGGCCGCCACTATGGCGATATCCGCGACAAGGCGATCGACTGGCTGGGTCGGGTTGAGATCGAAGTGGAGCGGGTTGATGATCGTCCGACCGCGTTTTCCGGTGGCATGCAGCAGCGCCTGCAGATCGCGCGGAATCTGGTGACCGGCCCCAGGCTGGTCTTCATGGATGAACCGACTGGTGGTCTGGACGTCTCGGTACAGGCTCGCCTGTTGGACCTGTTGCGCGGGTTGGTTCGGGAAATGGGGCTGAGCGCCATCATTGTCACCCATGATCTTGCCGTTGTCCGTCTGCTGGCGGATCGGCTGATGGTGATGAAAAGCGGTCATGTGGTCGAGGCCGGATTGACTGATCAGGTTCTGGACGATCCGCAGCATGCCTATACGCAACTGCTGGTGTCCAGCGTGTTGCAGGTATGAGGGCCGGGACCATGATTGAACTGAACAATGTCAGCAAAAGCTTTACCCTGCACAATCAGGGCAGCGCGGTGATCCCGGTCATGCAGGGCGCTACACTCAGGGTTGAACCGGGTGAGTGTGTGGCGCTGACCGGCGCGTCAGGCGCAGGGAAATCCACCTTGATGCGGGTGATCTATGGCAACTATCTGGCTGCCTCGGGCCAGGTTCTGGTCGGTGGTTTAGACGTCGCCAAGGCTGAACCGCGCGAGATCTTGACCCTGCGGCGCGAAACGCTGGGCTATGTCAGCCAGTTCCTGCGTGTTGTGCCCAGAGTGCCAACGCTTGAGGTCGTGGCCGAGCCGCTTCTTGCCGTTGGTTGCGATAAACAGAAGGCACTGGACAAGGCCGCGGGTCTGCTCGAGCGTCTGAATATTCCTGAACGGCTCTGGTCCCTTAGTCCGACGACCTTTTCGGGCGGCGAGCAGCAGCGCGTGAACATCGCACGCGGTTTTGCCCATGAGTACCCGGCCATGCTGCTGGATGAACCCACGGCCAGTCTGGATGCGCAGAATCGCGAAACCGTCCTGTCCCTGATCCTTGAGGCGAAAGAGCGCGGAGCGGCGATTATCGGCATCTTCCATGATGTTGACGGACGGAAGCAGGTTTGCGATCGCGAGATCAACGTTTCGCAATTCACGCCGGGAATTGCGGCATGACGCTTGCCCCGGTCATAGCGGTTGTCGGTCCGTCAGGTGTCGGCAAAGACAGTGTGATTGAGGCGTTGGAAACTCGCGCAAAAGGTATCCAGCGGCTGCGCCGTGTCGTCACCCGCCCCGAAGGCGAAGCGGGGGAAGATTTCAAACGGGTCACAGATGACGCGTTTCGACAGATGGAAGGTGAGGGCGCATTCGCGCTCAGCTGGCATGCACATGGGTTGCTCTATGGGGTGCCGAAAGAGATTGCGCAGCAACGTCAGGTGGCAGATGCGGTTCTGGTCAACCTGTCGCGCGCTGTGTTGTTGCAGGCGCAAGAGATCTTTGGCGATCTGATTGTTATCTCGTTGACCGCAGACGCGAGCGTTCTGGAGCAACGCTTGTCATTGCGCGGGCGCGAAAGTGACAGCGAACAGGCGCGTCGGTTGGGCCAGGCCAAGACCCCTTTGCCTAAGGGGCTGGTCCGGGTGATCGAGGTCGACAATTCTGGTGCTCTGCAGGATACGGTGGCCATAATTTTGTCCCGCCTTCAGTTGGAAAGCGCATAGCGATGGATCAGGTGAAACCGTCCATCCTCGGCCTCGCCCATCAGGGCCAGATCCGCAATTCGAAAGGGCTTCGGCAAAAGCGGCCCCAGATGGTTTTCCAGGGTGCGCTGGACCGAATCCAGCACGGGCTTGTCCAACCTACCGCTCAAGGTGATGTGAAACCGAAACGCGTTCAGCACATAGGGGTAACCCCATTTGACCAAGTTGGCGTCCTGATCCGGTGTCAGTCTGGAGGCGCGGCGATGGTCAAGTTCAGCCGCCGACGGTGGGGACCGGAACATATCAAGCTCTTGAACACAGGCGGCGGCCAACGCGTTCAGCGCGGCTATGTCGCCCAGTGGTCGCAGGGCCAGAAACCGGCCAAGGCGGGCAATCTCAAGACCCTCCATCATGATCGCGCATTGGCTGGCAGCAAGGGTGGCGCAGGCCTCTTGCAACGCTGTGACGGATTGCCCCTCGCGCAGGCGGAACGGGGGTTTCATGGTCGCGTGCAGCCCGTATTTTCGCGGTACCTCCGTAACCGCTGCAACATCCACACCATCCAGCCCAGGATGGGCGACCTTGGTGCCAGCCTCCATGTCCCAGCCCAGCCAACGGGTTGCGAATTGCGTCCACTCCGCCGTGGCGGGTGGCGCAAAGTAGATCGCGTATCGCGTGAATGTCACATTGGCCTCCTATTGCGTGGCCTTCCAATACCTCAAACTGTGTGAAGTTCAGATGACAGAAGAATTGATCCTTGCCAATGCCACGCTGATCCTGCCCGACGAAACCATTAACGGCAGCGTCCGGGTTGAGGGCGACAGCATCACCGAGATCGATACAGGCGCAGCGGTTCCAAGCGGTGCAATCGATTGTGAGGGTGACTATGTCAGCCCCGGTCTGGTCGAGCTGCACACAGACAATCTGGAACGTCATATCCAGCCCCGCCCCAAGGTCGACTGGCCCCATGCGGCGGCAATTCTTGCCCATGACGCCGAACTGGCCAGCACGGGCATCACAACCGTGTTCGATGCGATGCGCGTCGGATCGATCCCGACTGGTCCGCGCTACAACAAATACGCACGTGGCCTGTCCCGCGAGCTGTGGCAGTTACGAGAGCAAGGCGCCTTAAAAATCAGCCATTTCCTGCATTTGCGGGCCGAGGTGTGTTCAGAAACGCTGGTCGAAGAACTGGATGAATTCGGCCTCGAGGACCGTGTCGGGCTGGTGTCACTGATGGACCACACGCCCGGTCAGCGTCAATTCCGCGATATCTCAAAGCTCGAAAGCTATCTGAAAGGAAAGCTGGGGTTGGAGGGCAAGGAATTCCAGCAGCATGTCATGGACCTCAAGGCGATGAGGGACAGGAATGGCGAAAAGCACGAGGTGGAAACCGTAAAAGCGGCCAAACGTTTTGGGGCCATGCTGGCCAGCCATGACGACACCACCCGGGAACAGGTACATGTGTCAGCGGGCCACGGTATCCGGCTGGCCGAATTCCCCACTACCGTCGAAGCGGCGCGGGCTTGCCATGATCACGGGATCAAGGTGATGATGGGGGCGCCAAATGTAATCCGGGGCGGGTCACATTCGGGGAATGTGGCCGCCAAAGAACTGGCCGATCTGGGACATCTGGATATTCTGTCATCGGACTATGTGCCGGCCGCGTTGTTGCTGTCGGCGGCACGGCTGGGCGAGATGTGGGGCAACATGGCCCGTGGACTGCGGACCGTTACGATGTCCCCGGCGCAGGTGGTCGGGCTGAAAGACCGTGGCGAGCTGCGCGCAGGCGCGCGCGCCGACGTCATTCGGTTCCGGATGCGTGAAGGGGCGCCTGCCCTGAACGGAGTGTGGTCGCGAGGGCGACGTGTGGCCTGATCAGGCCCTGTAGAAAAGGTATCGGTCGGGTGCGATTGTCTCCGGTCCGGTGATCTGTTCAAACCCAACCAGTGGTTGGCCGGATATCAGCAGCCCACCGGGCAGCATGACCTGAGCGATCAGCGGGCTGAGCATCGCCGCCTCAGTCACATCATCCTGCTTGATACCGCGCCCGAAATCGTAATGTGCCAATGCTATTTTCGGGCCACCGGCTGCTAGTTTCTTTAACATAGGACCCGCTTCGCCCTGCAGAAAATCCTCTGCCGGAGGGGTGCTGGACGGGTGGCACTGTAAAACCCTGTCCATGACCCAGATGCGCCGGTCTGGTAGAATTTCACGCAGGTGATCGTAGGTGCGGCCATTCCCCAAACCCATGTCCAGTATATCGCCGCTCGTATCTGTAATCTGATCGACCGCCCAGTTCAGCCCGTCGCGTTGGGCCGTCAGGCGGCGCAGCATTGAATCCAATCGGCTCATTCGGGTCTCCGTGATTTATCGTTTTTTGGGGCGGTCCAGACGGTCGCCGGACCATCCAGAAACCGCGTCAGAAGGTCCTGCGTAAAGGACCAGATTTCCTCGTCATGCACCAGGTGATGCGTCAGGATCCCAAACGGCTCGGTATTGTCCGCAGGCCCTTCGCGCCTGTCCCGCAGCAGATCTGTGGCCTGAGCGATCAGCTTGTCCCGAGGGGCCAACCCCCGTGACCCGCGCCAATCGATCGGGTCCAGATGCGTGTTGACCTGCGTAAGGCCAGGTGCCGCCATCTTTGCCTTTCGGGGCGTCGCAGTGGACAGGATTTGATATCCCAGGCCCGGCAGTTCCTGCACCATTTCTGAGGCGATACGGTTCCACGGCGGCACGAACATTGGGCACAGCTTGTCGGGAAACAGGGTCTGTAGCCGGGTCAGCCCGGCTCGTGCATCGTTGCGGATGTCCTGAATGGGGCGATGCAGTTGAAACTCTGATTTCTTCTCACTTTTCTGAGCATGGTTTTGATGGGCCCAGCCATGGACCACCGGTATCAATGCGGGCGAGCCTTCGACATGGGTAACCAGATCTTCATCTGCGTCGCGCGGAATAATCGCCAGATGAACCGGCAGTTCCTGTGATGCGGACAGCGCCTCCAAACGTTCCAACTGTGGCGTGACACAGACCGCGTCATCATCCCTCCACCACAGCGGCAGGGACAGCCCGTCGCGCCGCCACATATCAAGCTCGGTCATCAGGGGTTGCCAGTCAGCGGTCATGAGCGTGATCCAACAGTGATCTTACAATCTCAACAGACTTTTCTGCCCCGTTGAAACCTTGGCCGGTGCTTGGTCGTTTGGGGGCAGCCAGGATGGCCTCGACAGCCTGCGCCAGTGTTTCTCCAGTCAATTGGTCACTCGGCAATACGTCGATCGCGCTGAGTTTTGACAGGCTTTGGCTGCGCAAAGTCTGCTCGACTTCGCTTCCGTCGTCGAAGGGGATAAAGACCGAGGGTGTGCCAGACTGCAAGATGTCCAACGCAGTGTTGTAACCGCACATGCTGACCGACGCGGCGGCCAAGGGCAGCATTTGGCGAAAGTCCGGGCGCACCGGTTCTAACGTCACAGGGGCGTCGCCAGCCAGTTTTGTCAGGTGTTTTATACGTGCCGAGGCGTCCTGTCCGCCCACCAAAAGGCGCCAGCGCCTGTTGGGCATCTTTCGTGCGGCCTCGATGGCCGCCTGAAAGATAGGCTCGCCCACCGACCCACCGCCAGCGCTTACCAGAATCTCACCTTTACCGATCCCTTCGGGATGCGGGGTCGGTGCCGTAGGGGCCACGAACCCGGTATAGAACAGGCGATGCGCCAGACGTTCCGAGACTGGCCAGCTTACATCCAGCGGGATCATGTTCTGGTCTGAATGGACAAGGACACCGTCAAAGAGGTCAAGAATGATTTCCTCGGTGCGCTGGACTTTGGCAGGTTTGGATGGGGGCGCCAGTATGTCCCTGACAGATCCCAAAATAACCGGACGGGGACCCTGTGCGTGGGCAGCATCCAACAGGGCGTCAAACTCATCCGCCAGGGATCTGCGGCCAAAGGGGTAAAGCTCGGTTATCAATACATCCGGAGCAAAGCTCCGCAGCGCCTCTGTCAGGGCAACCTTGCGAGCGTCGAAATAGGCAGCATCTGCGACCTCATCCGTTTGCGTCAGCAATCGCGTGAAATTGGTGCCGTCTGAGCGCAATGGCGGCAGCCCTAGCAAGTCGATCCCGGTATGGTCCAGCTGCGGCGCGGACATTCCGCCCGAGACCAGCAAGACCTTGTGACCCTCAGCGGCAAAGGCCCGGCCCAATGTAAGTGCGCGGCTCAGATGTCCGGTGCCCAGCAGATGGGTCACAACAATCATCACCCTCATATGCGGGTCTCCTGCCGGATCAAACGGATAGGGTCAGTTTCGGGGCGCATGGACTCCATGTCCACGATATAGAGGCGGTTGCGCTTGATCTTAAAGGGGGCGGGGCCGTCAAAATCCCATCCCCAGGCGCGGGCCAGAATGACCCGCATGATACCGATATGGCAAACGGCTACGGTATTTTCGCCAAGACTGGCAAGCCAAGGTTCCAGCCGCTGCCAAATTTCGCCGGGGCTTTCACCTCCGGGGGGTAGGAAACCCCAACCCCAATCCTCGATATGGCGATAACCGCTTGCGGGATCGGCAATGAGATCGGTGCCGTGCTGCCCCTCCCAAGCGCCCCAGTTCATTTCTGTGAGGGCCTCGGACTTCAACGGTTCGCGCCCTGAAACCAGTTTTGCCGTCTGGGCCGCACGCGCCAAGGGACTGGACCAGACCATAGCCTGATCCCAAGGGGAGGGCAGGGAATAGCATGCCAGTTCTGTCTGAGCCTGTTCATCTAATGGAATATCGCTGCGCCCCTGAATACGCCCGGCGCGGTTCCACGCCGTATGCCCGTGGCGCAATAGGGCGAGCTTGCTCATGTGGATGCCTCCAGCAAAGGATCAACAGCCGTCCAGAACCGATCAGTTGCCTCGGGCATCAGGTGGCGCGCGGCTATATATGCGGCCGATTGGCTGCCTTGAGAAGACCGCAGTGCCGGATTGTCCAGAAGAGTGCGCAGCCTTGCGGCCAGCCCCTTGGCCCCTTCAGCAACCGAAGGATAGTCGGACGGCATCAGCACATCCCGGACGCCCGGCCTGTCTTGTGCAACCACGGGGATGCCATGTGCCTGAGCCTCTAGATAGATCATGCCATAGGCCTCATTCACGCCGGGCCAGACCATCAGGGATGCGGTAGCATAAGCCTTGCGCAGCGCGTCGCGATCAAGTTGCCCCAGAAACCGGACTTTAGTGCCAAACTTGGCCATCAGCGCTTCGATTTCGGCGCGGGCGGGACCATCGCCCGCAATAGACAGGGACCAATCGCCCGGCAGGTGGCGCAGTGCCTGTTCAAGCACCCGGTAAGAGGCCAGCTTGTCGCCGTGTCGCATCATGCCCACGGCCAGCATCGGGCCATCGCAGCTAGAGGCCTGCGGCAGCGAGGAGGCGGGAAGAAACGGCGGAAGCTCGACAAGCGTCTGATTTCCGAACTGCTCGCGTTCAAGCGTGATGAGGTCATTGGCGGTGTGATAAAAGATCACCCGGGCCGCGTCGCAGGCCTGATGGGCCGCTTGGGCAAACCCTGACCATGGCCCCTGAAGGCGGCTGTAGGCACGGGTGCTTTCAAGCTGAACATAGGGTATGTTTCGCGCCGTACTTACACGGGGTCCAATCAGATCAGGGGCCTTGTAATAATTGTGATAGGTCACCCATAGTGCAGTGTCAGCAGGCAGGTCGCAGGTCAGGCGCAGCACCTCGGCATCAGCCTCATGGCGCAGCTTGGCCTGGACCTCTTTGTCGCCGTGCTTGTCGAATACGCGCAGGTCCGAGGCCAGATCCACCGCATCCCCTCGGGCTTGGATTGCCAGAAGAAGATTTCGTGCCATTTCCCGGTCCCCCGACGGCACCGGGCTGTTGGGGGATTTCATCGGGGCATAGAAGGCGATGCGCGGCATCAGCTCTTATGCGCGCCCAGCGCGCTTAACCTGGCAGACAAAAGCGCTATGCCCGGGTCCATGCGGAATTCGGCGATCAGGCGATCATAGGCAGCGCCCGCCATACCAGCAGCCTGCGCGGGGTTGGCCGCCAGCTGTGCAATCGCATTTGCCAGCGCGACCGGATCGTCGTCCGTCAGGACGCCATGCGTGCCTGTCTCGATAAACTCAGGAATCGCAGAAACGGGGGTCGAAAGGATTGGCAGATATTGCGAGGCGGCTTCCATCAACACATTGGGCAGGCCATCCCGGTCCCCATCTGCGGCGATCCGGCTGGGCAGAACAAAGAGGTCTGCTGTGCGCATCGCGGCGATGACCTCGGGTTGGTCACAGGCCCCTTTCCAGGTGATGCGCCCGGACAACCCGGCCGATGCGGCCCGGTTCTGCAAGGTATCGCTCAGGCTTCCTCCGCCGATATGCGTCCAGTGCCAGTCAAGATCGTCCGGCAGCATGGCGAATGCATCAATCAGGCGATCGAAGCCTTTCTTTTCGACCAACCTCCCAACGGACAGCATATGAAAAGGGCTGTCAGCGGGGCGTAAGCCGCGTTCCGGCGGGGCGGGAAAGCGGCCCAGGTCCAGCCCGTGATAGATCAGTTCAACCCGTGCTGGATCGTCGGCGAGGCTGCGCAGATGCTGGGCGCCGATCGCGGTGCAGGTTGCACCAAAAGCTGCTCCGTAAGTGTCCGAGTGCAACTTTTCCGATTTTTCCCAGTCCGGTGACGTCCAGATATCTTTTGCATGGGCTGAAAAGCTCCACGGAAGGCCGCGCATGATCGCGGCATAGCGCGCGACCGACGAGGGCGTATGCATGAAATGCGCATAGAGAACCTGTGTGCTGGCGGGCAATTCCGCAGCCAGAACGCAGGCCTGGCCGAACCGACGGATGCGGTTATGCGTGGGATCGCGGCGCAAATCAGCGCGCCAGACCTTATGGGCCGCGCCGTATCCCGGCAGGCGCTGCGTTAGTTCGCGCGCAGCCCATATGCGCTGAGGTTCTTGATGCAGATATTCCGGCAGATATCGAACCTGGCCACGAAACCTGTCGTGCAGCGGATGCCGTTTCACATCGGTTGGATGACGCAGGGACCAGATGTCGAACTGATGGCCTGCCTCTTGCAGAGCAACAAGTTCCTGCGCGATGAACGTTTCGGACAGGCGCGGCCACCCTTTGACCAGCACCGCCAGATTGGGCGCGCCTGCGGTCATCCGGTTGCCCGTTCCTGTTCCTGATTCAGCAATACCTCAATGCGCCCGGTGACATAGTCCAACCCGTCCAGCAGGCCCTGTTCAATGGCCTGAGACGGCAATGGCTGATGTGGTAGATCGCGAATGGCACGGACCATGGAATCGGTTGTTAGCCCGTCACGGAACTCGTCCAACATCCGGATCAGTCCCAGATCCTCGGCGCGTGAGGCACGGATCCACTGTTCCATACGCGGACTGGTCCGTGGAACAATGACGGCGCGTTTGTCAAAGGACAGGACCTCGCAGAACGTATTATACCCACCCATACAGACGACGCCAGCCGCGCCGTGGAACAGCGTTTCGATCTGGGATTCAAAGCCGACGGCGGTCACACGCCCGTTCAAGGCGGCCACACGGGTTTCGAATTCGTCCCGCAGATCACCAGACAGGAACGGGCCATAGACCAATACCGCTCGTGGTGACAGGTCGGGGTCCTTTTCGTAAGCCGAAAGAACCAAGTTTACCATCGCCTTGCCGTCCCCACCACCACCTGGGGTAATCAGGATATAGGGCTGTTCCGGTGGGGTACCGATTGGCCCCAGATCACGACGCAAATAGCCAGTCCAGTGAATGCGCGACTGGGCCGCGTGATTCAGAGGCAGCCCCTTGGTCGGATCATAGATCGAACGCAGTCCGTAAACCCAGATTTCATGATAGAATCTTTCGGTCGCTGCAGTTGCCTCTTTCCGTTCCCACTCTGCGGCCAGAACTTCGGGTTCATCCAGAACATCACGCAAACCCAGCACCAGTTTGGTGCGCTGCGAGAGCAACAGGTTTTCGAGTGTTGGCAATAGCTCGCCGCGGAACCCGGTGGGTTCTTTGTCTACGATCAGAATGTCCGGGTCGAACTGCTGAACGGCGGTCTGAATCAGCCCCGATCGCAACTCGGTCACCTCGTCGATCCCCATCCCGATTGTCTGAGACGCGTATGACCCGTCCGCCCGTTTGGTCACGCCAGGCAGACGCACGTGGTCGACCCTGCGCGGAAATGTGAACCGGCCAGCGACGGGCGATCCGGTCAGGATCAGGGATGATGCCGTTGGATCCGCCTGCGTAATTGCGGCGGCCAGTGCACGAGACCTGCGCAGATGGCCCAGCCCGAACGTGTCATGGCTGTAGAACAGGATCCGTGGCGCGCGGCCAGTAGTATCGTTTTGTCTTCCTAGGCTCATGCCTTCGCCTGTCTTAAGTGTCTTGGTGTCGGTCCGCGCATCGGCACCTGTTAGCTTATCGTCTTTCACCCGTCTTGCCAAAGGGCCTTGTGACCCGCCGACTGGAAGGGACTGCGTAAAACGTCAGCCATTCCTCTGGTAAGCCGCAAGGTGCCTTTTCGTTTTTGCGCAAAGACCTTAGCTGCTTGCCCGAAAGTGTATGCCCAGCCCGTCATATTCAGTTTTGAAGCGGATGAAAACATCCGATTCCAACTCATTGCACCCGGAACACGCCTGTGCACTTTATCGGGACCGCAGCGGCGCACAAATTGAAGTGTTCGGAAAGCTTCTGTAACCTGCCACAACATGCGACCCGGAAGCGAGAATTCATGAGATTTAACCTATTGGCTGCAATGGCCCTGTTCGTCTGGGTGGCTATGCTATCTCTGGGGTCGGAAGCGACGGCGCAGACTTCGCTTATACCCGGGTATGGCTCGGGGTCTGGCACGACATCCGAAGCAGATAAGGAAAGCGATCTGGCTGACGCGATCCGATCGGCCACCGAAGCGGGTGCAAGCGTCATTGTCATCGACAGCGCCGGTCAGCTTGTCTCATCTGGTGGCAATACCGCCTCGACGCACGACGATATCGCCCATGACCCGATGTCCGAAGGGTCACAGTTGATGAAGGCGCAAGAGCGGTTCTCGAAGTTCCGCGAGTCGATGGAGTCGCGCCTGCAGGCTTTGCCGTATTCGATCTTCGAAGTGCAATATGTTTTGCGAGAGACCAGCCCGGACGGCCGAATACAGACCTATGTCGAAGTGTTGGGCTGGAATATACTCTTCCTTCTTCTGGGGCGCTGGCTGTCGATAGAAATCTACGGCAAGCGTCTTGCAAAAAGGCTGGTGGTGGCGCGGTCAAAAGAAGATCCGCAAGGCTATCGCGAAAAAATGCCCTTTCTGGTCTTTCGCTTTTTCATGGGTGTTGGGGCCACGATCTTCGCGATGCTGATGGCCCTGATCGTGGGCTATCTGATCTTTGGCGAGGCTGAAGATCTTTCGATTCAGTTCACGACCACCGCCATATTCACGGCTTTCTTTCTTGCACGCACAGTTTCCGATCTTTGGCGTATGGTGTTGTCTCCTTACCTCAGTCAGTACCGGCTGCCGCCCTTTTCCGACCGGGAGGCAAAACGCCTTTACGTCTGGGCCTCGGCAATCGCGACATATGATATCTCGGTAGTATTGTTTTCTACCTGGGTTGCGGATTTTGGTCTGAACTACAATGTCTATGCGATGGTCTATGGCGGCCTGACCATGTTTGGCGCCTTGGGCAATGTTCTGATGATTCTGTTCAACGCGCGCGCCATCTCGAACGCGATCCGAGGCGGGCGGTCAAAGGAACAGGTATCCTGGATTTTGCGCCTGATATCGATTGCCTGGGCGCCGGTTCTGGCAGTTTATATCGTGTTCAGCTGGTTCAAACTGGCTGTTGATCTGGTGCTTGAGAACGAGAATTCCATTCCGATTGTTGCCAGCAGCTATGCCATCTTCATGTCTGTGGTCATTGCCTATGGCGCGATGAACTATCTGCTTGAACGCTACTTCGTCCGCAATCGCCAGATTGAAGAGCTGAACACAGAGACTGGCGCCGGCGTTGAAGAGGATGAGATTCCCCAAACCCCGCAAGCTGAAAAGAGAAAGCACTCGATCGTCACCTATGAGGATCTGGCGCGACGTGTGGCCGGTATCCTGGCATTTGTCGTCGGGTTATATGCTCTGGTCGTAATCTGGAATCCGGACGCAAGCTGGAGCGAAGACCTGCCTATTGAACGGGCTCTGGACGTGATGGTTATCCTGTTCATGGGCTATATCTTGTTCCATTTCTTTCGTGTCTGGATTGATACCAAGATTGCTGAGGAAGAAGACGTAGCCGGTGGAGAGGTTGAACTGGGCGACGAGGGCGGGGAAGGCGGGCAAAGCCGTCTTGCGACACTGCTTCCATTGTTCCGTGGCGCAATTCTGGCGGTTGTTGTTGTGACCATCGTTCTGATTGTCCTGATGGAATTGGGAATCAATGTCAGCCCGCTGTTCGCCGGTGCCGGTGTCGTGGGTCTGGCCGTTGGGTTCGGGTCGCAAACGCTAGTCCGGGATATCTTCTCGGGCGCGTTCTTCCTGATGGATGATGCCTTCCGCAAAGGCGAATATATCGACATTGGCGATGTGAAGGGGACGGTCGAGAAAATCTCGGTCCGGTCGTTCCAGTTGCGGCACCATCTGGGCGCACTGAATACGATCCCCTTTGGCGAAATCAAGGTTCTTACCAACTATTCGCGTGATTGGGTGATCATGAAGTTGCCCCTGCGGGTGACCTATGACACCGATGTCGAAAAAGTGCGGAAACTCATCAAGAATTTGGGCCAAGAGCTTTTGAGCGATCCGGTGATTGGGGATAATTTTATCCAGCCGTTGAAATCGCAGGGCGTGATCGAAATGCAGGATTCGGCGATGATCATTCGGGTCAAGTTCATGACCAAGCCGGGCGATCAGTGGCTGGTGCGTAAGAAGGTCTATCAGGATATCCGCGAATTGTTTGCTCGCGAAGGGATCAAGTTTGCTCATCGTGAGGTGACCGTCAGGCTTGCCGACGGAAAAGAGGCCGAAAACCTGACACCGCAGGAACGCGAAGCGGTGACCGGTGCAGTGCATGCGGCCATCGACGAGGATTATCTGGACGATATCGGTCCTGGAGGCGACGACCGCTAGGGACCGCTCCCGCCTCTTTGGGCTGCTTCTCTGACGAGACCCCTTCCAAAGCGTTGGGCCGGACCGCGCGGCTGCCGGCGAGGGCGTAGGGCTATGACCAGGTGGCGCTCGACGTGCCCAGCTTGCTTGCGGGCAGGTCCCACGACATCTGGGCCGGACCAACCGAGAGCGCGGGCTTCAACCTGTGGCCCGGTCCCCATCCAGAGGTTTCGGTCTTGGTCGTGAAATCAGCAGGAACCGAAGCGCCAATTTCTGTCTTGGTGTCGAACTTGCCTAGAATGGTCAGCAGGTCAGCCGTGCGTGCCAGCGACAATCGGGCCTGCATAATCGGCGCACCCATCGCGGCTTCGGACAATGCTGACAGGACGGCGGCAGCCATCAGATATCCAGTCGCGTGGTCCAGCGCCTGCACCGGCAGGGGTGTCGGCTTGTCTGCACCGGCCCATACCCGACCTGCATCGGCAATCCCGCTGCTCATCTGTACGAGGCTGTCAAATCCGCGCCGCGAAGACCATGGGCCTTGCCAGCCATAGGCATTCAGTGTGATTTCTACTCTGTTCGGGGCAAGCTCGTCCCGTTTGGCTTGGGTGAGGCCTAGCGCGTCCAATGCGCCAGGGCGGTAGCCATGAATGAAGACATCCGCCTGAGCCAGCAACGCGTGAAGTGTCTCGGCACCTTCCGGCGATTTCAGGTCAAGATAGGCGCAGCGCTTACCCAGAGAAATATCCGGGATCACACCCGGCTCGTCCCAGTCCGGAGGATCAATGCGCAGGACCTCTGCCCCGAACCCCGCCAGAGTTCTAGTTGAAACCGGACCGGCCAGAACGCGGGTCAGATCAAGCACGCGCAGACCTGCCAGCGGGCGCTTGGCCGTTGCCTTTGGCCGGTCGCGAAGCTTAATCTGTCGGGGTTTGTGCCATCCGATCAGCGGGTCCCGTGAAACCGCGCGCCCCTGTGGATGATCCTGCCATTCCCCACGGCTGCGCATGGCGGCTGCGACACCGCCCTCAGCCACGACAGCGTTTTCAAGACTGGCCGCCGACATAGTTGCAACAGCCTTTGTAACCGCGTCCCGATCTCCTTTGACCTTCAGGACTTTCAGGGCGGCCGCACGGTGCTGAGGCAGGTTCGTGTGCAATCTGATCCAACCGTCATTGGCAAGGTAATCACCGGCGATACTGTCCCAGAGGTTGGGCATTTCCCAGCCATCGGGTTTGAAAGAATATCCGTACCAGAGAGACGCCAACCGGTGATCGACCAAAATCTCGGGCGGACATTGGGTCAGGTTCAGCGCGCCCATCAGACGTGCCAGTTCCTGACCAACAGCCGCAAAGCTGGCGGTCGCCAGTTCGGAGACTGCATACACGCTGGGTCGCGCTCCGGTGCCGGTTGTCCGATACCCTTCCGGTGATGGCAGTACGGATAACAGCGTCATTGCTGATACGGATCCAGGCTGTCACGAAGCCCGTCACCCAGAAAGTTGAATGCCAGCACGATGACAATGATCGGCAGCATCGGGATGGCCGTCCAGGGGTAGATCTCGATCGAGGCAAGGTTCTGCGCATCGTTCAGCATCACACCCCAGCTGACGGCCGGGGCGCGCAGCCCAAGCCCAAGGAAGCTGAGCGCCGTTTCGCCCAGGATCATTGCCGGGATCGACAGGGTTGCCGATGCGATCAGGTGCGACATGAAGTTGGGTAGCAGGTGTTTGCGGATCACCCGGCCCGAGCTTGCTCCCATCATTTCGGCTGCACGTACGTATTCTTCTTCGCGCAGCGAAAGGAATTTGGCACGAACAGATCGCGCAAGGCCAGGCCAGTCGAGAATCCCCAGGATAATCGAGATGATGAAGAATACCGCGACCGGGCTCCAATTCGAGGGGACCGCCGCTGATAGCGCGAGCCAAAGGGGCAATTCAGGTAGTGAGCGCAGAATTTCGATTATACGGTTAATCACCCAGTCGATTCTGCCGCCAAAATATCCCGCAATCGAGCCGAACAGGATACCAAGAAAGAAGGACACTGAAATCCCGATCAGACCCACCGTCAATGACAGCTGGGCGCCAAAGAGGATACGGCTGAATACATCACGGCCCAGCCGATCCGACCCCCATAGGAACAAAGTCGCGTCTTCAGGTGCGCAGAACAGATGCGTGTCCGACTTGATCAGACCCGCCAGCTTGTACTCGGCCCCTTCGCAGAAAAACTTGATTGGCCGCGGGGTGTCGGTGTCGGCGACAAACTTCCACTGGAAGGTCTCCAGATCCGCCTCGGCCACCATCGAATAGACATAGGGGCCGATGAATTCGCCCTCATGGAACCAGTTGATGCTTTGTGGCGGGGCATAGAGGTGCTCGTCATTACGTTCATTCGGGCCATAAGGCGCGATGAAACCCGCAAAGGGCAGCATGAGATAGCACAGCAACAGGAAGACGCCGGAAATCAGGCCCAGCTTGTGGGTTCGGAATTTGCGCCAGACCAGAATCCAGTTCGGAGCATCCAAATCGGCGCGCTCAAGTTGTTGCAGGGCGGCATCGGGATCGAATGGTGCGTCGTCGACATAGCGACCATCAGGATGTTGGGTCATGCTTCACGCCCCTCATATCGGATGCGCGGGTCCAGCATGACCAGCAGAATGTCAGAGATCATCGTACCGATCAGTGTCAGCAAAGCCACAAACATTAGGATGAAGGCGGACAGGAACTGGTCCTGGGTTTTCAGCGCGGTCAGCAATGTCGGGCCGATTGTCTGAAGGCCCAGAACAACCGATACCAGAACCGAACCGGACACCATCGAAGGCAGCAGGTTTCCGATATCCGCGACAAAGGGGTTGAAGGCCACGCGCAGCGGATATTTGGTCAGCATCCGCGACGGGGCCATGCCTTTGGCAATGGCGGTTTCCACATAGGGCTTGCCCAGTTCATCCAGCATGTTCGCCCGCAGCCGCTGCATCATGGCCGAGGCGCCAGATGTGCCGATCACAAAGGTCGGTACGATCAAATGGACGAGGATGGATTTCAGCTTTTCCCAACTCATCGGCAACCCTTCAAAGGACGGGTCCATCAGGCCTCCGATTGGCAGGTTGAAATAGCGGTGCCCATAGTAGAACAGGATCAGTGCCAGTAGAAAGTTCGGCGTTGCCAGACCCAAATAGCCCACAAAGGCCGAGGTATAGTCGATCCAGGTCCGCGACTTCGCGGCTGCAAGAACACCCAGGGGAAGGGCCACTGCATATACGAACAGGATGGCGGCCAGATTAACCACGACGGTCAGCCACAGCGTGTCGCCCACGATTTCTGCGACCGGGCGGTCAAATTCAAAGGACCAGCCGTAGTTGCCTTGCACCAGCCCATCGAACCCATGCGGGCCGGGCCAGAAACCGATCCAGATCAGATATTGCTCCCACATGGGTCGATCCAGCGCATATTCCGCGCGCAGGAATTCTGCCTTGGCCACACCCGCCGATTGTCCGGACGCCTGCAGTTCAGCGATCTGATTGCTGAGATAGTCGCCCGGGGGCAGGTTGATAATCACGAATACCAGAACCGACACCACTAGAAGGGTCAGCAGCATCGTGAAAAAGCGATAGACTGCATAGCGCAGCATGACCATGTGGCTGCTCCTGATCAGTCGGCGAAAAAGAATTCGTCCGGCCGGTGAATGCCGAAATGTGCGCCGGGCTCCCAGGCCCACATGGCCTGCTCGGGGACGTTGCGCAGGCGGTTCGATACGACGATAGGCTGAGGCGCACCGTTCAGAATGCCAATGGCATAAAGTTGGTCAGCGTGGATTTTCAGCATCTCATCCCATGCGGCCTTGCGTTCCTCATCAGTCGAGGCGACCTCCCAGTTATGGGCCAGTTCCATCAGGCGCTCGGCCTCAGGCATATCGGGTTTCTCGCCAACATCGCCTCCGGTCTGATAGTACTGCCCCCATTTTGGCCAGGCCAAAAACACCTGATCGGTAGGGGCAAGATAAGCTGGTGAGGTGTGGTGTTGCGGGATGCCGTCATCCCAGCCGAACCAGACGGACGCCATTGTGCTGCCGGCAAACACCCGGTTGCGCAGAATGTCCCTGTCCAATGGGCGCATAATAAGATCGACGCCAATGTCGCGCCATGTGTCCGTGACGATTTGCAAGGCGTTTTCGACCTCTTGCCGCTCACCTGCAGTTTCGATGACCAGTTCCATCGGGCGGCCATCCGGCAACAGCCGCGTGCCGTTCTTGTCACGTTCGGTCAGGCCGGCCTCGTCCAGCAGCGCATTCGCCAATTCGATGTCGTACTGTGCCCATGCCTTTGCGTTTTCTTCGTTGAAGAAGGGCGAAGCGGGCAAGACCGACATCGCGGCGGGATGGGCCAGTTTGAAATACAGCGCCTGATTTATCGTTTTGCGGTCGATTGCCAGAGACAGCGCGCGGCGAACACGCGCGTCACGCAAAACGGCACGCCATGCTTCGTCTTCGTAGTTCAGATTGGGGTAAATCGCGATCTGTGAGGCAACCCCGGTTTTCCATAGTAAGGTTTTGTAGTCTCCGCCAGCCTCGCCTTTTTTCAAGATCGAAGCGTCGCGGAACGCCAGTCCGCGCCCCTGTAGATCGGATTCGCCAGCATTGGTTTTTGCAGCAACCAGACCCCCGGCCACGATCTCCATCTCGACCACGTCGATATAGGGAAGCTGCACCCCATGGCTATCGATGCGATGAAAATAGGGATTGCGAACAAAGTTGTGACGGATCTTTTTGCCCGAACTTGCATTCAACCAGGGCTGCAAAGTTGGCAACTCGTGGTTGTCAAACTTGTAAAGGTTGTCGAGTTTGTTGTGTAAAGCCGCCCAGCTTTTGACGCGGGCATCTTCAACCTGAAAGGCAAGCTTTTCTGCGTCAGCGTATTTCTCGTGGTACTGTTTCAGGAACTCGGAAGGGCGGTAGATGAAAGGCGGGCGCGCTTGTGCCAGAGCCTGCAGGAAGCCGGGGTTGGGATCTTCCCATTCAAACACAACGGTCGTTTCATCGGGGAAGGTCACTGTCGGAGTCTTGCCTTCGACGATCAGAAAATCCGGTGGTCCCGACGGGCTGAGCAGTTCGTTATTTGCCACATCCTCCCACCAGTATCGGAAGTCCTCGGAAGTGAACGGAGAGCCATTCGACCATTTGTGACCTTCACGCAGGTTGAGGGTGTATTTGCGGTTGTCGTCGTTCTGGAAGGATTCAAGCAGGTCTGGAACGACCTGATAGGTCTGGTCGAACCCAACAAGGCGGGCATATCCGTAAACCACCATCTGCCGGATGTCTTTGGACCGAGTAATCATTGTGCGCAAAGTGCCGCCCTGTTTGCCGAATTCCCTGCCTTTTGCAGCAAGATCCACAATCAGGGGTTCGGCGGGAATTCGGTCCTGTATGGGCGGAAGGTTCCCCGCATTCACTTCGGTTTCCCAGAAAGTACTTTCTTGCAACTCGGGCATGTCTGCCGTGGCGGGCAGGGCCCATGTTGCGGCCAGCGCAACGGCCAGTAACAGCGGGCGAGTGGTCTTAAACATGGCATCGTACCTTATGGCCGGGCTCCATCTCTACCAATGAAGGTACCACGGAGTCGGTAAATCGGAAGGCGTCATCCCAACTGTCAGGTGAACCAGCACCCAAAGCAACCAAATTCAGGTCGATGGGGCGGTTGATGTCGGGCTCTGGTTGCGCAGCAATCAGTGCCTTGGTGTAAGGGTGACGAGGGTTGTAAAACAGTGTCTCGGGCGGGGCCTGTTCCACGACAAGCCCACGACGCATCACAGCAACTTCGTCGGCAATGCGTGCAACAACCGCAAGGTCGTGCGAGATGAAGAAATACGACAAATTCAGGCTGTCCTGCAAATGTTCCAGCAACGTCAGGATTTGTTCCTGAACCGATACGTCCAGAGCCGAAGTGGGTTCGTCACAGACAATAAGCTGAGGGTCGAGCATCATTGCGCGGGCAATCGACAGGCGCTGTCTTTGGCCGCCGGAAAAAGCATGGGGATAGCGTTTCAGCATATCGGCGTTCAGGCCAACACGTGTCAGCATCTCGGCCGCTTTTTCGCGCTGCTCTGCGGCCGATCCGATACGGTGAATCTCCAACGGTTCGGTCATCGCATCCTGAATGCGCATGCGAGGGCTGAGAGAGCTGTAGGGATCCTGAAACACCATCTGCGCCTTGCGCTGAAACGCGGTGCGCTGGGTCCGGGTCATCTTGTGAACGGTGATCGCTTCTTCATCGGGGGAGGTTCGAAACAGAACCTCTCCGCCCGGATCAGGCGGCTCAGCCCCTAGTGCGATGCGGGCGGCCGTAGTTTTGCCCGAGCCGCTTTCGCCGACGATCGCCAGCGTCTTGCCCCGCGCGAGGTTCAGATCGACTCCGCGGCAGGCATGGATCAGGCGTTCGCCCTGCCAGCCCTTGCTGGATCGCATCGTATAGGTTTTCGACACGGCCTTCATCTGAAGGATCAGATCTTCGTCGGGCATCGGGATGCCAACTGCGTCCTGATCCGGAATCTCGGGCGCGGCGTTGAACAACTGTTGGGTATAGGGGTGAGCAGGGCTGGTCAGGATCGGTGCCGCAGCTCCAGCCTCCATCACGCGGCCTTTGTGCATGACCACGACCTGTTCGGCCATATTGGCGACGACCCCCAAATCATGGGTCACAAGGATCAGCGCCATTCCCGTTTCACGCTGAAGCTCTTTGATCAGCCCCAGCACCTGGGCCTGTGTCGTAACGTCCAATGCTGTCGTCGGCTCGTCCGCGATCAGTAATTCCGGTTTGGAAACCATGGCCATAGCGATCATGGCGCGTTGGCGCATCCCGCCGGACAGCTCGAACGGGTAAGAATCATATGCGCGCTGAGGGTCTGGAAAACCCACGCGTTCGAACTGTTCCAGAACCGTTTTGCGGGCCTGTGCCTCGGAGGCATTGCGATGCAGCCAAAGAACTTCGCTGACCTGATTGCCAATTTTGTGCAGGGGAGAGAGCGAGCGCATCGGCTCTTGAAATATCATCGAGATCCGATTGCCGCGAATGCCGCGCATCTGACGCTCGCTGATCTGGGTCAGTTCCTCCATGCCTTTGGAATCATTCAGAGTAATCGTGCCGCTTCGAATTTGGGCTGCTCGGGGAAGAATGCGCAACGCAGCCCGGCATGAGATCGTTTTCCCCGACCCTGATTCACCCACAAGCGCAAGTGTCTGTCCCGCTTCGACGTCGAAGTTGACGCCTTGAACCACAGACTCTCCGGCACCAAATCCGATGCTGAGGTCCCGGACAGACAACAACGCAGTCATGCGGGTATTCCACCCGTTAGGCCGTAGCTCGGCATAGGCTTGATCAACTCCCTGTGTTTTTTGTCGCAGTTTCGCGCGGTTGTGCCTGTATAGTCAAACCCGTTCTTAGGGTGAAATGTCGCGAAAACGTGAAACTGAGGCCGATTTGCCTACACAATGCCTTGAGGATTTGTCATCACATGCGATGTCGGTCACAGGTTATGTGTCGTCAGATATCAAGGAGAGATTTCCCAGTGCCCGATCCCCAAAGCCGTCTTGACCTGTTCATCGACCGTATGGTGTCGCAGCGTGCCTGCCTGGACCATGCCATTGCACAGACAAGCACCATGTCCGGTCCGGTGTTCGAGCTGGGATTAGGGAATGGTCGTACTTATCATCACATGGTTCAGTACATTCAAAACCGTCCGGTCTATGTGTTCGAGCGCGCCGTGGCCTCCCATCCGGACTCTACCCCGCCCGAGGATCTGGTGATTCTGGGGGATGTGCGTGAGACTCTGCCTGCGGCGCTGGAACGGTTTGGGGCGACGGCCAGTTTGATCCATGCGGATCTTGGCGGCCATAACAGGGACAAGAACGATGCTTTCGCGCGGTTGGTTTCCCCCCTGATAGAACCGTTGTTGGCAGAAGGTGGGCTGATGGTGTCCAGCGACCGGATGTATTTCGAAAACCTGACCGAAATCCCGCTGCCTGAACATGCGGTGGACGGACGTTGCTTTATCTACCGCCGCTAAGCGCGAGAAGGATACCAAATGCTTTTCTATGATTGCACGACCGCTCCAAACCCGCGCCGCGCGCGCATGTTCATCGCAGAAAAAGGGCTGGAGATTGAAACGCGCAATATCTCGATAGCAAAGGCGGAACAGTTGGATGGCGCTTTCCTTGCGGTAAACCCCAATGCGACGATCCCTGTTCTGGTGACGGATGAGGGTGCAACGCTGACCGAAAACCTGGGCATTGCCGCCTATCTTGAGGCGCGCTTTCCCGAACCACCTTTGATGGGACGTACGCCAGATGAAAAGGGGCTGGTCCTGATGTGGAACAGCATTGTCGAGCAGCAGGGTGGAGTGCCTATTGCCGAGGCTCTGCGCAACACCCATCCAGCGTTCAAGGATCGGGCGATTCCAGGCCCAGCGAACTATGCCCAGATTCCCGAGCTGGCTCAGCGCGGCACGGCTCGGGTGGGCCGGTTTTTCGATTTGCTTGAAACGCGGCTGAAGGATAGCGCGTTTGTTGCGGGGGCTGAGTTCACGCTGGCCGATATCTCGACCTTTGTGTTCGTTGACTTTGCCCGCGTGATCAAGATGCGGATTCCACAGGAAAATACCGCGACGCTGTCTTGGTTCGACAAGATCGCATCGCGTCCAAGCGCACAGCTTTAATGCGTTGAAATTGAGCTGTCTGAACTTGCTCACTTGCACTGTACAGAAATGTCTAGACAGGTGTGAACAGTATCACTAGCGTCTCCCTCGAGTCATGCAGGGGAGAGCATAATGAAATCTCAGTATCGCGTTGTGGTCATCGGTGGCGGCGTTGTGGGCGCCTCGGTTCTGTATCACTTGGCCAAATTCGGCTGGTCAGATGTGGTCATGCTGGAACGGCGGCGATTGGCGTCGGGATCGTCCTGGCACGCGGCGGGCGGTATTCACGCGCTGAACGCGGATCCGAACATGGCATCGCTGCAGGCCTATACAATCGACCTTCTCAGCGAGATCGAAAAGGAATCCGGGCAGAATATCGGCCTGCACATGACTGGTGGTCTGACTTTGGCTGGAACGCCCGAGCGGTGGGAGTGGCTGCAGGCCAACTATCGTATCTTCCAGTCCATCGGCATCGATGATTGCGAGTTGCTGACCCCACAAGAGGCGCAAAAGCGCTGCCCAATCATGTCGACCGACGGCGTGTTGGGCGCGATGTGGGCCGATCGAGAGGGCTATATCGACACGACCGGTACGGTTCAGGCCTATGCAACCGCCGCCAAGAAACGCGGTGCCGAGTATTACGAGGAGACCAAGGTCGAGGAATTGATCCAAACCGATGATGGTTGGCAGGTCGTGACGGACAGGGGCACAATAACTTGCGAGCACGTGGTCAATGCCGCGGGGCTTTGGGCCAAGCAGGTCGGGCGCATGGCGGGGGTTGAGCTGCCAGTGTCGCCGCTGAAACATCACTATCTGATCACGGATACAGTGCCCGAAGTGGCGGCGGCGGATTTTGAGATGCCAATGACCGTGGACCTCGAGGGGTTCACCTATATGCGGCAAGACCAAAAGGGCGTTCTGGTCGGTATCTATGAGGTCGACCATGAACATTGGGCCATGGACGGCGCGCCGTGGAATTATGGCGAGGAACTGTTTCAGGAGCAGCTTGACCGGATTGAGAATGAACTGACGCTGGGCTTTGAACGCTATCCGTCGATCCAGAATGTCGGTATCAAAACCTGGGTCAACGGGGCGTTTACATTCTCGCCTGATGGTAACCCGCTGGTCGGGCCGGTTCCAGGCAAACGCGGGTATTGGACCGCCTGCGCTGTCATGGCCGGGTTCCTGCAGGGCGGCGGCGTTGGCAAAACGCTGGCTGAGTGGATGATCCATGGCGAGCCCGAGGCCGATGCATGGCCGATGGACATTGCCCGCTATGGCGATTTTGCCCAGAACAAACGCTATATTCGTGAAACCACCGGGCAATTCTATTCCCGCCGTTTCGTGATGACTTATCCGAACGAACAGCTGCCTGCCGGTCGTCCGCTGAAGATGGCGCCAGCTCATGACGCGATGACTGGAGCGGGATGCAAATGGGGTGTCAGCTGGGACCTTGAGGTGCCGCTGTACTTCGCGCCGAAAGGGTTCGAAGAAACGCCGACCCTCAAGCGATCAAACGCGCATGACATCGTGGCCAAGGAATGCAAGGTGATCCGCGAGGGCGTCGGCCTGATGGACATCTCTGGCTTTTCCCGGTTCGAGGTCACCGGGCCAAATGCCGAGCTGTGGCTGGATCGCGTGATGGCTTCGAAACTGCCCGCGCCGGGACGGGCCAAGTTGGCACCAATGCTGGGTGAGAATGGGCGGCTAAAAGGGGATCTGACCGTTCTGAATTGGGGCGATGGCACCTGGTGGATCATGGGCAGCTATTACCTGCGCGCCTGGCATATGCGCTGGTTCGACGATCATATGATCGACGGAGTCGAGGTTCGCGATCTGGGCGAGGAGTATTGCGGGTTCGGTCTGGTCGGGCCAAAATCGCAGGAGGTAATCGAAAAACTGGCCGAGCAAGACATCTCCGGCCTGAGATTCATGGGCTGTAGTGATTTTGATATCGGTCTTGTCAGGGCTCGCGTTGCGCGCATGTCAGTCACAGGTGAAAAAGGCTATGAGATCAACTGCCGCTATGGCGATCACATCAAGCTGCGTCGGATGTTGCTTGAGGCCGGGGCTGATGAGGGCATTCGTGAATGTGGGTTCAACGCGATGCTGTCCACGCGGCTTGAGAAAAGCTTTGGCATCTGGTCGGCTGAATTCACTCAGCTTTACACGCCGGGCATGACGGGTATGGATCGCTGGATCGATTGGGACAAGGATTTCGTCGGTAAAGAGGCCGCCTTGGCCGAACGCGATGGCAATGGTCCTGCGCAGGTTCAGGTGACGCTTGAGGTCGATGCTCTGGACGCAGATGCCAGCGGATACGAACCTGTCTGGTCAGGGGCAGAGCACGTGGGTTTTGTCACCTCGGGCGGCTATGGCCACTACACCGACAAGTCCCTGGCGATGGCGCTGGTCAATCGTGACAAGGCCGCACCAGGCACTGAACTGTCTGTCCATGTGGTTGGGGTCGAACGACCTGCGCGGGTCATCGCGCCGTCGCCCTATGATCCACAGGGCAAAGCGATGCGGGGCTGACAATGACCAACCCCGAACGTGGACGGCGAAGGCGAGGGCGTGGCGCTGATGCCGCGCCTGCGACCAACCGCAAGGTCGACTACCGCCAGCTGAGGAATCCATTCCCGGTGATGGAGGTGTTTCCGGCGGATCAGATCGCTGACATGCACGAAACCGCGCTGCGTTTGTTGCAAGAGTTGGGCATCAAGGTGCTGCTGCCTGAGGCGCGGAGCATTTTTGCCAAAGCTGGCGCGCGCGTTGATGTCGATAGCGAAATGGTTTTTATTGGTCGCGACATGGTCGAGGCCGCCGTTGCCTCGGCCCCGAAATCCATCACCTGCCGAGCCGGTGCGTCGCACCGGGATTTCACGCTGGAACTGGGTAGCCTTGTGTTTCAACCGGGGGCAGGGGCCCCCAATGCCACCGATCTGGTGCGCGGGCGTCGCCCGGCGACGGGGCAGGACTATCTGGAATTTCTGAAGCTCACCCATCATTTCGACGTCTTTCAAATGATCTCGCCGCAGGTCGAACCGCAGGATGTGCCGACCCCTCTGCGGCATTATTTCACCACGCAGGCGCAGATGGAGCTGACAGACAAGTTCCCATTCTTCTTCTCGCGCGGAACGCCGCAGGTGATGGATTGCTTTGAGATGCTGACGACCGCGCGCGGCCTGTCGGATGACGAATTTAGGACCCACCCGCACAGCTATACGATCATCAACACGAACAGCCCGCGCACGCTGGACATACCGATGGCGCAGGGGCTGATCGACTTTGCGCGCCACGGGCAGATGTCAATCATCACGCCCTTTACGCTGATGGGGGCGATGGCACCGATCACGGTGGCGGGGGCCATCACCCTGTCCCATGCCGAGGCGTTGGCCGCACTGACTCTGACGCAATTGGCGCGTCCCGGTGCGCCTGTGTGCTATGGCACTTTCACCAGCAATGTGGATATGAAATCCGGTGCTCCGGCCTTTGGAACGCCCTCGCATTTTCAGGCCTCACTGGCGGCCGGGCAGTTGGCGCGGCATCTGGGCCTGCCGTGGCGCTCGGCTGCGGGCTCGGCTTCGAACATCAATGATGTGCAGGCGGCAAATGAAAACCAGTTTGGCCTATGGGGGTGCCTGATGGCTGGGGCGACGGTGATCATTCACTCGGCGGGATGGCTAGAGGGCGGATTGACCGTGTCCTTTGAAAAACTGGTCTGCGACGCCGAAGTGTTGAACATGGTGGCCGAGCTGTGCGCCGGGGTGCAGGCTGGCGAGGCTGAAATTGGGTTCGACACTGCGCTAAGCGAGGTTGAGCCCAGCGGACATTTCTTTGCATCCAGCCAGACGATGGAACGCTACAATACAGAATTCTACGAGCCACATGTCCATGATTATGCCAATTTCGGCACCTGGGCCGAGCGTGGATCGTTGGACGCAAACAGTCGTGCGACCGGTGTATGGAAGGAAATCTTGGCCAATTTTCAGCCACCTGAGCAAAACAGCGACCAGATTGGCGCGCTGAAAGACTTTATTGCCAAACGTACCGAAGAGGGCGGCGCGCCGCCGGAGAGTTAAATGAATACGAAACCCATACTGCACCGGGACGACCCGGAAGCTGAACCGCTGATCGGCAATATCAAGGTCACGCGCGACGACTGGCTGAACGTGGCGTTGGATGTGCTAATCTCGGACGGGGTCGATCAGATCAAGGTGATGAATCTGGCGGAACGGATGGCCGTGTCTCGGTCGTCCTTCTATTGGTACTTCAAATCGCGCCAGGAACTGCTGGATGCTCTTCTGGCACGGTGGCAGGCCACCAATACCGCGGCAATGGTCGCGCAGGCTGAAGCTCCGGCAAAGACGATAACCGGTGCGGTGTGCAATGTGCATCGCTGTGTCGTCAATACCGACCTGTTTGACACCGCGCTGGATTTCGCGGTGCGCGACTGGGCGCGCAAATCGGGCAAGGTGCGGCGCGCGCTGGACCAGTCTGACGCGCGACGGTTGCTAGCGCTGCACGCCATGTTTGCCCGCTTTGGCTATTCCGAGGTCGAGGCGGAAACCCGCGCGCGCGTGCTGTATTACATGCAGATAGGATACGATCTGGCGCAGCTGAATGAACCGATGTCCACGCGGATATCAATGGTGCCGCATTATCTATATGTCTTCACCGGGGTCGAGCCGAGGCCAGAGGAAGTGGAAGAATTCAGCGCCTATTCGCGCCATCACTGGAAAGGAGAGCCATCATGAGTCAACCAGATGCAATCATCATCGGAACAGGCGTGATCGGGGCGGCCATCGCGTTCGAAATGGCCAAGGCCGGGTGGAAAACCGTATCTCTGGACCGGAACGCTCAGGTTGGCCATGGCTCAACCGCCGGGTCCTGCGCGATCATCCGGATGCATTATTCCACCTTTGACGGCACGGCATTCGCCTGGGAAGGCTATCATTATTGGCGCGACTGGGCCGAGTATCTTGGCCTACCGCAAGGCGCCGATCTGGCCCAATTCCGCGAAACCGGCTGTCTGGTCATGAAGACCGAGGCGAACGGGCTGCTGGAAAAACACATGAAGAACAGTTCCGCGCTGAATTGCCCGTTCGAGGAATGGTCCCCCGAACAGGTCACCGACCGGCTGCCGGTCTATTCGCAGGACAGTTTTGCCCCCGCTCGTCGCATGGATGACCCCGAGTTTGGGCAGCCCAACGGACGCAAGATGCAAGGCGGCGTTTACTGGCCTCAGGCCGGGTATGTCACCGATCCGGCCCTATCGGCACAGAACCTGATGGATGCCGCCAAACAGCACGGGGCCGAAGTGCGAACCGGGGCCGAAGTGGTCGAGATTTTGACTGATGGCGGGCGAGTTTCTGGTGTCAGGTTGGCATCGGGAGAAGACATTCATGCGAAAGTTGTGGTTAACGTAGCCGGGCCGGGTTCGGCCATCATCAACGGGATGGCCGATGTTCTGGATGACATGACCATTCAGACCCGCCCCTTGCGCCAAGAGGTCGTTCACGTCCCTGCGCCCGAGGGGTTTGACTTTGAAAATGACGGCACAATCGTTTCAGACAGCGATATCGCCTGCTATTGCCGGCCTGAGCATGGCAACCACATCCTGGTGGGCTCGGAAGACCCCGAATGCGACCCACATCAATGGTGCGAAGATGACGTAACCTATAATCGCGACTTTACCGACCAGTGGACGACACAAGCGATGCGCTATGCCCAGAGAGTGCCCAGCCTTGGCATCCCTTCCAAGACCCGCGGTGTGGTGGACCTGTATGATGCTTCGACGGATTGGATTCCGATCTATGACAAATCCAGCCTTCCCGGTTTTTATATGGCCTGCGGATCCAGTGGAAATCAGTACAAGAACGCGCCGATTGCAGGCAAGATGATGACGGCGCTGATCGGGTATTGCGAAGACGGCGCGGATCATGACAGTGCGCCGCTACAATTTGAACTGCCCTATATTGGACGCACAATCGATGTCGGTTTCTATTCCCGCAAGCGCCCGATCAACAAAGAAAGCAGTTTTTCCGTTTTGGGCTAGCCGACGCGTCCTGATGCACTAGCATTCAAGGGATCGAGTTGAGCCCGGACGCATAATGACCAAATCGAAGAACAAGGTTCTGATCCTCGGCAGCGCCCCCACCGCGCTGCGTGCGCGGGACTGGGCGCGTATGCCGTTCACGCATATAGTCGCTATCAACAATGCCTGGCGGGTCCGCGCAGACTGGGATTTTCTGATCCACCCTGAGGATTTCCCGACCAAGAACATGCCCACATCTGTCAGTGACATTCAGCGTATAGTCACTGCAAATGAATACGTTCCGATACAGAACGGTTTCGGTGGATTTGTCTATGCCGGGGGAACGATGGCCTTTACCGCCGGATACTGGGCTTTGTCTGCATTACAGCCCTCGGTTCTGGCTTATTGCGGTTGCGATATGATCTATTCCGGACAGGGTCGGACGCATTTCTACGGCAACGGAGCCGCAGATCCGTTGCGACCCGATGTGACCTTGCGACTGCTCGAGGCGAAGTCGGCGCGACTAGGGTTGTTTGCTGCAGCGCAGGGCTGTCGCACAGTGCGATTGTCCGAAGGGCCAAGCCGACTGGTTTACCCCTCGGCCAGCAGCGAAGATTTGTCTTCGGTCGAGATGCCTTCTACATCGGGGATGGCTGAGATCATACGGTCGGAGTCGGATCTTGGATATTTCGTGGAGTCTGGACGGTACTGGGAGGTTGAGACCGAGTTCGACCCGCAGAAGATTGATGCCTTGGACCAACGGTGGCTATCGCTCTATCCATCGGCCTCTCAGCTCTGAATTGCTGTGGTATTTCTGGTTCAGGCCGCGAATGTCGCCCAGGCCCAGACCATTGCCACATAGGTCAGATTATGCATGCACTGATCCAGCCCGGCTGCCCGCCAAAAGGCTGCCTGAGTCGGCATAAGCTGTTTTTTGTCGGAATAGCTGGCTTTGGCAAAATCGATGTTGAAATGAACTATCCACTCTAGCGCGGCAATGATCAGGATAAACGGCAGCGGAGCGCCGAAAACCAAAAAAACCAATACCGAACCAACAACATGCACAGCAGCATGTTGCGCGCGTCCCCAGTGAAAATACTCACCCCGGCCTGACAGCATCTTGGGCGTCTGGAGGTAAAAATCTGCAAACATATGTTTGATCTGCAATAAGCAGAGCATCAATAACACAGTGCCTAATGTGGCAGGCAAAAGACTCCTCCCGATATCGTCCTAAAGCGAACAGTAGGGGCTAATGTGAGGTTGCGCAAATGAACTTGTTCACATTCGGCAAATATCTGTTCAATTCGGAAACTATTTGCGTCTGCAGGCTTGATTGCGGTAAATTCAGGCTGTTGAATTTACGAGAATTTCGTAAAGACCGGGTCAGTGATCCGCAGCAGGGGCAGGTTCCATAGAACGCACGATTTTCCGTTTTATCTGGAAATATTCAAAGCGCGACCAGCTGATTTTGCTGGCCGTAACCACGTCTTTGTTTCCGCTGCTTTACCTGACGCTGGAACTGCCCAAGCGCATCATCAATGACGCGATCGGGGCTGCGACCCCTGTTGTTGATGTGCTGGGCTACAGCCTGTCGCAAACGAATTTTCTGATCATATTATGCATTGGGTTTCTGCTCGCCGTTCTGGCGCATGGTTTGATGAAAATGCGCATCAACACCATGAAAGGCGTCCTGAGCGAACGGATGCTGCGCCGATTCCGGTATCAGATGATCAGCCGCGCCTTGAGATTTCCGCAACCCTATTTCGAACGGGTCAGCCAAGGCGAAATGGTGTCGATGATCACCGCTGAAAGCGAGCCGATGGGTGGGCTGATGGGCGATGCGATCAGCCAGCCGGTATTGCAGGCGGGACAGATGATCACGATCCTGTCCTTCCTGTTCCTACAGAGCTTTTGGTTCGGGCTTGCTGCCGTTTCCCTGATCCCGTTACAGGCCTGGTTGATCCCAAAGCTGCAGCGCCAGATCAATCTGTTGAACAAAAGCCGCATCCAGGAAGTGCGCGTGCTGGCTGCACAGATTGGTGAAAACGCAGCAGGTGCGTCAACGCTGCGGGCAAATGGTGGCTGGCGGTATCGCCGGGCCATGATCTCGGATCAGCTGGGCCGGTTGTTTGAAATCCGCTTCGATATCTACCAGAAAAAGTTCTTTATGAAGTTCATCAACAACTTCATTTCGCAGCTTACCCCATTCCTGTTCTATCTGGTTGGCGGCATTCTGGTCTTGCAGGGCTCGGTCTCGTTGGGTGCGTTGGTTGCGGCTTTGGCGGCTTACAAGGATCTCAGTTCGCCTTGGAAAGAGTTGCTGACCTATTACAATCAGACACAAGATATGTCCTTGCGCTGGGATGTTGTGATCGAACGCTTTGCGCCCTCTGGAATGCAGGACGAAAGCCTGTTCGAGGGCGAGCCCGACAAACATCCCAGGCTGGACGGGGATATTGTTTTGAAACATGCGTCTGTTCGTGACATGGACGGGAATCTGGTTCTGGACGACCTCGATCTGACATTCCCAGGCGGTAAAACCATCGGAATCGCTGCGCCCAGCGAAGAAGACCGGCGTGCGGTTTCGGAATTGCTGACCCGAGAGATTCTGCCCAGTTCCGGCAGGGTAACGGTCGGGCAGGAAGATTTGTCAAAGCTGCATCAGGGGGTCATTGCTGCGCGGATCGGTTTTGCCTCATCGCGACCGGTTATGTTTCAGGGAACTTTGGGCGACAATGTGATGATGCCGATGCGTCTTCGTCCTCTGTCGACAGAATCAGACGACCCCGGCTTTGCTGAAACAAGACGAGCGGGCAACAGTACCGACCCGTTTAGAGTTGATTGGCTGGACCCGTCGCTGGCTGGTTTGAACACCGTGGAAGACCTGCGCGACTGGTGGTTACAACTGATCGACGGTCTAGGTTCGGGCGCTGCCCTGTTTCAGCGCGGTGCTGAACAGACATTCGAAGCCAACGAGCACCCCGAGTTGGTCAGAAAACTGGTTGAACTACGGCCCAAAGTTCAGGAGGCGGTGGTCAAGGCTGGGCTGCAACAGCAGGCTCTGATCTTTGACCGCAATGCATATAATGCGGCCTTGCCGGTCGCGGAAAACCTGCTTTTCGCGACTCCCTGCGTTCCGGTCACTCAGGAAATACTGACCCGACAGGGCGTGTTTTTGGGGCAGCTGCGCGAGCTGGGCTTGGACGAAACCCTGGTCAGCCTGACGCGCGATGTCATTGATATGTTGCGCCAGATCTTTGGGTTGGACGGCACGGACCACCCGTTGTTCCGCAAGCTTGGCCTGCAGGCCGAAGTCTACGAAGCTGCCGTCGAACTGGTAGAGCGCACCCGAAACGAAGGTGTCAGCGGTCTGGATGATGGGCAACTGGCCAACCTTCTGGCGGTTCCGTTTGTCATCTCGGCTGAACAGATTGGCCCCGCGTTTACGGATGAATTGAAAAACCGCATACTTGAATTGCGGCAAAGCCACTCCGAAAAGCTGCTGCAACATCTGAATGATGTCTTCGTGCCGCTGAAGGAAACCGAGTTTGCCCCCGGTCTGACCGTGATGGAGAACGCTTTGTTCGGTAAGGTCAGCCAGATCGGCGGCGCGCGATCCGATGAGGTCCGTAAGCTGATCGTTGATGTCCTTTCTGAAAACGGAGCCCGACCTTTGGTGGTCGAGCTGATTTACGATGTACCGGTCTCGCTGGGCGGGCAGAACCTGCCTGCGGTTTTCGCCGAACCTTTGGCCTTTACGCGGGCTACGATCAAGAAACCCGACATTCTGATCCTTGATAATGCCTTGGCAAGCTATGACATGGAAACTCAGATTGCGGTCTATAAGAACCTGCGCGCCCTATTGCCAAATGCGACGGTGATTTATCTGAACGATCAGTACGAAAACCCTGACGTATTCGACATGTTCATAGAAATAAGGCAAGGTCGTGTGGTTTCAGACGAAGGACCCGCCGACGTGGAAGAAGATAGCGCAGCATCAGCCGATTTGGCGCGCAAGCTTCGTGCGCTGGAACAGACGCCGCTGTTTTCCGGTCTTGACCGCAGGCAGCTGCGCCTTCTGGCATTTGGTGCGCGCTGGTTCCAGGCTCAACCGGGAGAGGTGGTGTTCCTGAAAGACGACCAGCCCACCGATGGGGCCTATGTCGTTTTGGAAGGCGAGGCAGGCCTGTATTTGCCGCAACCAGAAGGTCCCGATCAACTGATCGCAACGGTTGGCTCCGGCGCATTGGTCGGAGAGTTGGGGTTGATCCGAAAGGAACCCCGCGCCCTGAGCATGATCGCGGAAACCGACCTGTCTTGTCTTCGTATCGGTGAGGAAGAATTCCTGGCCGTGGTCGAAAACGATGCCGCAACCGCTTTCAAGCTGATGCAGGTGATCGCCGGCTATGTTTCGAACTAGGGGTTGGCTTCAGGTTTGCAGAACAGGTCGTATAGCAGCTGGATGACTTTCGCTGTATTTCCGTCCTGCAGGGAATAGTAGATGGTTTTGCCATCGCGCCGTGTCGACACCAGCTGTTCTTCTCGTAGGCGTGCCAACATCTGACTGACTGCGGCCTGCCGGATTTGCAGCAGTTTTTCCAGCTCACCAACCGATTTCTCGCCATCACCCAGATGGCACAAAATCATCAGGCGGCCTTCATGCGCCAGCGTCTTAAGGTACGCGGCGGCACGTGCTGCACTTTCCTGCATGCCGGGCGGAGTTTCGTCCGAATTCAGTGTTTCGTGGTCTTGAACTGTCACGTGCGTATTGGTTCCAAACTTGGCTTTGGCGCAATATGACTCAGAATTTCAGTACTTGTCACCCCTTTGCAGCAGGGGCACCGCCCTGAAAGGCGTTGCCGTTGGCATAGTCGCAAGGTTCTTCCTGCATCTGAAGGTGCAACCCATCGCCGGTATAGGGGTGTGAGCGGGCCAGATCTTCGTCCACTTCGATCCCCAACCCTGGCGCATTCGGTGCCACGACAAAGCCATTTTCAACGCGCAGTGAACCTTTGATCAAAGCGTCGTGATACGGCGTATCAATGGTTTCCAGCAACAGCAGATTTGGGATTGAGGCTGCCAGATGGATATTGGCGGCCCATTCAACTGGACCAGCATAGAGATGCGGAGCCATCTGGGCGTTGAATATCTCGGCCATGGCTGCGACTTTCTTCATCTCCCATATCCCACCTGCACGCCCAAGGGCGGGTTGCAGGATTTCTGCAGCACCTGCGCGCAAAACTGCACCGAATTCGGCTTTGGTGGTCATGCGTTCCCCGGTTGCCACGGGTATTCGCACGTTGCGAGCGACGCGGGCCATGTCTTCGATCATGTCAGGTGGGGTAGGTTCTTCGAACCAAAGCGGTGAATAGGGTTCCAGCGCCTGACCCAGCCGGATTGCGCCTGCGGTGTTGAACTGACCGTGGGTGCCAAACAACAGGTCGGCCCTGTCGCCGACCGCTTCACGGATCGCTTTGCAAAAGGCAACTGACATCGAGATGTCGGACATAGCAGGCATATGCCCGCCACGGATCGTGTAGGGACCAGCGGGATCAAATTTTACTGCCGTGAAGCCTCGGCTCACCATTTCAGCTGCACATTCCGCGGCCTGGTCGGGCGAAGTCCAAAAGTCGGCCAGGTCATGCCGGGGCAGGGGGTAAAGGTAGGTGTAGGCCCGGATGCGTTGATTAACCAGCCCACCCAAAAGCGCATAAACCGGACGGTCGCGATCTTTACCCAGAATGTCCCAACACGCGATTTCCAACCCTGAAAACGCACCCATTACGGTCAGGTCGGGGCGCTGGGTAAAGCCGCTGGAATAGACGCGGCGGAACATAAGCTCGATATTCTCGGGGTTCTCGCCGAGCATATGCCGTTCAAAGACATCCCGGATTACGTGACACATAGCTTCAGGTCCAATGGATGAGGCATAGCATTCGCCCCAACCGGTGACGCCTGTGTCGGTAGTAACCTTTACCAGTATCCAGTACCGGCCACCCCAACCCGGAGCAGGGGGGGCCGTGACAATGATATCGAGATCCTGCAGTTTCATAGGATATACTCCAGCCGGGGCTGCTTAGGCCCTGTCAAACATGATGACGTTTCGTTTGGCCGATCCGGTTTTGGTATCCGCAATCGCCTCGTTGATTTGCGACAAGGGCCAGCGGCCCGAGATCAGTTCATCCAGCCTCAGCCGCCCCTGTTCATAGAGGTCGATCATCCAGGGAATATCACGTTGGATCACCACATCCCCCATCTTTGACCCGATCAGCCCCTGACCAAGTGCGGCCAGGACAACAGGTTCATAGCTTGCCATGTCGCCGGAATGGGGCATCCCGATCATGATGGCCTTACCGCCTCGGCCAAGATAGCGAACGGCCTGGTCATAGGCCGGGATTGCACCGACTGTGATCAGCACGGCATCGGCCCCTCGACCGCCAAGTGCGCGGTAAGCTGCCTTCCATGGTGCGTCCAAAGTGGCCAGAACGCCGTGGGTTGCACCAAATTCCTTTGCAATGGCCAGTTTGTCCTCGGTCATGTCGACAGCAACGATACGCCGGGCACCCGCAATCCGTGCGCCTTGTATGGCGTTCAGGCCAACGCCTCCGGCCCCGATCACGACGACATCCTGACCCGGGCGCAGACCGGCTGCATTCACGGCAGCGCCCACACCGGTGATCACCCCGCAAGACAGCAGACTGGCCACATCCTTCGGCATGTCCTCGGGGATTTTCACGATCTGCCGGTGGCTGACCACGACTTTTTCGGCAAAAGCCCCGCACGCCATTGCTTGCTCCAGCGGGCCCCCGTCAGCGGTGCGCAACGGACCTTTTACAGTGTCGTGGGGTGTTTCACATAAGGTTGGCTTGCCACCCGCGCAGGAGGGGCAGGAACCGCATGCACGGATCAGCGTCACCACGACGGAATCGCCAACCTCGAACCCTTCGGTCATGCCGCCCGTTGCGGTGATCACACCCGCGGCCTCATGGCCATATACAGCGGGCAGGAATCCACCCCAGGCGCCGCTGGCGAAAGAAATGTCGGAATGGCAGATCGCAACCGCATCTAGGGTGACCTCGACTTCGCCGGCGGCGGGCGGGGCGATCAGCACGTCTTCTATGACCAGGGGTTTGTCGAATGCCCGACATATGGCCGCCTTGATGGATTGCATGATGTCCTCGTATTCGGTTTTAATCACGGTGGCGCGGTTCGGAATGACCTGCAAGGCCGAAACGGTCATCGTCATGTCGTTGTTATGCAGAAATGGGGCGAGATCTGTAAAAGAGGATAAGGCCGACAATCATAAGGCACATGGCCAGAAGAAACGGCGCGCCGGGAAAATAGATGGCGGTGCCGGGCTTTGCGAACCAGGCAAATACGCTGCTCATGACCAGAGGGGAAATCACCATGGAAAGCGCGTGCAGTGAAGTTAGCACGCCCTGAAGCTCTCCTTGTTGCGAATCTGGTGTTGCGCGCGAGGCCAGAGCCTGGATTGCCGGGGTTGCGACTGCGCCGATAGCCGTGATCGGGATCAGCATCAGCGCGATTATTCCATTGGTCAGAAAAGCCAGAAGCAAAAAGCTGACAATCTCGAACACCATCCCGAGAAGGATTGTTACGCGTTCGCCGAGATAACGTGTGGCAGGGCGTATCAATCCGCCCTGAACCGCGGCCATTCCAATTCCGTAAAGACCCAGCGACACACCAATCATCTGGGGTGACCATCCAAAACGCTCGGCGGTGAAATAGGCCCAAATGGCCGGATAGACATAGATTGAGACAGAATAGAGGAAATAGACCCACAACATCGGACGGATCCCCGGCAGCGCCGCGATGGCACGCAGTGAATTCACGGGGTTAGCGCGGCGCAGGCTGAACGGGCGCCGGTTCTTATCGGTCACCGTTTCAGGCATCACTATCAAACCGACGCCGAATGTTATCGCCGAAAGCGCTGCGGCAGCCCAGAAGGGCGCACGGGTTCCATATTCGCTGAGCAATCCGCCGATGACCGGACCCAGGACAAAGCCAACCCCGAATGCCGCCCCTAACAGACCGAAATTCGCAGCTTTTTCGTGGGGTTTCGACACATCCGCCATGAACGCCGCGGCGGTGGAATGAGTTGCGGCTGTGATCCCGCCGACGATCCGACCGGCAAGTAATAGCCAGATACTGCCAGCAAGCGCCATGACCACATAGTCCAACGACATAACAAACAGAGATACCAACAATACCCCCCTGCGCCCGAAAGCGTCAGACAGGTTGCCCAGGATCGGTCCAAAGATAAATTGCATCGCTGCAAAAGCGGTGCTTAGGACGCCGCCCCAGATCGCCGCGCTGGCCAGCGTACCACCCTGAACATCAATAATGAGCTCGGGCATAATGGGCAGCACAAGGCCAATCCCCATTGCATCAATCATGACAGTGGCAAGAACAAACAGAAAAGGTAAGCGCATGGGAACCGACAAAGAAAGTTTCGGGCACCCTATCGGGGGTCAGGTTCAGAGGAAAGCCGCAAGATTTCGCAGATCAGTCAAGAGTATCAAAGCCCTGCGCGATGTCGTCCAATAGATCGGCCAGTTTTTCAGGGTGCGAAAAGAATGGCGAATGAGAGCTTTGGATGGAATGGCGCATTCCCTCGGGCATGCTGAGGCTCATGATGTGCTGGTATTCAGGCGGGATGGTATTGTCGTCGAGTGTTCGGATATATGCTTTGGGCATATCCTGAAAATGTGCTGTCAGGGTAAGCCGTGTCTCCTGAGGTGCAATGGCCTGCGGGCAAAGCCGAGCCAGCGCATAAAGCAGGACCTCTTCCGGGCAGTCGTGGTAAAACAAGGCCTTCACGCTATCGGGTTTGACCGTATAGGACAGCCCGTCAGTCGATTTTTCGACGGCATCAACTATTGTTTGCCGCGGTGATTTCCGGCGCATCTCGACCATCGACAATCCGTTCTCGGGGACGTAGGCGGACAGGAAAACAAGTCCGCGCATCGCATCCGGTCTCAATTCGGCGGCGGCACTAATGGGGTATCCCCCCCAAGAATGGCCGACGATGATCGTATCCGATCTGCTCGCAGCCAGAACGGCGTTCCGGCAACTGTCCAGGGTCACCTGGTCGATCGACGTCGGGTCAGATCCGTGGCTGGGCATATCAATTGCGCGGACCGAATGGCCGCGTGTTTCAAGTGCTGGGATCAAATCTCTCCAACACCAGGCACCATGGCATGAGCCATGGACCAACAGAAAATCCGCCAAAGCAATGCTCCTTCAGATATGACCGATGCCAGTCAAAAAGTCTTTTAGTAGCGCCGCGTATTCAATGGGTTGTTCGACGCAGGGCAGATGGCCCGCTTTGCGTATCAATTCGAAACGGGCACCGGGAATAAGATCAATGGTTTCTTTTACTAGATCCGGCGGGGTAGAGCCATCCTCGCTGCCCGCAATGCCCAAAGTCGGCAAACGCAGGCCACTTGTCGGCGTGTAAAAATCGGTTCCGGAAATGGCGGCGCAACATCCCAGATAACCTTCAACAGGTTGCCGCACCATCATGTTGCGCCATAGCAGGTGCTGGGGCGACGCGTGGAAAGCCCGCGAGAACCAGCGCTCCATAGTTGAGTCGGCTAACATTTCGATGCCGCCGATCCGGACGGCTTCTATACGGTCCGCCCAAATCGCCGGGGTGGCTATTTTGGCCGCTGTATTTGACAGAACCAGCCCGCGAATCAAATCCAGGCGTTTGACGGCCAGACCCTGCGCGATCATCCCGCCGATGGACAGACCTACAAAAACGCAATCTCGGACCTTTAGGTGATCCAGAAGGCCTTCGGCATCGCGGATCAGCGCCCCCATCGAATAGGGCGCCTGAGGCGCCGAGGACAGGCCATGCCCGCGTTTGTCATATCGAATGACTCGCAGCCCATCAGGCAGGTATGGCAGCATCGCGTCCCACAGGCGCAGATCAGTGCCCAGCGAGTTCGCGAACACGATCGGCGCGCCTTGTGGGTCGCCGTCGATCCGGTAATGAAGCTGTACATCCCCAAGGTCAGCTATCTGCATAAAAATCCTCTGTCTTTGCATGCTGAACTGACACGCTGCCGGAACCGACGGCGGTTGTCAGGTCAGGAACTCCATAGCTTTGGCAAAGACGTCCGGGTCCGCATTGCCACCCGATGCGACAATGATAACGGCGTCTCCTTGAATTTCGGACCTGCGAAACAACGCTGCGGCCAGGGAAACCGCACCGCCCGGTTCCAGCACGATCTTCAGGCGCAGAAAGGCCAAAGCCATGGCGCGCATCGCCTCTTCTTCGGTCACAGACAGGCCGGGACCGCACAGCCGTTGCAGGATCGGAAAGGTGATGTCGCCGGGTTGCGGGGTCAGAATGGCGTCGCAGATATTGCCAGATGCGGCCGCGTTGTTCTGTATCCGTCCCAGCGCTAATGAGCGTTTGACGTCGTCAAACCCTTCGGGCTCGCAGGGGCGAGCGCGCAGACCGGGTGCGTGCCCTTCGAGCGCAAGCGCAATACCCGAGGTCAACCCCCCGCCGCCGCAACAGACCAGCACATCGGCCTGTTCCACACCCAGAGCAGCAGCCTGACGCGCGATTTCCAGCCCGGTTGTGCCTTGTCCGGCGATCACCAGCGGCTCATCATAGGGGCGGATCAAGGTCAGGCCGCGCTCGGATGCCAGGGCTTCGCCGATCTCTTCGCGGCTTTCATTGGCGCGGTCGTACAGAACCACCTCGGCCTCCAGCGCGCGCGTGTTGTCGATTTTGAGCTTTGGGGCATCCGACGGCATGATGATAACAGCCGAAATACCATGCTGTGCGGCGGCATAAGCCACGCCCTGAGCATGATTGCCCGAGGAATAGGCGATCACACCTTTCTTTCGGTCTGCTTCACTGAGGCCCGAAATGGCCGACCACGCCCCGCGAAACTTGAAACTGCCGGTGTGCTGCAGGCATTCCGGTTTTACCAACACGCGGCGTCCCGCGATTTCATCCAAAAACGGAGAGGTCAGGATTGGTGTTTCTCTGACGTGCCCTTGCAGACGCAGGGCTGCGGCTTCGATCATTTCAAGTGTGCTCATGCCGCGTCCAGTACTTTGCGAATAACGCCCAATGATTGAGCTTCGTCCAGAAACGGCACGTGTCCGCGATCGGGCACGGTAGCCGAGATCAACCCCGGATGCCGGTTCTGCATCTCGGCCAATGTCTGCGCGCTCAGAAGATCGGAATTTTCACCGCGAATGACACCCGTTGGGATGTCGTGCAGGGCCTCGAAGAACATCCACATATCCGGGATTGCCCCGGCTGCGGCCTGTTCCAGCAGCGCTGTGCGCAGGGCCGGATCATAGCGCAGGGTCAAACCTTCTGTCGTTTCCTGATTTTGAAATTCAGCCATCTGCCGCCATCTTTCCAGTGAAATCCCTGGAAACTGCGGGCCCATCATGTGCTGAAGCGCCTGCGCGGCCTCGTCATAGGTTTTCGAGACCGGTTGCTTGCCGACATATTCCATTATTTTGGCGATGCCCGATGGGTTAAAGACCGGACCAACATCATTGAGCACAACAGCCGCCAGCCGCTTTGGGTGGGTGGTGGCCAAGGTCATCGCGATCAGGCCTCCACGTGAGGTCCCAATCACGGCCACCTGATCCAGGCCAAGATGATCCAGCAGATCGATCACGTCCTGAGATTCGCGTAACAGGCTATAGTTCCCGTGATCCGAGTCATGCTCGGATTGCCCGCGCCCGCGATAATCCATCGCGATCATCCGCCAATCGGTCATGTGCGGGGCAAGAAATGAGAAATCCCGGCTGTTTCGGGTAAGGCCTGCCAGACACAGGACCGGCCTGCCGCTGCCGGTGTCTTCGAAATAGAGGCGTTTGCCGTCGTTGGTCGAAAAAAAGGGCATCAGAGTCCTGCAAGTTCCGGAATGGATGTCAGGTCGGACAGTACATGCGTTGGCTGCCATGGCAACCGATCCATTGGTTCGTTCGCTCGGTTGACCCAGGCGGTGACGAAACCATAGCCACTGGCCCCCGCCGCGTCCCAGCCATTTGAGCTGACGAACAAGACTTCGTCGCGCTCGCAGCCGAAGCTCTGCGCGACCAGATCATAAACCTTGGCATGCGGTTTGAAGACGCCGACGCTTTCGACCGACAGAATATCATCCAGAACGCCGCTTATCCCTGCGGATTGAACCGCACCATCCAGCATCGGCGGTGATCCGTTCGACAAGATCGCAGTCTGCATCCCGCCGGCCTTCAGGGTGGCCAGCATTTCGGGAACCTCGGGATAGGCCTGCAATTCCCAGTAGAGATCAAGCAGGCGCTGGCGTAGGGCCGGGTGCTGGTCCAGCCCCGTTGCCTCTAGTGCCCAATCCAGACCGTCTTGCGTGACGTCCCAGAAATCTGCATGTGCATCGGCCACCGCACGCAGCCAGGTGTATTGCAACTGTTTCAGGCGCCAGTGATTGGCCAGATCCGGCCATTTCTGCTGTAACGCCTCAAAGCCGGGTTCTGATGCAGCTTGCCTTGCGGCTGCGGCCACATCGAACAACGTGCCGTATGCATCAAAAATGCAGGTTGTGATCGGCATCAATTCCCCTCCGTTCATTCGGTGCAGGTTTGCAAAAGTGCTAAGGGTTTACAATGTTGCTTCATTGCCTAGGTTTGACCGCTCAATTTTCTATCGGCCGGAGGCCAAAATGACAGCGATAAAACAGGGCGACACAGTTCGCATCCACTATACCGGTACGTTGCAGGACGGGAATGTCTTTGACAGTTCACAAGGGCGCGATCCACTGGAATTCGAGGTGGGGTCCGGGCAGATTATTCCCGGATTGGACAGTGCAATGCCTGGTCTGGTGGCCGGGGACAAAAAACGTGTCGAGATCGCCTGCGTTGATGCTTATGGGCCGATCAATCCCGAAATGCGTCAGAGCATACCACGCGAAGGTATTCCGGACGACATCCCGCTTGAACCCGGCACCCAGTTGCAGATGCAAACGCCCGAAGGGCACGCATTGCCGGTAACTGTTGTCGAGGCTGATGAGGTGACCGTCACGCTAGACGCGAACCATCCTCTGGCCGGAAGGGACCTGATTTTCGAAATCGAAGTGGTTTCGGTGAATTGAGTTTCGTGATCTGGATCAGCCTGAAAACAGGCTGGTCCATGATGCAAAGATCTCGCGTACATGCGGCTGAGTGAAGAATACAAACAGCATCAGCAGCATTGTTAGGGTCATCAAGGCGACGCGGCCCCTAAACCCCAGAAAACCCGGTTTTCGGCGGGAAACCCGCTTGCTGCTGGCGATGATTTGCTCTGCTTTGTTCATGCAACTATCCCTGCCTGCGAAAGATGGTCAAATCTTGGCACTGACAGGGAAAGAAATGGTCACATATGGTCCGGTTGAGGCATTCCCAGAACGTGGAAGCCACCATCAACACGAATAACTTCGCCCGAGGTGCAGGCCCCCGCATCTGAAGCCAGATAAACCGCGGTGCCGCCGACAGCCTCAAGCGTGGCATTGCTGCGCATCGGTGCGTTCTGGTCGCAGAACTTGAAGGTTTTGCGGGCCCCACCGATGGCCGCACCGGCCAGAGTTTTCATCGGACCCGGAGAGATTGCGTTCACCCGGATTCCGTCAGGTCCAAGATCGTTGGCCAGATAACGGGTCGCTGATTCTAGCGCAGCTTTGGCCACACCCATTACGTTGTAGTTGGGCACAACTCGGTTAGACCCCTGATAAGTCAGCGTCAGGATCGTGCCGCCGTTTTCTTTCATCATCGGATAGGCGCGGCGGGCCACTTCGATCAGCGAATAGGCCGAAATATCCATCGAATTCTTGAAATTCGCCCGGCTGGTGTCCAGGAACCGTCCGGTTAGTTCGGACTTGTCGGAATAGGCGACGGCGTGGACCACAAAATCTATGGTGGGCCAGCGCTGGGCAAGCTCGTCAAAAGCGCGATCCAACGACTCGTCATCGGTGACGTCCGCATCGACCATGAAATCGCTGCCAAGGCTCTGCGCCAGCGGTTCCAGCCGCTTTCCGAATGCCTCGCCCTGATAGGTGAATGCCAATTCGGCGCCCGCTTCGTGCATGGCTTTTGCGATGCCCCATGCAATCGAACGGTCATTCGCCACGCCCATAACGAGGCCGCGTTTGCCTTTCATTAGATCTGACATTCCATTCACCCGTTATACTTTGAAAGAACCATGGACCCGTTCGTCCCACCAAAGCCGAAGCTGTTGGTCATGACGCTGTCCAAACCTGCATTTTCAACTAGCTGAGTTGCAATTTCTCCGGGCTGGATGCCCTCGGCAAGCGTGTCGACGTTGATCGACGGCGTTATAAAATCATGTTCCAGCATCAAAAGGCAGAAAATAGCCTCCAGCGCGCCAGCCGCACCTTGTGCGTGACCTGTCATCGACTTGGTCGAGGAAATCGGCGGCACGCTGCCCTCGCCAAAAATACGGCGCACAGCTTCGACTTCGCCGACATCTCCGACCGGGGTCGAGGTGCCATGGGCATTGATGTAGTCGACCTTGCGGCCTTCGGGCAGGGTGTCCAGCGCCAGACGCATGGCGCGTTCGCCACCTTCGCCAGAGGGGGCTACCATGTCGTGACCGTCGGAGGTTGCTGCAAAACCCGTCACTTCAGCATAGATTTTGGCGCCGCGTGCCAATGCGTGTTCCAGATCTTCCAGCACGACAATACCGCCTCCGCCGGATATCACGAACCCGTCGCGGTCTTGGTCGAATGCACGAGAAGCTTTTTCGGGCGCATCGTTGTATTTCGACGACATGGCACCCATTGCATCGAACAGACAGGACAAGGTCCAGTCCAGCTCTTCCCCGCCGCCCGCGAACATTACATCTTGTTTGCCCATCATGATCTGTTCTGCGGCATTGCCGATGCAATGCAACGAGGTCGAACAGGCCGAAGTGATCGAGTAATTGATGCCCTTGATCTTGAAGGCGGTCGCAAGGTTGGCCGAAATGGTTGAGCACATGCATTTAGGAACTGCAAACGGACCGATTCGCTTGGTTGCCCCGTTTTTCAGAACGGTCTGATGTGCGGTCAGCATGGCGCTGGTCGACGGTCCGCCCGATCCGGCGACAAGGCCGGTACGTGGGTTGGCAACCTGGTCTTCGGACAGACCGGAATCGGCAATCGCCTGGCTCATCGCGATATGCGCATAGGCCGCTCCGGGACCCATAAAGCGCAGGGTGCGCTTGTCCACATGTTCGCTAACGTCGATTTTGAGCGACCCGGCGATCTGGCTGCGAAAGCCATGTTCGACCATCTGGTCATTGGCCACGATGCCGGACTTGCCGGCCTTGAGTGAGGTCAGAACCTCTTCGGCATTGTTCCCGATGGAAGAGACAACTCCCAAGCCGGTGACAACTACTCGACGCATGTGCGTGCTCCTTATTTGGGGCCGGTCAGGCTCAGGCTTCGGACAGAACTACTTTCATGTCCTTGACATCGTAAATCATCTCACCGTCGGCTTCGACGATACCATCTGCGACACCCATAGTCAGGCGGCGGGTCTGGATCGCTTTCTTGAAGTCGATTTTATAGGTCAGCATCTTGCGGTCCGGGCGTACCATACCTGTCAGCTTGACTTCGCCCACTCCAACGGCCATGCCGCGCCCTTGCCAGCCGCGCCAGCCCAGGTTGAATCCGGTCAGCTGCCACAAACCGTCCAGGCCCAAGCAGCCGGGCATGATCGGGTTGCCGGGGAAATGGCAATCAAAGAACCAAAGGTCGGGCGTAATGTCGAATTCAGCAAGAATATGACCTTTGCCATGGGCGCCACCATCGGCCGAAATCTCGGTGATCCGATCCATCATCAACATCGGCGGGGCGGGCAACTGTGCGTTCCCGGGGCCGAATAGTTCGCCGCGGGCGCATTTCAGCAGATCGTCCTTGTCAAAGCTGCTTGGGAATTGGGCCATTCTGCGCCTCTCCTGCCAGGGGTCTTTCCATCTAATTTGGTCTCGTCTAGCACCCGTATGCAAGGTCCTGCAAGAGCAGTGACCTACATCATGTTGTGTTTACATTATTCTCTGCGAATGAAATTCATTTGAAATTACCTGACTACAGCACTTATATATACCACAGCAACAAATTGGTATTGGACTGATGACAGCAGATTGCCAGAGCATAGCCACAGGTTGGTTGGTTCACGCCGGATTGCGTCCGACGCGTCAGCGCGTAGCATTGGCAGAGCTGCTGGTCGGTGATGGCCGCCATCGCCACGTCACCGCCGAAAGCCTGTTTGAATCGGCCAAACAGAACGGAGATGCTGTTTCTCTGGCGACGGTTTACAACACGTTGCGCGCCTTTTGCGATGCCGGGGTTCTGCAAGAAATTACCGTTGACGGATCGAAAAGCTATTTCGACACCAACACGCATGATCATCCGCATTTCTATTGGGAAGATGAGGGCCGGCTCAGCGATGCTCCGTCCGAACAGCTGGTCATCCAGCGACTGCCCGACGCGCCTGAAGGGGTTGAGATCGCGTCAGTCGACGTTGTGATCCGTCTGCGTAAAAAGTAAACTTACGTCATCAGTCCGGTCAGGATGTGCTGTGCCTTTTCGCTATGCGGATCCATAGGGCCTGTTCCATGCCGTGCCACAACAACGGGTTCTGCTGCGATTTCATCTGACACAGGTATGCTGACCAACGGCATCCCGTCATAGCTGGTCTTGGCAGGAATGTTGGCATAGCTGATGGCAACGCCTTCGCCATGCGCCGCGAGGCTGCGTTGGATCTCGGGCGACGCGGCCCGATGTGCGACATTGGGGTTCTGCCCAAGTTGACGGAAGAGACTCAGGAAATGCTGCGCAGAGAGCCCCTCGTTCGATAGGATCAGGGGGTAGGCCACGACATCCTGTAATGATACCTGCGCCCGATTGGCCAAGGGGTGGCCTTTTGTCATAACCGCGATTGGTCGATTGGTGAACAAGGTGGTCGTGGAAAAGGCCGCATCCAGTGTCAGACCATAGGTCAGCGCAAGGTCGATCTCACCATTGACGAGGCCGGAAATCAGGCCCTGAAACTCGTCTACGCGATACGTGATATCAACTTCGGGCATGTTCTGTCGCAGGCTATGCAGAGCTTTTGCCAGCAGGAAAGGCGCGAGGTCGTCGAAACAGCCCAGACGCAGGCGCGTGGTTGCGGTCCCGTCTGTTCCAGAATTTTCCAAACGTGCGGCACGTGTCAGCAGGGCCTCGGCGTTTTCAATAAAGCTGCGTCCCTGCGGTGTCAGCGCCATGGCCGCTCCGCGCTTTCGGATAAACAGCGGATAGCCCAACTGGTCTTCGACCCGGGTTAGCGCATTCGACAGAGCTGGCTGCGAAACATTTAGATGCAACGCTGCAGCAGACAGGCTGCCATGCCGTCCGATGGCGCAGACATATTCATATTGGCGTAGGGTAACGTATAACATAAGGTTAACTATACATTTCAAAGATATTATTTGAATAGATGAAAATTTCATGAGCAAATTCAGGTTAAATTCGAACGGAGGCACAGATGGCTCACCCCCTGGTTACGCAAGAGATGATTGACACATACCAACAGGACGGCGTGGTTCTGATCAAAGGTTTGTTCGCCGACTACGTGGATACGCTGCGTGACGGCATCGCGGCCAATATGGCTGAACCCGGACCATATGCGTCGGACAACCAAAAACAGGGCGAAACCGGTCTGTTCTTTGATGATTACTGCAACTGGTCGCGTATCGAACAGTTCCAGAACGTGATCCACAATTCACCGGCAGCCGAGGTCGCAGCGGATCTGATGCAGTCGCAAACCGTACAAATGTTCCATGACCATGTTCTGGTGAAAGAACCAGGCACGTCGATGGCAACGCCGTGGCACCAGGATGGGCCATACTATTTCGTCGAGGGCAGTCAGACGATCAGTTTCTGGTCGCCATTGGACCCGGTGACACAGGCCACCCTTCGTTGTGTGGCAGGTTCACATAGATGGGAGAAAGAGGTTCTGCCCACGCGTTGGGTCTCGGAAGAAGGGTTTTTCGCGGATGAAGGCCAGTACATCCCCATTCCCGACCCCGATGCCGAAGGTATGAGGGTGGTTGAATTCGAAATGGAACCCGGTGACGCGGTTGCCTTCAACTACCGTACGCTGCATGGCGCGCGTGGAAACCAGTCTGACAGCCGCCGCCGTGCTTTTTCCTTGCGGTTGGTTGGGGAGGATGCGCGATATGTGGAACGTCCGGGGCGCACTTCGCCTCCGTTTCCGGGCCACGACATGCAGCCCGGGCAGCGTTTGCGGGAAGATTGGTTCCCGGTTCTGCTGCGACGCTGAACTGCCTAGAACCACTGCCCCGATTCGATGAGCCCCAGTTCCAGCAGCTGCTGGGATGACCACTGGAACCGAGCTGAGTTGCGCCAGCGGAAGCTGGGGATGTCGAAGGTCGACCCCGCGTTGCTTTTGAGCGCCTTGGCTGCGCGGAAGGAACAGATCGCCGCCGTCAGATTGTGGTGCCAGGGGCAGGAATAGGTGTTGTACTCGGGCTCATTGAACGTGTGGTCGGGCAGTAACAACAGATCATTTCGCGATTTGAACAACCCGATTCTGTCGATGCGGCGGCGTTCATAGGGGATGTGATCTTCGAACCGCCAGCGCAAACCGCCGGATATGTCCAGCTGTCTTTCCAGCGGGTGTCCTTCGGCGTTGTGTCGGGCATGTGCGTAATACCCGGTGCTGTCCAGCATGGCTTGGTCAGGGGCAACCCCGTTTGGAAACGCGCCCAGGTCATCAGCATACAGGTCGATCACATGGGTTAGCATGGCGTTCCGGCGTTCTTCGGTGTGAAAGGCCAGTAACTCGCCGATCGTGCGTGTTTCGCAGAAGGGGAAGAACAGGTATTCAGCGTTATAGCAGTAATACATCCAATGGTCAGGAGCGGCCCGGATGACCTGATTAACCGTGTCAAAGACGACGGTTCTCGGTGCGCAGGTCAGTGTCACTCTGTGGATACGCTCGGTCAGTTCAGAATCCAGCGTAAAGGCTTCGGGCATGAACACGATCAGTGATTTGAAGCCAAGGTTCAGATGGTGCCGGATGGTGCCGTCGATCTCGACATCGTCTTCGGCGAAGATCATCGCAACCGGACCTTTGGCCAACGCGGCCTTGCCGGATTGAAGGAAAGAAGTGAGACTGTCGTACTGCATTGCCTGTCCGGCCCCGTCCAACTGGAGTTTTCGGCCAAAATCGGGTAATCGCGCTGGCATTGCAAGCGGCGTTCGTTGGGTATAGATGACGCCGATCGCGCGAACGCAAAGGCCCAACCCCATGTCAGAACCCAAAAAGCTGTACATCAAGACCTATGGTTGCCAGATGAACGTCTATGACAGCGAGCGTATGGCCGAGACCCTGGGCGGGCAGGGCTATGTCGAAACCCAGAGCCCGGATGACGCGGATATGATTCTGCTGAACACCTGCCACATCCGCGAAAAAGCCGCCGAAAAGGTCTATTCCGAGCTGGGGCGTTTCAAAGGGTTGAAAGCCGAAAAACCCGATCTCAAGATCGGGGTCGCGGGCTGCGTCGCGCAGGCCGAGGGCGAAGAAATCATGCGCCGTCAGCCCCTGGTCGATCTGGTGGTGGGCCCGCAAAGCTATCACCGTCTGCCTGAGATGGAAGCCAAGACGCGCGATGGTGCCAAGGCACTGGACACGGATTTCCCCGAAGAAGACAAGTTCGAAAAGCTCAAGAATCGTCCCAAAGCCAAACGTGGCCCCACCGCTTTTCTGACCGTTCAGGAAGGCTGCGATAAATTCTGTGCCTTTTGTGTCGTGCCCTATACCCGAGGCGCCGAAGTCAGCCGTCCGGTGGACCGTATTATCCGCGAGGCACAGGATTTGGTCGAACGTGGCGTGCGTGAGATCACTCTGCTGGGTCAGAACGTCAACGCCTATCACGGTGCTGGACCGAACGGCGACATGACGCTGGCGGGACTGATCTGGGAGTTGAACAAGGTCGACGGGCTAGAGCGCATCCGTTTTACCACGTCGCACCCGAATGACATGGCTGACGACCTGATCGAGGCGCACGGCACCTGCGAAAAACTGATGCCCTATCTTCATTTACCGGTCCAGTCGGGTTCGGATCGCATTCTGAAGCGAATGAACCGCAGTCACACAGCCGAAAGCTATTTGCGTCTGATCGAGCGTATCCGCGCTGCGCGTCCGGATATTGTCATGTCTGGCGACTTCATCGTTGGGTTCCCTGAAGAAACCGACGAAGATTTTCAGGCCACCATGGATTTGGTCGAGCAGGTCAAATACGGCTATGCCTATTCGTTCAAGTATTCGACGCGCCCGGGAACGCCCGCAGCCGAGCGGTCTCAGGTTGATCCTGGGGTGGCGGATGACCGCCTACAGCGGCTGCAGGGATTGATCACGCGTCATCAGCGCGAAATTCAGGATGCCATGGTTGGACGCAAAGTCCGCGTTCTGTTCGAAAAAACCGGCCGGTTGCCGGGACAGATGGTGGGAAAATCTGAATATCTTCATTCGGTTCACGTCTCTGACGCGGATGTGGAGATTGGTGCGTTGCGGGACGTTTTGATCACCGGATCAGGTGCGAATTCTCTGGCGGGGCAGTTGCTCTGACCCGTCCTTTATCTGTGATGCGGATACCATCGCTGGTATTTGTTTCCAAGATTTACCCTTGATTTATCACTTGGAATTATGTTCCGAGAAAAGTCAGGTTTTTTCGGGGCCTAGGCTAACGCCTCCTGAAACGGCATATCAGTGCTGATCCTGGTGTCGGATCGGGATGACGGAGGGCGCGAGTGAAACTTTTGAGATTTAGTGCAGGGCCTAATATCAGGGTTGCCCTTCCCGCAATGGCCGCGTTGTTTCTGGTATTCAATTCCGCTGCCGCAGGGAATCTGGATCCGGATTTATCTGAACCGCCGGTAATATCGTCAGCACGTTATGGCAGCGATGTCAGCGCCTTCTATCTGGGCTTGACAGCCGGCTATTCGACCAGCGGCTCGGACCGCTTTGGCCTGACGACGCCTACAGATACGTTTGCTGTCGGCGAATTGGACCTCACCGGCAGTTACGGTGGTATTCGGGGCGGTTGGCGCGGTCTTCTGCCCGCAAAAGGCGGGCGTGACTACGTCTATGGGGTCGAGTTGGGCTATGATTTCGGATCTCTGGACGATGAAGTGTCGACGCAGATCGGAACCTCGGTCGTCAATGGCGGTTCAGAGATTTCGGATGTCATCTCAATTCGCTTTCGGAACGGTCTGACAAACCCAAGTGGCAGAGTGTTATACTTTATTTCCGTTGGTTACGTGCATGGCGATATAACCACGACCAGTTCGATTACATCCGGGGCAACAACCCAGTCCTTTCAGGATAAAGACAGTCGAAAAGGGTTCTCGGCCAGCATTGGCGCCGAGCACAAATTGAATGAGAACTGGTCGATCACTGGGGAATATGAATACGTCCGGTTCGATTCTGAAACCGTCGAATTTGACAACGGGTTTACGACCAAATCGACGCCCCGTTACCGTGGTTTGCGGTTTGGCCTGAACTATCAGTTCTAGGTTTGCCTGTATGGAACGTTCGCGGTGCCTCCAACTTGATCGGCGGTTTTACCATTCTGTACGGAAAATTTGAATCTCTGGCTTGCGCCCACCAAGAAATGTTGTCTACGCTTGGGGTGAAACGCCCAGACAGGAGAGCGGATTGGCCATTGGTGCCCTGAACCCACCGCAAAATGAAACGCCCCAGCGGGAAGCGTTTGTTGAATTTCCAGACAATCGGTTATTGATAGATCTTTGCGGCGAATATGACCGCAACCTGACCGAAATCGAACAGAAGCTGACCGTGCAGATCGTGCGCCGTGGCAACCAACTGGTTGTCATGGGTGACGACGAATCCCAAAAACAGGCGATCGAAGTTCTGCAAGCGCTGTATACCCGCCTGGAAGGTGGTCGTGACGTAGAAGCGGCGGATGTAGACCGCGAACTTCGCATGGGCGGGTCGGAAACAGGAACCGGCAGCCGGGATGGCGATCAGCTTGAGATGTTCAAGGGTGGTTCGGTTGAGATCAAAACCCGCAAAAAGCTGGTCGAGCCGCGTACTGACGCCCAGAAGGTCTATGTTCAGTCCTTGTTCAACAATGAGCTGGCCTTTGGCATAGGTCCGGCGGGCACAGGTAAGACCTATCTGGCCGTGGCCGTTGGCGTATCGATGTTTATCGGCGGGCATGTCGACCGCATCATCCTCAGTCGTCCCGCCGTCGAAGCGGGCGAAAAGCTGGGATATCTACCTGGCGACATGAAGGACAAGGTCGATCCCTATATGCAGCCGCTCTATGATGCGCTGAATGATTTTTTGCCCGGGAAACAACTGGCCAAGCTGATCGAGGAAAAGCGCATCGAGATTGCACCTCTGGCGTTCATGCGTGGCCGTACGCTCGCGAACGCCTTCGTTGTGCTGGATGAGGCGCAGAACGCCACGACCATGCAGATGAAAATGTTCCTGACCCGTTTGGGCGAAGGCAGCCGCATGGTCATAACAGGCGACCGGTCACAGGTTGACCTGCCGCGCGGGGTTCAGTCGGGATTGGCGGATGCAGAACGGCTGTTGAGCACGATACCAAATATCAGCTTCAACTATTTCACCTCCAAGGATGTTGTCCGGCACCCACTTGTCGCCGCGATCATCGAAGCGTATGAGGCCGATACGGGCCGTGAAACGGGTTGATCTTCTGGGTCCCGGTATCGGGATTTTGGACATGGTGGCATGAACCTGGAACTATCGGTTGAAGACCCGCGCTGGGACGGGCTCGAATTTTTGGCAGAGCGCGCCACAAGGGCGGTTTTGGATCATTGCGATCTTGATGCGGACCTGTGTGAGGTTAGCCTGCTGGGATGCGACGATGCACGGATCGCCCAGTTGAACACGGAATTCCGCGAAAAGGCGTCACCCACCAATGTGCTTAGCTGGCCAGCCGAAGATTTGGCTGCGGACTCCGCCGGGCAGACTCCGATACTCCCTGAACCCGATTTCTCAGGGGAAATTGCTCTGGGCGATATTGCGATTTCTTATGATACTTGTGCTCGCGAGGCGGCAGAGGCAGGGAAAAACATGGATGATCATGTCACACATCTGATCGTTCACGGCGTGTTGCATTTGCTGGGTTATGATCACATTCGTGATCTCGACGCCACGCTGATGGAGGGTGTTGAGGTGGAGATACTTGGCAAACTGGGTATTGATGACCCATATAATGCTTAAAGCGGGCCTTTCGGCTTATCATTTGGAATGGGAAAATGGGCGAAACAGACGGCAGTTCTATGGCGGCGCAGGGCGCGCAACCGAAGGACGGCAACGAAAATGTCACTGAGAGACCAGGACTTTTCTCTCGAATAGTGGATGCGTTCTCAACGCAGAGTGAAGACTCGGCTTCTGAGGTCAATGGGCAAGAGGTCGATCCGGCTCAACCTCGCGGCATGATTAACCTGCGCCGGATGCGGGTCGAGGATGTGGCGATTCCCACGGTCGAGATCGTGTCAGTACCGTCGACGATATCCAAAGATGAGCTGGCCCAGGTTTTCCGGGAAAGCGGTCTGTCCAGGATACCTGTATATGAAGGAACGCTGGATACGCCTTTGGGCTTTATCCACCTGAAAGATTTCGCGTTGACGCACGGGTTCAACGGCGGCTCGACTGAGTTTGATCTGGTGTCGATGTTGCGGACATTGCTGTTCGTGCCGCCTTCGATGCCGATCGGTGTGCTGATGACCAAAATGCAAACCGAGCGCCGCCACATGGCATTGGTGATCGACGAATATGGTGGTGTCGACGGGTTGCTGACGATCGAAGACCTGATCGAACAGGTTGTTGGTGAGATCGCGGATGAACATGACGCGGATGAAAGCCAACTTTGGGTTCAGGAAAAACCTGGATGTTATGTGGTGCAGGCGCGGATACCCCTTGAAGACTTCGAAGCCGAGATCGGGCGATCCCTGACCAGCCACGAGGATGTCGATGAAGAAGAGATCGACACGCTTGGCGGGTTGGTCTTCATGTTGTCCGGGCGGGTTCCGGCACGAGGAGAGGTTGTTCTGCATCCGGAAGGGCCTGAATTTGAGGTGATTGATGCGGATCCGCGGCGCATCAAACGGCTGCGTGTCATGCTGCCGGATATCGTTGCATGAACCTGATACGGGCTTGGCCCATTTGGCTTAGATTTGTCCTTTCTGGTTTGTTGGGAGGGCTGGCTGCATTTGGACTGGCTCCCTTTGGGTATTGGGTGGCTACTGTATTGGCGTTGGTGTTGGTCGCACCGATATTTCAGAGCACCGAGACACGTGCGCGTGCGGCGTGGATCGGTTGGGCGTTTGGGACCGGGTATTTCGCCCATGCACTCAGCTGGATTGTCGAGCCGTTTCTGGTGGACGCCGATCGTCACGCTTGGATGGCTCCGTTTGCTTTGGTCTTCATGGCTGGTGGTTTGGCGCTGTTCTGGGCGCTGGCATTCTGGGTTGCTCGCAGGCCCGGCGCGCGCGGGGTTTCACAGGCGTTGTTTCTCGCCTTGGCAATCTCGTTGGCGGAATGTGCCCGGGGTTATGTTCTGACCGGGTTCCCCTGGGCCGGGCTGGCGCAGGTCTGGGTCGAGACCCCTATTGCGCAGCTACTGTCACTTTTTGGGCCTTACGGGCTTGGGGCGCTGACCTTGGTGGCGACTCTGCCACTAGGGGCGGCTTTGGCGCTGCGTTCCAGAGTATTCGTGCCCTTGGTCATCAGTGTGGCATCGGTCGCATTGGCTTTGGGCTTTGCAGGGACGCGGCCCGCTGTGGTCGAAACGGGACATATCGTTCGCTTGGTTCAGCCCAATGCGTTGCAACATCAGAAATGGGATCCAGAGTTTGCACCTCTGTTCTTCGCACGTCAGATCGAGTTTACTGCCGCCGAACCACAGCCTGACCTGATCGTTTGGCCTGAAACCTCGGTTCCCGCCTGGCTGGGCAGCGCGCAGCCGTATCTGGATGCCATCGCCGAGGCGGCGCAAGGCACGCCGGTTGTTCTGGGAATTCAACGAGGCGACGGGCCGCGTATCTACAACTCGATGATCTACCTTGATGTGGATGGGGCTCAGCAGGGGCTGTACGACAAACATCATCTGGCGCCTTTTGGCGAATATGTTCCGTTTGGCGACGTGATGGCGCGGTTCGGGATCTATGGCATGGCTGCAACCACCGGACATGGGTTCAGCGCCGGGTCGGGGGCGGCGCTGCTGGATGCAGGCCCATTGGGTAAAGCGCTGCCGTTGATCTGCTACGAAGCTGTGTTTACCCAGGATGTCCTATCCGCGCCGGGGCGCGCTGATTTCCTTCTGCAAATCACCAATGATGCGTGGTTCGGAACGCGCTCGGGACCGTATCAGCACCTGGCTCAGGCACAGATGCGCGCCATCGAGCAGGGGCTGCCCATGATGCGTTCGGCCAATACCGGCGTCTCCGCCATGATTGACCCGCTGGGCCGGATCACCGAGGCCCTGCCGCTTGGGGAGGCGGGCTATATTGATGCCGGACTTCCGGCGCCTCATTCTCCGACGGCTTATTCCCGAATGGGGGATAATCCTGTCTTTGCCGTGTTATTGGTGCTGTTTAGCCTGTTATGGTATGGGCTGCGGCGGCGAAACCTATGATTTCGCATTGACCCTCAGTTTCGGGGGGCTTATCCCCTCTTGTGCCCATCACAACGGCTTCCTGGCGTGACGGGGTAATCTTAATGGAGCACTTGTATGTCCCGACAGAACTATACCTTTACTTCGGAATCCGTTTCCGAAGGGCATCCGGATAAGGTTTGTGACCGTATTTCCGATGCTGTACTTGACGCATTTCTGAACGAAGAACCCGAGGCACGCGTTGCGTGCGAGACCTTTGCGACAACGGATCGCGTCGTGATCGGCGGCGAAGTGGGGCTGTCTGATCAGGACAAGCTGCATGACTATATGGGCCGCATCGACGAGATCGCCCGCGCCTGTATCAAGGATATCGGCTATGAGCAGGATAAGTTCCACCACGAGACGGTAGAAGTTACGAACCTGCTGCATGAGCAATCTGCACATATTGCGCAGGGCGTAGATGCGTCGGGTGACAAGGACGAAGGTGCTGGTGATCAGGGCATCATGTTCGGCTATGCCACCACCGAGACACCCGCGCTTATGCCTGCGCCGATCCAGTATTCCCATGCAATCCTTCGCCGTCTGGCCGAGGCGCGCAAGAACGGGACCGAGCCTGCGCTGGGCCCGGATGCGAAATCGCAGCTGTCAGTGATCTACCAGGATGGCAAGCCGGTTGGCGTCAGCTCGATCGTTCTGTCGACCCAGCATCTGGATGAGACGCTGAGCTCGGCCGATATTCGTGCCATTGTTGAGCCGTATATCACCGAAACTCTGCCCGAGGGTTGGCTGACCGATCAGACCGATTGGCACGTCAACCCAACCGGCAAGTTCGTCATTGGCGGTCCGGACGGAGATGCGGGTCTGACCGGTCGTAAGATCATCGTGGACACTTATGGTGGTGCAGCGCCTCATGGTGGCGGAGCGTTTTCGGGTAAAGACCCGACCAAGGTGGACCGTTCGGCGGCTTATGCCGCGCGCTATCTGGCCAAGAATGTCGTAGCCGCGGGAATGGCCGAGCGTTGCACGATCCAGCTGAGCTATGCCATTGGCGTTTCCCGGCCTCTGTCGATCTATGCGGACACGCATGGCACGGGGCAGATCGCGGATGATCGGATTGAAAAAGCCGTCGGCCAGGTGATGGACCTGACCCCACGCGGCATCCGTCAGCATCTGGAGCTGAACAAGCCGATCTATCAGCGCACAGCAGCCTATGGCCATTTTGGCCGCCAGCCGGAAGCGGATGGAGGTTTCAGCTGGGAGCGCACAGATCTAGCAGACGCGTTGAAAGCGGCGGTTTGATCTGACTGTTATCAATAGGTGCGCCCTTGCGGGCGCGCCTATTTCTTGGGAATTGTATGAGAGGCGGCGGCTATTCTGCTCTGCCGCCGCCCCTTGCCTCTGAGCCGTCCCCGCAGTATGGGCACCGCCATGAGCACCCAGACCCCCCAACGCCCCCGCAGAAACTTTTATGGCCGGTTCAAAGGCAAGACCCTGAAGCAAAGCCAAAAGACGTATCTGAGCGAAGACCTCGATGCGCTGTCTCCGGGTGCTGTGGACTGGGAGAGCAATCCTGAACGCAATCCGCTGGATCTGAAGGAACTGTTCGGTGGCAAGGATGTCTGGCTTGAGATCGGCTTTGGCGGCGGCGAGCATCTGGTGCATCAGGCGGCCAGCAATCCCGATATCGGTATCATTGGGGCTGAACCCTATATCAACGGTGTTGCCATGTTGTTGGGCAAGATTCGCAAGGCTGGGGTCGAGAATCTGGCGGTGCATCCCGGCGATGCGCGCGATCTTTTTGATGTCTTGCCCGAAGCCAGCATATCACGCGCCTTTCTTCTGTACCCCGATCCCTGGCCCAAAACCCGGCATCACCGCCGTCGGTTCGTGACCCCAGAGCATCTGGAGCCGTTGGCGCGGTCGTTGAAACCGGGCGCGATCTTTCGCGTTGCAACAGATATTCCCGACTATGTCCGCCAAACGTTGGAAGAGGTGCCGGGCGCTGGTTTCGAATGGTTGGCGGAACGCCCCACCGATTGGCGCGAGCCCTGGGAAGACTGGATTTCCACGCGCTATGAGCAGAAGGCCCTGCGCGAAGGGCGGACACCGCATTACCTGACCTTCCGCCGCAACGACTGATTGCGGCTGGACCAAGCGGCCCCAATTCGCTAATCGGCTTGGGAACTGATAGCGAAAACAGGAGCCCCCATGTCCGGACACGGCACGCCCATCCCGATGACCTCGCACCCTTGCGGTCCGCTGACCGGAACGGCCGAGGTGCCTGGTGACAAGTCGATCTCGCACCGATCGCTGATCCTGGGCGCGATGGCCGTGGGTGAAACCCGGATCACCGGTCTGTTGGAGGGTGAGGACGTTCTGGACACCGCAAAGGCGATGCGTGCCTTTGGGGCTGAGGTGACGGATCACGGAGGCGGCGAATGGTCGGTCCATGGTGTGGGCGTCGGCGGTTTTGCCGAACCTGATCAGGTCATCGACTGTGGCAACTCGGGCACCGGCGTTCGGTTGATCATGGGCGCGATGGCGACCTGTCCGATTTCGGCGACATTCACTGGCGATGCCAGCCTGAACAAGCGCCCTATGGCGCGGGTGACCGATCCTTTGGCGCTGTTTGGCACGCAATCGGTGGGCCGCTCCGGTGGGCGCCTGCCGATGACGATTGTGGGCGCGGCAGAGCCTGTTCCGGTACGGTACGTGGTTCCCGTTCCCTCCGCGCAGGTGAAATCTGCCGTTTTGCTGGCGGGGCTGAATGCTCCGGGCAAAACCGTGGTGATTGAGGCCGAAGCGACCCGCGACCATTCCGAGCGGATGCTGGCAGGCTTTGGGGCCGAAATCACGGTCGAGGATACCGATGAGGGGCGCGTTATCACCCTGACCGGGCGACCCGAGTTGAAACCGCAGGTCATCGCGGTCCCCCGCGATCCCTCGAGCGCGGCCTTCCCGGTCTGTGCGGCGCTGATCACGCCCGGGTCTGACGTTCTGGTTCCGGGCATCGGTCTGAACCCGACCCGCGCGGGTCTGTTTACCACTCTGCGTGAGATGGGTGCTGATCTGACTTATGAGAATGAACGTGAAGAGGGCGGCGAACCGGTTGCGGATCTGCGCGCGCGTTATTCGCCCGATATGAAGGGAATCTCGGTTCCTCCGGAACGGGCGGCGTCGATGATTGACGAATACCCTGTTCTGTCTGTGGTCGCGGCAAATGCCACTGGCACCACGATGATGGGCGGCGTGAAAGAGCTGCGCGTCAAGGAAAGCGACCGTATTGATGCGATGGCCCGCGGCCTGCGCGTTAATGGCGTCACCGTCGATGAGGGCGATGATTGGTGGTCTGTGGATGGTTTGGGAATTGGCAATGTTCCCGGCGGCGGCACCTGTGAGAGCTTTCTGGATCACCGGATCGCGATGTCCTTTATGGTTATGGGTATGGGGGCGAAAAATCCGGTCGGAGTCGACGATGGCGGCCCGATCGCAACGTCTTTCCCGATCTTCGAACCGTTGATGGCTGGCCTTGGTGCGCGGCTGCAGCGAAACAACCGGTAAATGCGATGGCAGTTGCCAGTTTCACCATAGCAATCGATGGCCCGGCAGCAGCGGGGAAGGGCACGATTTCCAATGCCGTTGCCGCCCATTTCGGGTTTGCGCATCTCGATACCGGCCTGCTTTACCGTGCGGTTGGCCGCAGAACGCTGGAAGGTGCCGACCCGGTTAGTGCCGCGCAAACGCTGACTGCCGAGGACCTGGATCAGGGTGATCTGCGCACGGCTGAAATCGCGCAAGCGGCCTCGAAAGTTGCAGTTATCCCCGAGGTGCGGGCTGCATTGGTCGATTTTCAGCGCGCCTTTGCGCGCCGAGCGGGAGGTGCGGTGTTGGACGGTCGTGACATCGGAACCGTTATTTGCCCGCGGGCCGAGGTGAAACTGTTTGTCACCGCCAGCGCCGAAGTGCGCGCTGAGAGACGGTTTCTGGAACTGGACGCCAAGGGCCATAAGGTTACACGCGCACAGGTGTTGGCCGATGTGCGAGAGCGGGACGCTCGGGATGCCGAACGCAGCACGGCACCTATGAAGCCAGCTGAGGATGCGGTCATACTGGATACCTCGGACCTGAGCATCGACGCGGCTCTTGCCCGCGCGATTGAGGTCATCGAACCAGTTCTGCCCTAGGGCCGTTTGCCAGAGCAAACACAACTTTGTTCACTAAGCTTTGTTTGGCCAGCGCCCGAGGCGTCGATTACCTTTGTATCGACATCTGCCGGAGGTGATTGATGTTCCGCCTGATTTTGATTTTTACCTTTCTCGCTAGTGCGCTTTCAGCGCAAGAGGCGGAACCGCCAATGACCTACGAGCGTTTGGGCAAGATATTGTTTGCGCTTGACCCCGAGACAGAGCCTCTTGGGCCAGGCTTTCAGCTTACCATCGCGGAGGTTCCCGTTCTGGTGATTACCGACGTCAATGCGGACCGGATGCGGGCCATGGTGTCGATCCAAAGTGTCGAAGATCTGAGTGCTCAGGACATGCAACGGATGATGCAGGCGAATTTCGACAGTACCCTGGATGCGCGATATGCGATTGCCAATGGCACCTTGTGGGCTGCGTTCATCCACCCCTTGTCGCGGCTGGAAAGGGATCAGTTGATCTCGGGGCTGGCCCAGACGGTGAACATCGCCAACACCTACGGCACCTTGTATTCCAGCGGAGTTGCGGAATTTGGCGGCGGCGATAGCAATGATCTTCAGCGCGCTCTGATCGAAGAGCTTCTGAAAAAAGGCGAGGATATCTGACGCAGGGCCGGTACTTGCGCATATCCTTTCTCGCAGCATCCACCATCCTAAAGAAAGTCGCGTAGTGGCGAGCGGCCTGTGTTGCCGGGTCTGATGACCCGACATGTATGCAGGTTCGGCCGTCATAGTGCCTAGCTGGATGCAGGAAAGCTGTTATAGTTTCTCTCAGGCAAAAAGGGAAAGCTGCTTTACAAGCCCCAAAATCAAAAAGGGCAGGCGGCTAAAAAACCCCAAAACCAACAGGGACAGAAAATATGAATAATCGTTTGCGCAAGATCACCATTGTGGGTGGCGGCACGGCAGGTTGGATGACCGCGCTGATCCTGGAAATGGTGTTTTCACGCACGTCAGCACCAAAGGATCGCCCGCGTATCTGCCTGATCGAAAGCCCCAATATTTCGACTGTGGGCGTCGGCGAGGCCACGGTTCCACGGATGCCGGTCACGCTGCGCCAGGCCGGCATTTCAGAGCGGGATTTCTTCCGTGAGACCAATGCCTCGTTCAAGCTGGGCGTGAAGTTTTGTAATTGGAACAAGGACGCCAAGGGAAATCGTATTGATTACGTGAACCCTTTTGCGCATGGCCAGTTGTTAGAGGGGTTAGAGCCCGCGGAATACTTCCTGCGCTTTGGCAATGGCGATAGGGATTTCACGCAGTCCATCTCGCCCCATGATGACCTGGCGCGCCTGTGCAAAGGTGGGCGGCCACTGGGTCAGCCAGAGTTCGAGCAGCGGTTCGGCTATGCCTATCATCTGGATGCTGTGAAGTTTGCAGGCATGTTGACCAGAGTTTGCACCAAGCGCGGCGTTGAGCACATCCAGGACGAGGTGAAATCGGTCGAGCTGGATGAGCAGGGCAATGTCAGCCATCTGATGCTGGAAAAGAAAGGCCGCCATGACATTGAGATGGTCGTGGATTGCACCGGGTTTCGCGGCTTGATTATCAACAAGGCGCTGGGCGAGCCTTTCATGGATTATTCTGACTATCTGCCCAACGACCGCGCCATGGCGTTGCAGATCGAGCACCCGGATCCAGAAAAAATCGAAAGCGTCACGCGCTCCACCGCACTTGGTGCGGGGTGGACCTGGAGGGTGCCACTCTTTAACCGTGTGGGCACGGGCTATGTCTACTCATCTGCGCATCGCACGGATGAACAGGCGGCGGATGAATACCTCGAATGGCTGGGCGACAGCGGCAAAGGTGCGACGCCGCGCGTGATCCCGATGCGTATCGGACGTGTGCGCAATGCCTGGGTCAAGAATTGCGTGGCGATCGGACTGGCCGGAGGGTTCATCGAACCGCTGGAAAGTACAGCGATCCACATGATTGATCATGCGGTGCGCTGGTTCGCCGAGCATCTGCCTACGCGGGACATCGAACCGTCGCTGCGGGCGAGATATAACAAGCAAATGGACAAGCTCTATGACGAGGTTCTGGATTTCATTTGTCTGCACTACCGCTTGGGCAACCGCACGGATGATCAATATTGGATCGACGCGCGGACCGAAATGAAGATACCGGATCGGCTGGCCGAGAACCTTGAGCTGTGGCAGCACCGCCTGCCTTTGGAACGAGATATCGAGTTTGCAACGCTTTTCGATTTCCGCGTCTATCAAACGGTTCTTTTGGGTAAGCAGGTCTATGATACGGGCTATGGTACCGGCATCCGCGATCGCTTGCGGCCGTTGAAGAAACCGATCTGGTTCCAGTGGTGGAAAGGCGCGAAAGTGGATCTTGCGCAGATACTCAGATCAATGCCTGATCACAAAACCCTGCTGCGCGATATCCGGGGCGAGCTAGAGCGCCCTGCCTTTGGAAAGGCCACAGCAGCGAAGCCAACAGTCGCGATGCCGGGCGCGGCCCCGGTACCTTTGGCGGTCCAGAACATGCCGAATTTTGCCGAAATCCAAAGCGGCTCAAAAGATCTGCAACTGTTTTAGGCGCTCTGTCCTTTCGGAGCTGAAGAAGAATACAAATCGCCCCGACCTCAGCCATGCAAGGCTGGGGTTTGCGTGTTATTTTGTGATATGCACGGTAAAACTTGCAGCGCCTGTGCGAACCCGTTATAGAGCGCGCGTCGACAAGGCGATTTGAGCCATAAAACAATGAGACGAGCAGGGTCGGACCAACCGGCCCTCTTTGTTTTGCGGTATATGTCAGGTCGTCTGACCAATCCACTAAGACCGGCGGAGACAACCGCTCGGCCAGCAAAAACGTTATGTAAAGGAAAACACTGCCAGATGGCTGATACAACCATGGAGGAATTCGAAGCCCTCCTTAATGAAAGCTTCGAAATGGACACGCCCGAAGAGGGTTCTGTTGTCAAAGGTAAGGTTCTGGCGATCGAAGCCGGCCAAGCCATCATCGACGTCGGCTACAAAATGGAAGGCCGCGTTGATCTGAAAGAATTCGCAAATCCTGGCGAAGCCCCTGAAATCACTGTTGGTGACGAGGTTGAAGTTTACCTGCGCGCCGCAGAAAACGCCCGTGGCGAAGCTGTCATCTCACGTGAGATGGCCCGCCGTGAAGAGGCATGGGACCGTCTGGAAAAAGCATATGCCGACGACCAGCGCGTCGAAGGTGCAATCTTTGGTCGTGTCAAAGGTGGCTTCACCGTCGATCTGGGTGGTGCAGTTGCGTTCCTGCCCGGCTCGCAGGTTGACGTGCGCCCCGTACGCGACGCTGGCCCTCTGATGGGTCTGAAGCAGCCGTTCCAGATTCTGAAAATGGACCGTCGCCGTGGCAACATCGTTGTTTCGCGCCGCGCAATCCTGGAAGAATCGCGTGCCGAACAGCGCGCCGAGGTTATCGGCAACCTGACCGAAGGTCAGACCGTAGAAGGCGTGGTCAAGAACATCACCGAATACGGTGCGTTTGTTGACCTGGGCGGCGTTGACGGCCTGCTGCACGTCACCGACATGGCATGGCGCCGTGTGAACCACCCGTCCGAGATCCTGACGATCGGCGAGACCATCAACGTTCAGGTCATCAAGATCAACAAAGAGACCCACCGCATCAGCCTGGGCATGAAGCAGCTGCAGGAAGATCCGTGGGATCTGGTTGCAGCCAAGTATCCGCTGAGCTCGGTTCATCAGGGTCGCGTCACCAACATCACCGACTACGGCGCGTTCGTCGAGCTGGAAGCCGGTGTCGAAGGTCTGGTGCATGTGTCCGAGATGTCCTGGACCAAGAAAAACGTCCACCCCGGCAAGATCGTTTCGACGAGCCAGGAAGTCGACGTCATGGTTCTGGAAATCGATGGCGCCAAGCGTCGCGTGTCTCTGGGCCTGAAGCAGACTCAGCGCAACCCGTGGGAAGTGTTTGCAGAAACACACCCCGAGGGCACCGAAGTCGAAGGCGAAGTCAAGAACATCACCGAATTCGGTCTGTTCATTGGCCTCGAAGGCGACATCGACGGCATGGTTCACCTCAGCGATCTGTCCTGGGACGAGCGTGGCGAGGATGCCATCCAGAACTACCACAAGAACGACGTGGTACAGGCCGTTGTGTCTGAAGTGGATGTCGAGAAAGAGCGTATCTCGCTGTCGATCAAAGCCCTGGGCGGTGACAAGTTCGCCGAAGCCGTGGGCGGCGTGAAGCGTGGCTCGATCATCACCGTTGAGGTCACCGCGATCGAAGATGGCGGCATCGAGGTAGAGTACGAAGGTATGAAGTCGTTCATCCGTCGTTCCGACCTGAGCCGTGACCGTGCCGAACAGCGCCCCGAGCGTTTCTCGGTCGGTAACAAGGTCGACGTCCGCGTCACCAATGTCGACAGCAAGACCCGTCGTCTGGGTCTGTCGATCAAGGCACGTGAGATCGCCGAAGAGAAAGAGGCCGTGGAACAGTACGGTTCTTCCGACTCGGGCGCATCGCTGGGCGATATCCTGGGTGCAGCGCTGAAGTCGGGCGACTAAGTCCGAGCCTCAGTCAAGCCGAATTTCCGGCCCCGCGTGAAAGCGCGGGGCCGTTTTTGTTGCGAATCAACATGTTCGCATTTTCAGGCTAATTGAGGCTTAGGTTCATGCATTTGTCGGGCAAATTACATGAACTGGCAAAAATTCGCGTTACTTAACTGTAATTTTCAGCCTTTGCCCGCAGAGTTTACGTTCCCCCGAACCCAGTTTTTTCCTATACTGTTCAGAATAATAGGCATGGTTAACCGGTCGCCTGGGAGGGTAACGCACATGATCCGTTCAGAACTGATTCAGAAAATCGCCGACGAGAACCCGCATCTTTATCAGCGTGACGTCGAGCGAATCGTGAATACCGTGTTCGAAGAAGTAACGGATGCGATGGCGCGAGGGGATCGGGTTGAACTGAGAGGCTTCGGGGCGTTTTCAGTGAAACAGCGCGATGCCCGTGTGGGTCGTAACCCGCGCACCGGCGAAACTGTGCAGGTCGAAGAAAAATGTGTTCCGTTTTTCAAAACTGGCAAGTTGCTAAGGGACCGGTTGAACGGTAAAGCCTAGGCCATGATGCGCTACCTTCGATATGCTTTTCTCGCGGTCCTCGGGATCGTCTTGATTTCAGTCTCTCTGGCCAACCGCGAAGCGGTTGAGCTGACGCTTATTCCCTCGGCTATAGCCGATTTGCTTGGCTTCAATTTCAGCGCCTCGTTGCCGCTGTTCGTGGTGGTTCTGGGTGGCATCGTCGCTGGCCTGGTCATTGGCTTTCTTTGGGAATGGCTGCGCGAGCACAAGCACCGCCGCGATGCTACCGCCAGCAAAGGTGAAGTGCGCAAGCTTGAGCGTGAGGTCAAGAAGCTCAAGAAAGCGCAGAACGAAGGACAGGACGAAGTTCTCGCCCTGTTGGATGAGGCCAGCTGAGGCCCGGAATGTCGGATGTAGCGGTTAAAATCTGCGGCCTGACTGCACCAGATCACGTGCGCGCAGCAGCTGATGCGGGTGCACGGTATCTTGGTTTCAACTTCTTTCCGAAATCGCCTCGATATGTTTCGCCTCAACAGGCAGCAGCTTTGTTCGAGCATGTCCCCGTTGGGGTTGCAAAGGTCGCCTTGGTTGTGAACGCCACGGATGAGTTGTTGGACAGTATCACCGCAGTCGCCCCTTTTGACATGTTGCAGCTGCATGGCTCAGAATCTGTCGAGCGGGTGCAGGAAATCAAGGCGCGCTATGGGTTGCCTGTTATCAAGGTGGTTGGTGTTGCAGATGCCGAAGACCTGGCCGACATTGATACTTATTGCGATGTTGCCGATCAGTTGCTGATAGATGCCAAGGCGCCAAAGAGCTCGGTTCTGCCGGGTGGAAACGGGCTGGCGTTTGACTGGCGTTTGCTGGCTGGGCGCAAATACTGGCGCAAGCCCTGGATGCTGGCCGGTGGGTTGAACCCCGGCAATGTGGCCGAGGCCATCCGTATGACGGGCGCGCGTCAGGTCGATGTCGCCTCGGGCGTGGAAAGTGCACCGGGCATCAAGGATGCCGCGATGGTTCGTGCGTTTGTAGACGCTGCAATTCGGGCCGGCTGAGGTATCACATCTAAGGATTCCCATGTGCGTTTTGCCATGGCAAATCCCGCCGCTACCTCCTATGAACAACGGGTACGACGATGGAGACACCCATGGCCAACGATCTTTTCAATTCCTTCATGTCCGGCCCAGACGAGCAGGGCCGTTTCGGCATTTTCGGCGGGCGTTTTGTCAGCGAAACGCTGATGCCGCTGATCCTGGCGCTGGAAGAGGAATATGAAAAGGCCAAGGACGATGCCACATTTTGGGCCGAGATGGACGATCTGTGGGCCAACTATGTGGGACGCCCCTCGCCATTATATTATGCCGAACGCCTGACCGAGCATCTGGGTGGCGCCAAAATCTATCTGAAGCGCGATGAGCTGAACCACACCGGCGCGCACAAGATCAATAACGTATTGGGCCAGATCATTCTGGCGCGGCGCATGGGCAAGACCCGGATCATTGCCGAGACCGGCGCCGGACAGCATGGCGTGGCCACAGCCACCGTTTGCGCCAAGTTCGGTTTGAAATGCGTGGTCTATATGGGCGCGCATGATGTGCAGCGACAGGCCCCGAACGTGTTCCGCATGCGCCTGCTGGGGGCCGAAGTGATCCCTGTGACGTCAGGTCGTGGCACATTGAAAGACGCGATGAACGATGCGTTACGTGACTGGGTGACCAACGTGCGCGATACGTTTTATTGCATCGGTACAGTTGCTGGCCCGCACCCGTATCCGGCGATGGTGCGCGACTTTCAGTCGATCATCGGCAAGGAAGCAAAGGAACAGATGCACAAGGCCGAGGGCCGTTTACCCGACACGCTCATCGCCGCCATCGGTGGTGGATCGAACGCAATGGGTCTGTTCTATCCGTTCCTGGATAATAAATCCGTCAACATCATCGGTGTCGAAGCCGGTGGTAAGGGCGTGAACGACAAGATGGAACATTGCGCCTCGCTGACCGGCGGCCGCCCCGGTGTTCTGCATGGCAACCGCACCTATCTGCTGCAGGATGATGACGGGCAAATCCTCGAAGGATACTCGATCTCGGCTGGTCTGGATTACCCGGGCATTGGCCCTGAACATTCATGGCTGAATGATATCGGCCGCGCGCAATATGTGTCGATCACCGACAAAGAGGCGCTTGAGGCGTTCCAGCTTTGCTGTGCAACCGAAGGCATCATCCCGGCGCTTGAACCTAGCCATGCGCTGGCTCATGTGATGAAGATCGCGCCGGATCTGCCCAAGGATCACCTGATCTGCATGAATATGTGTGGACGTGGTGACAAGGATGTTCAGACCGTGGCGAAATATCTGAACTTCGACATGTCGGATACCGAAGGTCGCAGCGCCGATTGACCAGGCGGTAAAATTTGAAATTTCTGACAAAAGCTGTGTGCCTTTGAACGGTGTGCAGCTTTGGTTTCCAGCCTGCGGCTTTTCGAATGTTGCGCAGCTGGGTAATTTTGTTGCGCACCCGCCACAGGTGCATTTCCACCTCTTAGAATATCATTGAGCGAATCCTGCCCCTTCGCCTAAACCCGCCGTTACCGGTCAAAACGGGCCGGACCCTAGCGAGCAGAGGTGATCACTCTCTCGGTGCGGACGGCGCTGCCGAAACCGTATGCCAGGGCCGAAACCGGGGATTGGTACATGCTTTGTAGCTCAGGTGGAAGAGCGGCAGATGGCAAATCTGTGAGCGGAGGTTCGACTCCTTCCAAAGCTCCAAATGTAGCTCATTCTGGTTAGAGCAATCGACTGTTAATCGATGTGTAGCGGGTTCGAGTCCCGCCATTTGAACAAACGCTGTTAGGTCAGCACCGGCCTTCAACGCCGGTCCGTGAAAACGGTCCAAATCATTAAGGTCCGGGTGTTCCCCAGCAGGGGTGGCACCGCGCTACGTCAGGCTTTGGCCGGGCGGGGCAGGGGTCTTCGCTGCTCTGGTCTTGGGCCGGAGGGCAGATGACGGTGTCGCCGGATTGGCGCCCCGCTTGATCCCTTGGGAACAGGCGGCGCATTGGTCCCGCGCCCCTCTCTCTGACCCTCTCGCAAAAGGGCACGGCGCGGGGGATGCCCGGTCTTTCACAGCCTTTATCCGAAGGCTTCACAACTGTCACCCAATCGGGGTGCAACCCACTGAAAACATGAAAAGGAGTTCGCTTTTGCGACGACGATAGAGCGAGACGAAAAGGAGAAATGAAATGACACTATTCCAAGATCTGATCGACCGGCTGACCGGTCATCAACGGCTGACCCTGACCGAGACCCAGCGGATGCTGGTTTTGCGCAAGGGAGTAATTGACACCATCCTCGGCCCCGGGAAACACCGGCTGCCACGCAGGGATGTGCTGACCGAGCTGCACGATCTGGAGGCTCTCTTTTTCGTGTCGCCCTATGAGCGGGCGCTGATGCAGAACCGGCCCGAACTGGCCGAGGCGCACCTGACCGAGTTTCGGGCAGGGCCCAACGAGGTTCTGGTTCTGCTTCGGGATGGCGTGCCCGCTCGAGTGCTGATTCCCGAAGTACGGGCGCTAGTTTGGAAGGATGCCGGCCCCTGGGCCGTTGAGCAACACGCGCTGACCGAGTCCATGGTTGTGCACAAAGCGGTCGCGCAGCGGCTGGTTCGGGTGGGGCTGCAGATGCACCTGACGCGGGTCGAGATTGCCGAAGGGCATGTCGGTTTGCTGACGGTGGATGGCGTGCTGGTGGATCGGCTGAACCCCGGCGCCCATGCCTTCTGGAAGGTGGGCCGGAACGTCGAGGTCAAGCAGATCGACCTGCGGCAACGAACCCATGAGGTAACGGGTCAAGAGATTCTGACCAAGGACCGGGTGACCATCCGGGTCAACCTCAGCGCCGATTACCGGGTCGTCGATCCGGTCAAGGCGATGGGGGCGGTGAAGGATTTTGATCAGGCCCTGCACCGGGCCCTGCAACTGGCGTTCCGGAAGACCCTTGGGTCGATGACGCTTGACCGGCTACTTGCCGAGAAGGTGGGCGTTGACACCGAGGCTGCGGATCGGGTGCGGACACAAATGGCCGGGATCGGCATCGAAGTGGGTGAGATCGCGTTGAAAGACGTCATCCTGCCCGGCGAGATGCGCGAAATCCTGACCGCCGTAGTCGCTGCCGAGAAACAGGCCGAGGCCAACGTCATCCGGCGGAGGGAAGAAACCAACGCCACGCGGTCTTTGCTGAACACCGCGAAAGTGATGGCGGAAAACCCGGTGATGCTGCGACTGAAAGAGCTGGAAGCGCTGGAAACCATCGCCGGCAAGGTCGAGCGGCTGACGGTTCATAACGGAACCGAGGGTCTGATGTCTGACCTTGTGAAATTGCGGGATTGATCCCGAATAAGGGCCGGTCCGGGTGATCCCGGGCCGGTCTGCCTAGTCCTGAACCGCGTGTTGGTTGAGAATGCGCAGAGGCACGATGTCCAGCGCCCGTTGATGTGTCGCCTCAAGATGAACCTTGGGCGCGCATCCTTCGTCGTGGGCTTGCAGGAAGCGACCCGCACATAAACACCAGCTGTCACCGGCACGCAGCCCTGGAAAATTAAACTCGGGGCGCGGCGTGCTGAGGTCATTGCCGACATATTTCGAATAGGCCAGAAACTCGACCGTCATTACCGCGCAAACCGTGTGGCTGCCCTGATCCTCGGGGCAGGTATTGCAGGCGCCATCGCGAAAGAACCCGGTCAGCGGATCGCGGGAGCAAGGGGCGAGCACGCCCCCCAGAACATTTATGCCTTCCTGTTTCTGCATAAGAGCATCTTACAGGCTTTGCGCAATCTTGCGGAACATTTCTATGTTGATCTCATTCACGCCAGGGTCTCGAAACTTGCGATCGGCTCCGGTGGACACGATCAGAACCCCGCGCGGCTGGTCGAAATAGATATACTGACCATAGACGCCGCGGGCCATGAACTCGCCCTCATGCGCGCCCACGGGAATCCACCACTGATATCCATAGCCGATCTTGCCCGATGCGGTCGGGGCACTGGGCAGGACCGAAGCGGCGATCCATTCAGCCGGTACCAGTTGCTGCCCATCATGAACCCCGTTTTGCAGGATCATCTGACCGAAACGCGCATAGTCGCGGGTGGTGAAATTCAAGCCCCCCAGAACAAAGGCAACTCCGGCCCCGTCGGTCACGTAATAGCCATCCCGCTCCAGCCCAAGCGGCTGTACAATGCGCTCTGTAAGCAGTTCGGCCACGCTGCGACCGGTTGCTCCTCGGACCACCATACCGATAACATGGGTGTCGATTGACACGTATTTCCAGGTTTCTCCGGGTGTTGCGAAACTGTCTTGCAGCGAGGCGGCAAAATCGTCCAGTTCTCGGCCTAAGGCGACCACTCGACCCATCCGGTTGATGTCAGAATTGTAATCCAGATAATCCTCGTTGAAGGTCACACCGCTGGCCATGTTCAACACGTTGCGGATCGTCGTACCATCATAGGCCGTGCCTTGCAGTTTGGGTACGTATTGCACGACAGGATCGTCCAATGAGGCGATTGCGCCTTCGTCCAGCAATATGCCGAACAATGCAGAAAGATAGCTTTTGGCAACCGACCACGAAATGCGTCGATCGTCTGGTGTGGTGCCCAGATAGTATTCCTCAAACCGGATCTGCCCGCCCTGCATCACAAGCAAGGATGTGACCGACCGGTCTTCGATCCATTGATCCGTGCCTGCTGGCAGGTCAAACCCGGGCCCGTAAGGCAATTCCCATGTGGCCCCATCCCCGCGCGGCAAGTTGACGGTTTTGAAAGCTGCATCCATATGCGAGAAATTGTGAACGATCTTTTCGGGGGAAAACAATGAGTTCACCGCCATCAAGCGTTGAATTTCCTCGCGTTTCCAGAACCCGACAACGGCGGCTGCCAGCACAAGCATCAGCGCGATACGCAGCACCCATTTAAACAAAGCTCTCATTTGTCGCCTCCCATGATTGCCGGTATTGGAGCCTGCCCGGGAACATTCCGCAATCCGGACGTAGGGGCAACGGCAAAGGGCGCTATTTGAACTTGTCCATCAGCTTCTGCATGGCTGACCTGCTGTCCTCGGCGGGTTCGGTAATGGTCTGGGCCGTTGGTTTTGGGTGCTCGGACGGTGACTTGGACGAACGCGGCGGTGCCGTTCGCTGGGCAACAGCGTTCATGAACTTACCGCCATCGCCATTAGCCAGGTGCCCTGCGCCATCTGCAACGCCGCGCAGGACATCTTCCAACCAGTCGCTGTCAGCCTTTGCGAAATCGCCCAAGACATATGGCGAAACCAATTCTTTCCGCCCGGGATGACCGATCCCAAGGCGCACCCGATCATAGGCTGGGCTGATATGTTCGTGGATCGACCGAAGCCCGTTATGACCGGCATGGCCTCCGCCTGCCTTGACGCGGACCTTACCCGGCGCCAGATCCAATTCATCATGTAGGACAGTGACGTCGGTCGAATCCAACTTGTAAAATCGCATGGCCTCGCCCACCGATTGACCGGACCGGTTCATGAAGGTCTGAGGCTTGATAAGCAAAACCTTTTCTTGACCAAGCCGCCCTTCGGCGATTTCGGCCTGAAATTTGGATTTCCAAGGACCAAAGCCGCAATCCTCGGCGATCCGGTCAACGGCCATAAAGCCAATATTGTGCCGGTTTCGAGCATATTTTGATCCGGGATTTCCCAGGCCGACAAACAGCTTCATCGTCATGTCCTTGTCTCAAGCGCGATATCGCAACTGGTTGATGGCACGGATTGGGGCCGATTTTCCAGCCCAACGGGCAAAAGAAAACGGGACCCCAATGGGGCCCCGTCACAAAAACCGAAACTTTGGGTCCGGCCTTATTCTTCTTCGCTTCCGACGACTTCGACTTCATCGGGTGCAACATCACCCTCTTCGCCCTCTTCGTCATCGCTTGTGGCCAGGCCGGTTGGGGCCGAGATGTTGGCGATCACAAAGTCACGGTCGATGGTCGGCTTGGTGCCAGCAGGCAGATCGACCGACGAGATGGTGACAACGTCGTTGATGTTCAGACCGGTCAGATCAACGGTGATCTTCTCAGGAATCTCACCAGCGGTACACATCAGCTCGACCTCAGGACGGACAACGGTCAGAACGCCGCCTTTCTTGATGCCGGGGGCCTCTTCCTCGTTGATGAAATCAACCGGAATAAACAGTGCGATCTTGGTGGTCCGACGCAGGCGCATCAGGTCCAGGTGGGTCGGCAGGTCTTTGACAACGTCACGCTGAACGTCGCGGCAGATGACGCGAACGTCTTCCTGGCCTTCAACCTTCAGGTTCCACAATGTCGACTTGAACCGGCCCGCTTTCAGGCGCTTGAACAGTTCGTTGAACGGGATCTGGATCGGCAGCGGCTCTTTGTCGCCACCAAAAACAATGCCCGGAACCATGCCGTCGCGGCGTGCCTGACGAGCGGCGCCCTTGCCTGTCCCCGTCCGTTCCAGAGCTACGAGATCAGGAATCTCTCCAGCCATGATATTTCTCCAATGTTAGGGCGGGTATCCTCCAAGGCTGTATACCCGCGTGAAGCCGCGTCCTTAGCTTGATTCATTGAGTTTGGAAAGGGGTTTTTGCAGCTCGTCTATTTTACGAGGCTCCGTCTCGCGCTCCGAAGTATTTTCGGCCAGATGGAGCAAGGAATCCTTTCTTCAACTGGCTCTAAATATATCGGGGGAGGCGGCCAAAGGGCGACTGGGGTAGAGCCCCATGCGCGCGATCAATCTGTCCAGCTCCCTCCGAAGTCTTTCGGGACAAGCAAATTGTGCCGGCCCAGATCGCTCACATTGCGTTCACCGCAAAGCGCCATGGTCGTATCAAGTTCTTTCTGAATGATCTCAAGTGCCGTGGTCACGCCTTTCTGGCCCATTGCGCCAAGACCGTAAACAAAGGCGCGCCCGATAAAGGTGCCCTTCGCGCCGAGTGCCAGTGCTTTCAGAACGTCCTGGCCAGACCGAATGCCACTGTCCAGATGCACTTCGATGTCGTTTCCGACAGCGTCCATAATCTCGGGCAGGACACGAATGGAACTGAGCGCCCCGTCCAACTGGCGTCCGCCGTGGTTTGAAACCACGATGGCATCGGCGCCCAGCTTGGCGGCCATCTTGGCATCCTCGGAATCCAGGATACCTTTGAGGATCACCTTGCCGCCCCATTGGTTCATCAGCTTTTCAACCTTGCCCCAATCCAGGCTGGGGTCGAATTGTTCCGCCGTCCATGTGCCCAGCGATCTTGTATCAGTGATATTATCAACATGGCCAACAATATTGCCGAAGTTCCGCCGTTTGGCGCCTAACATTTCGATGCCCCAGGCCCATTTTGTCATCAGATTGGCGATGGTCTTGGGCGTCAGCTTTGGCGGCGCGGACAGACCATTCTTTAGGTCCTTGTGGCGCTGCCCGAGTATTTGCAAGTCCAGGGTGATCACAAGGGCCGAACATTTTGCATCCTTGGCGCGTTGGATCAGTCGAGAGACATAGTCCTGGTCCTTCATGGTGTAGAGTTGGAACCAGAAGGGCGCAGTGGTGTTCTCGGCCACCTCCTCGATAGAATTGATTGACATCGTGGACAGGGTAAAGGGGACGCCAAAAGCCTCGGCTGCTTTGGCGGCTTTGATCTCACCATCCGCGTGCTGCATGCCGGTCAGACCAACGGGGGCAAGGGCAACAGGCATGGTAACATCCTGTCCGATCATCTGCGACGCCGTCGTGCGCCCGGTCATATCAACCGCTACTCGCTGGCGCAGGCGGATATCTTCGAAATCCGAGCTGTTATCGCGAAAGGTCTGCTCGGTCCAGCTGCCGCTTTCGGCATAGTCAAAGAACATGCGTGGGACGCGTCGTTCATAGATGTGTTTGAGGTCTTGGATATTGGTGATGACGGGCATGAGATGCGGCTTTCGAAAGATTGGTCCTTTTTCTTTACCAATTTTTCGAAAGCCTCGCAACGCCACGTTTCCGTGCGCAACGTTAGGTGCAATAGAAAAACCGCAGCCGGGTTGCGCCGACTGCGGTCAAGATTGCGAAACTGGTCGTTGGATCAGGCCGAATGTGCCCCATCTGCCAGCGATTTGACAAAATCCAGAACTTCACCAACCGACTTCCCGGCGGCGATCTGGCTGACAATGGCCGAGCCGACCACAGCGCCATCGGCAACAGTTGCGATTGCCCGCGATTTTTCCGGGGTATTGATTCCAAAGCCCACGATCACTGGCAAATCCGTGGCGGATTTGATCCGAGAGACCTCGGGGCCTACATTCGTGGCTTGGGCTTCGGCTGCGCCTGTGATCCCCGTGATCGAGACGTAATACACAAATCCCGAAGTGTTCTGAAGAACGCGCGGAAGCCGTTTGTCATCCGTTGTCGGCGTGGCGAGGCGGATAAAATTCATTCCAGCCGCCTGTGCAGGCAGACAAAGTTCGTCATCTTCTTCGGGGGGCAGGTCAACGATGATCAGGCCGTCGATGCCAGCCTCAGTAGCGTCCGCCAGAAACCTTTCCACGCCGCGGCTGTAGATGGGATTGTAATACCCCATTAGCACAATAGGCGTTGTATCATCCGTTTCCCGAAAAGCACGTGCAAGATCCAGTGTGCGTTGCAGGGTCATCCCGCCCTCTAGGGCGCGTTGTCCTGCTGCCTGGATGGTCGGACCATCCGCCATCGGGTCGGTGAACGGCAGCCCAAGTTCGATCACGTCGACACCGGCACCGGGCAAGCCCCTGACGATCTCAAGCGAGGTGTCGAAATCGGGGTCACCGGCCATGATGTAGGATACGAAGGCCTTTTTGCCCTCGGCCTTGAGGGCGGCGAACTTGGCGTCGATACGGGTCATCTGCGGTCCTTGCATACGGATTTGAACCTGATGTGCAGAAACTTTGCACGGAAATCAATCCCGCCGCGCCAGATTGCTTCAGAACCCGTAGTGATAACGCATGAACACTGAGTTGACGCCGGGATTGAAACTGTCCGTGCTCGCGTTCGAATTATGGGTGATGGCCAGCGAAAGCTTGTTTCCGTTTTCCAGGGCATATCCAATTCCGAAAAGGCTGCGGATCTGGAAATTTCCGCCGAGATCATTGTCATCATTTGAGGCGTTGTAGTAACCAGGCATCACGCTGGCCTCTGCGAACCACCGATCAGAGATCGTATAGAGACCGACCAAACCGGCGCCAATATGCGTGTCGGCATCTGCATCCACCGTCAGGGCCACACCCCAGCCAGCACTGAGGCGCGTGGCTTCGTGAAACGGGCTGTGCTGATATTCCAGTGACACGACCGCCTGATCATTGCTGCTGGTGTGGGTGAAATCCGCATATCCTGCTCCCAATACGATGGACTGCCCGTGTGCCATGGTCGTGGTGGCCAGCAAAGTGCTCATTAAGAAAAGTGTTTTCATCTCAGTACTTCTTGGTTTTCTCAACTCCCTGTCAGTTGGTGACGTGGCAGTGGCAGAATCAAGTATTCGAAGTACACGTTTGATTAACAGATAAGTGATGTTGCAACTGGGACTCGACCTGTTGCCGCCGTCTGGGTTGCGCATTTGCCCGGACGTGAATAGAAGACGCCGTCGTATCGCTTCAGGAGGCCGAGATGGGCTTTAAAATGGGAATCGTGGGTTTGCCGAATGTGGGCAAGTCAACTCTCTTCAATGCGCTGACCAAGACAGCGGCTGCTCAGGCGGCGAATTTCCCGTTCTGCACCATTGAACCCAATGTGGGTGATGTGGCCGTGCCCGATGACCGGCTGGACAAGCTGGCGGCGATTGCAAGTTCAAAGCAGATCATCCCGACGCGAATGACGTTTGTGGATATCGCGGGCCTGGTAAAGGGCGCGTCAAAGGGCGAGGGGTTGGGCAACCAGTTTCTGGCCAACATCCGTGAGACTGACGCCATCGCTCATGTGTTGCGCTGCTTCGAAGATGGTGATGTGACCCATGTCGATGGCCGCGTCGATCCCGTGGCGGATGCCGATACGATTGATACCGAACTGATGCTGGCCGATCTGGAAAGCATCGAAAAGCGCCGTGCCAATCTGGTGCGCAAGCTGAAGGGCAACGACAAAGAGGCACAGCAACAGGAACGTTTGCTTGCCGAAGCGCAGGCCATGCTGGAAGATGGCAAACCCGCGCGTCTGGTCGAAGTTAGCGACGAAGACGACAAGGCGTGGAAAATGCTGCAACTGCTGACCACCAAACCGGTTCTCTATGTCTGCAACGTCTCGGAAGAAGAGGCCGCCGAGGGCAATGAATATTCAGCCCGTGTGGCTGAAATGGCCGCAGCGCAAGGCAACTCGCACGTCATTATCAGTGCCAAGATCGAAGAAGAGATTAGCCTGCTGGAAGAGGACGAAGCGCAGATGTTCCTCGAGGAAATGGGGCTGGAAGAGCCCGGTCTTGACCGTCTGATCCGCGCAGGCTACGACCTGCTGAAGCTGGAAACCTATTTCACCGTCGGCCCGAAAGAGGCCCGCGCCTGGACCATCCGCACCGGCACCGCCGCGCCGCAGGCTGCTGGCGTGATCCATGGCGATTTCGAAAAGGGTTTCATCCGCGCCGAGACCATCGCCTATGATGATTACATCACGGCAAACGGAGAGCAGGGCGCCAAAGAGGCAGGCAAGATGCGGGCTGAGGGCAAGGGCTATATTGTCAAGGACGGCGATGTGATGCACTTCTTGTTTAATACCTAAACGCTTTGGCATTACGTGCTGCAGAAACGTCAGATGCGTCCAGCATCGCTGCCATCTCGATTGAGGTTTGGATCGGAACCTACCTCAAACATGGTGTCAGCGGGTTTTTTGCAGATTTCGCTTTGTCGGAATTCACGGCAAGCAAAGTATTAGAACAGATTCAAAACCCGGATGAATTCGTTCTGGTGTCCGACAATAACCAGGGGATTGACGGGTCAATCCGTGTTTCCCCTGCACGCAGCGCCCCTGTTTCCGGGTGGTGGGGAATGGAGATATCGACATTCTACGTCCAGCCGCGCCATCACGGAAAAGGCATCGGAAGTCGTCTTTTGGCAGCCGCGCTGGAACATTGCCGGGATCAGGGGGCAGATGTGGTCTGGCTGATGACCAATGCTGAGAACCCCTCGGCCATCAAGTTCTATCTGGCCAAGGGTTTCGAGTTCATTGGAGAGACCCACTTTCAGATCGACGATCAAAAGTATTTGAACAACGTCTATGCGTTGCACTTTTCCTGATCAGGGAAAGAGGCCTCTTTCCAGACCAAATATTCTGGAAGATGGTCTTCTTTCCCTCTGCTTCAAGCGTTCATGCGCTTTGTGGCATCTTCCAGAATGAGGTCCGCGCCGCGCGCGGCCAGCATCATCACAGGCGCATTGGTGTTGCCTGAGGTTATGCTTGGAAACGAGGACGCGTCGACCACCCTAAGGCCTGCCACACCATGCACCCGCAGTCGAGAATCCAGAACTGAATCCTGTTCCGATGTCCCCATGCGACATGTACAGCTTGGATGAAATATAGTTCCGGCGTTGGTGCGGAAATTCTCTAACATCTGGTCGTCATTCATCCGCGTAACATCTGGTTCTATCCTGGTCCGCGTAACACTGCGGATCGCCTCAGTGTGCGCCAGTTTCTGTAACACCCGACCCGCTTTGATAGCCATGTCGCAGTCATGGTTTGTGGAGAGAGAGTTCGGTTGGATGGCGGGTGAATCCATGGGATCTGCCGAACGGATGTTGATCTCCCCTCTGCTTGTCGGCCTGCAGGGCTGGGCGCACAGAAGAAAGCCTGCTTCGGTATCAACGCCCGGCTGTCCTTTGGTGTCGGTCTTATAGGACATCGGATTGCAATAGATTTGCATATCAGCAAATTCGGCGGTTTCGTCCGAACGCACAAAGCCGCTGACCTGGTTGACGGGGACGCTGAGTGGCCCGCTGCGGGTCAACAGATAACGAATACCGGACAACATCTGTCCCAACCGATTGCCAAGCGTATTATTCAATGTCGGCTCGGTCGCATGAAAGAATTGGGATATGCCAAGATGATCCTGCAATCCCTGTCCAACCTGCGACAGGTTTTGGCGCACTTTGATGCCGTGCCTTTTCAACAGGTTCGCAGGCCCGATCCCCGAAAGCTGCAAGAGCTGTGGCGAATTTACGGCTCCGGCAGACAGGATGACTTCACGGATCGCGAAGGACGTGACCACCTGACCCTCAACGTGATAGCGGACACCGGTGGCTTTGCCCTGATCCAGAATGACGTTCTGCACCAGAGCATTGGATACCACCCGCAGATTGCTGCGTTTCAGGGCAGGGCGCAGGAACGCGGCTGCTGATGACCAGCGGCGGCCGTTTTTGACAGTACTGCGCAGCCTCATCATTCCTTCGGCGTCCTGACCGTTCAGATTGTCAGAAATATGCCAGCCCATCTGCCGTGAGGCCTCCAGAAAGTGGCGCGAAAACGGGTGCATGCCCTCACTGACATCGCTGACCACGAGAGGGCCGCCCTCGGAGGAAGGTGTTTGGCCTCTTTCGACATGGGTCTCGATCGCCTCATAGGTCTGGCGTACTGTTTCCCAGTTCCAACCCTCTGCGCCTGCCTTGGCCCAGTCATCAAAATCATGCGAGAGGCCTCGCAAATATGCCATGGCGTTGATCGAGCTTGATCCGCCAATAACCCGCCCGCGCGGCCAATAGGCCTGACGGTTGTTCAACCCTGGATCAGCCTGGGCAGAGTAACACCAGTTCACCTTGGGATCGTTGAAGGTTTTGCCGTATCCCAGCGGTACATTGATCCAGAAACGGCGATCGGTTCCACCGGCTTCTATCAGCAATACTTTATGGCTGCCACACGCGCTCAGCTTGTTTGCCAGCACGCAGCCGGCAGATCCGGCGCCCACGATGATATAGTCGAAGGTCTGCGTCATCTCGAACCGTTCTGGGTAATTGGCCCCATGATTTGCACGCAATGATTGTCAATACAAACAATGTATATTATCCATTAGGCATAATTTTCATTGAAGGTAAGAAATGGCGAAACTGCCCCATGTCACCTGGTTGCGGGCTTTTGAAGTTGCCGCGCGTCACAACAGTTTCTCTGCGGCAGCAGAAGAACTGGGGCTGACATCAGCCGCCATCAGTCAGCAGATACGGTTGTTAGAGAAGCATCTAAACGTATCCCTGTTCGAACGCTTGCCGCGCGGGGTTGCCCTGACCGAAATCGGGCGGGCCTATGCGATGCCGGTTCAAAAGACGTTCTCCGAGTTAAGAGACGCAACCAGCGGCCTTTTCACCAATTCTCGCAGGCGGGTGGTCAAAATACGGGCCTCCATCTCATGTGCGGGGCTGGTAATCGCACCAAGACTGGCTGAGTTTGAAGACCTGCACCCCGACATCAAAGTGGACCTCTCCACCTTCGTCTGGGCGAACCGGTTTGGAGAGGAAGAAAGCGATATTGATATCCGGTTTGGCTATGGTGACTGGGATGACGGGATCGTCTCGCATCTGGGCCATGAATGTGCGGTGCCGGTCTGCCATCCCGATTATGCGGCATCTTTTGGCGCAGATCTGAGCATTCAAAATCTGGCTCAGGGCCGGGTCGTAACAATCAAAGGGTCCGAGAATGACTGGATGAGATTGTCCGATCAATACACGCTCAATTTGGGCGCGCCCTCCAGAACGCTTCGAATGGATTCGTCACTTTTGGCTTTGCAGGCCGTCACGGCGGGGCAGGGCGCGGCCATGGTATTAGAGAGCTTTGCCCATGAGTACATTAAGCAGGGTTTGCTGGTGGCACCCTTTGATTACCGTCTACCCATTCAGCCTTCGCACTATCTGGTTAAACGCAAAGGCGCTGAAGACCGTATCGAGGTACAGGTTTTCGCAAGTTGGGTGACGTCACTCTATTAGCGGGCTATTCCAGCGATACCCAAAGCACACGGGCATCTTCGGTACTGGTTGAAATACAGCCGTGCCCCATTCCACTGTCATAATAGAGCGAGTCCCCGGCTTTCATCGGCAGCGGACGGTAGTGTTCCGACACAAAAGTCAGCTCTCCGCTGAGGACAAACATGAACTCTTCTCCAGAATGGCGAATCCAGTTATCAAATTCGGAAATGTCGCGCGCCTTGATTGTCGCGATATAGGGCAGCATCCGTTTGCTGGTCAGCTCTGAACACAGCAACTCATGGATATATGTGGAGGTGTCCTTGATCTCACCGTCGCCCTTGGGCGTATAATCGCGACGGCCTGATATACCCGATTGACCGGACTGTAGAAACAGCTGCGGTGTACTGAGGTCAAGCGCCTGTGTGAGCCGCCGAACAATATCAAAGCTGGGCTTTGTCTGGTTGTTTTCGATTTTTGACAGGGTTGATCGACCGATCCCGGCAGCACGACCGGCTTCTTCCAATGTCCAGCCTTTTGCACGGCGCGCGTCGCGGATCGAGCGGCCCAGAGCCATACCCTCGTCCTGATCGTCCATTCCGGAAACATCCGTTAAATTCTCTTCTGCCACGTGAAATCCCCCTGTTTTATCGATGCTTGCATAATTTCCAATCAAAATCAAATTCACCATTGTAAGAAAAATGTTGCCTTAAGGATGAAAATTCCACTATAGGAAACAAAGTTTCGCAATTTGGATTCGGAACCGTGGGAGGAGACCATGTTTAAAACGTCGCTGGCTGAGGCCGATCCGGTAATCTCTGCGTCGATTTCCCGTGAGGGTGGCCGTCAGGCGGATCAGATCGAACTGATCGCATCTGAAAACATCGTCTCGCAGGCGGTGATTGATGCGCAGGGGTCTGTGCTGACCAACAAATACGCCGAAGGGTATCCCGGTCGCCGGTATTACGGTGGCTGCGAATATGTCGACGAGGTCGAATCCGAAGCTATCGAGCGGTTGAAGAAACTGTTTGGGTGCGAATACGCAAACGTACAACCTCATTCCGGTGCTCAGGCGAATGGAGCGGTCAAGCTGGCGCTGCTTAGCCCCGGTGACACGATACTGGGAATGTCGCTGGATGCTGGCGGGCACCTGACCCACGGCGCGAAACCCGCGCAATCGGGCAAATGGTTCCGTCCGGTGCAATACGGTCTGAACGATGCCGGGCTGATTGATTATGATCAGGTCGAGGCATTGGCAGAAGCTGAGAAGCCCAAGCTGATCATCGCGGGCGCATCGGCCTATTCGCAGAAAATCGACTTTGCGCGCTTTCGGGCAATCGCTGACAAGGTTGGGGCCTGGCTGCTGGCAGATATGGCGCATATCGCGGGGCTGGTGGCGACTGGGCTGCATCCGTCGCCTGTTGGGCACGCTCATGTGGTGACGTCGACCACTCATAAGACCCTACGTGGACCACGCGGCGGGATCATCCTGACCAATGATGAAACACTGGCCAAAAAGATCAACTCGGCTGTGTTTCCGGGTCTGCAGGGTGGCCCGCTGATGCATGTGATCGCGGGCAAGGCCGTAGCCTTTGGTGAAGCTTTGAAGCCTGAGTTCAAAACCTACATGCAGCGCGTAGTCGACAGCGCGGCGGCTTTGGCGAATGTGATGATGGCGCGAGGCTGTGACATCGTTTCTGGCGGAACCGAGAACCATCTGATGTTGGTCGATCTGCGCCCCATCGGCGTGACCGGCAAAGATGCCGAAGCCGCGCTTGAGCGTGCAGGTTTTACTTGCAACAAAAACAGTGTTCCCGGCGATCCGCAAAAGCCAACGATTACCAGTGGTATTCGTCTGGGCACCGCTGCCGGATGCAGCCGTGGATTTGGCCCCGAAGAGTTTACGACGATCGGTCATCTGATTGGCAACGTGCTGGACGCTTTGGCTCAGTCTTCTGACGGGGATGCGACCGTCGAAAAAGAAACTCGTGAAAAAGTCCGCGCCCTGTGCGCGAGCCATCAGATCTATTGAGGTTAAATCATGAGCACCTATGACCTGATCGTTATTGGCGGTGGCCCCGGCGGATATGTAGCGGCCATTCGTGCCGCTCAGCTGGGCATGAATGTCGCTTGCGTCGAGGGGCGGGGTGCTCTTGGCGGGACCTGTCTGAATGTGGGGTGCATACCCTCCAAAGCGTTGCTGACCTCCTCGGCCAAATATGCCGAGATCAGCCATCTCTCCTCCCATGGCATTGAGGTCGAGGGGGCCAGCATCGACATCGGCGCGATGATGGGGCGCAAGGACAAGATCGTTGGTGACCTGACCAAAGGGATCGGATTCCTGTTCAAAAAGAACGGTATCGACCTGATCGAAGGTTGGGCCAGTATTCCGGCTGCAGGGCAGGTTCAGGTCGGCGACACGATCCATGAGGCAAAGAACATCCTGATCGCCACCGGGTCCGAGCCCACCTCGCTGCCGGGGATTGAGATTGACGAGCAAGATATCCTCAGCTCAACCGGGGCGATTGCGCTGGACACCGTGCCGGATCATCTGGTGGTGATCGGTGCCGGTGTCATCGGATTGGAACTGGGTCAGGTCTGGGCGCGTCTGGGTGCCAAAGTCACGGTGGTTGAATATCTCGACCGTGTTCTGCCCGGCATTGATGGAGAGATCGCCAAGCTGGCACAGCGCGCCCTGTCAAAGCGCGGGCTGAAATTCCAACTGGGCAGGGCGTTGAAATCGGTCGGGAAAACCGACGCGGGCCTGTCCCTGATCGTGGACCGAGTTGGCAAGGACAAGGAAGAAGTGATCGAGGCCGACAAGGTCCTGATCGCTGTAGGCCGCCGCCCTGTGACGCGCGGACTGGGGTTGGAAGATCTGGGCGTTGCCATCAACCAACGCGGTTTTATCGAGGTCGATGGAGCGTTCCAGACCTCGGTGCCCGGTATCTATGCGATTGGTGATTGTGTGCCCGGACCTATGCTGGCGCATAAGGCCGAAGAAGACGGCGTCGCCTGTGTCGAAATCCTGGCCGGTCAGGCCGGGCATGTGGATTACAACACCGTTCCGGGCGTGGTTTACACCGACCCCGAGGTCGCCTCGGTCGGTTTGACCGAGGAGGCGCTGAAAGAGGCTGGCACTGACTACGCGGTCGGCAAGTTCGCCTTCATGGCCAATTCTCGGGCGCGTTCGACCGGTGAAACGGATGGTGCGGTCAAGGTTCTGGCTGGCGATGACGGTCAAATCCTGGGCGCGCATATCTGCGGCGCGCATGGCGGCGACCTGATTGCCGAGCTGGTTCTGGCCATGACCAAAGGCGCAACAGTTGCTGAAGTTGCCGCAACCTGTCATGCGCACCCTGCCATGGGCGAGGCGGTCAAAGAGGCCTGCCTTGACGCCCTGGGCCGTGCGATTCACGCTTAACGAGGATCAGCCAGATGACCATCCAGCTTCGACCTCGCCACCCGGAAAAAGCCAAAAAGGCTGACAGTGTCATTCCGCGTAAACCGAAATGGATTCGGAAGAAACGGGTTGAAAGCTCAGAATATTACGAAACCCGCCGCCTGATGCGTGACCATAATCTGGCTACCGTTTGCGAAGAGGCTGCTTGCCCAAATATCGGCGAATGCTGGTCCAAGCGCCACGCCACCATGATGATCATGGGCGAGGTCTGTACCCGCGGCTGTTCCTTCTGCAACGTTGCCACTGGCCGCCCCGACGCTCTGGACCAGTTCGAACCCGGCCGTGTGGCCGTTGCGGTGAAAAAGCTGGGCCTGCGTCATGTCGTGATCACCTCGGTTGACCGGGATGATCTGGCTGATGGCGGCGCTGAACATATTGCCCAAACCATCCGTGCTGTGCGCCACCAGAATCCCGGCACAACGGTAGAAGTTCTGACCCCCGACTTTCTGGGCAAAGGGGACGCGGCCGATCTGGTATTTGCGGCCGCCCCCGACGTATTCAATCACAATCTCGAAACGGTTCCGCATCTGTATCCCACGGTGCGTCCGGGCGCGCGGTATTACACTTCGCTGCGTCTGTTGGACGATGCCAAGCGCGCCAACCCCGAGATCTTTACCAAATCCGGCTTGATGGTTGGCCTGGGCGAGAGCCTGAATGACGTGCGTCAGGTCATGGACGATCTGCGCGCGGCTCAGGTCGATTTTCTGACAGTGGGGCAATATCTGCAGCCGACCGCAAAACATCACCCGATTGACCGGTTCTGGACACCGGAAGAATTCGCCCAGCTTGAGCAGATCGCACGCTCAAAGGGCTTTCTGCACGTGTCAGCCACGCCGCTGACCCGTTCGTCGTTCCACGCGGACGAAGACTTTGCCGCCCTCAAGCAAGCTCGCCAAAGGGCGATTGCTGCCGGGGCATAATCCAAACGCGCTAGGGAGGAATACCATGGAAGCGTTAAATTCAATCGTAGGGGCCATCAATGGCGTCGTGTGGGGGCCGCTGATGCTGGTCCTCATTCTTGGCGTTGGCTTCTTCCTGCAGGTGGGGCTGAAATTCATGCCGATCCTGCGTATCGGCACGGGCTTTAAGCTGCTGTTCGCCGGTCGAGAAAGTCAGGGCGATGGGCAGATCAGCCCGTTCAACGCACTGATGACGTCGCTGTCGGCGACCATTGGTACGGGTAACATCGCCGGTGTTGCTACTGCTGTCTTCCTGGGCGGTCCGGGCGCTTTGTTCTGGATGTGGATGACCGCCCTGGTGGGCATGGCCACCAAATATGCCGAGGCTGTTCTGGCGGTGAAATACCGTGAGAAGGACGAGCTGGGCAACTTTGTCGGTGGTCCGATGTACTACATCAAGAACGGTCTGGGTGCGAAATGGGCCTGGCTGGGTGTTGCATTTGCCCTGTTCGGCGCAGTTGCAGCCTTTGGTATCGGCAACGGTGTGCAAGCCAATGGTGTTGCACAGGTTCTCGAAGCCAATTTCGGCCTGAATACCTCGGTCACCGGTGTGGTGCTGATGGTTCTGACCGCCGCTGTAATCCTGGGTGGTATCACGCGTATCGGTGCCGTTGCCGGTAAACTGGTTCCGTTCATGGCGATTGCCTATATCATCGCGGGTCTGCTGGTTCTGTTGATCAATATCGGTGAAATCGGCAATGCTGTGTCGTTGGTCTTCACCTACGCCTTCACACCCTCGGCCGCCGAAGGTGGTTTTGCGGGCGCCGCCGTTTGGGCCGCCATCCGCTTTGGTGTGGCGCGCGGTGTCTTCTCGAACGAAGCCGGTCTGGGTTCCGCCCCAATCGCTCATGCCGCAGCCGAGACCAAAGGTCCGGTAAACCAGGGCCTGATCGCGATGCTGGGCACTTTCATCGACACTATCATCGTCTGCTCGATCACCGGTTTGGCAATCATCGCCTCAGGTGCGTGGACCACGGGTGAATCCGGTGCCGCGTTGACTTCGGCCGCCTTCGAAATGTCGTTGCCGGGCATTGGTGGCTACTTGATCGCCATTGCGCTGTCGATCTTTGCCTTTACCACCATCCTCGGTTGGTCGTTCTATGGCGAAAAATGCGTCGAGTTCCTGTTGGGTGTGAAATCTTTGGTGCCATACCGCGTCTTGTGGATTATCATGATCTACTTCGGCGCAACCGCGGATCTGGGCTTTATCTGGCTGCTGGCTGACACGCTGAACGCCATGATGGCCATCCCGAACCTGATCGCCCTGGCCTTGCTGAGCCCCATCGTCTTCAAACTGACGAAAGAGTTCTTTGCCTCCGGTGGCAAGTCTGAAGAGCCGGGTGGCACGCCTGCCGAATAAACCGGGCACTGAAAACCTACGGGGGGCCATTCCGGCCCCCCGACTTGAAACAGAATTCCTATCTCGAGGAGAGGCGTGATGGCCACGAAAATCCTGCTGCCGATTGATCACTCTGACGACCGTTCCTGGAAACAGGCATTGCCGGTCGCATTGGAACAGGCGAAATTCTACGGTGCCGAACTGCACGCGGTCGCCGTCATCCCCGAGATCATCCAGCTTCCGAACCTGCCTGCCAATTATGGCGCGGGCGCCAGAGAACATGTGCGCAACGCGGTTCAGACCATTTTGGACAATGGTGGCGCTGCGGGCGTAGCTGTCCATGTCCAAGAGGGCAGCGTCTACCGCGAAATTCTGAAGTTCGCTCACAAAGAGAGCTTCGACATGATCGTCATGGCGTCGACCAAGGGCGATTTCCCGAATTATGAAATTGGTCCGAACCTGGCACGCGTGGTGCGCAATGCGCATTGCACCGTCATGGTTGTTCGTGACCAGTCCCGCTGATCGAAAGGTACCTGAAATGACGGATATTAAGCGCACGCCTTTGCATGGTTTGCATGTTGAGTTGGGTGGGAAGTTGGTTGATTTTGCGGGCTG
>NZ_JBXWOC010000013.1:0-60231 GCF_059610665.1 Ruegeria sp. CDSC051
GCGTCCGGCCGTCTCTCCAACCCGTCCCACCGTCTCTCCAGTGTGTCACAAGCGCCTCAGCAGCGCCGGTGAAGGGGTATTTACGGATTAGGTCTGGGACCTGCAACCCCCAATCTGAAAAAACTTTGCATTTCTTAACAGAAACTTCTCTAGGTTAATAAAAACAACAGGTTAGCTTAACAATTCTCTCTTCCGAGCCGGTAACGGACCGCACGGAATGGGGGAAAGAACGGCCCCTGGGCGGAATCGTACCCAATGCTGGGTATGCGCCCGGAACCGGGGCAGACAAAACGCCGCCCGAGTCTCCTCGGACGGCGCAAATTCTGCGAAGGTCGCAGGCTTACTTCAGATCGAACCTGTCTGCATTCATGACCTTGTTCCAGGCCGAGACGAAATCGCAGACAAATTTGCCTTCTGCGCCTGCCTGACCGTAGACCTCGACCAGAGCCCGCAGCTGCGAGTTGGAGCCGAAGACCAGATCGACGCGGGTACCGGTCCACTTGACCTCACCGCTGGCGCGGTCCCGACCCTCATAGACGCCCTTGCCCGCGGGTTTCCATTCGGTGCCCATGTCCAGCAGGTTGATGAAGAAGTCGGTGCTGAGCGTGCCGACGCGGTCGGTCAACACACCATGCTTGGTGTCACCAAAATTGGCTCCGATCACGCGCAGACCGCCAACCAATGCGGTCATTTCCGGCGCCGACAGAGTCAGCAGCTGGGCCTTGTCGACCAGAAGCTCTTCGGGTGAAACCGAATAATCCGTCTTCTGATAGTTGCGGAAGCCGTCGGCCTCGGGCTCGAGCACGGCAAAGCTGTCCACATCGGTCTGATCTTGCGTCGCATCGGTGCGGCCAGGTGTGAACGGAACCTCAACCTCCTGACCACCGGCCTTGGCGGCCTGTTCGACACCCACATTACCAGCCAGAACGATCACGTCGGCCAGAGACACTTTCTTGCCCCCGGATTGTGCGCCGTTGAACGTCGCCTGAACGCCCTCAAGCGCGGTCAGCGCCTTGGCCAGCTTCATCGGTTCGTTCGCGTCCCAGTCTTTCTGCGGAGCAAGACGGATACGTGCGCCATTGGCACCGCCGCGCTTGTCCGAGCCGCGGAAGGTCGAGGCCGAAGCCCATGCGGTCGAAACCAGCTCGGACACCGACAGGCCAGTGGCCGCGATCTTAGCCTTCAGCTCGGCCACATCCGCGTCACCGATCAGCTCGTGATCCACGGCGGGGACATTGTCTTGCCACAGCAGTTCCTCGGCCGGAGATTCCTCGCCGATGTAATTCGAGCGCGGGCCCATGTCGCGGTGGGTCAGTTTGAACCATGCACGGGCGAAAGCGTCAGCGAATTCTTCCGGGTTCTCGTGAAAACGCTTTGAGATCGGACCATAGATCGGGTCCATGCGCATCGCCATGTCGGCGGTGGTCATCATGGTTTTGACCTTCTTCGACGCGTCATGCGCCGCCGGGGCCATGTCTTCTTCTTTGACATTCACCGGTTCCCAAATCCACGCGCCCGAGGGGCTTTTGGTCAGGTTCCAGTCATATCCGAACAACAGGTCGAAATAGCCGTTATCCCATTGGATCGGATTTGCGGTCCAGGCGCCCTCGACCCCTGATGTCGTGGTATCGTCACCCTTGCCGGACCCAAACTTGTTGATCCAACCAAAGCCCATCTCTTCGATCGGGGCCGCTTCGGGTTCGGGGCCGACCAGATCGGGATCGCCCGCACCATGCGCCTTGCCGAAAGTGTGACCACCAGCAACCAGAGCAACGGTTTCCTCGTCATTCATTGCCATACGGCCAAAGGTGTCGCGGATGTCACGACCCGAAGCCAGAACGTTGGGCTCTCCGTCCGGACCTTCAGGGTTTACATAGATCAGGCCCATCTGCACTGCGGCCAGAGGGTTTTCCAGATCGCGCTCACCGGAATACCGGCTCTGCGGATTGTCGGTCGGGGCCAGCCATTCTGTCTCGGTTCCCCAATAGATGTCTTCTTCGGGGGCCCAGATATCGGCACGGCCGCCGGCAAAACCAAAGGTTTTGCCACCCATGGATTCGATGGCGCAGTTACCTGCCAGGATCATCAGGTCAGCCCAGGAAATCTGGTTTCCGTATTTTTGCTTGATCGGCCACAGCAGACGACGCGCCTTGTCGAGGTTACCGTTGTCCGGCCAACTGTTGAGCGGCGCAAAACGCTGGTTCCCGGTCGAGGCCCCGCCACGGCCATCTGCCGTCCGGTAGGTGCCTGCACTATGCCAGGCCATCCGAATGAACAGACCACCATAATGGCCATAATCCGCCGGCCACCACTCCTGTGAATCCGTCATCAACGCATATAGGTCTTCTTTCAGCGCCTTCATATCCAGCTTTTTGAACTCTTCAGCATAGTCGAAATCCGAACCCAGAGGATTCGACGCCGCTCCGTGCTGGTGCAGGATCGACAGGTTTAGCTGGTTCGGCCACCAATCCCGGTTGGAACGGGTTCCAGCGCCGTGCATCACAGGGCATCCGCCTGCTTTGGGGTTATCACTTCCGTCCATATCGGTCTCCAATCCTAGCTAATATCCGGCGATCTTGCGCAGTGAAATTCGTGGTAATCAAGAACACAGATTCAAGACACGTCTTCCCCATCCAAATACGCTGAGCATCTGGCAAGGGTATCGGTATTCCTGAAGTCCTGACCTAGTCAGAAATAGCAAATTGCATTCATGCATAAAAGTTTTGTTTAATGATGAAAACCATAGGAAATAATTATGAAGAGAACATCCCCGGATCCCGTGCAATCGGAGCAATTTTCAAATCCCTGAATAACCTTGGGTCACATATAGACCACAACCCTTGTTTTTCATCCGTATGCGACCACTGTCTTTATGAACGACATGAGCGCGGGTTCTTTTGTTCGGATCCGCGCCTAATACAGATTGACCGGCGTATTTGACTGCCGGTTCCGAAAATTTTTGGAGTCTGAATGCAATTTGATTATGTAATTGTCGGCGCAGGATCCGCCGGTTCGGTTCTTGCCGGTCGCCTGAGCGAAGATCCTGGAATACGTGTCTGCCTTCTTGAAGCCGGAAACGGCGGCAACGGCATGCTTACCAGATTGCCCGCGGCAACAGTGGCCTCGCTGCCGGGGCGGCCGAAAATCAACAACTGGGCATTTGAAACCGTGGCCCAACCGGGGCTGAACGGCCGCAAAGGATATCAGCCGCGCGGCAAGACGGTGGGCGGGTCCAGCGCGATTAACGCAATGTTGTACGTCCGGGGTCAGCGTCAGGACTATGATGGCTGGGCTGAAATGGGCTGTGCCTGTTGGGACTGGGACAACGTCCTTCCCTATTTCAAGATGTCCGAACATAACGAAGATGGCGCCGACGACCATCACGGCGACAGCGGCCCTCTGCACGTGTCAAACCAGAAAGAGCCGCGCCCGATCACGCGTGCCTTTATTGAAGCTGCCGAACAGATGCAGCACCGCCGAAGCCAGGACTTCAACCGGGGCGATAACGAGGGCGTTGGTCTGTATCAGGTCACACAGTTTCACGACCCGTCGAAGAATGGCGAGCGATGCTCGGCAGCGGCGGCCTATGTCTTTCCGGTCATGGACCGCCCGAACCTGACGGTCATTACCGACGCCCATGCCAAAGAGCTGACCTTTGAAGGAAAGCGGGCCACCGGCGTGGTGTACAGGAAAAAGGCCAAAGGTGCGGATATCACTGTCTCCGCCAGGCGCGAGGTTCTGGTTTGCGCCGGTGCACTTCAAACTCCGCAGTTGTTGCAGCTATCCGGGATTGGTGCCGCTGATGATCTGGTCAAACATGGGATCGAGGTGCGGCACGACCTGCCGGGCGTTGGCAAGAACCTGCAGGACCATCTGGATTTCACGCTGCTCTATAAAACCCGGGACACCAACACATTCGGCATCGGTGTCGCTGCCGCATTGAATTTGGCAGGGCATATTTGGCGCTGGCGTAAGACCGGTAAGTCGATGGCGGCCACGCCATTTGCCGAGGGCGCCGCGTTTCTGAAAACCTCCCCGGATTTGGATCGCCCCGACATCCAGCTGCACTTCGTCATTTCCTTGGCCGATGATCATGCAAGGAAGCTGCATTATGGCTATGGGTTCGGCTGCCATGTGTGCAAATTGCGCCCCGAAAGCCGTGGCACGGTCGGGCTGCACAGCGCCGATCCCTTTGCCGCTCCGGCAATTGATCCGGCTTACCTGTCCGATGACCGCGATCTGGACACGCTGATCAAGGGCGCGCGTATGACCAAAGACATTCTGCACGCGCCGGCCTTCAGTAAATTCCGGTACAAAGCGATGTACGGCATAGATGACGCTCAAACCGATGCGGATTGGGAGCACCATATTCGCGCTCGCGCAGATACGATCTATCACCCGGTCGGAACCTGCAAAATGGGTGTGGATGCGATGGCCGTGGTTGACCCCGAACTGCGTGTGCGCGGGATCGAGGGGCTGCGCGTGGTCGATGCATCGGTCATGCCTACTCTGGTTTCGGGAAACACCAACGCCCCAACCATCATGATCGCCGAGAAAGCCGCGGACCTGATCAAAGCCACCGCCCGATAAGGGCTCAGCCGTCCTTCATCAGGGCCTGCAGTCCAGCGCGGTAATCCGGATACAAAAGCCGGATACCCAGTTCATCCTTGATCCGGTCATTCCTGACCCGCTTGTTTTCATTATAGAAACTTCGGGCCATCGGGGACATATCGGCCTGGTCGAACGGAACCGCAGCGGGCAGAGGCAGGCCTTGAAGTTCAGCCGCATAGGCGATGACATCCTGTGGCGGCACCGGCTCATCGTCACAGACATTGTAAATCGCACCTGGGTTCGGCGATGCCATCGACGCCGCAAGCACCTGCGCGATGTCCGCCACATGGATGCGCGAGAACACCTGCCCCGGTTTGATTATGCGGCGCATTCCCACCCGTTTAAGTTTGGAAAATGGGCCGCGCCCGGGGCCATATATCCCGGCAAGGCGAAAGATGTGGACGGGCAGGCCCGGAATGTCTTGCCATTGTGTCTCGGCCCGGACGCGCCACCTGCCGCGCTCGGCCATTGGTGAAGGAAGGGTCGCCTCGTCCACCCAACCGCCTTTGTGGTCCCCATAGACTGCGGTTGTGGAAAGGTATCCGACCCAATCGAACTGACCTGCGCGGTCAGCGATTTTGTCGCCAAGCGCCGCCAGCACTGGATCTCCGCCCGCATTCGGCGCGGTAGAAATCAACAGATGTGTTACCCCGTCCAAATCAACCGTCTGACCGGGCCAGATCACCGGTTCGGCACCGGATGCGCGGACCGCACCCGATTGCGCCGGATCGCGCGTAGTTCCGAATACGCGCCAACCCGCCGGTTCAAGATGCCGCGACAGGGCCTGCGCCGAATATCCGTGACCGAATGAAAAGAGTGTCTTAACCATATCCTTCTTGATGATCGCCAATGGTCCAAGATGCAAGCACCCGCCACTGGATACTTGATTCGAATCCCCACATACGCCTTTCATGAGTCATGAGTACAAAATCGCCCGACCTGCATGCAGCTTATGCGCTAGACAGCCCCGAGGACCACAAACGGCTTTATGCCGAATGGGCCGGCGACTATGATGACGGTTTTGCGGCGCGCGAGGACTATCAGTTGCATATCCACACCGCCCGCGCCTTTGTCAGCGCCGGGGGACAGGGTCCGGTTTTGGATGTCGGTGCAGGCACCGGGCTTTGCGGTGCGGTACTGGCCGGGTTGGGCGTTGGTCCGATCGACGCCACCGATATCAGCGCCGAGATGCTGGATCAGGCCCTGCGCAAAGACATCTACCGCGACGCGATTGAGGCTGACCTGAACCAGGGCATCCCGGTGCCGCGCGACAGCTATTCGGGCATTGTGTCCTCGGGCACATTTACCCATGGCCATCTCGGCCCCGAGGCCCTGCCCGCGCTGTTGAACGTGGCCCGGACAGGCGCGCAATTCGCTCTGTCGATTAACGCGAAACACTACGAATCTCTGGGATTTGCTGACGCACTGCACCAGCTTGCCCATGGGCAGATACAAAACCTGTCCCTGCCCGAAGTTCGAATCTACGGCGACCTGGCTGCCGGGCCCAACCGGGACGATACCGCCCTTATCGCAATGTTCGAGAAGATCTGAACCCGCTCAGCGCCCTTTCCAGACCGGGTCGCGTTTCTCGGCAAAGGCGCGCGCGCCTTCGAGGTTGTCTTCAGAACCATATAGAATGTCCACCGTCGGCAACTGCCGCCCGGTGATCCGGTTCATGGCATCCTGAAACTTGGAATCTTCGGCGTCGCGCACGATCTCTTTGATCGCCGCGTAAACCAGCGGGGGGCCGCTGGCCAATAAACGGGCCAGTTCCCATGCCCGGTCTAAAAGCTGATCACTTGGGACAATCTCGTTGATCAGGCCCCACCCTTTTGCCTCAACCGGATCGAACCAGCGGCCAGTCAGCAGCAGTTCCATCGCGATATGGTAGGGGATGCGTTTTGGCAGCTTTACACTGGCCGCATCGGCCACGGTGCCCGACCGGATTTCGGGCAGGGCAAAGCTGGCATGCTCTGCAGCGATGATCATATCCGCACTCAGCGCCAGTTCCAGCCCTCCACCACAGGCAATCCCGTTCACCGCGGCGATGACAGGCTTGTTCATATCCCGCAATTCCTGCAGCCCGCCAAAACCGCCGACTCCATAATCTCCGTCCACGGCGTCTCCGTCCGCGGCGGCCTTCAGGTCCCACCCCGGGCAAAAGAACTTTTCGCCACCACCGGTCAGGATGGCCACGCGCAACTCAGGATCATCGCGGAATTCGCGGAACACTTCACCCATGACCCGGCTGGTGGCCAGATCAATGGCATTTGCTTTGGGTCGGTCCAGAGTGACCTGCAGAATCGCGCCATCGCGCTTGGTTTTAACCGGGTTCATATACGTGCCTTTCGGATCAGAGCATCCACGGCCACAGCGCCATCGGGATTGCAGATGAGTGGATTGATTTCAACTTCGCTGACATGGGCTGCATTGGCAATAACATAGGCTTGCACAGCCTCGGCTGCATTCAGGATCGCCTCGGTATCCGCCGCCGGTTTACCGCGATACCCCGCAAGCAACGGCGCACAGTTCAGCTTGCCCAGCGCCTGACGGACCACGTCCCGGGATGACGGGATCAGCACTGAAACACTGTCGCGCAGAATTTCGGTCAGCACGCCTCCAGCCCCTAGCGTCAGAACATAGCCATGGGCCGGATCACGGGTGACGCCGATCAATAACTCGGCAACACCGCCTTGGGCCATCTCTTCGATCAGAACTTCGTCGGTTCCAAGCTCGGTCGCAACCGCGCTCAGATCGTCCAAGCCGACGCCAAGGCGCACCGCACCGTGTTCGGATTTATGCGCAAGCCCGACGCCCTTGACCGCGAATGGAGCCGTCAGATTCGATGCAGCATGCGCAGCCTTGTCCGGACGCGTCACTACGGATTGAGGAATCCGCAGACCATGATCTGCCAGCGCCCGTTTGGCCTCTGCTTCGGTCAAGACATGGTTTGCCTCAGCCTGCGAGGGCAACAGTACCGGATCAGCCGGTGCCGCAACCGGCCGCGCGGCGGCCTCAACCGCAGCCAAGGCTTCATGCAGACCGGCAAAAGGCACCACACCGCCGACCAGCAGGCGCTGCGCCACTTCCTCTGGCAAAAGTTCTGGTAGGGTCGCGGCAACGGCAAAAGGTCGCCCGGTTTGGGCGGCGCAGTTCAACGCCGCTTGGGTGGCACATTCCCAATCCGATGCGTCGGTATGAGGATAGTCGACAATCGCAATGGTAATGGCTTGTTCCGGCCCGGTCATCGCCGACCACGCGCGGGTCATCGCTTCGGTATCGCGCCATATATAGGTGTGGTAGTCTAGCGGGTTCGCCAACGCCACCATTGGGCCCAAAGCCGCCCGCAGGTCAGTTTTCTGTGCCTCGGTCAAGGGGGGGAAATGCAGATCACGCCCCTCTGACATATCGGCGGCGAGGCTGGCCTCACCACCCGAGCAGCTGATCGTGCTCAACCCGGTGCCGTCCAACCGACCCGTGACATGCAACAGCTTGAGGCATTCCAAAAAGCTGGGAATGTCGTCCAGCCGGGCGATTCCCAACCGGTCCAGAAACGCCTGCGCGCCCGCATCACCACCTGCCAAAGACGCGGTATGCGAAATCGTCGCCGCCTGCGCATGGGAGGAGCGGCCCATCTTCAGGGCAACAACCGGAATGCCCCGGCTGCGTGCCTTGTCGGCCAAAGCCTCCCATTTTCGCAGATCGCCAAACCCCTCGATATGAACACCGATAGCGGTGATCCGGTCGTCGTCCAGAAGTGTTGAGGCAACGTCAGCCTGATGTGTCTGCGCCTGATTCCCGCAGGTCAGCATGAACGCCAGCGGCAGGGCCCGGCGTTGCATGGTCATGTTGATTGCAATATTCGAACTTTGCGTCAGGATCGCTACGCCTCGTTCCACCGGTTGCATCCCATGCTGATCCGGCCAGACTGCGACTTGATCCAGCCCGTTGACGAAACCATAGCAGTTGGGACCCAGAACAGGCATTTCCCCGGCGGCTGCTATCAACTGGTCCTGCAGATCCGCGCCCAAATCATCCTCGGCTCGCGCCTCGGTGAACCCCGACGCGAAACAAACCGCACCCCCTGCCCCGATCGCTGCCAGCGCCTGAACCGCCTCGATTGTTGCATGACGATTGATGCCCACAAAGGCCACATCCGGGGCCGTGGGCAAATCCTCGAGCCGCGCAAAAGCGCGCTCTCCGGCCACCTCAGAGGCTTTGGGATGGACCGGCCAGATATCGCCCTGAAACCCGAACTTGCGCGCCTGTTGAATGACTGACGCGCACCAAGCCCCACCACCGATCACGGCAATGGAGCTTGGGTTCAACGCCCGTGCCAGCGCCGTTGTCATGCGCCAAGTGCCCGCAACAGCTCACGACTGATGATGTGACGCTGAATCTCGCTGGTACCGTCCCAGATGCGTTCGACGCGCGCATCGCGCCAGAACCGTTCCAGCGGGTAATCGTCCATCAGCCCCATGCCGCCATGCACCTGAATCGCGGCATCGGTCACCCGCGACAGCATCTCGGAGGCGTAAAGCTTGGCCGAGGCAATCTCGCGGTTTGCAGGCAGCCCTTTGTCCAGCCGGTCGGCCGCTGCCAGCGTCAACAGGTCAGCGGCATCGATTTCGGTGATCATATCGGCGATCTGGAATGACACGCCCTGGAACTTGCCGATTTTCTGACCGAATTGTTCACGCGTGGCTGCATAGTCCAGCGCATAGTCAAAGGCGCGACGTGCGCGTCCGACCGACATGGTCGCCACGGTGATGCGGGTGGCATATAGCCAGGTATTCATCACCTCGAACCCGCCATCGACCTCGCCCAACACCTGACTGTCGGGCAGGCGACAATCGTCAAAATCCAGGACCATGTTCTTATAGCCCCGGTGGCTGACCGATTTATACCCGTCCCGGATGGTGAATCCCGGCGTGCCGCGATCCACAAGAAAGGCTGTGATCCGTTTCTTTGGACCTTTTGGCGTCTGATCTTCACCCGTCGCGATGAAAACGATGATGAAATCGGCATGCTCCGCGCCCGAGATGAAATGTTTGGTCCCGTTGACGACCCAATCTCCGCCGTCTCGAACTGCGGCACATTTCATACCACGCACATCCGAACCTGCACCTGGTTCGGTCATCGCCAGTGCATCCATCCTTTCGCCCCGAACTGCGGGCATCAGATAGCGTTCGACTTGCTCGCCCTCGCAGGCCATCAGGATGTTTTGCGGACGGCCAAAGAAGTGGTTCAAGGCCATCGATCCCCGACCCAGTTCGCGCTCGACCAGTGCAAATTCCCGATGGTTCAGCCCGGCACATCCGACGCTTTCGGGAAAATTGCAGGCATAGAAACCCAATTCAATTGTCTTGCGCTTGATCTCATCCGCTATTTCCTGCGGAACCTCGCCGGTACGTTCAACCAGCTCTTCATGTGGATAGATCTCTTTCTCGACGAAACTGCGAACAGTCGCGGCGATCATCTCTTGCTCGTCGGTCAGGCCATATTGCATCTGCGGTCTCCACATCTGGGGCTTGCGATATCGTGGCCCGGGTTGCAAAGTTCATCGTGCAGAAATAGACGTTAACCATGCGAAAATGGACAAAATCGCCTGCCGCGATGCAGCAATTCGGGGTTCTGCTTTTTGATGGGTTTTCAAACCATTGCCTTGCCAACACCGTCGAACCCCTGCGCGCGGCCAATTCGCTGGCTGGACGAAAACTGTATGACTGGGAATTCCTGTCGCTGACAGAAGGGCCGGTCACATCATCCTCGGGGTTGCAGGTTACGCCGCACGCAAGACTGCAATCTGCCCGCGGCGGTACATTGATGGTGATGCCATCATATGGGTTTCGCGCGCATGGCGGCTGGCCGACGCTGACCGGATTGCGATCCGCCGCAAATCGCTATGACGTTCTGGCTGGGCTGGACACCGGAAGCTGGCTGCTGGCGCTGGCCGGACTGCTGGACGGGTATCGCGCCACCATCCATTGGGAAGAGCTGACCGGCTTTACCGAGCGGTTCCCCGAGATCGACGCCCGGCGCGAGCGGTATGTCCTAGACCGGAATCGCATTACCTGTTCCGGCGCCATGGCCGCGTTTGATCTTGTGTTGCACCTGATCGGTCAGGACCACGGGCAGGCGCTGGCCCTCGAGGTGGCGCAACTGTTCATGACCCGCGATTCCGCGCGGTCGCATTCCGGAGGGGTCGGGGCAACCAGTGGGTATGTGAACAAGGCCTTGGCGCAGATGCAGGAGAATCTTGAAACTCCGCTGCCCATTACGGAGATCGCCCGACAGGTCGGACGCTCGCACAAGGCGTTGTCCACGCGCATGCAGGCCGAGCTTGGCGCAGGTCCGGCCCAGGTCTATCGCCGCTTGCGCCTGAATCTGGCGCGGAAACTGGTGACAGAGACCGACCTGACCGTCAGCGAGATCGCCCTGCGCGCCGGGTACGACGACCCCAGCGCCCTGACCCGTGCCTTCCGGGCCGAGTTCGGGATCACTCCGCGCGCCCTGAGGGTCGGCTAGGTATACATCTGCTTTTTATAGGCCCGCGTGCGTGTCGTCGCCTCGGCCGAGCCGTCATGATAGGTGCCAAACCACTTGTCGAACGGGATCTCTGAGGTGCCATAGTTGCACTCGAAATACCGGTGATGCAGCTGGTGGAAAAAATCGCCTGCGCGGGCGGCCTCGGTCTCCCCGGCTTTCAGCTTTTCGAACCCGGAATGGGACAGAACCGGGCTGACCTGCTGGAAATAGGCGTGGAATAACAAATGTATCGGGTGCGACGGCACGATCAGGTGGATGAAATAGGTGGTGAAGTACAACAGGTTCTCAAACCAGTGATTTGATATCCCCGACCACGGCCCGATATTGACGTTGCGGTGATGCACGGCGTGGACATGTTTATAGAGCTTGGGGTGATGTTCCAGCCGATGCACCCAATAGAAATGCAGCCCCGACCACATGGGGATTAGCGACATCCAGATCACAAACCAGACCGGTGCGGCGGACCATGTGACCGTGGGGACATAGCCATTTGCCATCGCCCAATAGATCCCCCATTGGTAAATCGTGGCGACACTCATGGCGCTGCCCAGGGTCCACCAGATATTGTCCCAGACCTGATTGCGAAAGGTGAAGGTCCCGTTGTCCCGGGTCAGATCCCGGCGGTCGAACTTCTTGTACATGCCCTGCCCTTTGCGCATGTACAGCCACCAATGCAGCCCGCCCGCGACCAGAATCTGAGGCACCATGTTCAGCAACCAGATTCGGAACATCCAGCCGGGCTGGAAGGTCTTCATCGTCTCTAAACCCGGGAAAAACAGCACATAGGCCACCACCGCAAGCCCCAGGCACAGGGTCAGGGCAGTGACCTGAAGCCATGCACCACCATACCATTTCAACACTGCAGACAGGCGGGGCGGCCAGTTAAACAGCGGGTTCAAAGCCACAGGCCCATCGGGGTGGTAATTCCAGCGGGCGGCCTCGGGATTTTGGTCAGTGTCCGGCATCACGGTCTCTCGTCAGCTTGCGTAATCCGAGCCTTCGGCATCCAACAGGGCCTTGATCTCACGCAAATGTGCCTCGGCCTGATCGGGATATTCTTCCAGTTCCTGAGCTGTCTTTTCCGCAATCTCGTCTGACAAAACGCGCAGGGGTTGGCCCGTCTGTAAGGCACGGATATACGTTTCAGCAGCGCGTTCGAAATAGTAGAGTCTATTAAAGGCATCTGCCGGGTTACTGCCCAAAATCAAAACCCCATGATTACCCATGATCATGACTTTCTTTTTTGGGTCTGCCAGCATGGTTGCGCAACGTTCCCCCTCGCTTTCGAAAGCAAGTCCACCAAATTCGTGATCGACCACATAACGGTTGTAAAACGTAGTGGTGTTCTGATCGATCGGCGGCAATGTGCTGTCGGCCAACGAGGCCAGAACCGTGGCAAAGATGGAATGCACATGCATTACACAGCGGGCATGAGGACAGTGCCGGTGAATCGAACCATGCAGGCCCCAGGCAGTTGGGTCCGGTGCGCCGGGTTGGGTCATGACATCAGCGTCTTTGGCATCCAGAAATAGCAGGTTCGATGCTTTGACTCGTGCAAAATGCATCTGATTGGCGTTCATCAAGAATTGCGTGCCGTCCTGATTCACCGCCAAGCTAAAATGGTTTGCGACCCCTTCGTGCATATTCAGACGTTCAGCCCATCGAAATGTGGCCGCCAAATCCACACGTTCAGGCCAATGGTCAATATTGGGGCGCAAGCTGGCAACGCTCATTTCCGTCTCCTGTCAGCGGATTGCTTGATTGGAAAATCGTGCCCGCAGTAGAAAAAATTGACCAACGAAAAAATCGCGCCTATTTCATAAGCTGAACTAATGGCCAGGTTATGCCCATGCAAAAACAGCTGCCCCCGTTGGGTTGGCTTCGGACTTTCGAGGCCGCGGCCCGCCACCTGTCCTTTACCGCTGCAGCGCGCGACCTGAACATGACACAAAGTGCAGTCAGCCAGCAAATCAAGTCGCTTGAGGCCTATCTTGGCCAACCGCTTTTCCTGCGCCGTCCCCGCGCACTTGAATTGACCGGGGCCGGGATCAGCTATCTCCCTGTCGTGCGTGAGGCATTTCGCACATTACTGCGCGGAACGCGGGCCGTGACCGGGGCCCAGCAGAACGCGGTGCAGGTACAATGCAACATCACTTTTGCGGTCAACTGGCTGGCCCCTCGCCTTCCAATGTTTCAGGCCGAACACCCGTCTGTACAGCTGAACATATTCACCGAGTTGTGGGAGCCCCGGGAAATGGCGGAGGGGGCTGCGGTAGAAATTCGATTTTCGCTCAGACCTTCGGACACGGTGCGAACCGAACTGCTGCGATCCGATCATTATTATCCGGTTTGCGCGCCGGGCTATGAGGTGTCGCTGGATACACTACAGCGAACCCCCTTGTATGACTGCTCAAACCTGCTGTCGAATTGGCAGAATTGGATCGAAGATCAGGGTCTAATTTGGGAAAATCCTCCGATCACATATTCCACCACCTATCTGGTCAGCCTGTCGGTTGCGATGGCCGGGGGTGGCTTGTGCCTGACGCATGACACAATCGCGCGCGACTTGATTGATGAAGGTCGATTGGTTGCACCATTCGAATATCGCGCGGTTGTGCCAGAGGCTTATTACCTGTTGCTGTCGCCTCAGGCAGAAGAGTCACCAGGAGCGATTGCCTTTGCCGAATGGGTCCGGCGCGAGATTGCGAAAACGTTCCCTGGCTAGGCCGTGGCTCTCCTGCCTAGCATAGCGGCTCTTAAGGGACCTTCACGGGGCTAGGCACAACAGCGCTGACGCGCTGCATGACGGAATCATGATAACTGCCGAGCAGGGGTTGCACCTTTCCGTGCGTTCGGGAAAGTTGGGCCATGGAATTCACACCTTTCCCAAGCTGGCCCGATACCGCCCCCCATTTGATCGCTGTCGCCGCAGGGCGTCAAGCCGCTGACCTTGTTGTCCGCAGCGGGATCTGGGTTAACGTGCACAGCCGCGAAGCCCTGCCCGATCATGACATCGCGATTGTCGATGGACGTATCGCCTATGTTGGCCCCGATGCTTCGCACTGCGTCGGCCCGAACACCCGGATCATCGAGGCAGAGGGGCGGTATATGCTGCCCGGCCTGTGCGACGGGCATATGCATATCGAATCAGGAATGCTGACCCCGGCCGAATTTGCGGGGGCCGTTATCCCTCATGGCACGACAAGCATGTTCACTGACCCGCACGAAATAGCCAACGTGCTGGGCCTGGACGGCGTTCGAATGATGCATGACGAGGCGCTGATGCAGCCCGTTAACATTTTCACCCAGATGCCTTCTTGCGCGCCGTCGGCGCCGGGGCTTGAGACCACCGGTTATGAGATCACCCCCGAAGACGTGGCCGAGGCGATGAACTGGCCGGGCATCATCGGACTGGGCGAGATGATGAATTTCCCAGGCGTCATTCATGGCGATCCCAAGATGCTGGCCGAGATTGCCGCGACCCAACGGGCAGGGAAAACCGTTGGCGGGCACTATGCTTCGCCTGATTTAGGGCCTGACTTTGCTGCCTATGTGGCAGGCGGCCCGGCGGATGACCACGAAGGCACCTGCGAAGCCGATTCCATCGCGCGTGTGCGTCAGGGGATGCGATCCATGATGCGGTTGGGATCCGCCTGGTATGACGTCGAAAGTCAGATTACCGCCATCACCGAGAAAGGGTTGGATTCTCGAAACTTCATCCTGTGCACGGATGATTGCCATTCCGGCACGCTGATAAATGACGGGCACATGAATCGTGTGGTGCGCCATGCTATCAGCTGTGGCTGCGACCCTTTGGTGGCGCTGCAGATGGCAACGATCAATACAGCCACGCATTTCGGGTTGGAGCGCGATATCGGCTCGATCACGCCCGGGCGCAGAGCGGATATCATCCTCAGCTCGGACCTGAAGGACCTGCCCATCGAGCTTGTCATAGCGCGCGGCCAAATCGTGGCAGAGGACGGCAAGATCACTGTGGACTGCCCGCATCTGAATTGGCCTGCAGCCGCTCGAAACACCGTGCATCTGGGCCATGCCCTGACCAGCGCGGATTTTCAGATCGAGGCCCCTAAGGGGGCGAACCGCGTTCAGGCCAATGTGATTGGTGTGGTCGAAAACCAAGCCCCGACCAAAGCGTTAAAGGCCGAACTGCCCATCATTGGCGGCCTGGTTGAAGCCGAGGGTGAGGTCTGCCAGATTGCGCTTGTCGAACGCCACCGCGCAACGGGCGGGGTCACAAATGCCTTTGTCTCGGGGTTTGGATATCAGGGGCGCATGGCAATGGCTTCGACCGTTGCCCATGACAGTCACCATATGATTGTTGTTGGGACCGACCGCGAACAGATGGCCCTTGCCGCAAATCGGCTGGCCGAGATCGGCGGTGGCATCACCATTTTCCGAGACGGTGAGGAACTGGCGCTGGTGGAACTGCCCATCGCTGGACTGATGTCTGATAGCCCGGCAGCCGAAGTGGCCGCCAAGGCCGAACAAATGGTTCGGGCGATGCAGGCCTGTGGCTGTAAACTGAACAACGCCTATATGCAGCACTCATTGCTGGCCCTGGTGGTGATCCCGGAATTGCGGATCTCGGATGTCGGGCTGGTGGATGTGCGCAAATTTGAAAAGATCGATCTTTTGGAACCCCTTGCATGACAATAATACGAGCACCTAAGGCCCCCGCGCCCGAGAACTTCACAGATCCCGCAGCCGCGGTCGCAAGGTTGGAAGAACTGTACGAGCAAGCCACCAGCTTCCTGTGCGAGAACTTTGCCAATGTGATCGAGCACGGAGCACCAACTGAACGCTTCAGAGCCTATTACCCGGAAATTCGCATCAAAACCTCCTCCTATGCGCGGGTCGACAGCCGGCTAAGTTTTGGTCACGTCTCGGAACCGGGCATCCACTCGACCACTGTAACGCGGCCAGATCTGTTCCGGTCCTATTTGACCCAACAGATTGCCCTATTGATCAGAAACCATGACCAGCCGGTCACGATCGGGGCCTCGGACACACCCATTCCGGTTCATTTCGCCGTGGCCAACAATCCTGATCTGATCGTTCCGCATCAGGGCGCCGCCGGATTTACCCTACGCGATGTATTCGACGTACCGGACCTGACAACCACCCATGACGACATCGTCAATGGCGTCCATGACCACGAGGAAGAAGACGGCCCGCTGTCTTTGTTTACTGCGCAAAGGGTCGACTATTCACTGGCCCGGCTGGCGCATTACACTGCGACTGATCCCAGTCATTTCCAGAACCATGTGCTGTTCACCAACTATCAGTTCTACGTCTCGGAATTCGAAAACTATGCACGCGCGCAGCTGGCCGAACCAGACAGTGGCTATACCAGCTTTGTCTCGACCGGAAATGTCGAGATCACCACCGAAGGCGGAACGCTGGAACAACCCCTGAAGCTGCCGCAGATGCCGACCTATCACCTAAAGCGGGCGGATGGATCGGGTATCACGCTGGTCAACATCGGCGTCGGTCCGTCGAACGCCAAAACCGCGACCGATCATATCGCCGTGCTACGCCCGCATGCCTGGCTGATGGTTGGCCACTGTGCCGGGCTGCGCAACACACAGGCATTGGGCGATTTTGTTCTGGCCCATGCCTATCTGCGCGAAGACAAGGTTCTGGATGATGACCTGCCGGTCTGGGTGCCGATTCCGCCTTTGGCCGAGATTCAGGTTGCGCTGGAACAGGCTGTAGCCGAGGTCACCGAGCTGGAAGGTTATGAGCTGAAACGGGTCATGCGCACAGGCACCGTCGCTTCGGTCGATAACCGCAACTGGGAACTGCGCGACCAATCCGGCCCGGTACAGCGACTCAGCCAATCACGGGCAATCGCGCTGGATATGGAAAGCGCGACCATTGCCGCCAACGGCTATCGGTTCCGTGTTCCCTATGGCACGTTGCTCTGTGTTTCAGACAAGCCGCTGCACGGCGAATTAAAGCTTCCTGGCATGGCCTCTGCCTTCTATACCACGCAGGTCAGCCGCCATCTCGCGATCGGAATTCGTGCGATGGAGCACCTGAGGGGCATGCCGCTGGAGCGCCTGCACAGCCGGAAATTGCGTTCCTTTGATGAAACGGCCTTTCTCTGAAGCAAAAAAGCAACGAATTCCCCCTATTTTTAGGGTTTTCGACGCTACTATTCGTTGTGTTCACCTACAATATCCCGTTACAGTTACGCGGTGAGGCCCTATTTATCGGGCACGTTAAGGAGACCAAGAAATGGCAAAGCCTATGACAAAGACTCAGCTGGTTGCTGCTCTCGCTGAGGAAATGGGAACCGACAAGAAAGCTGCGAACACTGCGCTGGAGGCCATGACCGGCCTGATCACCCGCGAAGTGTCGGCGGGCGGCGCGGTGACCCTGCCTGGTGTCGGCAAAATCTACTGTCGCGAGCGCCCCGAGCGCATGGTGCGTAACCCTGCCACCGGCGAGCAGTTCAAGAAAGAAGCCGACAAAGTGGTCAAAATGACCATTGCGAAGGCGCTGAAGGACAGCGTGAACGGCTGATCCCAGCTTTCACCGCAAAACGATCAAGGGCCGCCGCTTGGGGGCCCTTTTTCTTTTACCCCCCTATTGAAGCCAGTTTTTTATAAGGCTTTGGGAGGCCGGCCGTGGTCAGACTGGTGTTATGCAATCTGAGATCAGCGAAGAATAAATCTAGCGCCGCGCTCATTGGCTGGGTGCGCAACAGGACCGGTGGCCTAAGCTGGCGAATGCCACAAATTCGCGAGGCTGGCCCCGTCACAGAGCAAGAACGGACAATATCCGGTCGACTTTCGGACCAGTAATTTGTTTTGCCGCACTCGCCCCAAAAAGAAATTCATTCTAGGCGATGGATATTTTGATTGGCTCATCCGAACCAATTTTTAGTCATGTGTCACCTTTCGAAGCGAGTGAACTGTCTAAAGTTCGGAAAAAAAATGATTTCATTAGATATCTTGGCGACCCCGGCAGGATTCGAACCTGCAACCTGCCCCTTAGGAGGGGGCTGCTCTATCCAGTTGAGCCACGGGGCCGCGCAAAACTCTCTGTAGCGTGGTTTTTTCGGGTTGTCATCGGCTTTGAAGGGCAGTTGTAAAATGCGTCCTGTTCACGCTACCATCGGACAAAACAACAACGCAGGTGCACCCCGTGACCACAGAAAACAAACGCCCGCTCACCCTTCGTGATGTTTCTGAAGCGTCCGGAGTGTCTGAGATGACGGTCAGCCGGGTTCTGCGCAATCGGGGTGACGTGTCGGATGCGACCCGCACACGCGTTCTGGCCGCAGCAAAAGAGCTGGGATACGTGCCGAACAAAATCGCTGGTGCGCTTGCCTCAAGCCGGGTGAACCTTGTGGCAGTGATCATCCCGTCACTGTCGAACATGGTGTTCCCCGAGGTGCTGACCGGCATCAATCAGATTCTTGAGGATACCGAGCTGCAGCCGGTGGTCGGCGTCACCGATTATTTGCCCGAAAAAGAGGAAAAAGTCCTGTACGAGATGCTCTCGTGGCGGCCCTCGGGCGTGATCATCGCCGGATTGGAACATACCGATGCCGCACGCGCTATGCTGGATTCGGCGGGGATTCCGGTGGTCGAGATCATGGACACCGATGGTAAGCCGGTGGACGCGATGGTCGGGATATCCCATCGCCGCGCTGGACGTGAGATGGCACAGGCGATCCTGAAAGCGGGCTATGAACATATCGGCTTTATGGGCACCAAAATGCCCCTGGATCACCGCGCTCGGAAACGGTTCGAAGGCTTTACCGAAGTGCTGGGCAAGCATGGGATCGAGATCGAAGACCGCGAGTTTTATTCCGGCGGCTCGGCCTTGGCCAAAGGCCGCGAGATGACTCAAGCCATGTTGGAACGCTCACCGGATCTGGATTTTCTGTATTATTCCAACGACATGATTGGTGCTGGTGGATTGCTGTATCTGTTGGACCAGGGGATAGACATTCCAGGCCAGATCGGTTTGGCAGGGTTCAACAATGTCGAACTGTTACAGGGTCTGCCGCGCAAGCTGGCCACAATGGATGCATGTCGACACGAGATTGGGCGCAAGGCAGCCGAGATAATCGCCGTTCAGCTTTCCGATCCCGCTTCCGAGGTCGAAAACCGCATAACTCTGACCCCCAAGATCAGTTATGGCGATACGCTGAAACGCCGCTGATCCATGGCGATGCAAAGGCTGAACAATCGGGCGGCCCGCGCTCTGTTCATGGACCGGCACGCGCTGGCAGAACAGCCGTCCGGGGCTGCGAAAGGGCCTGACCTGCTTGAATTGATCAGGCGTCTGGGATTTGTTCAGCTGGACAGTATCAACACGGTCGCCCGCGCCCATGACATGATCCTGTTTTCGCGCAGGCCCGCCTATCGCGCCAAAAACCTCAAGCATGTGTATGAACGTGACCGTGGGCTGTTCGAACATTGGACCCATGATGCCGCAGTCATTCCGATGGAGTTCTACCCCCATTGGCATCTACGGTTTCAGCGCGACGCTGACCAGTTGAAATCGCGCTGGAAAAACTGGCGTCGCGATGGGTTTGAGCAGCAATTTGAAACCGTATTGCAGCATATACGCGATCATGGGCCAGTTTCCTCGTCGGATGTGGGAAAAGACGAAAAGAAAGGCTCCGGTGGATGGTGGGATTGGCACCCGTCGAAAACCGCGCTTGAATTCCTCTGGCGCTCGGGCGCACTGACCGTGATCGGCAGACAGGGGTTCCAGAAACGCTATGACCTGACCGAGCGGGTGATCGAGACGCATCTTTGCCCCGGCAATATGCCTTGTGACGCCGAACATACCGTGGATTGGCTGTGCCATGCGGCACTTGACCGGCTTGGGTTTGCGACTTCGGGCGAATTGGCGGCGTTTTGGGACACGGTCAGCGCGGCTGAGGCGCGAGACTGGTGCAAAACCGCCCTCGCCGAGGGGCGTGTCGAAGAGATCGAGATCGTATGCGCCAATGGCCAGGCCAGAAAGCTGTTCGCACGTCCAGGAATCGCGGAACAGGCCGCGCAAATCGCCCCGGCGCCGGGTCGGATCAGGGTGCTCAGCCCGTTTGACCCCATGCTGCGTGACCGTGACCGTGCGCAGCGGCTGTTTGGGTTTCACTACCGGATCGAGGTTTTTGTTCCTGCCCCTAAACGCACCTATGGCTATTATGTTTTCCCGCTTCTCGAAGGAGACCGACTGATTGGCCGGATCGACATGAAGGCCCATCGCGATCAGTCGGTGCTGCGGGTCAGCGCCCTGTGGCCAGAACGAACAGTACGGTGGTCAGATGCCCGCACGCGCCGCCTACAGGCCGAACTGGACCGGGTTCGTCGCTTTGCCGGGTTGGATGACATAGAATTTGCCGAGAATTGGCAAAAAGACCCTATTTAGGGTCTGATATACTCAATTTGACCGGCTGCAACCCGTCAATCTCACCCTCGAGTGAATCTCCGGGCTGAACCGGCCCTACACCAGCCGGCGTTCCGGTCAGGATCAAGTCCCCTGGTCGCAGATGATAATAGCCGGACAAGTGACTTATGATCTCGTCAATCGACCAGATCAGCTCATCCAAGGTTGCGTCCTGCCGGGTTTCGCCATTAACGCGCAAAATGATGCGTTTTTGCGGGTCGGGTTGCCAATCGCTCACGCGGGTCAGAGGGGCAAATACGGCTGCATTCTCGAAATCTTTTCCAAGATCCCAAGGGCGCTGTTTGTTGCGCTCGCGAATTTGCAGATCACGTCGGGTCATGTCCAGGGCGCAGCCAAAGCCAAACACCGCTTCCTGCACCTGAGAAGTATCAGCTTGAAAAACCGGCTTTCCGATTGCAACAGCCAGCTCCATCTCATGGTGAAAATTTTCGGTCCCCGGAGGGTAAGCCGTCGTCACCCCAGACAGGACCGCGTTTGCAGCGGCCTTGGTGAAATAGAAAGGGGCCTCACGGTCGACCTCATGTCCCATTTCAGCCGCATGTGCGGCATAGTTCCTGCCCACACAAAAGATTCGCCCAACCGGGTATGTGTCGTCCTCGCCGGTAACCGGCAAAGCGATCGGATCAGGAATAGAGAACAGGCTACCCATCATCATGCCGCCATAACACAGGTTAGTTAAAGTGGATAATAAAGGGCATAAACCAGAGCAAGTCGCAATCCTTGGAAACTCGCACGCCGGTTTTTGCCGACAAATCCGGGATAATTCGGCGCAGGCTTGCCCAAATCGAACCGGTAAGCCTGCACGTGTTTCAAAATTCGCAGACATGGCTACTTATGGCGCTGGGCTTACTTTCAACATGCGACTGAAAACACTGCGACAGCTCATTCAGTTTTTAGCCGTCAAACCTTGGAAAACGGCTGTATCGCGCTAGCTTGTTGCTAACAGAAAGCGTTCAGCACTGAGACGTCACCACTCACAAAGGCGGCGGACCACCAATCCTCCGCCTTCTTGCGAAGACACCCGCGTGGACGGCAGAAATCGCTGAAATCCGGGTGCGAGTATTCAGAGGACCACGGCCAAACACCCATCCCCCTGGGTAAGTTTGCGTCTGAGAAAACCCGATTTTCGGGGTCTGATGTTCTCTGAAACGTTGCCGGATCGTTTGAACACCCCTCGTATCCGGCTGTAGGCCAGGCACATGGTCCACTCGGGCCTGGCCACTCCGCCAGAGAGGTCACAAAGGCCCTCTGGCGGAGCCCACACACCGTTAGTCCCGAGAATCTGATTGTAATTTCAACTCGTGCAGATCGTTGAGAAGATCCAGCAACGCCTCATGCCGCTCTGGTCCCAGCGTGTTGCGGATTTCTTCAGCCAAAAGCAACGTATAGTCGATGTTATCCCGGATAATCCCTGCCCCTTTGACCGTGATCTCAACAATCTGCCTGCGCTTGTCGACCGGATGGCTTTTCCGCACGACAAGGCCCTTGGCCTCAAGCTTTTGCAGAATGCGGGTCAGGCTGGGCAAAAGCAGACAGGCACGGTCAGCAATATGCGTGGGCTCTTGCGGGCCTTCCTCTTCCAGCACCCGCAGAACCCGCCATTGCTGTTCGGTTACGCCCGCCTCGACAAGCATTCTACGGATAGGCCCCATAACCCGTTCCCTCGCGCGCAGCAGCGCAATAGGCAAAGACCGGGACGTCAATGGAATTTCATGAGCCATGTTAAATTCTGGCCGAATTCGGTTCATTCTTCAACTGACCTTTCCGTGTTCGGGATTCCAGGCATTCATAGCTTATTAGAGCCTAAATTATTCCACTTCTCTCTGCGGAAACATATTCAGAAAAACCTCGGACCACTGGATTCCTGCAAAGGGCGTTGACGTTTCAACCCGGATATTCATCACTGGCACAGGATCGAAAGCGGTGTTCAGAGAAGATTGGAAGATAAAATGAACTGGGATGAATTCTCGGATTGGGGCGCCAAGATTGCTGAGTGGGCACAGGATTACCATCTGACTGTCGGCGACAATCCGGTTAGGGCCAGAACGGAACCCGGTGATATTCTTAACGCTTTACCCGCGCGCCCTCCCGAGCGCTCCCAGGCGATGGAGGAAATCTTTCACGATTTCGAACAGATTGTGATGCCTGGGATTACCCATTGGCAACATCCTCGCTTTTTTGCCTATTTTAATGCAAACGCCTCGGCCCCGTCGGTTCTGGCCGAGTTTCTAACCAGCGCCATCGCTCCGCAATGCATGTTGTGGCAGACATCCCCCGCCGCGACCGAGATGGAGACGCGGATGATGGATTGGTTGCGGCAGGCCCTGGATCTGCCCACGGGCTTTGCAGGTGTCATTCAGGATTCCGCCTCGTCCGCGACCCTAGCCGCTGTGCTGACCATGCGGGAAAAGGCGCTGAATTGGCAGGGCAACCAACAAGGGTTGTTCGGACAGAAACCGCTGCGCGTATATTGCTCGGCCGAGGTCCATACCTCGGTTGATCGTGCCATATGGGTTGCGGGGATCGGGCAGGAAAATCTGGTGCGGGTGCCCATACAAGGCGACTGGCGCGGGATGGACCCACAGGCGCTGGAAACAGCAATCCAAGCCGATTTAGACTCTGGTTATCAACCAACCGGCGTGATCCTCTGCGTCGGCGGCACCGGAACCGGCGCGGCCGATCCGGTAGAGGAATGTCTGAAGATTGCGCAAAAATACGGGCTATATTCGCATGTCGATGCAGCTTGGGCTGGCTCGGCCATGATATGCCCCGAATACCGCCATTACTGGGAGGGAGTCGAGCAAGCCGACAGCATCGTGTTCAACCCGCATAAATGGCTGGGCGTTCAGTTCGATTGCTGCGCCCATTTTCTGAAGGACCCCGATGATCTGGTACGGACACTCGCGATCAGCCCGGAATTCCTGAAGACCCACGGCAAGGACGGGATCATAAATTATTCTGAATGGTCGGTACCGCTGGGCCGCAGGTTCCGAGCCCTGAAACTGTGGTTCGTCATCCGCGCCTATGGTCTGGAAGGGCTACGTGAAAGGTTGCGCAATCATATAACATGGTCAGTGGCTCTGCATGACCGGCTGAAAGCTGAATCCGATTTCGAAATCACCACTAACCCTATGTGGTCATTGTGGACATTCCGCTATGCCCCCCTTGGGTCAACCGATCTGGACGATCTGAACCTACGGCTGGTCAATGCGATCAATGATGATGGCCGCATTTACTTGACTCAAACCCGCGTTGATGGCGACTTGGTGATCCGCTTTCAGGCCGGTCAGTTTGAAACCACGCAGGCAGACGTCCAAATGGCATTTGACGTGATCACTGAAATCGCCCGCTCGCTAAACTAGAGGTTCCACATGTCCGCACCCGTCAACACGTTCAAACAAGCCCTGAAAAACGGCAACCATCTGATTGGTTGTTGGTCCAGCTTTGCTGAGGCGGTAACAGCCGAGATCATGGGCACTGCCGGATTCGACTGGCTGGTGATCGACGGTGAGCACGCGCCGAATGATATCCGGTCCATCCGGGATCAGCTGATCGCGCTGGCCGCCAGTCCGACACATCCCGTCGTGCGAATCCCGGTGGGCGACACCGCATTGATCAAGATGGTGCTGGACGCAGGTGCTCAGACAATCCTGGTACCGATGGTGGAAAGTGCCGAACAGGCGCGCGATCTGGTTCGTGCCTGCCACTATCCGCCCCAAGGTGTGCGGGGCGTCGGCGCGATGGCCTCACGCGCAACGCAATACGGAACGGTTCAGGACTACATTCAGACCGCAGACGATCAGATATGTCTGCTGTTACAGGTGGAAAACCGCGCCGGTATCGCCGCATTGGATGCCATTGCACAGGTAGAAGGCGTGGATGGCGTGTTTATAGGTCCGTCTGACCTGTCCACTGACATGGGTTTTCAGGGAAACAGTGCCGCGCCCGAGGTCCAGGCGGTGATCGCCGACGCGATGAAGCGCATCGTTGCAGCAGGCAAAGCCCCGGGCATTCTTGGTGTCACGGATGAGGCATCGCAGACCTATAAGGACATGGGCGCCCAGTTCCAGGCGGTGGGGATCGACGTGATGCTGCTGACACAGGCGGCGCGTGCCCTGGCCGCAAGGTGGAAGGCCTAAGCCCGCATCGCCGAGGCCGCCTGAGCATACCCGCCCGAGGCACCATCGACGAAATGGACGTGATCGTCACGGGTGGCCGAGGGGACAAAGCAGGTCATCATCGCCTCATCCTGCGCGTGCAGCCCGTATCGGATCCTGCCCTGTTTCCGGGCCTGTTCAAGAACGGTCTGAATCTGGTTCAGGGTGGCCGGGTCACAATCCAGCGTCATTTTCAGCCCGTCATCGAATTTGCGGAAATCCGCATTGCGACTGACCGTGCGCTTATAGTGTTCCGGCTCAAAATTCCCCAATCGCTTGCCAGATTTGAACAGCAGCCCGATCATCAAATTCTGCGCCAACAGCTTGATTTTCTGCAGCAAAAGATTGCGACCCGCACGGGACACATGGGCGTCCAGCGCCAAACCAGGCGGCGGCCAGCGGATCGGAGGGCCGCTTTCCGGCATCGGGTGGCCGGACCGGTCCAATCCTTCAGCGGCCACTAGAACAGCCCGTGACAGGTCGGCGAAATCGGTCTCGGTAGCGCGGGCAGTTGGCTGCACCACCACCGAGACAATCTGACCATTCTGCGCCTTGCTGTTGGACCAGCGGCAGGACAGCCCGGTCAAATCCGGCAGCGCACCGGGGGCTGCGTACGGAACCTCAAACCGGCCTGCTTTCATCTCGGCCTCGGCCCAGGCCAGACCACCGCCCGAGAACATCGCATAATCCACCCCCTCGGATGGCGCGTAACGCGCAACCCGAAGATCCTTGCCCGCCTGCCGGATTTCGGCGACGGGCACGACGGCCCCGCGCAGTGCGATCTCGAACTCTTCTTCCGCCCAGCGCCGCAAATCGGCCAGAACGCTACGTGCTGCCTCTGCCGCGCTTGCCGGTACGGCGAACCCGGCACCATCACCCCCAAAGACATAGGGAAATTCTTGCCCGCGCAGCGCATTGATCATGGCCGAGATCACCGCGGCCCCAACCATGTTCACGGCCTTGTATCGTCCCCGCTCTATCTGACCAGTGGAATCCACGACATCTGCGACACCAAGAACCCATTCCGTCGGCACCGCGGTAAAGCGTTCAGGATCGGTCAGATTGTTAAAGTCCCGCAACAGCGGAAGGCTGTCATAAAATGCGGCCTGTGCATCTTTCATTGGTTCCTCGACAATATGAATAGACCTTCAGATAGCCCAAATTTGTTCGATGTCCGCTGAAAACATCATAGCACACGCGCTTGTACATATCACGGGGACATGCCAAGCATTTGCTGGCGGGTTGGGCGAAAGAGGCGTCTCATGAAAACCGGACTGGTGGTTCTGTGTCTGGGCTATGTGCTCAGCCAATTTTTTCGCGCCTTTCTTGCCGTTCTCAGCGTCGATCTGGGGCGTGACATCGGGGCAAGGCCCGAAGATCTGGCCTTTGCCTCGGGGCTTTGGTTTCTCGTCTTTGCCGCCATGCAACTGCCAGTGGGTTGGGCGCTGGACCGGATCGGGCCGCGTTTGACGGCTGCGGTTTTGTTGCTGGCAGGTGGCGCGGGCGGCGCTGCGTTGTTTGCAGTGGCCAGCACCCCGTTTCATATCGCAGTCGCGATGGGGCTGATCGGAGTCGGGTGCTCGCCCGTTCTGATGGCATCCTATTACATCTTTGCCCGCGAATACCCGCCCGCCCGCTTTGCCACGCTAGCAGCCATCATGCTGGGCGTTGGGTCGGTCGGCAATCTGGTGGCCTCCTACCCCACAGCACTTGCGGTCGAACTGATGGGCTGGCGCGCCACAATGGCTACACTGGCCGTCGTTTCGGCCATTATCGCAGCGGGCATCTGGATCAGCGTTCACGACCCCAAACCGGTTGTGACCGAGCATCGCGGGTCAGTGCTGGACCTGCTGAAAGAACCTGCCCTGTGGGCCATCCTGCCGCTGATGCTGGTGGCCTACGCCCCCGCGGCTGCGACACGAGGCTTGTGGGCAGGTCCATATCTGAACGACGTTTTCGCCCTCAGCACCACGCAGATCGGAACCGCGACGCTGGTCATGGGGGCGGCTATGATTGCCGGCACCTTTGCCTATGGGCCGCTCGACCGGCTTTTGGGCACACGGAAATGGGTGATCTTTGGCGGCAATGCCTTGGGCGCGGCGGCGCTGGGGCTGTTGTGCCTGTGGATCGACATGGCAGTCTGGGTGTCAGTAAGTCTGATGGCGGTGATCGGTTTCATGGGCGCCAGCTTTCCGGTCATCATGGCCCATGGCCGCGCCTTCGTGCCGCCGCATCTGGTCGGGCGTGGCATGACCCTGTTGAATCTGTTCGGCATCGGCGGAGTGGGTCTGGCGCAATTTGTCACCGGCCGCGTCCATGCCGCGACAGTGGACATCAGTCCAACCGCGCCCTACACAGCGATATTCGGCTTTTTTGCAGTCACGCTTGCCATTGGATGCGTGATTTACCTATTCAGCCGCGACAGCGTTGACTGACGCTGGAACCATCGGGAGAGCCCATGTCCGACCCTGTTGTCATCGCACCCAACCTCAAACGCAGGCTGTCCGGCGTGACCGCGACGATTGCGCGGCTGGTGCCTTTGCAGGTGCAATGGATCGACATCGCCGCCACCGGACCGGGCCTTCCAGCCGACCTGCCCTATATCCCGCTGGGCCGCCTGCCCTTTCTGTCGCGCAAGACCACGCGCGTCTGGCATGCGCGCCGCAATACCGAGATGCTGTTGGGCCTGATCCTGCGCAATGTCTTTCGTCTGCGCCTGAAACTACTGTTCACAAGCGCCTCGCAGCGGGCGCATACGGGCTATACCAAATGGCTGATCGACCAGATGGACGCGGTGGTTGCCACCTCGCGCAAAACCGCCGGATATCTTGAGCGGGACGCGCAGGTCATCATGCATGGCATCAACCTGCAGAATTTCACCCCGCCCGCGGACAAAGCCGCCCTGCGGGGCAAACTTGGCCTGCCCGGTGGTCTGCTGCTTGGGTGCTATGGCCGTATCCGGCACCAGAAAGGCACCGATGCTTTCGTCGATGCGATGATCGACCTTTGTGGCCGTTTCGAAGACGTCCATGGCATCGTCATGGGCCGCGCGACCGAAAAACACACCGGCTTTCTGGCCGAGCTGAAATACAAGGTCGCCAAGGCGGGCCTGTCTGACCGCATCCTATTCAAACCCGAGGTCACGGTGGATCAGATCGCCGAGTGGTATCAGGTGCTGGACCTGTTCATCGCGCCGCAACGCTGGGAAGGCTTTGGCCTGACCCCGCTTGAGGCGATGGCCTGCGGCGTGCCTGTGGTGGCCACCGATGTCGGCGCCTTTGCAGAGATCGTGACCGACCCCTCGCTGGGCCATGTGGTCGAACCGGGGAACATTCCCGCCCTGGCTGATGCCGCCGCTGAAATGCTGTCGAACCCCGAGTCGCTGGCGCTATCCGGCAGCGCAGCCCGCGTCCATGTGGAACAGAATTTCGACATCTACGGCGAGGCAAAGACCTTGGTGGCGCTCTATGAACGGCTTCTGAACGACGCCTGAGACGATGCACCGCGTCAAATCGGTGTCTTTGGGGGAAATATCCCGTGAAACCTCTTTTTTCTTTGCTGCAACGCGGCTATGAACGCGCGTCCTTAACTTTGGAGACATGAAATGGGCTATCGCGTCGTAGTCGTCGGCGCCACAGGTAATGTGGGCCGCGAAATGCTGAACATTCTGGCAGAACGCCAGTTCCCCATCGATGAACTTGCCGTGCTGGCAAGCCGTCGGTCGCTGGGAACCGAAGTAAGCTTTGGCGACAAGACACTCACGACCAAAGATCTGGACACGTTTGATTTCACCGGCTGGGACATGGCGCTGTTTGCCGTGGGATCCGAGGCGACCAAGGTCTATGCCCCCAAGGCGGCGGCGGCTGGCTGCGTGGTGATCGACAACTCGTCCCTGTATCGCTATGACCCTGCAATTCCGCTGATCGTGCCGGAATGTAACCCCGAGGCGATCCACGACTATAAGAACAAGAACATCATCGCCAACCCCAACTGCTCGACCGCGCAGATGGTTGTCGCGCTGAAACCGCTGCATGACCGCGCCAAGATCAAGCGCGTCGTCGTGTCGACCTATCAGTCGGTTTCCGGTGCAGGCAAAGAGGGAATGGATGAGCTGTGGGATCAGACCAAAGCCATCTATAACCCCACCACCGAAGTTCCGCCGAACAAGTTCCAGAAGCAGATCGCCTTCAACGTCATTCCGCAGATCGACGTCTTCATGGAAGACGGCTCGACCAAGGAAGAGTGGAAGATGGTTGTCGAAACCAAGAAGATCGTCGATCCGTCGATCAAGGTTACAGCCACTTGCGTCCGCGTTCCGGTTTTCGTTGGCCATTCCGAGGCCGTGAATATCGAGTTCGAGGAATTCTTGGACGAAGACGAAGCCCGTGACATCCTGCGCGAAGCACCAGGTATCATGGTGATCGATAAGCGCGAACCGGGCGGCTACGTCTCGCCGATCGAATGCGCGGGTGATTTCGCCACCTTCATCAGCCGCATCCGTCAGGATTCAACCATCGAGAACGGCCTGAACCTGTGGTGCGTCAGTGACAACCTGCGTAAGGGCGCAGCGCTGAACGCGGTACAAATCGCCGAATTGCTGGGCCGTGAGGTCCTGAAGAAGGGATAACTGATACCCTTTCTTTATGTATTGACCAAACCCCGCAGCGCCGCTTGCGGGGTTTGTTTTTTCTTAGGCCGCAAAAAGAAATCCGGGCCCATCTCTGTAGTGGACCCGGATCAGATTAAAGTGATTGGTGTTCGTGTAGCCCGCCGATACGGCGCAGCCCCAATCAAGAGGCGATCTTGATCGCATCCTCGTACAGCAGAACCGCACGTTCGGATTCTTTCTCGAGCACATCCATTTTTGCACAGAATTGCATAACGTCCTCCAGGCTTGGCACCTCTGCGGCGTTCAGGGCCTCGACGGTTGGTTGCAGCTCATTCCACTGGGCCTTTACCTGTTCCAGTGCCTCAAGCGAGGCATCGCTGGGCGGTTCAGACATCTTGAGATAGTCATTGCCGCCGCCAATCAACGCATCGACGATCTTGCCAAACTTGGCAGCATTCTTCTTGAACTTTTCGTGGTGTTCTGCGGTTTCTTTTCCGGTGGCGGCCAGCGCAATTTCTTTGCAGATCTTCTGGGTGATCATCCGCTGACGACCTGCGAATTCCAATGCCAGGGCCATCGACGGTTCAATATCGACCTCGCCATAGGCCGCTTCTAGCTTGCGGACCACGGCGTGGCAGGATTCTTCAAGTGCCTCGACATTGCCAACGATCATGTTCAGTTGCGCTTCGTTGATCGACTTGTCAGCAACGATGTCTTCGACCGCGGTCCGGTATGGCACCCAAACGCTGGCGACTTCCTCAAGCGCTTTGTTGACGGAATAGAATCTTTCCCGGTCAATTCCGGACGACCCCTCGCCTTCTTTGAAGCCAAGCAGGATATCGTCAAATTCATCATGCGCCTGCTGCAATTCACTCAGGTTTCGATCAACTGCTCCGCCGATGCTGACCAGAACTGCGGATTTGGCGACCTTCTCGGACAGAAAGCTCAGCTTTTCAGCGGCCAGAATTCGGTGCGCGACCTGACCCGCGGCCATAGCCAACGCATAGCCCCCAACCGGTAAGAATGCCGTTAGCCCGATTCCCAACGCTCCGGAGGCGAAAACACGACGATTGATACTCATGGCGGTCTACCTAACCCTGCTGCTTTAACATGTGTTTATCGAGGAAAAAGCGCGTTAAATGTCCCAACACGGTGTTCAGAAAATGAAATAATGGTGGCTTTTTGAGTTTCAACTGGCCAATCCGGCCCTCGGCTGATCACTCCGGTCAAGTGTTTGACCTCGTTTACCCTTCGACCAGCGTTTTCAGATTATCCAACCCGCGCTGGTAATCTCCGCCAACCCATTTATCCATCATCAGCCCCATCCAGCGGGACATGGGATTCATACCCAATTCGGATTCAAACCCCCAGGTCACTTTGGTGCCGCTGCCCTCCGGCTGCAGTTCAAACATGGCAATGGCAGTTCCCATTGGACCAAAATCCAAGGCGGTTCTGACCATCTGGTTTTCAACGCTTTCGGTAATCTCTTGCGAACCGGTGCCGACCTGCCGGTGATCCGACGACCAGTTCAGCACATTCCCGACCCCAGAATCAGGCCCGCCATAGGTCAGCTTCGTCTCGGGATCACGAGATAACCATGGCGACCATTTCTCGGTCTCCTGCATGGAGTTGACATAAGGAAAGATGACCTCGGGCGAGGCATCAATCGTGATGCTACGCGAAACCTCTGCCTTGCCTGGCAATATAAAGGACACCCCTACCAGAACCAGAATCAAGACTAGCAAGGTGACAAGAACACGTTTGATCAATCGCATGGAATGCTCCGAATCCCTAAAATGACATCCCAAACTTATCAAAAAAACAGCGCGGAATCAGTAGTCTGATCCGCGCTGCCTGAAATTGTCGAAAATCCGCCGGGTCAGACGACCACGAATTTCTTTTCGCCGGGATCATAACACTGAAGGCCACCTTCACCGATATCTGTCCACAAACCGTGCAGGCTGAGCGAGCCGCTCTCTACCGCCGTGGAGATGAAGGGGAAGGTCATCAGGTTTTCGAGCGAAGCAACAACCGCCTGCCGTTCGAACTGGCGCGCTTGGTCGGTGCTGTCTTCGATATCGGCAACCAGATCATATTTTGGTTTGAGGATATCCATCCAGCGACCAACAAAGCTTTCTTTGGCTTCCAGCAGTGGTGCCTGGCCCTTGCACATGTCGATACAGCCCTGCACACCACCGCATTGGGAATGGCCCAGCACGATCAGATGCGCCACTTTCAGCGCGGTCACCGCGTATTCGATGGCAGCACTGGTGCCGTGATGATCACCGTCGGGCGCATAAGGCGGAACCAGGTTTGCAATATTGCGGTGAATAAAGAACTCACCCTGATCCGCCCCAAAAATCGAGGTGACATGAACCCGGCTGTCGCAACAGGAAATCACCATGGCCCGCGGACGCTGCCCTTCGGTGGCCAGACGGCGATACCAGACCTGGTTTTCCGAATATGTGGTGGCTTTCCAGCCATGATACCGATTGACCAGATAGTTTGGCAGAGGTTTGGCGAATTCCATTCTTGTGTCCCTGTTCATGTCTCGGTGGACTGCTGTAACCTGAATTCGAAGAAAATTCGAGCCATTATCCTGCCCCATGGCAAGGTTTTGCAAAGGAATTGCGCACCACATTCGGGCTATGCCGTGGGGGCGTATAGAATTGGGGTGAATGTGGTGGAAAAGATCGTCACGCTTGAACACAAAGAAACAGTGCGGCTGGATTCGGATCGTCTGAATGGGCTGTATCGACAACTGGGTGAGAAAAACGCGTTGGACGTGCTGTGTCGCACGGTCGAGGAATTGGCGGTGCGCCTGTCGAATTGCGAGCGGTTCTGGAGACAGCGTGACTGGGCCGGGCTGCGCAAATGTGCGCGATCCATTGTGGCCATTGCCGAACAGATCGGAATGATGGCGCTGGCCTGTGTGGCGAATGATGTGGCGCAGAATGTGGACGCGGGCGACTCGGTCGCCGCCGGGGCCACGCTGTCGCGGCTGATCAGGGTGGGTGAGAAATCGCTGACCGTGATCTGGGATCAGCAAGATCTTTCGGTCTGACAGGGCTTGCGGACGGTCCATGGACGGCTAGGTTGGGCATAAGCCACAACAGTCGAGATTTCCATGACCCTGTCTTTCGCTCCATCGTCGGACGCATCTGTCCCCCTTCAAGTCATTGCCCAGCCGGATCTGGACGACTGGCTGGCGGGCCAGCCCGAAGCCGTGACGACCTGGGCCAAGATCAGTGGATTTACTGGTGCACTGGGTCAGGTCTTACTGATTCCCGGCGCTGACGGTGCGGTACAGTCTGCTTTGGCGGGGTATGGCACAGCCACAGGTCGGGCCCGCAAGCGGTTTCCGCTGGCCGCCGCCGCCGAAGCCCTGCCCGAAGGCACATATCACATCGCATCGGGCATAGACCAAGCGGATCTCGAAACCGAATGCCTGGGGTGGTTGCTGACCGGCTATGCCTTTGACCGCTATGCCAGCCAATCCCCGGCCAAGGCCCGATTGGTTGCCCCCGACGGCATCGACGCCGCCCGGCTAGAGGTTCTGGCCGGGGCCGAGGCCTTGACCCGCGATCTGGTCAATACACCGGCCTCTGATATGGGACCGGAACAGCTTCATAGCGCAGCCGAAGCCCTGGCGCAGGAATTCGGCGCCTCTTTCGAGGTTGTTCTGGGCGATGCCCTGCTAGAGCAGAACTTCCCCATGATCCACACGGTTGGCCGCGCCGCCGCACAAGCGCCCCGTCTGATTGAGATGAACTGGGGCGTGACAGGCCCAAAGCTGACCCTTGTCGGCAAGGGCGTCTGCTTTGACACTGGCGGGCTAAACCTGAAACCCGGCGCCTCGATGGGGCTGATGAAGAAAGATATGGGCGGGGCCGCAAATGTATTGGGGCTGGCCCGGATGATCATGGCGCTGGAGCTGCCCGTGCAGCTACGCGTGCTGATCCCGGCGGTAGAGAATTCCGTTGCAGGCAACGCCTTCCGGCCCGGCGACATCCTGACCTCGCGCAAGGGGCTGACGGTTGAGATTAACAATACCGATGCCGAAGGGCGCTTGGTTTTGGCCGACGCATTGGCGCTGGCGGATGAGGGCGAACCGGATTTGGTAATCTCGATGGCGACACTGACCGGGGCGGCACGTGTGGCGGTGGGCAGCGATCTGGCGCCGTTCTATACCGACAGCGATACTGCGGCGAACGCCTTGACCCGCGCAGCGGGCAAAGCGGCCGATCCGGTCTGGCGCATGCCTTTCCACGACCCCTATGAGGGCCTGATTGAACCCGGTATTGCGGACCTGGATAACGCACCGGCGGGTGGTTTTGCCGGTTCGATCACCGCCGCGCTGTTCCTGCGCAGATTTGTCGGTGACAGCCCCTATATGCATTTCGACATCTTCTCGTGGCAGCGCAGCAAGGAACCCGGACGCAGCAAGGGCGGGTTCGGTCAGGGGCCCCGCGCCCTTCTGACTGCCCTGCCCGAGATTTTGGGCCTATGACCCGGCAGCGCATCATACAACCGGTCATCGACCTGTTGCGCGCCCCGGACGGGCCGCGAGATCGCCAGCTTTTGTATGGGGATGGTGTTTGCACGCATGAAGAGAACAACGGCTGGAGCCGGATCACCTCGGACAAGGACGGCTATGCGGGCTGGGTCCGGTCAGACTGTCTGGCCCCAGATGTGCCTGCCACCCACTGGATCACGGCACCGTCAACACATGCATATGAGCAACCGAACATGAAATCCCGGGACCGAACCTCGTTAAGCTTTGGCAGCAAGGTTCAGACAATGTCCGAACAGAATGGATTTATTGAGACGGAGCTAGGCTTTATCCCGGCCATACACGCCAAACAGATCAACGTCACCCTGACCGATCCGGTCGCCGTGGCCGAACTGTTTCTGGGAACGCCCTATCTTTGGGGCGGCAACAGCCGGTTCGGGCTTGATTGTTCAGGTCTGGTTCAGGCCGGAATGCTGGCTTGTGGGCTGCCCTGCCCCGGTGATAGTGGCGACCAGGAGCGTGATCTGGGTCAGGCGCTGACCCCTGGCACACCCGCTCAGCGCGGTGATCTGTTGTTCTGGAAAGGGCATGTGGCCTGGGTCTACGGCGACAATATGCTGCTGCACGCAAATGCGTTCCACATGGACGTGACCTTTGAGCCGATGGATGTTGCAATCACGCGCATTCTGGAACAGGGCGATGGGCCCGTGACCGCCCATAAAAGGCTCTAATCCAAGTCGACCGACCGTATCAGCTTGCGTTCCAATACCCGCAGAACTGTGCGCAGATCATGACCGCGTTTCAGGATGCGGCCATCCATACCGACCACCGAATACATCCCTTGTCGTGCCCGCAGACGCGGATCTTTTTCGACCCGATAAATCGGATGCTCTGCCGTGCGGCGGAAGATGGAAAACACCGCCATATCACGCAGGTTCGAGATCCCGTAATCGCGCCATTCTCCGGCGGCGACCATCCGGCCATAGACAGAAAGGATTTGGGACATCTCGTGGCGGTCAAACGCGACAGGCATCTGGGTCGGGTTTGCAGAAAACCGGCTGGGAGGCTGCATGTTCATGCCCCAAGCCTTGCCGGAAAACGTGTTCGAATCAAGCCTATCCGCAATCGGGTGTGACTTTTTCGTCGGTGCTAGCGCTGTCGCCCAACCTGTCGGCAGATCAGGATCACCGGCAACAACCCCACTGCCAGTATCACCAGCGAGGGCACAGCAGCGCCCTCTAACCGCTCGTCTGATGCCAGCCGATAGGCCTGCACCGCCAGCGTATCGAAATTGAAAGGCCGCATGATCAGGGTCGCGGGAAGCTCTTTCATCACGTCCACAAAGACGATCAACAAAGCTGTCAGCAGCGACGGCGTCAGAATCGGCAAATGCACCCGGCGCAACGTCCCCAGCGGCGTTTGCCCCAAAGACCGCGAGGCCGCATCCATATTGGCATGCACCGTGCTCTGCCCTCCCTCATATGCGCTGAGCGCGGCGGCCAGAAACCGCACCATATAAGCGGCTACCAACAGCCAGATCGAACCGGTAACAAGCAACCCGGTCGACAGGTCGAAATTCTGCCGCATCCATGCATCCAGTGCGTTATCGAAACTGGCAAATGGCACCATCAGCCCGACGGCGATCACACCGCCTGGAACCGCATAGCCCAGCCGCGCCATGTACCCGGCACCAGAGGACACCCTCCCCGGCCGCAATCGCTGAAAGAACCCAACGCTGATGGCCGCAAAAACCGTGACAACCGCCGCCACACCGGCCAGCGTCAGCGAATTCTGAATGAACCCGAGATAGCGCCGTGACAGAAGGTTCTGTTCGGACTCCATCCCCATCTGAACCAAAATGAACACCGGCAACAGAAATCCGAACAGCACCGGTATGGCACACAGGGAAAAAGCCGCGCCCGCTTGCCAGCCCTTCAGCCGGGCGGATGGCAGCGAGGCGTGGCTTTTGCCTGCCTGATAGTATTTGGCCTTCCCGCGCTGCATCCGTTCCGCCACGGCCATGACCAGCGCAAAGCCCAGAAGGCAGAGCGCCAGCTGCGCCGCACCCACCCGATCACCGATCGAAAACCAACTGGTATAGATGCCCGTGGCAAATGTCTGCACCCCGAAATAGGCCACGGTGCCGAAATCGGCGATGGTTTCCATGATGGCAAGCAGCACGCCACCCGCAATCGCCGGGCGCGCCATTGGCAGCGAAACGTGCCAAAAGGCCAGCCACGGACTTTTGCCCAACGCGCGCGCTGCCAGAAAGGCCGTTGCACTCTGCTGCAGAAAAGCGGCCCGGGCCAACAGGTAGACGTAAGGATACAAGACCAAGATCAACATCACCGCCGCACCCTCGGTCGACCGAATCTCGGGGAACCAATAGTCGCGCGGGCCCCAGCCCGTTACCTGACGCAGGGTGGTCTGGACAATGCCCGGATGATCAAGAATGAATGTATAGGCATAGGCCAGCACATAGGCCGGGAAGGCCAGCGGCAGCACCAACGCAATTTCCAGAATGCGCACGCCAGGGAACCGCGTCATCGTCACGAGCCAAGCTGCGCCCACGCCGATGGAAAACGTGCCCGTGGCCACCAGCACGACCAGTATCAGTGTCGTCATCGCATAGCCGGGCAGAACAGTTTCCAGGAGATGCGAAACCGTATCCGTGCCGCCCGTCGTTGCGGCCAGAACAACCGCAAGCATCGGCAACAGACAGGCTGCCGCCACAAGGCAGGCCACCACGCCGACGAGGCGTGTACCTACAGCGCCGCGGTTGCGCCTTCCGTGCTCAGAGATTTCAATATCGGCCATGATCCCGGCTTTAACTGGCTAAGGCGCAGAGTCCGTCTTTAATCGACCAAAACGCTCGGAAACACCAGTGGGCAGCGAAACAAATCTGCGACACATACTGCCGCAGAGTTGCACAGCCTTCATTCGTAGACGCGCTGATCCTCGATCACCAAACCATCTTTCGGCAGCGATCCCGGCGCCACGACTTCGATCGCGCCTTTCAGCTTCAGCACCTCGACGACGGATTTCGCATAAGCCAAGTCATTTCCGCCGGTGCTTTCGATCTGAACCGTCATCGTGTCCATCTCACCCTGGCGGGCGGCAATGACGCGCGCCTTGACGATTTCATCATGCTTGTCGACCAGCGCCGCGACCTGTTCAGGGCGCACGAACATACCCTTGATCTTGGTTGTCTGATCCGCGCGTCCCATCCAGCCCTTGATGCGCATGTTGGTGCGACCGCAAGGTGACTGACCAGGTTGAACCGCCGACAGATCACCGGTGGCAAACCGGATCAGCGGATAATCGGGGTTCAGTGAGGTCACGACAACCTCACCCACTTCACCCGGCGCGACCGGGTTTCCGGTTCCGGGGGTGACGATCTCGACGATGACATGCTCATCAATGATCATCCCGTCCATCGCCGGGCTTTCATAAGCGATGCTGCCCAGATCGGCGGTGGCATAGCATTGCAGACAGGCGATACCGCGATTGGCGTATTCCTGACGCAAAGACGGGAACAAAGCACCACCGCCAACTACGGCAGTCACGAAATCCAGTGCCACGCCCATCTCATCGGCCTTGTCCAAAATGACCTTGAGGTAATCCGGTGTGCCCGCATAAGCGGTGCAGCCGATATCGCGCGCGGCGGTTACCTGCAGTTCGGTTTGGCCGGTGCCGGCAGGCAGCACAGCAGCCCCCACCGCCCGCGCGCCACTTTCAAAGATCATGCCCGCCGGGGTCAGGTGATAGCCAAAGCAATTCTGAACGATGTCTCCGGGCCCGACACCTGCTGCGTGCAGGAACCGCCCCATCCGCCACCAGTCGTGATCGGTGCTGCCGGGCTCATAGATCGGGCCGGGCGACTGGAAAACATGATGGAAATGCCGGGCCGGTTTGACGGTAAACCCGCCAAAGGGCGGGCGCGACGCCTGCGCCTTAGCCATATCGGACTTGCGCAGAACTGGCAGCTTCACAAGGTCGTCCAGCGACTTTACAGCTGCCTTATCAACATCCGCCATATGCGCCGCAAACCCCGGAGCCGAGTTCGCGCGCGTGATCTGTACCTGCAACGCCTCAGACTGTTCAGAGGCGCGCTGGTCGGCCGAGCGGGTTTCTAGCGCATCGTAGAATTTCGTCATCGCCAAATCCTCCATCCGCCTACAGCCACCTCTTGCGGCGGCGGTATGAGCGCACATCGCGGAAGCTTTTGCGGCCGTCATCCGACATGCCCAGATAGAATTCCTTAACATCGGGGTTTTCGCGCAGCTCGGCAGCTGGGCCATCCATCACCACGCGGCCGGATTCAAGAATATAGCCATAATGTGCGAACCTGAGCGCCACATTGGTGTTCTGCTCGGCCAGCAGAAACGAGACGCCCTCTTTTTCGTTCAGATCTTGGACGATGCCGAAAATCTCTTCGACAAGCTGCGGGGCCAGTCCCATGGACGGCTCATCCAGCAGGATCGTCTCGGGCCGCGACATCAGCGCCCGACCCATCGCAACCATCTGTTGCTCTCCGCCCGACGTGTAACCCGCCTGGCTGCGGCGGCGTTCCTTCAGACGTGGGAAATAGGTGTAAACAAGGTCCAGATCCTGTTGGATCGCGGCCTTACCATCTTTGCGGGTATAGGCGCCGGTCAGCAGGTTTTCCTCGACCGTCAAGTGTTCGAAACAATGGCGGCCCTCCATCACCTGGATGACGCCTTTTTCCACCAGATCTGCAGGATCGCTTTCATGCACGCTGGTCCCGCGATACTTGATTGATCCCTTGGTGACTTCGCCCCGTTCCGAATGCAGCAGGTTCGACACAGCCTTGAGTGTGGTGGTCTTGCCTGCCCCATTGCCGCCCAGCAGGGCCGTAATGCCCCCTTTGGGCACCGTTAGGCTGACGCCTTTCAGCACAAGGATCACATGATTGTAGATCACCTCGATATTGTTGACCTCAAGCAGGGTTTCCGCCTGCACGTCAGTGGTTTGTGCCGCATCCAGCATCAGCGCGTGTCCTCATGCCTGTCCCGAGAGGGACCGTTGGGATAGAGCGGCGGCTACCCGCCGCTCTGGTCAGTTTCGCGGCCCCGGATCAAGACCGGGGCCAGCCACTTATTCACACCCAGGTGTGATGTTGTTTTCCGCTGCATAGGCTGCAGAATCTTCTTCGATCAACGTGTTGATCACATCTGCATCGGTCGGCTGGAAGTCCTGAACCGGGTTCCAGGTTCCGGCCGCAGCATCCCACTGCACAACGCCGACAAGGCCGGGTCCGCCGTGATTTTCGCACGAGACCGAGAATTCAGGCCCGAAACCGGTCATGCCCAGCGCTTCCATCTTGGCGTTGGTCATTTCCAGCGCCTCCATACCATCGCGCATCATGGATGCGTCGATATCAGCGGTATTGTGGATTCCCTGCGCAGTCTTCACAGCTTCAGCGGCCAGCATGGCGGCATAGAGACCGCGGTTATACTGAACCGAGCCAAGCTGATCGCCCGCACCCGCCGCTTTGCCTGCATCCACCACGTATTTCTGCAGATCGTCATAGACCGGATAGTCCATGCCCAGCCCGGTAAAGGTCAGTGCCTTATAGCCGTTTGCCTTGTCGCCCGCGGGCTGCACGTCAAATTCAGCGCCAGACCACCAGACTCCGATGAAGTTTTCCATCGGGAAGCGGATGTTCGCAGCTTCCTGCACCGCGACCTGGTTCATCACGCCCCAGCCCCACATGATTACATAATCAGGCTTTTCGCGGCGAATTTGCAGCCACTGCGATTTCTGTTCCTGACCGGGGTGGTCAACAGGCAGCAGCGTCAGGTCGTACCCGTGCTTTTCAGCCAGAGTCTCCAGCGTGCGGATCGGTTCCTTGCCATAGGCCGAGTTGTGATAGACCAGTGCGATTTTCTTACCGTTCAGGTCACCATCGTTTTCGCTCAGCAGATAGTTGATCGCGCCCGACGCTCCGTTCCAGTAGTTGGCCGGATAGTTGAACACGTGGCTGAATACCTTGCCGTTCGCAGCAGAGGTCCGGCCATAGCCCATCGTGTGCAGCGGAATTCCATCTGCGGTCACTTTTGGGATCAACTGGTAGGTAATGCCGGTCGACAATGGCTGATATACCAAGGCGCCTTCGCCCTTTGTGGATTCATAGCATTCTACGCCTTTTTCGGTGTTATAGCCGGTTTCGCATTCGATCACATTGGCCGAAACACCTCCGATGCCGCCGTCACGCTCGTTGAGCAGTGTGAAATAATCGGCATAGCCGTCAGCAAACGGGATACCGCCTGCCGCATATGGTCCCGTCCGATAGCTGAGCGACGGGAACACAAGGTCGGCCATGGCCGGACCTGCGGCCATCATGGCGCTCAGCGCCAGGGTTGCCAGTTTCGTCTTCATCGGGTGTCTCCTCCCTTGATTGGTCCGATGTTGAATTCGGGCTTTGCACCCGTCTTGTCTTTGGGCCTGCCCGTCAGTGCGGAAACGGCCAGAGTCTGAGTTTCTCTTTCGCCACACGCCAAAGCTGCGCCAGCCCATGCGGTTCCAGAATCAAGAACATGATGATGAGTGCGCCGACGATCACCAGATTGAGATGCGCAACGATATCAGTGGGCCAGCCCAGTAGATCGACACCGACCACCTTCAAAACAACCGGCAGCAATACCAAGAAAGCTGCCCCGGCGAAGGAGCCGAAGATAGACCCTAATCCGCCGATAATGACCATGAATAGGACCAGGAACGATTTCTGGATGCCAAAGACTTCGCCAACCTCAACCGCGCCCAGATAGACCGCAAAGAATAGCGCCCCCGCGATACCCACAAAAAATGAGCTGACAGCAAAGGCGGTCAGTTTTGCCTTGAGCGGGTTTACCCCGATGATCTCGGCCGCGATATCCATGTCGCGGATCGCCATCCATGTCCTGCCGGTCGTTCCCCGAGTCAGGTTCCGTGCAATGATGGCGCAGAAGGTCAGGAAGATCAGGCAGAACAGATAGGTTGCCCAGGCCGGAGCATTCGGGCCTGTGATGATGATGCCGAACACATCCCGCTCGGGCGCGTTGATCTGCCCAGATGCCGAGTAGTTGTAGAACCACGGCACACGGTTGAACAGCCACACCAGAAAGAACTGCGCCGCAAGCGTGGCCACGGCCAAATAGAACCCTTTGATCCGAAGCGAAGGCAATCCGAACAGAACACCGACAATGGCGGTGATCCCGCCCGCAAGGATGACATGGATGAACATGCTGACTTCGGGAAAGGCCGTCATCAGCTTGTAGCAGGCATAGGCTCCCACAGCCATGAACCCACCGGTACCCAGCGACACCTGCCCGCAATAGCCAACCAATACATTCAATCCGATGGCGGCGATCGCATAGATCAGAAACGGAAGCAGCAGCGCGTTCGCCCAGTAGTCATTGATGATGAATGGAATGATCCCAAATGCCACTGCCAGCACCACATAGTACCGATACCGGTCAAATTTGATCGGAAAGGTCTGGCTGTCTTCCACGTAAGAGGTTTTGAAATCTCCGGCCTCGCGATAAAACATGTCTTACTTTCCCCATTCTTCCTGCGCCCGGTCGCGGGCGACAGTGTTCAGTTGGCTGGAGCCTTTGGCATATCCGCTCGCCTCTGAGGCGCGCACAAGTTTCATGTAGGCCATGACACCCGTGACCAACCCGGCAAAAGCCAGGATCGCGGCAATCGTCAGTTGGCTGTCGGTCAGATCGTCCGAGGTCAGGGCGATATACCCAAACGCCCAGAACCCGGCCCATGCGATCACGTTGAGAATGGCGATGAGCTTGGTCATGACTACACCCTTTCGATGATCTTCTCGCCGAACAGGCCCTGCGGCCGGAACACAAGGAAGATCAGCGCAAGCACGTAGGCAAACCAGTTCTCGGTCGCACCGCCAACCATCGGGCCAATGGCGAACTCGAACAGTTTCTCACCCACACCGATGATCAACCCTCCGACGATGGCTCCTGGGATCGAGGTAAATCCGCCCAGCATCAGCACCGGCAACGCTTTGAGCGCGATCAGCGACAGTGAGAACTGCACGCCAGACTTGGTGCCCCACATGATGCCCGCGACCAGCGCTACAAACCCGGCCACAGACCAGACCATGATCCAGATGAAGTTCAACGAAATCCCCACCGACAGCGCCGCCTGATGGTCATCCGCCACAGCGCGCATCGCCCGGCCCTGCTTGGTATATTGGCTGAACACAACCAGCGCCGCCACCAGCAGCGCCGCAATTACCGTTGCCACAATGTCCAGATTGTCGATGAAGAACCCATAGCCGAAGACGTTAAAGGTCGCTTCATCGAGCCAGAGGTTGATGCCCTGCGGCAGGCCTACATCCAGTGTCTTGATCTCGGACCCCCACATCAAGTCGGCCACGCCCTCAAGGAAATAGGCCAGCCCGATGGTGGCCATGAACAGGATGATCGGCTCTTGGCCAACCAGGTGGCGCATCACGAACCGCTGCACCGCCCAAGCCAGCAGAACCATCACCGCCATAGTCAGAATAATCGCCAGCAGCGCAGGGACACTCCAGCCAAAGTAATGGATATGCGTCCCGAAAGTCGCATTGATCAGATGTGCAAACGGCACCTGCCCGTTCATGATCCCGACCAGAGTCATCGCGGCAAACAGGGCCATAACCCCTTGCGCATAATTGAAAATCCCTGACGCCTTGTAGATCAGCACAAAGCCCAGCGCGACCAGCGCATAGAGCACCCCGGCCATAAGACCGTTGAGGATGACTTCCATCGCAAATACGAGTTGTTCAGGCATCCTATGTCCTCCGAACAGATTTCATCTGGCGCGTCATCCCGGAAAATTCGTCGAATTTTCTCAGCCCGTTCCGTATATCAGTCATGGCTCACCCCCAGATAGGCATCGATGACTTCCTGATTGTTGCGCACCTCATCAGGCGTGCCGTCGCCGATCTTCTTGCCGTAATCCATCACGACCACCCGATCGCTCAGATCCATCACCACGCCCATGTCATGTTCGATCAGGGCGATTGTGGTGCCGAATTCATCATTCACGTCGAGGATAAAGCGGCTCATGTCCTCTTTCTCTTCAACATTCATCCCGGCCATCGGCTCATCCAGCAGTAACAGCTTGGGTTCAGCGGCCAGCGCCCGGGCCAGTTCGACCCGCTTTTTCAAGCCGTAGGGCAGGCGTGAAACGGGCGTCTTGCGGATATGCTGGATTTCGAGAAAGTCGATGATCCGTTCAACCGCCTCGCGGTTTTCGGTCTCTTCGGCCTCGGCCTTACCCTTCCACCAAGCCTGCTGCAGGATATTGGTCTTCATATAGTTCAGGCGCCCGGTCATGACGTTGTCCAAAACGCTCATCCCTTCGAACAGGGCGATGTTCTGGAATGTTCGTGCAATCCCCTGCCGCGCGACCTCATAGGGCCGCATTGGAGGGCGCTTGGCCCCGTGAAACCAGACCTCGCCCTCTTGCGGGACATAGAACCCCGAGATTACGTTCAGCATCGAGGACTTACCCGCCCCGTTCGGACCGATAATGGCGCGGATCTCACCCTCACGGATGTCGAACGAGATATCCTTGATCGCCACCACACCGCCAAAGCGCAGAGTGATGTTCTTCATCTCCATCACGACGCCGCCGATCTTGCGGCCGTCTTCGGTGACATATCCTTCGGAACTATCCAACATCAGCCCCTCCTTGACTTACGCAATACACGGAATGGCGGGCGGGCGATGACCATAGGTCGAGCGACGCAGGACCGGACTTCATTCCGCCGCTACCTTGTGTTGCGCGACCGTTACAACCGGCGCATCCACGATCTCAAGTGTGGCACTGATCGAACCCTTGCGGCCGTCCTCATAGGTCACCTCGGTCGTGGTCGAAACGCTTGAAGACCCGTCGTAAAGGGCGGTGATGATGTCGTGGAATTTCTCTTCGACAAAGCCCCGGCGCACTTTGCGGGTTCGGGTCATCTCGCCGTCATCCGCATCCAGTTCCTTGTGCAGCACCACAAAGCGATGCACCTGACAGCCCGACAGCATTTCATCGGCGGCGACCGATTTGTTGACCGCTTCTACATGGGACTTGATTGTCTCTAACACTTGCGGATGTGCCGTCAGTTCCTGATAGGACCCATAGGCGACGTTGTTGCGCTCGGCCCAATTCCCCACGGCGGTAAGGTCGATATTGATGAACGCCACGCAGCGATCCTTGCCATTCCCGAACAGCACGACCTCAAGAATATCGGGATAGAACTTCAGCTTGTTCTCAACATATTTCGGCGCAAACATCGAGCCATCGACCATTTTTCCGACGTCCTTGGCCCGATCAATGATCCGCAGATGACCGCTGCTTTCCTCAATGAACCCGGCATCACCCGTGGCCACCCAACCCTCGGCATCCTTGGTCGAGGCGGTCGAGTCCGGGTTGTTGTAATATTCGACAAACACACCTGGCGAGCGATAGTAGATCTCGCCCGTTTCGGCGATCTTCAGCTCGACATCTGGCGCGGGCACACCAACCGTATCGGCGCGCACCTCGCCATCGGGCTGCACGGTGATGAAGACCGTCGCCTCGGTCTGCCCATAAAGCTGCTTCAGGTTAATCCCCAGCGAGCGGTAGAAATCGAAAATCTCAGGCCCGATCGCCTCGCCTGCCGTATAACCGACCCGGAACCGGCCATACCCCAGCGTATCCTTCAGCGGCCCATAGACCAGCAGATTGCCCAGCGCGTATTTGATCCGATCACCAAACCCGACCGCTTTGCCATCCAGCAGTAACCCACCCACCTTTTTGGCATGGGCCATAAAATGGTGGAACATACGCTGCTTCAGCTTGCCCGCATCTTCCATCCGGATCATGACATTGGTCAGCTGCGTTTCAAATACCCGCGGCGGGGCAAAGAAATAGGTCGGACCGATCTCGCGCAGGTCGGTTATCATCGTGTCAGCGCTTTCGGGGCAATTCACACAGAACCCGCACCAATAGGCCTGACCGATGGAAAAGATGAAATCACCTACCCAAGCCATTGGCAGATAGGACAGGATGTCCTCCTTCCGGGTCAGGTGATCAAAATCGGATGAGTTTCTGGCGCTTTCGATCACATTGCGATTCGACAGCACCACGCCTTTCGGCTTGCCGGTGGTGCCCGAGGTATACAGCATCACACAAGTGTCGTCATAGGTGATCGCAGCGATACGCGCGTCCAGCTCGGCATCAAAGCGCGCATGACCTGCGCTGCCTTCGGCCTTGATGTCGTCCAGCGCGTTCATCTGGGAATGATCATATTTCCGCATCCCACGCTTGTCAGTGTAGAGGATGTGTTTGATCTGGTGAACTTTTTCCTGAATCTCGATGACCTTATCGACCTGTTCCTGGTCACCGCAGACGACATATTTCGCACCGCAATGTTCCATCACATATGTCATCTCTTCGGCGACCGCGTCCTGATAGAGCGGCACCGGAATCGCACCCACCATTTGGGCCGCAACCATCGACCAGTAATGCGCCGGGCGGTTCCGGCCTATGACGGCGATATGGTCGCCCTTCTCAACGCCAATCTCAAGAAACCCCAGCGCAATGGCGCGGATTTCCTTGGCCGCCTCGGCCCAGGTCCAGCATTGCCAGATCCCGAATTCCTTTTCGCGATAGGCCGGGGCATCCCCGAACTGAACCACATTGCGGTGTAGCAGCGCCGGAAGAGACTGCATCCCTTCAGCGCCTGACTGCGTCTGAGTCAATCTTTTTCTCCTCCCCACCCGGCCCCTCCCCGGGCCGGAAATGGCGGGTCCGGGTCTGGCCCGGACGCCAATGCCCCGATTAAGGGACGTCGACACGATCAGCGTCAAGTTTTGCCTGATGTTTTCTCAATTCTTACGAAATGTAACAAGTTGGGCCGTGCCGCCCGGGTCATACACCTCGTCAGAGACCCGACCCGAGATGACCACAAACTGTTCCGCGAACTGCAAATTTGCAGCAGGTAAGCGCATTCATCCACGTATACCGGTATTGGCTTGGGGTTTTGTATGTTTACCGCGCCTGGAATTCACCGTATGCATCCCGCAACTGAGTAGGATATTCAGAGCGGTTTTTCATGCCCATTTGCTATGCATGTGTATCAACCGAAGGCATCGGTTATGCGGAATGATCCAGATCGCATGACCAAAACCGTTCGAATTGTGCGATCAGAGGCGTGCGTCTTTGAAATCAACCGTTTTCTTGGACGGTCGTGCAGCACGAATTCCGACCCCTTTCCCACCCCAATACGCAAGGCAGGACTGCCGAGATGAATGTCACTCACCAGAGCATCACGAATGTGCTTTCTCAGCATTATGACCTGACACCTTCGACCGGATTGGTCGCGGATATGCAGGATATCTATGCACGGATGGACCGGGTGGTGGCGCCACCGGATTTCGCGATCTATGCGCCCTATATCAAGGCGATCAATGCGCTTAAAAAAGAGCGGAACGCGGTCATTCTGGGCCATAACTACATGACGCCTGAAATTTTCCATGGCGTGTCGGATTTTGTGGGTGACAGTCTGCAACTGGCGATGAAGGCCAGCGACGTCGAAGCCGACGTGATCGTACAGGCGGGCGTGCATTTCATGGCCGAAACCTCGAAAATCCTGAGCCCCCAGAAAACCGTGCTGATGCCAGACATGGCCGCGGGTTGTTCGCTGGCCGAAAGCATCACCGCCGAGGGGATTGACGAGATGCGCGCCAAATATCCCGGCGCGCCGGTCGTCTCTTATGTGAACACCACCGCCGAGGTGAAGGCGGCATCCGATATCTGCTGCACATCGTCCAATGCCGTTCAGATCGTCGATGCGATGGAATCCGACACCGTCATCATGACGCCGGACCAGTATCTGGCGCAGAACGTGGCAAATGAAAGCCGCAAGAACATCGTGTACTGGCCGGGCTCGTGCATCGTGCATGAACAATACACAGCGCAGGACCTGCGCGATTTTCGCAAATGGAATCCGGGCACGCGGTTGATTGCCCACCCGGAATGCCCGCCCGAAGTGGTGGCCGAGGCCGATTTCTCTGGCTCGACCAGCGGGATCATCAAATATGTCAGCACCGAGAAGCCCGAAAAGGCGATGCTGATCACCGAATGCTCGATGGCCTCGAACATCGCCGATGAACTGCCCGAGGTCGACTTTGTCGGCCCCTGTAACATGTGCCCCTACATGAAGAAGATCACGCTGCAAAAGATCCTCTATGTGCTGCACACGATGGAAGGTCAGGTCGAGGTTGACGCCAAGATCGCAGAAAAAGCGCGCCATTCGGTGCAGGCGATGATCGACCTGTCGCGAAAGCTGGGTCTCTGATCCGAGATGGAAACCCTCACCACCGACCGCGTTATCATCGTGGGCGCCGGGCTGGGCGCGCTCTATGCTGCGCTGAAGCTGGCGCCGCATCCGGTGGTGATGATCTCTCCTGAGGCGTTGGGTGAAGGTGCAAGTTCCGCCTGGGCGCAAGGCGGGGTGGCTGCGGCGATGGACGCCCATGACAGCCCGGAAAGCCATGCGGACGACACTGTAAATGCCGGTGCGGGCACCGTGGATCCGCAGGTTGCCGAATTGGTGACGCGTCAGGCACGCGACTATATTCTGGACCTGACCACGCTGGGCACGCCTTTCGACCGGACCGCGGGCGGCGATTACGTGCTGTCGCGCGAGGCCGCGCACAGCTTTGCCCGCGTCGTCCGGGTCAAGGGCGATCAGGCGGGCGCACAGATCATGGCCGCCCTGATCGAGCAGGTCCGGGAAACACCCTCGATCCAGGTGCTGGAGGGCACCATGGCCCTTGGGCTGGACGTCGAGGATGGGCGTGTTACCGGCGTCAGCATTCAGCGTGCGGATAAGGGCGGGTCAGCCCCAGTGATGCTGCGCGGGGCTGCCGTGTTGCTGGCCGGGGGCGGGTCCGGTGGGCTCTATGCGCTGACCACCAACCCGCCGCGTATCCGTGGGCAGGTCATCGGTATGGCTGCGCGCGCGGGGGCGCTGATTGCGGATGCCGAATTTGTGCAGTTTCACCCCACCGCCATGGATGTCGGCGAAGACCCTGCGCCGCTGGCAACCGAAGCGCTGCGCGGTGAAGGCGCCATTCTCGTCAACCGTCATGGCGCGCGGTTCATGCAGGCCATCCACCCGGATGCCGAGCTTGCCCCGCGCGACGTCGTCGCCCGCGCCATCTATGCGCAGGTTCAGGCGGGCAACCGTCCCATGCTGGACACGCGCGAGGTTCTGGGCGAGGCGATCAAGGCTCAGTTCCCCTCGGTCGCGGAATATTGCGCCCGCAATGGGATCGACCCAGCGCAGGAGCCCATCCCCGTCGCCCCCGCAGCGCATTACCACATGGGTGGCATCGCAACCGACACCAGCGGATGCGCCAGTATCGACGGCTTATGGGTCTGCGGTGAGGCATCCTCGACCGGGTTGCACGGCGCCAACCGTCTGGCCTCGAACGGTCTACTTGAGGCGCTGGTCTACGCCCGCATCTGCGCGGAAGGCATCGCCCGGACCCTGCCAACACCTAGCGCGACGCCGCCGCTGGAAATCAACTTTCAGGACGGCAGCACTCCGTCAGACCCCGCCGCCGTGGCCGAGCTGCGCCAGACCATGACTCGCAATGTTGGCGTTATCCGTGATCGCAAGGGCCTGACCAAAGCGCTTGGCACCATCGCGCGGCTCGAGGCGGCAAACAGCGACAACCCGTCTTTCCTGAACATGTGTGCCACCGCCACTTTGATCGCCGCGGGCGCTTTGGCACGCAAAGAAAGCCGCGGCGCGCATGAACGATCCGATTTTCCCGACCCCTCGGCCGGACCCGGCAAAAGGTCCGAAATGTACTTTTCCCAAGCACTCGCCATCCGCGCGCAGGCCTGCAAGGAGCAATCATGAGCTTCTCTACCGTTCCCGATCTTGTCCTTGAACCGATGATCCGCATTGCCCTGATGGAAGATCTTGGCAGCTATGGCGACGTCACCACCCGCGCGGTGATCCCGGCGGATACCACCTATGATGCCTGCCTGAACGCGCGCGAGGATGCGGTCGTGTCCGGCATGCAAGTCGCGGCGCTGGCGTTTCGCCTGATCGACCCCTCATTGGACATCACCACGCATATTGCCGATGGCCAACCCTGTATGGCAGGCGATACGCTGATGACCATCAAGGGATCGGCCGCCTCAATCCTGTCGGGCGAACGGGTGGCCCTGAACTTTGCCGGTCGCCTGACCGGGATCGCCACAAAGACCGCCGGCTTCGTGGCTGAAACTAAAGGCACAAATGCCCGCGTCACCTGCACCCGCAAAACAACCCCTGGAATGCGTCTGGTTGAAAAACTGGCCGTGCTGCATGGCGGCGGCTTCAACCACCGTTACTCTCTGTCAGATGCGATCCTGATCAAGGACAACCACATCGCAGCCGCTGGCGGGGTGCGTCAGGTGCTGGAGGCCACCAAGGCACATGCCAGCCACATGATGGCCGTCGAGATTGAGGTGGACCGCCTGGACCAACTGGCCCAAGTGCTTGAGGTCGGAGGCGCCTCGGTCGTCCTGTTGGACAATATGGACAATGACATGCTGCGCGAGGCGGTGGCGATGGTGCATGGCAGGCTCAAGACCGAAGCCTCAGGCAATGTGAAACTGGAACGCATCGCCTCAATCGCGGCAACGGGTGTTGACTATATCTCTTCAGGTGCATTGACCCATTCGGCGCGCACCGTGGATTTGGGATTGGACTTTCCGGTCTAGACCACGGTCGCGCGTCAGCACTGACACATGGGCTACAGCTGCTAACCCTGTGCGCAAAGCTCCACCATTTCCCTGTGCCGGTCCCGCGCCTGCCCCTGTACACGCTTGACGAAGGGTTGAGGCAGCTCCGGGCCGAGACGTGTTCCATATTTTTCGCAGGATTTATCACCGATCAGCTCAGCGAACCTGACCCATGTGCGAAAGGCAAAAACGTCCCGCAAGCTGAGGATCGGTTTGGAATTGCTTGGTCTTTCCGGGGCAGGCATCGGAATGTCCGTGAAATACGCCTCTTCGATCCCGCTCCAATCGGATGGTGTTTCAAAGTCGTCCCCCGCACCCTCGGAATACTTAAACGCGGGGTATTCCATACTGTATTCAGAACATCCGTGGGATATTTTTGAGTGAACCCCGGTGATCTCAAATTCCGCCTGTGCGGCACGGAAAATCGCAAGACACTCTTTCGCCTCTGCGATCGACTCACAATAGATATACGCCTTATAGGGAAACTTGACCGCTTCGCGCAGCTCGATCATGCTTTTTCTGGCATTGTCCCTGGGCAGCTGCAGGTTGAGCAGCAAGAAATAGACCTGAAACATCCCCTCAAGGTTCTCAGGCAGGATCTGCACCTTGTAGCACTCGTGGCACAGGCCACAAATCACCTTGGTTTCTTCAAAGAAATTCAGGCGTTGGCCGCAATTCCCATGCTCGCCATTGATGGTGATGGTTTGACCCACATAGATCTGGGCGATGGGCACGGCCAACTGGATATTCTGTGTGTCCAGGGCTTTCATCCAACCGGAATAGGCGGCGGTCTGCCGTCCGGTGTCGACCAGGGCTGCCTGCCAGCCCTTTTTCAACCCGCCCGTCACCTCAAGCTGCGCTTTACTGTAGGCGCCCAGATGCTGTTTCGGCAGGTTGGAATATTCCAGCATCGTCACAAGCTGCCGGATGGCCTGTCGGTCATTGGGCTTGAGTGAAACCCGCTTCTCAAGACGTTCCAGCTGCGCGTAATCCATCACTCTGGCCTCCTGCTTCGGGTTTGGCCCGCCAGTTTTTCTTGTGATTGCGCCGAATGAGGTCGCCGTCAACTGAAATGCGCGAAACTGGCTAGCTGCCGGATTGTTCTGAGACGATCTCTCCGAGCCGGGTAAAGAATTTCCCCGACAGTTTCTTGGCAGTCCCGGCAATCAAACGGCTGCCAAGCTGGGCGATCTTGCCGCCGACATCCACCTTAGCAGTATAGGCAAGAACCGTCTCGGACCCGTCTTCGGTCAGGGTCACATCGGCACCGCCCTTGGCAAACCCGGCAGCCCCGCCTTTGCCCTCGCCCTGCAGCGAAAATCCGTCCGGTGCCTTGGATTTATCCAGCGTGACCTGACCCGCGAACCGCGCTTTCACCGGGCCGATTTTCAGAACCACCTTTGCCTCAAGGTCTTGCGGCGAAGATTGGGTCAGCTCTTCGCAGCCGGGGATACATTCCTGCAGGATATCGGGGTTGTTCAGCGCCTCATACACCACGTCCCGCGGGGCAGCGATGCGGATTTCGTCACTGAGTTCCATTCTGGCATCCTTCGCACAACAGCTTTGTGCCTATCAATAACGCGGTTTTTGCCAAATGTTTCAATTTTTTGTTTCAGATCAGGATACGCGACCCCAAACCTTACCTAATCGGGCGCCACCGGTTTGCGGTGAAGCCCAATGCGGTCAGTCGCTGATCGCGCCCTCTTCGTCGCGGCGCTGATGCATCTTGGCTTTGACACGCGCGCCTACGATCAGAGGCAGAACAAATCCGATCAGGGCAATGGACCACAAGCCGATGGCCAGCGGGCTGTCAACCAGCGTCCACCAGTTGCCATTGTCGATGGTGACTGCGCGGCGCAAGTTATTCTCCATCGAGTTGCCCAGCAGCGTGCCCAGAATGATCGGCACCAGCGGCACGTCCAGCTTGCGCAGAACCCAGCCCATGACACCGAACCCAATCATCACCAGTAGATCAAAGCTGGACCCCGAGATGCCGTAAATACCCACAAAGCTGACCATCGCCACGACGGGCATCAGGATACGCGAAGGCACCATCAGGACGCGGGTGAACAGGCCCACCATCGGGATATTCATCGCGAGCAACATGAAGTTGGCAATGAAGAGCGCAGCGATCAGGCCCCAGACCACATCCGGGTTCTGGGTAAACAGCAGCGGTCCGGGCGTGATATTCAACGCCAGCAGAACCGCCAGCAGCACGGCGGTGGTCCCTGACCCCGGCACGCCCAGCGCCAGCATCGGCACCAAGGCCCCCCCGGCGGCGGCGTTGTTGCCGGCCTCGGGCGCGGCGACGCCACGCGGATCACCGGTGCCAAATGTGTTGTCCTTGTCGACCAGCCGTTTCTCCATCGAATAGGAAATAAACGAGCCCAAAGACGCCCCGGCCCCCGGCAGAACCCCCGCCAGAAAGCCCAGGAATGAGGTGCGCAGCATGGTCGGCATGCATTGCTTGATCATTGACATCGGCGGGTAAAGCCGCCCGATATTCAACTTGCGCCCAGCGGCATCCGACCCGCCATGACGGTTTTCCAGAAAGATGAACACTTCGGACAGGGCAAACAGGCCGACAATGGCGACAAGGAAATCCAGCCCATCATACAGGTGCACCTCACCAAAGGTGAACCGCGGTACGCCGGTCTGGGTATCGACACCAATGGTCGCCAACCCAAGGCCCAGCGCAGCGGCAAAAGCCGATTTCGCCTGATTGGTCGAGGACACGCCGCCCAGCGTCATGAAGGCCAGCGCGAACAGGGCGAAATACTCAGCCGGTCCAAACAGCAGCGCGATCTTGACCAGCTGCGGCGCCAGAAAGATCAGGCCCCATGTGGCCAGAAACGCACCAATGAATGAGGCGATACCGGACAGCGAGAGCGCCTCGCCCGCAAGGCCTTTTTTGGCCATCGGATGCCCGTCCAAGCAGGTCATCATCGCAGGCTCGTCCCCAGGGATGTTCAGCAAGATCGACGAGATTCTCCCGCCATACATTGCCCCATAATAAACACTGGTCAGCAGGATCAGAGACGGCGTCGCGCCCAGCCCCAGCGTGAACGCAAGAGGAATCAGAATGGCCACGCCGTTCGACGGGCCCAGACCGGGCAACGCGCCCATGATCGTGCCCAGAAAACAACCCAACAGGGCCAGCAACAAGTTTTGCCATGTTAGCGCGATAGCGAATCCATCGCCAAGGGATGCAAGAGTTTCCATGACGTTCCCCTTAGAAACCCAATGGTCCGCGAGCCAGTGACAGGCCCAGAACCAGATGGAAGATGACGTAGATACCGACAGAAGTACCGATTCCGACCATTACGCTTTCGATCGGACCAGATCCCAGCCGCCAGGCCAGGTAAGCCGCAGCAAAGGCGGTAGAGATTACAAATCCCAGAACCGGCAACAGCTCGGCATAGAACATCATCACGACTACAGCGGCGCCGACTTCGACCAGCCGGCCCAGCGCGGGCCACTCGGGCTCGGCATCCGGGCGCAACGCGATGACCGCGCTGGAAAGGCCAAGGATGGCGGCGACAATCAGTGGAAAGGCCTTGGGGCCAACCGCGTCTGACAGAAAGCTCTCTTCAATCGCCAGCGCTGACAGGGCAAAGCCGATGGCAAGAAGAATGCCGAAGACCCCGAATATGCGATCACTCATGGGTATCTCCTATGTAAGGGAAGTATGGGTCTGGTCGGGGTGCCGCGCGCCCGGCGCGACACCCCGCTCTCAGGTGAGTGCCGGTCTTATTTGATGATCCCGATCTCTTTCGAGATGGTCTGGATCTGACCCACGGATTGCGCAACAAAATCCTGGAAAGCTGCGCCTTGCAGGTCCAGCGGGGCCAGACCATTGGCAGCCATGACCTCTTTCCATTCATCCGAGGCGTAAAGATCACCGATCTTACCAACCCAATCGCCATAGGCCTCATCGCTCATTCCGCCAGGGGCGTAGAACCCGCGCCAGTTTGCGCCGATGGCATCAATGCCCTGTTCCTTGGCCGTCGGGAAATCGGCGAATTCGCCGGGCAGACGTTCAGGCGCCAAAACGGCGATGACTTTGATATCGCCCGAGTCGACAAAACCCTTGGCTTCCGAGATGTCACCGGTAAAGGCTTGAACCGAACCGGCCAACAGCTGGGTCACAGCTTCGCCGCCGCCATCAAAGGCGATGTATTTGACCGACCTTACGTCCTCGATGCCATAGGCATTGGCCGCGATCAGAACCTTCAGGTGATCCCAACCGCCCACGGCGGAGCCGCCCGCCACGGACACAGACGTCGGATCGGATTTGATCTGATCCAACAGGTCGGGCAGCGTGTTAACCGCGCTATCGGCTGCAACGGCGATCACGCCATAATCCGCACCGATGGCCGCTAGCCAACGCACCTGATCCATGGTGTTGCCTGGATAGGCGCCCTGCGCCAGGCGGGTCGCCGTGGCTGCGCTGGCCGCTACGATCAGCTCATTATCCTCGCCGCGCTTGTTGACGACCTCGGCAAAGGCAACACCGCCACCGCCGCCGGCCAGGTTCACAACCTGCATGGTCTGGTCGATCAGACCCAGATCCTGCAGAGATTTACCGACCTGACGGCAGGTGAAATCCCAACCGCCGCCGGGGTTGGCCGGGGCAATACATTCCTGTGCGCTGGCGCTCACGCCGGACAGGGCAAAAACAGCAGCCGCAATCGCGCCGCTTGTTCCAAACAGTTTCATTCGTGTCTCCTCCTCTGGTCTTTTTGGGCTGCGTCCTGCAACCGAAACCTGTTCCCGCAAGGGACTGTCCTTGCGGGCTGGTACTGTTTACAGAATAATGCTGTCACGAACCTGTCACAGAAATTCAGGGCAGGGCGCGGGGGGACAATGCGCGTATTGATGATCGAGGATGCCGTAGATCTGGCCGAAGGCGTAATAGCTCATCTGGCGCGGTCGGGCGTCGTTTGTGATCTGGCGACCACCGTCGAATCCGCAGGTGATTTCCGCGCAGTTCAAACCTATGACGCGATGCTTCTGGATATAAACCTGCCTGACGGGTCCGGCCTGAACTTTCTGGGCAAAATCCGAGACAGCGGCGACCGCACCCCAGTGCTAATGCTGACGGCACTGACTTCGGTCGAAGATCGTGTCGCCGCTTTGGACAAAGGTGCCGACGATTATTTGGGCAAGCCTTTTGACCAGCGCGAGCTTGAGGCGCGGTTGCGCGCCCTTGTCCGGCGCGATGCCGATCGCAAAAGCGAACAGATCACGCTGGGTCCGCTGATCTATGCCGCCAAGGATCGCAGCGCCACGCTGAACGGTAAACGCCTGAACCTAACCGCGCGCGAGGCGGCGGTCCTGGACGCCCTGATCCGGCACGAAGGTCAGTATCTGTCGAAATCCCGGCTGTATAACTCGCTATATGGGTTCGAAGACGCCGATGTGGGGGAAAACGCGATCGAGCTGTATATCGCACGGCTCCGCAAAAAATTCACCGGCAGCGCCATCAGCATTACCACCCAGCGTGGGGTGGGGTATCGGATCGGTCTGAATGACTAGGCTGCGCCTGCCCCACAGCCTGACGGCCCGCGTTCTTAGCGCGGTGGTTTTGATCCTGATTCTGGGCGGGTTTCTCGTTGGTCTGTCGATCTGGGCCAATGGTCGCCTTGCTGCGCGGCAGGCCTATGACCGGCTGCTGCTGGGTGCGGCCAGCGACATTGCCGAATCCGTTCGCATTCAAGATGGCCAACCCTTTGTCGACCTTCCAGTCTCGGCCTTTCAACTGTTGGCACAGGCGCCTGATGACCGTATTTTCTATGCGGTTCAGGTACCGGATGGCCCGTTCATAACCGGGCTGGACCGGGACACCGTGATCGAGGTGCCGCCACAGACTGGCACTGCGCCGTTCTATTTCGCCGCTGATCTGAATGACGAACCCGCCCGTTTCGTCCGCGTTACCCGCCTGTTTGCCGAGCGCGATTTCTCGGGCGAGGTGGAAATTCTGGTCGGCCAAACCCTGCGCGCGCGCCAATCCATGACCGTGGGCCTGATGCGCGATGCCTTGCTGCCCATGGCGGTGGCTGGGATGTTGCTGCTGATCATGTCGTGGTTTGTCACCCGCTCGGCCCTGCGCCCGCTTGAGGCGCTGTCCGATGACCTGACCCGCCGCGATCCTTATGACCTGACACCGATGGCCAGCGACGGGTTGCCACGCGAATTGCAGGTGATGCTAAGCGCAATGAACCGGTTCATGGGGCGGCTGGACCGGCAAGTGGACACGATGCGCAACCTGATTGCCGACACCGCCCATCAGCTGCGCACACCCGTGGCCGCAATCCGGGTACAGGCCGAGATTGCGCAGGACGATCCCGGCCTTCCAGCCCGCACGCGCGCGCTGGATCGGCTGTTGGGGCGCACCCGGTCACTGGGCACGCTGCTGGATCAGTTGCTGTCGCGCGCCATGGTGATCCACCGTATCGACAGCGCCCCGCGGCTGCCCGTTGACCTACGCGAAGTGGCGCTGGACGTGCTGGAACACAGCGATCATGAATTGATGGCCCCCACCATCGAGGTGCGTCTGGAAATCGGCGATACGCCAGTTCTTGTGAATGGCGATGCCTTTTCGATCGGCGAAGCCGCCAAGAACCTGCTTGGCAACGCTCTGCGTCATGGTCTGCCACCCGTCCGTATTGGCGCCGCGCAAGAGGGCGCGCGCGCTGTTCTATGGGTGCGCGATCAGGGACCCGGGCCTGCGACCGTAATCGCTGATCAGCTGGGGGACCGGTTCAATCGCAGCACCGGTTCGGGCGAGGACAGCACCGGCCTGGGCCTGTCCATCGTGAAATCCACCGCTGAGGCCTTTGACGGCCGAGTTGAGATGGGGCGGGATGAAACCGGGTTTCGCGCTGCGCTGAGTTTCCCGGCCAGAACAGATGAGAGCAGCACATGATCCGAGCCCTAGCCCTTGTAGCGCTGAGTTTGATTCCTTCGCTTTCGCGCGCCCAAGAAGCCATCGCAGAATTCGGCGCAGGTCAGGATCCGATGTTGATCCGGTCAACCACCGACATTGCGATCATCGCCCCCGTGCTCGAACGATTCACGGCGCTGAACCCCAATCTGCAGGTCACTTATGAACAATGGGGATCTAACGCTCTGTTCCAACACAGCCGCACGGTCTGTAGATCAGGTGAGAATCCTGCAGACATCGTGTTCTCATCCGCGATTCAACAGATGGTTTGGCTGGTGAATTCGGCCTGCGGACACCGGTTTCAATCCGACCTTACCAATGCCCTGCCCGCCGCGCGACGCTGGCGGGATGAGCTGTGGGGGATCACCACCGAACCCGCCGTCATCGTCTACAACAAGACCTTGTTACAGGATCAGAACGTCCCACGCAGCCGGTTCGCCCTGCTGGACATGATGCGAACCCAGCCGGATCTACTGCGTGGGCGCGTGGCAACCTATGACATCGCGGCCTCGGGTCTGGGTTATCTGTTTGCCTATGGAGACAGCCTTGAGGCCACGACTTTCGGCTCTTTGATCGAAGGTTTTGCACGTATCGACGCGGTGGCCACTTGCTGTTCTGCGGAAATCATCCGCGATGTGGCCAATGGGCGCTTTTTGATCGCCTATAACGTTTTGGGGTCTTATGTGGCCAATGCCAAGGCCCCGGGCATTGGGGTGATCCTGCCAGAAGACTATACTCTGGTCCTGTCACGTGCCCTGATGATCCCGCGCCAGGCGCGGAACAAACAAGCCGCCACGGAATTCTTGGATTTTCTCCTGTCGCCACAGGCGCAAACCCTGCTGGCAACTTCGGGTCTCGTCGCCCAGATGGACACAGCCGATACGGGGTTAACGCCCAGCGCCCGAAGGTTCATCGCCCTGTCGCCGGCCCTATTGGTTGCCAGAGATCAGAACCGACGGGCCGAGCTGTTCAAGCTGTGGAACGACGCCTTCGACGTGGAAAGTGCGCGCTAGGTCTTTTCGTCGATGGCCGGTTCGATATCAGGCCGAACCGGTTCGATCTCTGCCTCAATAACCTCAGGCTCATCGGCCTCGTCGACCTCATCCATATCGGTGTCGGCCTTGTCCTCAAGCGCGCCAACGATCAGCGGCAGCATGTGAACACCGGTGGCCGAGGCGATCTCTGGAGTTTGAGGCGTTTGCCAGCTGAGCGTGTCAAAGCTGTGGCAGTTCTGACAGACCGGACCCCATTCCGGCTGAATGTCATGGCAGTTATCGCAGACCCATTGCGGCCCGCGCGGCGCGTTCAGCGCCTTTGCCAGCCAGCCCTGCACAACCACATCCGAGGCCCCTTCGCCGCGTTCAATCGCTGCCATCAGCGTGTAGGCGCGGGCATCAGCCTGTTTTTCGACCACATCCCCCAGCGCGCGGCGGGCTTCGGGGAAATCTTCGGCGACGATGTTCAACTCGGCCAGAATCAGGCAGGTTTCCGGATTCTGCGCGTGTATGCGGGTCAACGTCGCAAAGCGTTTGATGCGCTCGGCCGGTGATTCATCCGGTGCAATATCGGCAAAAGCATGGGCCAGATCGGGATGTGGCTGTGCCTCCCATGCTTTTTTCAGAATCTTCGTTGCGGCACGCGGCTTGCCTTTTTCGATATAGGCACGGGCAGCCATCGCTGCGGCAGGCACCAAATCAGGGGAAAGGCGGTTGGCCTCGATTGCCTGTTCCTGCTGTTCTACGGTCGAACTTTCGTCCAGAATGCCCTTTGCCTCGGACAAAGCGAGCACCGCATCGCGGCGCTTGAACACATCGCGCGGCAAATGCCCGGATTTCAGCTTGGCGGTCAGCGTTGATCGCGCCCCAGCCCAATCCTGCGACTTGGTCTGCAGGCCCAGCAGGATATCTTGCGTTTCCTGATGGCGTGGCTTGATGGCCAATGCCTTTTCGGCCAGCTTCCGGGCGGTGTCATCATCGCCTTCGGCCAGCTTCTGCTTCATGATACCGCGCACCCCCACAAAACGCGTGGCATTATTCGTCACCAGTTTCTTATAGGTTTCAGATGCCTTTTGGGTATCGCCATTCATCTCGGCGGCCTGGGCCACCAGCAGGTTGGTCAGCTCGGGTTTGTTCAGCAGCTTTTCGGCCTTGGCGGCCTTGTTCATCGCGATCCGCCCCTCACCCGAGGCAAGCGCCATGATCCCATCGGTTAATGCCTGATATCCGCGCTGTTCCCGGCTGCGGTCGAAATAGCGCGACAGGGCTGTTTCATCCCCGTTGAGGAATTTCAGCGTGGCGATCAGCAGGGTCAGCAGCTTGAAGAACAGCCAGATCGCAATGATCATCACGCCCAGCGCAATGACCGATTGAAGCGGACCAAGCGTGTATTCCGTGCCACCCGCTGTGATCTGCACCCCGCCTTTGGTTTCCATAAGGAACCCGGCGCCAAGAGCCAACAAGCCGACAATCGCAACAAAAACAAGGATCTTAAACAGTGACCACAGCATAGCAGGCCCCTCAGTTCGAGTTCGCGCTTGAGGCAAGCGCATTTGCAGAATCCACAGCAGAAACCCGCGTCTGGGCCGCCTGTTCCCACCCTTCAAATGCAGCTTTGGCTGCATCGGGCAGGGATTTCAGCTCATCCAGGGCAGCAGAGACATCTCCGCCCGACAAAGCGGCTTGAGCCCGCGATAGGACCGCATCGGGGCTGTCACCTTCTTGCGGGGTAACCGAACGTGCACCTGTCTGGCGCTGCAAAAACGCGACAATTCCGGTGCCCTTGTCCGCGTCCCGCGCATCTGCCAACGCCGTGCGCGCAGCGGGCGCAAAGCTGTCCTGAAGTGCTGCAATCGTAGCGACACCTTCGGTTGCCGGTGCTGCCAGCGCCTCGGGAACGGTTACGCCTGCGGCCTTCAGTTCGGCGATCAGGTCGCCATAAGGTTGACCCGTATTCAACTGTTCATGCACCCGTGACAGAAGGGCTGCATTGGTCGCCGCCAGCGATTTTGCTGCAGCCTCGGCCTCGAGCGTCTGAGCGTCGGACACCATCTTTTCCACCTCGGCCCGTTGCGCGGCCAAAGAGTCCTGGAGTTTTTTCAGCTCGGCCTCGATGGCCGCGCCGGTTTCAGGTGAAGCGCCCTGCGTCAGCGCGCCACTTTCCAACTCGGCCAAACGGCTGGCAAGCGGATCAACCTTGTTGGTCAGATCGGATATGCTGGACTTCACCCCATCCAGATCAGCGGTGATTGGCGCGATTTGGCTGGTCAGCGCGTCAATCTTCTGGGTCAGGTCCGACCCGTCGGTCAGAGACTTCGACAGTGTTGATATCTGATCGGATTGTGCGGTCAGCTTCGCCTCAAGCGCGGCGATTGCGTCGGACTCACCCGAGGAGAACGCGCCGCTTTGACCCAGAGCGAACCCGGCCGCCGCAGCAATCGCACCGCCAATCAGCGCCGGGATAAAGCCGCCGCGTTTTTCGACCGGCGGTTCTGCGACGGTCTGATCAGGCGACGTAAGAGAGGCTTCGGCTTCGGCTTCGGCTTCGGCTTCGGCTTCGGCTTCGGCTTCGGCTTCGGCTTCGGCTTCGGCTTCGGCTT
>NZ_JBXWOC010000014.1:0-29060 GCF_059610665.1 Ruegeria sp. CDSC051
AAGCTGGCCTCCATCGCAGATACCGGCTTGAATAACGATCAGAGGTCGCTGTGAATCCCTTTCATCAACACGACCTAGGGTACTATAGGCGACGACTTGAACCCCAAAGAGAACCAGGCCGAATACATGGATGAGTTCACGAATTCGACCTTCATAATCAAGCATCAGAATTGACACGATCTGGCCGATGCAAATTGCTGCAACAAATAGTCCAATATCAAAAACCAAAAAGTTGCGCTCAAGTATCACTGTGTATGCCGTGAATACTGTCACAATCGAAATAGCAGTAATTGCGAGGCTAAATCCCTTAGCACTAAATACGTCCCTTCTTGTAAGTTGGGGTGGAAGCGGCATTAGGCAGGACCAAAAAAATCCTGGCCTAAAAGTCAGCTTTAAGTGTTCCCAAATTGACTCGTTGACAGCTGCCACAAGCGCCACTGGTGCCCAACTTCCCAGCAAAACATATGCAAAGTACAGCCCGGATCTGAGTAGGATCATCAGGATCGCCCCAATCGCTTCGAGCCAAACTATTCGGGAAGAGGGTTCCAGCATGTTTGGATCCCCCAATCCAGATTGTCGTATACTTTGCTTAGATTCTCAAAAGTGAAATGCCCACAGGACATAGAAGGTCTACAAATAGCTTTCACCGCCCATGGTGAGCGGCAATGCCCAAGTCCTTGTAAGAGTTTCTTAAAGTTGACCCTCATCGATTTTCAAACCGCAGTTGCGGTCATTGCCATGCGCTACAATAGACCGTAGGCTTGATTAAAAACCGGGGTAGAGCATGCACGCTAAAAGGTGGGTTATATTATCGGCTGGATTTATTGCTCTGGCCACGGCGTCGTGTTCAGACCTGTATCCTGACGCCGATGTCATGCCCACTCGCGCTGATGGAGCGGCCTTTTTCTCAGAAAACTGTACTTCTTGTCATGGTGTGGATGGTAGAGGCGGTGGCCCGGCAAGCAGCGGTCTTTCTGTTGCGCCAACAGATTTGACAACATTGAGCGCGAAGAACGGAGGCACTTTCCCTCAAGCACGCGCACTTAGCTACATCTACGGCGACCCGGAAAACAGCCATCTTGCTCGGGTTATGCCGGAGTTTGGCGGGGAAATGGTGGAAGACCTAGTTCCGGTTGAAATCGAGGGTGTCTTGACGCCCACTCCGCGGGAATTAGCGGGTTTATTGTTCTTCTTAGAAAGTATCCAACAGTAGATTAGTGATCTTGGCGTTAGATCAGAAATTGACAGTTTGTCGGTGTTCTGGATTTGCACCTTTTTTGACCAGGTGACTATTGCAGACCCAGCATTGTGAAGCGCCGTGGTCTGCTATGCGTAAGCAGTCACTCAAAATAATCTGGCCGAATTGGCGTGCCGAGCCCAATTCTGGCAAACTGCGAGTTGACATATGATTTATGTCAAAGAGCCGAGCACCGTCACATGCTAAATACCGAATGTTAAATGGTGAAGCTGTTCTGAGCTCGCTGCTGCCTGTCCCCATCAATCGGTTTTGGGCCACAGGATAGCGAACGTTATATGGTAAAGGACCGACGTTGACCGGAGGAAGATGTCGGTTCATTTTTGTTGTAGAAACTCTCGTTTAGCAAAGGACCTCCAGCTTATGAGGTACTTTATGATCGCTGCAAGCATGGGCATTTCTTCGGTTGCAACGATATCTGCGGCCGACGAGTTTTCGGACCTTGGGAAAGACCTTTTTGTCGAGCATTGCGCCAGGTGTCACGGAGTCGATGCGACAGGAGATGGGCCTGACGCCACTGATTTGAAAACACAGCCTGCTGATTTAACAAAGATTTCCGAACGCCGGGGGGGCGTGTGGCCCATGTTGGAGGTCATGTCGATCTTGGACGGTTATTTGAAATTACAAGAACCACGCGATGACATGCCGATAATCACCGAATTGAATGACGGCCCTGCTGTCGAATTCGATACGGGCAACGGTTTGGTTGCGCGTATTCCTTCCAGACTTATCGAAATTGCTGAGTATTTGGAGAGTATTCAGTCTCCGAAGCCGGAACGGTATGTTCCGTGAAGTTCTGCTCCACAGCTAAGTACGCTAAAGAGTGCTGCGTTGAGTGCCCTGATCTCGCTATTCTTGCCGGAGGCGGAAACAGCAAGGGAGACACGAATTTGCCAGATGCTGTACGACGTATGAGTGACCAGAAGCTAACACTAAGCTGCCATCAGACCACCAGCTTCGCCTGCGATATCGACTATGCAGTCATCGCCGGTCTGAATGCGATTTGCCGGACTTTCCCCTCGGAGTTCTGAATTGGGTGAGGTTAACCAGAATGCGCATTGCCACGGCGTCATTTCACGTGGCAGGGCTTTCAACACTTTTTCCATCAAAGGAAGCGGGGTTCCATCCTCAGCAAACTGGAAAGATGGATAGGCGTTGGCCCCTTTGTAAGGCAAAGAAAGTACCTTCCCGGTTCTTGTCCAGATATCGGCTATCCGCGTGATCTGCCAGGAGCCATTTTGCCATTGTGCGTGCACGCCGGCATCGTCCAACAACGAATACTCAAGCGCAAAATCATCCATCCGGATGTCATTGACTGCGCTACAATGTCCCTCGAAACTATGCAAATACATCTACTTACTCACCGAACTCGCTAACAACTCATGAAACGATACTGACAAGAAATCGTTCTAGCCAAAGTTAAGAAGTTCACATTGGGCGAATTAAACTTCAGCTAACCTCGTTTTTTTAATCTAGCGCGCTGAAATTATTGTTGGTTTGCTTACAATGGCTCGCCGTTCGTATGCTCGTAAAACCAGTTCTGAATTCGTGGCTTTGTTACTCATTGGGGTAGTAATCCTCACAAGTTGAGGGCATTGGCCATGGATCTACCGAACCAATCTCTGGTTTGTGAGTGATCAACATCTACGTATTGGACAAAGCCACCAGTCACTCTGTCCAGTGTTGGAAACGAGTACCGAGGGTGAACTTTCTTTTCTACGATCACGATCCTCTTCGTCTGACACTCCCGCAAAAAGACAAAAGGTCCCGATCCTAAGATTGGCGTGACACCAAGCGCGATGGGGAGGTTTTGCATTTCTACCGATCTAAATTCCTTTCTCAGGTCACAATACGGACTGATCATTCCAAAAATTCTCTACCGACACCTTGAATTTCTGGACCGACCATTCCACATCTTGCTCATGAGCAAAGAAACTCTCGCAGTTGGCGACATCAAATCAGCCGCAGGCCCGGGTAGGCCTCGCGCCTTTGATGAAGCTGAGGCTTTGGAAAAAGCCTTGTGCGTTTTTTGGCACAAGGGCTACGAGACCGCATCTGTGGATGATCTGACCAAGGCCATGGGTTTGAGCCGGTCCAGCTTCTATGGAACGTTCGTCAACAAGCAGACTTTGTTTCACAAAGCCCTCAGACACTATTCAAGGCGTGGTTTGAAAAATCTGCGTGACGTTGCAGATGCGGGCGGAAATGATCCCGTTGGTGCGATAATGGAAGCTTTGGCGAACCCGCAAGGCGGTCGTGACGGCTGCATGCTGATCAATTGCCTAACGGAACTTGCCCCGCATGACAATGAAGTGGCGGCTCTCGGGCGACAGCATTTGGAGAGTATTGACGAGATTATTGCAAGAGCGCTTGAGCCTTCGGATCCGGGACAGGTACTCGACAAGGCACGCGCCTTTGCCTCCCTTGCAATTGGCACGCTAGCCTTGCGCAAGGCGGGCATTCCCTCTGAGCAGATTTCGCAAACCCTGAAACAAGCCCGGTTGGTGATTTCGCCATAAGGCCTCCCGCTACAACAAGGAAATGAAACCTAACACAAACTCAATCAAGAGACAGTGACCCTAATATTGGACTAATTGGTCCAATAATATCTGAACGAAGTTTACCAAAGAAGGAAGCAGCAATGGCTGATGAAAAACTGTTCTCCGGCATCAAAGCTGGTGCAATCGAGCTGAAAAACCGCGTTGTCATGGCGCCACTGACCCGCAACCGGGCAAGAGCCGAAGATGACAGCGTCCATGAATTGCAGTCCAAGTACTACGTGCAACGGGCGGGTGCTGGATTGATCATCACGGAAGCTTCGCAAATCTCGCCCCAAGGCAAAGGCTATGCCTGGACACCTGGCATTTATTCCGAAGCACAGATCGACGGCTGGAGAAAAGTGACTGAGGCCGTCCATGCTGAGGGCGGCAAGATCGTGATCCAGCTTTGGCATGTGGGCCGGATTTCGCATACCAGCTTACAGCCGGATGGTGGTGCCCCTGTTGCGCCATCTGCGATCGGCGCTAAGGCCAAGACCTTTGATGGTGAGCAGTTCGTCGAAACATCCGAGCCGCGGGCTCTGGCCGTCGAAGAAATTGCTGGCATCGTTGCCGACTACCGGAGGGCCGCAGAAAACGCCAAGGAGGCCGGTTTCGACGGTGTCGAGGTCCATGCAGCCAACGGATACCTTATCGATCAGTTCCTGAGGGACGAGTCCAACAAGCGTGAAGACGAATACGGCGGTCCTGTCGAGAACAGAGCACGGTTTCTGAAAGAGGTGATGGACGCAGTTGTTGACGTGTGGGGCGCCGACCGTGTTGGTGTCCGCCTAAGCCCGTTCTCGGACGCCAACAACATCTCCGACAGCGACCCGCAGGCGACATTCACTCATGCGGTCAAATTGCTGAATGGCTATGGGCTGGCCTATCTCCATCTTGTGGAGGGACAGACCGGCGGCCCCCGCGATATTCCGGAAGGTGGCGATCTGAAGATGCTCTATGATCTGTTTGATGGCGCGAAAATGGGCAACAACGCTTATGACCGAGACATGGCGATTGAAGCGGTTGAAACCGGAGCCGTCGATCTGGTGGCCTTTGGTCGGCCGTTTATTTCCAATCCTGATCTTGTCAACCGGTTGGAGAAAGGCGCCGCTCTGAATGAGCTCGATCCAACCACGCTCTACGGCGGCAATGAAAAAGGGTACACCGACTACCCGGCACTGGAAGAGGAAGCTGTTGCTGCAGAGTGATACATCGCTCTTAACTCCGTAGTGACAAGCAATACCAAGCAAAGTGAGCGCGTCGGTTTGGACGCGCTCACTTGGCAATTACGGAGATATCCATTCTTGAAGCGAGGATCTATCACAAGCCCTCGAAAGAACTGCTTCCCTATGATCAGGGTCGAATATTTCCAATAAGAATTTACTCTTGATTGAGAAACGCCCGGTTTTAGTTGAAGAAGATGTGTGGTGACTACGATCAATTGAGCGCGTTTCTCGAACCGCGCAATGTTATGGGCAAATCGTGCAAACTTGTGCGCAAAAGTCTTCAATTTTTGTGAGTAAAATCGATGGCGGCGATGCCGCGTTATGAGAACACCTACAATTTTTATGGGTGCGCGCCAATTTGCAGTGTCAGAACCCCTGCGCCGCGTTTGCACGTGATACGTCACGGAACTGCGCGGTCTTGGCCCGCGACTGATCTCCATGTGTTTTGACCGGTTACTCTGACGCGGAGGTCTGCACGACGTAGTCTGCTATCGCAGCGCGGCTGCCATGTCTCCAGATCTTGGTCAGCCAAAAAGAAAAGGCCTGACCAAAGCGGGTATCTCGGCCAATCTCGCCGTAATACTGATCCTGCTCGATCCACAGTTTCGGGTCATCTCTGGACGCCAGCGCGATGTGCTGAAGAGCGGCCCAATGGGGGTCGTTTGGCGCAATTTCAGACCCATCCTCGCGCCTGCCTGCACACATCCGGCACCAGAATGCCTCGGCCAGGGCCAGCCCGCTGGGGGCAGGGCCCGAGGCAACTGCGTCACGCAGCGAAGGCAGCAAGAACCCGGGATGCCGTGAGGATCCGTCAAACGCGACACGGCGCGTGGTGTCATGGATGGCGGTGTTTGCAAATCGCTTTTCGACCAGATCAAGATATTCACTTGGTTTAGCGCCGGGGACAGCAGCGACATGCGGGAGGATTTCTTCTGCCTGAACTTTAGCGAAAAACGCCAGGATATCAGAGTCCTGCATGCATCGTGAAATCGTCGGGACGTTCAGGATTTCTCCGACATTCGCAAGCAGCTGATGACCGCCGTTCAAAATACGCAGTTTCATCGTCTCATAGCTATGAACATCGTGGGTCAGTGTGGCACCGACTTGTTCGAGCGGCGGACGCCCTGCGCAAAAATTGTCCTCGATCACCCATTGGCGAAAGTTTTCATGTGAGACAGGGACGCGGTCATCGATTCCAAGTCCGTGGCATTGCGAAACAACCTGCTCTGTCGTAGCGGGTACAATGCAATCCACCATCGAATTGGGAAATGCGCCATATCGGTCGATCCATGTGGCTAGATTCGGGTCAGACATACGCGCCAAACCAACAATGCAGTTTCGCAGGATCACCCCGTTGCCCTGAAGGTTGTCGCAGCTGAGCGTGGTAAAGGGTTTCAAACCCTCCTTCTTGCGCTGTCGAAGAGCTGCAACAATGGCGCCAAACGCGGTTCGCGGCTGGTCTGGATGGGCGGCATCGTATCGAATGTCTTCGTGATCGGCGTTGAACGCGCCGGTATTGGCGTCCAGAAAATAGCCGCCCTCGGTCACTGTAAGCGACACAATCCGGATGGACGGATCGGCCATCTGCCGGATCAGCGTCGCATTGCCCTCTTCGATTGGCAGGTAGTCGATCATGGCTCCGACAATTTCGGCGGATATTCCCTTTGGGTCCAGCTCGATCAGTGTTGTCAGAAAGTCCTGCGCCAGCAACCTCTCTCGCATTTCGGCATCATAGCTGCGGACACCGGCCCCGATGATCGCCCAGTCCAGTGCTTGGCCCTGTTGCATCAACTGGTGGATATACCAGGCCTGATGCGCGCGGTGAAAATTGCCCAGCCCGATATGGACGATGCCGGGTTTCAGGTCTGTGGGCAGGTAATTCGGTGTCCTGACAGTCGCAGGCATATCTGCAAAGCTGTCGCGCCGCAGCCGCACCGGGGGATTTGCGTTTGCCAGAGGGTTCATCAGCTCATCCAGTTCCCGCCGTCGACATTGTAGGTTTGCGCGACGATATACTGCGCCTCGTCCGAGGCCAGAAACACGGCCATTCCGGTCAGGTCTTCGGCACGGCCCATCCGTCCGTGCGGCACCGCTGCGGCTACTTCGCGTTTCTTCTGCCCGGGCTCTTTGCCCTCATGCTTTGCAAAAAAGGCGTCCACACCATCCCAGTGTTCGCCATCGACAACCCCCGGAGCAATGGCATTTACGTTGATGCCGTGTTGGATCAGGTTCAGCCCTGCAGATTGGGTAAGCGAAATGATAGCGGCTTTGCTTGCGCAATAGACGGCGACCAGAGGCTCGCCCCGTCGTCCGGCTTGCGATGCCATGTTGATGATCCGGCCTTTGGTCCCGTGTTCGATCATGTGGCGCGCGACGGCCTGCATCGTGAACAGGGCGCCTGAGACATTGATGTCGAAAACTCGGTTGTAGTCGGTGCGCTCGATTTCGATGATGGGTGCTGCGGTAAAGATGGCAGCGTTATTGATCAGAATGTCGATGGGACCGAAATGTGAAGCCGTCTTTGCCACCGCGGCATCGATGCTCTGCTGGTTGGTCACATCCGTCTCGATAGCCAAAGCGGCCTCACCGATTTCGGCGGCCGCGGCTTGCACGCGCGCGCCGTCAATGTCGGCCAGCGCGACACGGGCCCCTTCGGCAACATAGGCTTTGGCAAAGGCCAGTCCGATGCCACGCGCGGCCCCGGTAATCAGGGCGGTTTTACCGACCAGACGTGTCATTCGATCCGCAGGCCCTTTGCGTCAAACCGATGGATCACATCCGCGCGTGGCGTCAGATAGATGCGGTCGCCGTGGTTGAAGCCAACTTCACCCCCCGCTCGTACGGTGATCGTGTCCGCAAGGCCGGTTTCGTGAATGTGGAAGAACGTGTCCGAGCCCAGATGTTCGGAAACCCCAACCACCCCGGACCAGGTGCCGGAACTGTCGGATACCTCCAGATGCTCGGGGCGGACCCCGATCGTGTGGGCGTCATGTTTCGCGGCCTCTTCGCCCGCAATGAAGTTCATTTTGGGTGATCCGATAAAGCCCGCGACGAATAGGTTTCGAGGAGTTTTATACAGCTCGAGCGGGCTGCCCACCTGTTCGATCACACCGGCCTGCAGCACGACGATCTTGTCGGCCATCGTCATCGCCTCGACCTGGTCGTGGGTCACATAGATCATCGTGGTTGCAAGGCGCTTGTGCAGCTCGCTGATTTCAAGCCGCATTCCAACGCGCAAGGCGGCGTCGAGGTTCGAGAGTGGCTCGTCAAACAGAAACGCCGCAGGCTCACGTACGATGGCGCGGCCAATGGCAACGCGCTGGCGTTGACCCCCGGACAGTTGGCCCGGTCGGCGATCCAGGTAATCGGTCAGGTTCAGGACATCAGCAGCGCCTTCTACGCGGCGGTCAATCTCGGCCTGATCCAGTTTGGCCATGCGCAGCGGAAAGGCGATGTTCTTGCGCACCGTCATATGCGGGTAGAGCGCGTAGGATTGGAACACCATGGCCAGACCGCGCTTTGCGGGCGGGACATCGGTGGCGTCCGCCCCGTCAATGTCGATACTGCCCGAAGTGATGTCCTCGAGCCCGGCAATCAGCCGCAACAAGGTGGACTTGCCGCAGCCAGAGGGGCCGACGAAGACAGTGAACTCGCCATCTTGAATGGTCAGGTCCAGCGGCGGAATGACTTCAACGTCGCCAAATTTCTTGGTCACGGATTTGAGTTGAATGCGTCCCATGCGGAGTTTTCCTTATTTCACGGCGCCGAAGGTCAGGCCGCGGACAAGTTGTTTCTGGCTGAACCAGCCAAGGATCAGGATTGGTGCGATTGCCATGGTCGATGCCGCGCTGAGTTTGGCAAAGAACAGGCCCTCGGGGCTGGAATAGCTGGCGATGAAGGCCGTCAGCGGTGCCGCGTCGACTGCGGTCAGGTTGAGGGTCCAGAACGCCTCGTTCCAGGCGAGGATAAAGTTCAACAGGATGGTCGAGGCGATACCGGGCACCGCCATGGGCGTCAGCACATAGAGGATTTCCTCTTTCAGCGTTGCCCCGTCCATGCGGGCGGCTTCAAGAATCTCGCCGGGGATTTCGCGGAAATAGGTGTACAGCATCCAGACAATGATCGGCAGGTTGATCAGCATCAGAACCACAACCAGACCCGCGCGGCTGTCCAAAAGCCCAAGCCGGATGAACAGAAGGTAGATCGGGTATAGAACACCGACCGCAGGCAGCATCTTGGTGGACAGCATCCACAGCAGGATGTCTTTGGTGCGTTTTGACGGCACAAAGGCCATCGCCCAGGCGGCGGGCACCGCGATGATCACGCCCAATATGGTCGAACCACCCGCGATGATGACCGAATTCCACAGGAACCGCATATAGTCCGAGCGTTCCTGAACGATGGCATAGTTTTCCAGCGTCCAGTCAAAGTTCAGAAACAGCGGCGGGCTGGCGATGGCCTGTGCTTCGGTTTTGAAGCTGGTCAGGATGGTCCAGAGGATCGGGAAAAAGATCAGCAGCCCAACGGCCCATGCCAGGGCGGTGTTAAGCGACTTGCGACGGGGTGTAACTGAGCGGCTCATATCGTTACCTCCTCACGCGTCCAGGTTCTTGCCGACGATGCGCATCAGGAAGATCGCAACGATATTGGCAAGGATGATTGCATAGACACCTCCGGCTGATCCAAGGCCGACGTTCTGGCCCTCTAGCACGCGCTGGAAGATCAGGTAGGTGAGTGTACGGGTGCCGAAGGCGCCGCCGGTGGTCACGAAGATTTCGGCGAAGATCGACAGCAGGAAAATGGTCTGGATCAGGATCACGATGGTGATCGCGCGGCTTAGATGCGGCAGGATGATATGGTAAAAGCGCTTGAGCGGTGGCGCGCCGTCCATTTCTGCGGCCTCCAACTGTTCACTGTCCAGCGACTGGATCGCGGTCAGCAGGATCAGCGTCGCAAACGGCAGCCATTGCCACGATACGATCATGATGATTGACGTCATCGAAGCCTCGGATAGCCAGGAAACTGGCTCAGCCCCGAAAAAGCGCCACAGATGGGCCAGCAACCCGTTGACCGGGTCCATGAACATGTTTTTCCAGACCAATGCGGAAACGGTCGGCATCACAAAGAAAGGAGCGATCACTAGGATGCGGACAACGCCTTGGCCCCACATCGGCTGATCCAGCAGCATTGCCAGAAGGATGCCCAGAACAACCGTGATAGCAAGCACGCCGCCGACGATCATCAGCGTGGCCTGAACCGCGGGCCAGAAGGAACTGGAGGAGACGAACCGGACGTAGTTGTCCAAGCCGACCCATCCCAGATCACCGCCGCGCAGGGGCAGGTATTTCTTGAAGGAAAAATACAGCGTCATCGTCAGAGGCACGAGCATCCAGCCAAGAAGCAGGATCACTGCAGGTGCCATCATCAGGCGTGCAACTGATCGGGAATGTTGAGTAGCCATGACGCAAAACCTCTCTGTTCAGGCATAGCTCAGCCTGCGAGAAAAACGCGAGTTGTGGAAGGGTGAAGCGGGGGACAGACGTCTGTCCACCCGCTGGGAAGGAGGCCTTAGTAGCCTGCGGCTTCCATTTCTTCGGCAGTGAAGGCTTGCGCTTTGGCAAGAGCTTCTTCTACCGTTTGCTGCCCGGCATAAACTGCCGAGAACTCCTGGCTCACCTGCGTGGCGATACCTGCGAATTCCGGGATCGCTGCAAACTGAATACCAACGTAAGGCACTGGCTTTACAGTCGGATTGTTCGGATCAGCCGACAGGATCGAGTCCAACGTCATCTTGGCGAACGGAACCGCCTGATAGTCCGGATTTTCGTACAGCGACGTACGTGCGCCCGGAGGCACGTTGGCCCAGCCTTCGTTTTCGGCTACGAGTTCGATGTAGTCTTTGGATGTTGCCCACTCAATGAACTGTTTGGCCGAGTCTGCTTGTTCCGTACCAGCCGGAATTGCCAGAGCCCACGCCCACAACCAATTCGAGCGCTTGCCAAGCCCCGTGTCGGGTGCAAGTGCAAAGCCGACGCTATCCGCGACTGTCGAGTCGGTCGGGTTGGTCACGAAAGAGGCCGCAACCGTTGCGTCGATCCACATGCCGCATTTGCCCTGCTGGAACAACGACAGGTTTTCGTTAAATCCGTTAGTGGCGTAACCTGCGGGGCCGGACTCGTTCATCATACCCACGTAGAAGTTCAACGTGTCAGCCCATTCAGGCTGATCGAACTGCGGCTTCCAATCTTCATCAAACCAGCGCGCACCAAAGGAATTGGACATCGCTGTGATGAAAGCACCGCCTTCGCCCCAACCGGCCTTGCCGCGCAGGCAAATACCGTTGATATCAGCGTCGCGATCGGTCATCGCAGCAGCCGCTTCGCGGATGAACTCCCAAGTCGGAGCGTCCGGCATTTCCATACCCGCTTTTTCCATCAGGTCAGTGCGATACATGATCATCGAGCTTTCGCCGTAGAACGGAGCCGCGTAGAGCGTTCCATCATGGCTAAGGCCGCCTGACATGGCGGGCAGGATGTCACCTACGTCGTATTCATCCGACAGCCCGTCCAGGGGTACCAGCCAGCCGTTCGCGCCCCAGATCGGCGTCTCGTACATGCCGATGGTCATGATGTCGAATTGGCCACCTTTGGTCGTGATATCCGTTGTCACGCGCTGGCGCAGCACGTTTTCTTCCAACGTAACCCACTCGACATCGATGCCGGTCGCTTCGGTGAATTTATCGGTATAGCCCTGCATCCGGATCATGTCGCCGTTGTTCACGGTCGCTATTGTTAAGGTATCCGCTTGGGCTGCTGCCGTGGCGACGAAAGTCATTGCTGTCGCCGCACGAAGTGCGTTCTTGAGATACATCCTTGTCCTCCCTGAGCTTGGATGTTGTTTGGACAGGGTAAGGGGAAAATTGTCGCGGCGTCAATAAAAACTTTACGCGCGTTAATTTTTGATCATGCGGAGTCTCTCAAAACAAGTCGTGCAGGAAACAGTGTTTCCGTCCTCTCGTTAAATTTCCCTCCATTTTCAATGAGTTCAAAGAGAGTTTCGACGCTGCGCCCCGCTACATTGTCGTAGTCATGGGCGGCCGTTGTCAAAGACGGGCAGGTAAACCTTGAGAAGGGATGGTCATCGTTTGAAGCGACCCGCAACGCGCAGTCTTTCTTGCGACCGACCCGAATCCCTTGTTCGTAACATGCCGAAAGAAACCCGATTGCCAGGCGGTCGTTGCTGCATAAAACCGAATCCGTTTTCAGCTCTTGCCGCTCCAGAACTCCGGCGGCTCCATGTTTGCCAATCTCTTCAAATGCCCAACCCTGGCCGTCGATACTAATGACATGTGGTTCAAAGCCGAGCTGTTCCATCACTTCAATATAGGCGTGGCGCCGCTTATTAGCATTGGGGTTCGCTGGCGTTCGCATCTCAAAAAATGACGGCGGTTCGCCGGTGCGGGTCATGTATTCGACGGTTTGTGAGACGAAACTGAAATTGTCCGACCCGATAAAGGCCGCGCCCAGGCCTTCGAGATTACTGTCAAACAGGACGGTCGGCACATTGGCGCAAAACTTCTCGATCGCTGACCGATCCGAGGTGCGCCCCAAGGGCGCCAGCAGCACTCCAGCAGGCTTCATGGATTTCAACCCGTCGAGAATTTCGATTTCCAGCTTGGGATCACCATGCGAGCTGAACAGCGACGGGCGATACCCCGCAGCAATACAGCTTTGTTCCAGATAGCGCGCGATTTCGGCAAAGAACGGATCGGCAAGATAGGGAACCACGATGCCGATATTCTTGGTCAGCTTTCGGTTCTGGTTCACCGCATAGATGTTGGGGCGATAGTCGAAGCGCTCAAGCGCCTCTTCGATGCGGAGCCGTGTTGTGGGTCGAACGCTGTCCGGATCCTGAAAATACTTCGATACGGTGGGCCGAGAGATGCCGCTGAGGGCCGCAAACTCTTCCATGTTCCTGATCTTCGTCATGCCAGTCTGTTCGTCCACCTTGATCTTATCATAATTTTACATATTCTTTGCGCGCGCAAAAAAAATCAATAGCCTGGCCGGTGATATCGGAATTATGCAAGGCAAGGGGTGTGAATGTATCTTGGGATCGACATCGGAACGTCAGCGGTCAAACTCCTCTGCGCGGATGCCGGCCGAATTCTTGCGACCTCGTCAGTCGGCATCGGGACGTCGTCGCCACAGCCCGGCTGGTCCGAGCAGAACCCGGAGATTTGGTGGCAGGCGACGCGCGATGCGTTGGGCCTGCTTGCTGGCGAAATCTCCCTGTCGGATGTGAAAGCAGTCGGATTGTCGGGGCAGATGCACGGGGCCGTGCTGTTGGACCGCGACCAATGCCCCATCCGTCCGGCGATTCTGTGGAATGACAGCCGCGCGGTCCGCGAATGCGACGACATTCGCGCGGCACAGCCGCAGGTTGGTCACATCGTAGGCGTCCTGCCCTTGCCCGGCTTTACGGCGCCCAAGATTGCCTGGCTGAAACGGCATGAACCGCACAATTATGCCCGACTCTCCCATATCCTGCTGCCCAAGGATTATGTCGGCCTGCGTCTGCATGGAGAGCTGGCAACCGATACTTCCGATGCCGCAGGAACAATGTGGCTCGATCAGGCTTCACGCCGCTGGCATACCGGAATGGCGGAAGCCACGGATGTCGCTGTTGACTGGCTGCCGCAGATGTTCGACGGCCACAATGTCGTTGGCACGGTAACAGTTCGGGCTGCAGCTGAGACCGGATTGAACTCCGGCGTGCCTGTCGTGGCCGGGGGAGGGGATGCGGCAACCGGTGCGGTGTCATTGGGCGCAACTGAACCTGGACGTGGGTTTATCTCGTTGGGGACATCCGGTCAGTTGTTTGTTGCGGATCGTAAATACAAGCCCAACCCCGAACGCTATGTCCATGCGTTTGCGCATACATTGCCCGACCGCTGGTATCAAATGGCGGCGATGCTGAACGGGGCAAGGCCCATTTCGTGGATTGGTGATCAGCTGGGGCTTTCGGCTGCCGAGGTTGTCGGGCTTGCTGAAACCGTCAGCGGTGATCGCGTGCCCATTTTCCTGCCCTATCTGACAGGTGAGCGCAGCCCCCTTGGGGACCCGCATATCCGTGCCGGATTCTTTGGCCTCGAGGATGCCACCACACGTGCCGAGATCTGCCGTTCGGTGGTCGAGGCAATCGCCTTTTGTTTCGCTGATGCGGCGCAGAGCTTCGGCGACACGATAGACAATTTGCCCGAGCTTGCCGCCATAGGCGGGGGCAGCCAATCCGACCTGCTGCTGGGTCTGATCGCCGCTGTGACCGAAAAGCCCATCGTGCGTTCAGCGGGGGCGGAATCCGGCCCGGCCTATGGTGCCGCCCGGCTGGCAGCCTGTGCTGACGGCGCTCTGACCATTTCTGATCTGGCCGAGCAACCGGCGACCACCGACAGGTTCGAGCCTGCAGAAATGCATGCGTTATCTGAACGGCTGGGACGGTTTCGGCGGCTTTACACAGCCGTAAGCGCCGTGGACTGAGCGCCCCTCAGGTCAGGGTTTTGAACATAAAGGTAGTTGGTTCCAGCTGATCATTTTCCGGGTTGCGGCAGTAGTTCGGAATTTCTCCGGCAATTTCAAACCCAAGGCTTTGATAGAGGAGGAGCGACGGGTCCGTACTGCGCGTGTCCAGCACCAATAGGGAGTGCCCCAGTTCCAGCGCCCGCGCCTCAACTGCCGCCATAAGCGTCCGACCGATGCCACGCCGTCGGGCGCTGGGATGGACAAGCAGCTTGGACACGTCCGCGCGATGCGCTTGGTTGGGCATTTGGGCAGGCACCAGCTGTGCGGTGCCCACAATCCGCTCGCCATCTCGATAGACGAATATCTCGGCTGCACCGGTCTGGATGTTTGGCCAGACATGGGATTGCCAATAGCGCCGTGCATCCTCCGGCGGAAATGGCTGAATGAACCCGATACTCGCCCCGTCATGCACGCAGGCGTGCAGTATCTCTGTCAGATCGTTCATGGCTTGGTTCAGATCATTGGCCGCCAGTCGTAAGATCATATCAGCACCATCAAATACCGCGCACCGCGGTCGGCGTGGGTTTCGAAACGTGTCGGGCCAGACAGGTGATAGCGCAGGCAATCCCCGCTCGTTAGATGATGCGCGGTTCCATCCACGGTCAGGGTCAGGCCACCGTCCAGCATGATCAGGTGATGCTCCTGCCCGTGTTTTGGCGGCGTGTCATAGGTGATCACAACGCCTGGGGGCAGATGGCCTTCCATGACCTCTCCGCCAAGACCCGCGGCCGGAGGGGAGACGGATCGCCGGGTAAAGCCTGTTTCGGGGTCGCGCCATTCGGGTTGATTTTCGAAGGGAACGCGGGGGGCGAAACTGTCCTCGACCATCATCAATAGACGCGACATCGGCAGCCCATAGGCGGCACATAACCGGCCCAGAGTTTCCGCGGTGGGGCTGACATCCCCCTTTTCCAAGCGCGACAGGGTGGCCCGGCTGACACCGCTGTGTTCCGCCAACTGATCCAGCGACCATCCCCGCGTTTGGCGAAGTTGATTCAGGTGGTTTGCAAGGCGGTCGGATAGGGTATCAGGCATGGCTCGTATATGGGAATCATTTCCGTATATGAGATTATTGACCAGAAAACATAACTTCACAATAGAAAAGGGCGCAGAAAACTGCACCCTTCTGCTCGATAGAATGAAAGATTACTTCCAGCCGGCCTCGTTAAAGATCTTCTGTGCCTCGGGGATGTTTTTGGCGACCTGGGACAGGTTGATCTCGTCGGCTTTGAACTCACCCAGCGCTGCCACGTTATCCGCAAGGGCGACGCCTTCGACCGCCGGGAATTCGTCATTGCCGTTCGAGAAATAGACCTGCGCCTGATCGCTGGCGAGGTATTCCAGGAACTTGATCGCGTTGTCCTTGTTCGGGGCATTTGCGGCCACGCCGGCACCGGACAGGTTCATGTGCGCGCCTTCGGCTTCTTGCGCCGGGAACTGGACGCCGATCATGTCAATCTCAGCGCTCAGGCCTTTGACGTCTTTACGCATTGCACGGGCAAAGTAGTAGGAGTTCGAAACGGCGATCTCGCATTCACCCGAAACAATGCCGCGCAGCTGGTCAGTGTCACCGCCCTGTGGTTCACGCGCCATGTTCGCGACCATGCCTTCGGCCCAGGTCTTGGCGGTTTCCGCACCGTGGTTTGTGATGATCGAGGCCAGCAGGGTCTGGTTATAGGTGTTACTGGACGACCGGATGCAGACCAAACCTTTGTATTCGGGCTTGGCCAGATCCAGATAAGACGCGGGCGGGTTGGTCACATCGGCCTTGTCAAAGAAGATGATCCGCGCGCGCTGCGAAAAGCCATACCACTGGTTGTCTTCGTCCTGCAGGTTGGCGGGAATACGTTCTTCCAGAACCGCGCTTTCGACCGGCTGCAGGATACCCGCGTTCTTGGCACGCGCCAGACGCGAGGTATCAACGGTCAGCAAGATATCTGCGGGTGAGTTCGCGCCCTCGGCTTCCATCCGGGCAATCAGCTCGTCCGCTTTGCCTTCGATGCGGTTGATGGTTATACCGGTGGCCTCTTCGAAATCGGAATAGAGGCGTTCGTCGGTGTCGTAGTGGCGCGAAGAATAAAGGTTCAGTTCGCCCTCGGCAGCGGCAGAGGTCGCGATCAGGGCCGTCAGGGCGGCGGCAACGCAGGTAGAGGATTTCAGCATCATGTGTCCCAACATTGAAAATCGGCGCGGGTAATAACCCGACTGAAATGGTCAATTAAACGATTCTCAGGGGGATGCAAGAAATTCCGACAAAATTAGTTGGTCAAATCACCGCCAACATGTCGCTGGCCCCGACCAAGTGGTACTGCACAGCGGGGCCTGAGGGTCGGCAAAGCCGATCCTGGCTACGCCGTCATGGCTGACCTAGTCGTGTTGATTTAAGAACTGAAAAATCGAGAGATGCTGCTTAGCGCTTTCTCTGTCTTTTTTCAGGTTCAGGTGGAGACGGGTCCGGGACAGGTGCGGGGGCCGGCTCAGGGTCTGGGTCGTCGGTCAACACCGGTTCTTTTTTCAGCATGACCTGTGTGACAGCTTCCATATATTTCTGCAGCAAGACCGGAGGATCGGCCGGGGCCAGTTTGATGGTCAGCCTGCTTGCGCCTTCTTGGCTGTAAGCATAGCGCGAGGAATAGCTGGCATTGACCTGCGCTGCGACAGGGCCCCAACCACCTTTGACCGAAGCGCTGCCCGCTTTTTCGGTTTGCTTAGTCATTGAGATCGCCATTTTGACCTCAATTTCGGCTTCTTGCACCGCGTAGAATGCGGGTAGAAAGCCCATGGAAACCAAACTGAATTCTTTGGGGGGGCCATTGGGATTGGACAAGTCCGGAAGCTGGATCTTCTGATCGGCCATATATTTGGCGACATCTGTAGAATGTCGATCCAACTCGGTCTGCGACTCGGCAACGGAAAGCGCAAGCTTTTGAACCATTTCCGCAAACGGGACGTTTAGCAGTTCCTGCCCGATACTCATTTCCAATCTCCTCTGTTAATTCAGTCTTTCTCAATAATTTGCGTGGCGGTCCGCCTCCTGACGGAAAAAGTGACCTTGGATGCGTTCTGGCTGATCGCCTGTTTTCGGGCATTCGTCGCGATTTGGGCTTTGGTGCCGTCCTGACCCAACCCAACAACCGCTTCGACTTTGACGTTGTCGATGGTGAAATCACTGCTGCCATCAGACCCGGCGAGGATCTGTTCACCCAGGGCTTGCGAGAATTCCTGCGCGTTGACGACCTGTGTGTCAGGATCGTCCGCTCCCATTGCCGCGCGGCCCTCGGCCATCGGGTTCATCACCGGGTTACCCGCGCCCATCAACATGCCGCCGCTGCCTTCTTCCAGATCGTCGATCCGTTCTTGGAGGTCGTTGATCGTCTCGAGCAGCGCGACTTCGCGCGCCTCCATTGCCGTCATGCGGTTTTCAAGTGACTGAAGCAGAGTGGTGAATGCCTCGGGCATCTCGGTGACGCGGACATCTATGGGCGCTCTTTTGGGGGCTTTGACTTTCTTAGTTGCCATCATTGCCATCCAAAGATCTGCTCTCATCTACGGGACCGGGCGCGAAACGCATTCGCATCGTGGACGCGCTTTTGGAATCGAGCGTGTCTGTCTGAGTCAATTTCGGGCCAAAAATAAAGGTGCCAATCCTGCTGCGTTGGCCTTCTTCGGTGGAACTGCTCATCTCCATGACGACCTTCAGTTCCACATCGACATCCTGCATGTGATAAAAGACCGGCGGGATGCCAAGATCGCGCAGTTCCTGGGGATAGTTCTTCAGCGCTTTCAGCTGATCAATGCTAAGCTGTTCGGCCGCCTGGGCCACACTGCGGCCTATATCGGCTACCATGTCGGTCAGAGTTGTTCCGAATATCTTGTCCAGATCATCGTTGGCCAATCCGACCTCCCGTCATAAAATCACGGAAAGCGTAGCACGAGATCGCCCTATCACAACGTTGAATCTTAGAACCGAACTTTCTGAGCGAATTCCTGCAGTTCCGTCCGCATTACATCTGGTTGAAATGCCGGACAAAAAAAACCGCACCCGAAGGCGCGGTTCTTTGAATTCAGTATGTGCAGTTCTTAGCCCTGACGAGCTTTGAACCGACGCTGCGTCTTGTTGATCACGTAGACGCGGCCTTTGCGACGCACAACCCGGCAATCACGGTGCCGGTTCTTGAGCGAGCGGAGCGAGTTCTTGACCTTCATGGGTCTGTCTCCAATCTGCGGCGCCTTCATCAAGGACGTGGCCAGCGCCTGGGTTTGCGGGTGCCCCGGAAATCCGAAGCAGTGAGTTCATGGTGGGCGGTACAAGGATCGAACTTGTGACCCCTTCGATGTCAACGAAGTGCTCTACCGCTGAGCTAACCGCCCATGAAACCGTCGCGTGGCCAACCCCATAACGAAATGGGGCGCGGAACCCCGCGCCGGTAGCGGGGTCTATAAAAGGAGTCGCAAAAGGGTTCAAGGGGTTTGGTAGAACTATTTTCCGGTCTATGTTTGGTGCGAACAAGGAGTCGCCATGCAAAACGCTGCTTACCTACTGGATATGCCTGCCAAGCGCACGTCCTGTGTGGTTTTTTCCTCTCCGCATAGCGGTCGAAACTATCCAAATGGGCTGATGAAGCGGTCGGTTCTCAGCCAAGATGTGATTCGTTCTTCCGAGGATGCTTTTGTGGATCAGTTATTTTCATCAGCGGCGGACCATGGTGCGCCACTGATTTCGGCGATGATGCCACGCGCCTATGTCGATCTGAACCGCAGCGCAGAAGAGCTGGATCCAGCCCTTATTCAGGGCGCGCGCCGCCAAGGCCATAACCCGCGGGTAGCGTCCGGGCTGGGGGTGATTCCGCGTGTGGTCGCCAATGGTCGAGAAATCTATCGCGGTAAGCTGACCATGGATGAGGCGCGTCTGCGAATCGATACCTGTTGGCGTCCCTATCATGCCCGGATCAAATCGTTGCTGGCAGAATCGCATCAGGAATTCGGGCAGGCGATTCTGATCGACTGTCATTCGATGCCGCACGAAGCCGTGGCCCTTGCGTCCACAGTCAATTCCAGACGTCCCGAGATCGTGCTGGGGGATCGGTTCGGTGCCTCTGCAGCGCCAGAGGTCGTCGAACAGATAGAGGCCGCTTTCGTCTCGGCGGGTCTGAGCGTGGCCCGAAATACGCCGTTTGCCGGGGCCTATGTGACCCAGACCTATGGACGCCCCAGCCGCCACCAGCATGCTGTACAGATCGAGATCGACAGATCCCTGTATATGGATGAAAGCAGGATCGAGCCGAATGACAATTTCGCTGCCTTCAAAGAGACCCTGGGCGAAATCATCATGGTTATTGCGCGGATCGGGCCTGAGCCGCTGCAGCTTGCAGCCGAATAACCTCAGCGAAGGGCACGTCCTTTGACGATGGCATCCGTCCCAAAGCGGCGGCGAATCTCATCCGTTGCGCGTTCGGCCTGCGATCTGCGCGAGGCATCCGGGTCCAGCAGATCCCCTGAAATATCCGCCTGATCCTCGGGGCACAGATCCGACAGGCCACACCCCAACAGCCGATAAGGGCCCTGATCACCAACCTGATCGAACAGCGCCCGTGCTGTGCGATAGATCCGATCGGCGATCTGCGTGGCATCGCGAAGAGAAACGCGTCGTGTAATGAGTTTGTGATTGGCCCGTTTCAGTTTGAGCGTCACAACCCGCCCGGCCAGCCCCTTGGCCTTGGCCCGATCCGAGACTTTTTCGGCCATCCGCCAAAGGTGCCCATCCAGAATGTCGGCATTGGCCGTATCTTCAAAAAAGGTCGTTTCGTTGCTGATGGACTTCATCGGTTCATGTGCCGAAACCCGGCGCTTGTCCTGACCGCGGGCCAGATGCCACAGCCGGTAGCCCATGGAGCCAAACCGCGCGGTCAGATCCTCTTGGTCCCAGCGCAACAGGTCCGAGAACAAGCGTATGCCAGCGCGGTCCAGCGATTCCTGCGCCGCAGGGCCTATGCCCCAGATCAGGCGCACTGGCTTGTCGTTCAAAAACGCGGATGTCTCTTCCTCGCCGATCACCGAAAATCCGCGCGGCTTGTCCAGATCGGATGCGACCTTGGCCAGAAACTTGTTATGTGACAGCCCGATTGACCCGGTCAGCCCCAACTCGTCCTTCATCCGTTTGACCAATCGTGCAAGCATGACTGCGGGAGGCGCACCGTGCAGACGTTGCGTGCCGGATAGGTCCATGAACGCTTCGTCCAGCGAAAGCGGTTCAACAATCGGCGTCAGCTCGTCCATCATCGACCTGATTTGGCGCGAAGCCTCGGCATAGACCGACATGCGCGGTTTGATCACGACAGCGTCGGGGCATAGTTGCAACGCCTTGAACATCGGCATTGCCGAGCGGACGCCGCGAATCCGGGCTACATAACAAGCCGTAGACACAACACCGCGCTTGCCGCCCCCGATAATGACGGGTTTGTCGGCCAGCTCCGGATTGTCCCGTTTTTCGACAGAGGCGTAGAAGGCATCGCAATCCATATGTGCGATGGACAGGTCAAACAATTCAGGATGCGTTTTGATGCGCGGGCTGCCGCAGTCCGGGCAGCGGCGTTCCTTCGTCAGTTCTGTCAGGCAATCTCGGCAGAGGCCGGGCATTTTCTTTTCCCGTCTTCCATGCGGTCCGTAAGGTTCGGTGACTATATCATTCGCATGCCACGGGCAAAACCCGCACAGTGAGGGTAGGAACCAGATCTGCCAAAAGAAGGCCCCCCGCAAAGTGGCGGGGGGAGGTGACGGACCTCAGGAAGAGATGGTCCGCGGGGAGTATCACCTACTTAGATTCTCTCAAAATCAAATTTTTCGATAGAACCCAGTTCACACAGTGGAAACTCGTGTTTTGCATGTGTGTTTTGGGGCACAGGGACGATTTGGCGCGGATCGGGTGAAAAGTGACCTAAGGTCAACTGTTTGCGGGTTGTTCTTGCGAAAATTTAGCCTGATTTAGCCGGATTGCCCTAGTGTCGGGATAAGGAATTTAACTCTGCAAGCACCGCCTCTGCGGCGGCTTTAGGGTCTTGCGCCTGATAGATTGGGCGTCCCACTACGATGTGATCGGCGCCGTCACCGATGGCAGTTGCCGGGGTTGCGACCCGTTTCTGATCACCCAACGCGGCACCTGCGGGCCGAACGCCGGGTGTCACGATCAAGCGATTTTCGGCTTGGGGCAGGGCACGGATCAGCGCGGCCTCTTGCGGGCTGGCGATGACGCCATCGGCACCCGCCTCCAACGCTTTGGCCGCGCGTTCGACAACCAGGTCCTGGACATCGCCCGACTTCAGCAGGCTGGCATCCAGATCATCCCGGTTCAACGAGGTCAGGATGGTTACGGCCAGGATCTTGAGGTCTTTGCCAGACGCACCCTCTTTGGCGGCCCGCACCACGTGCGGGTCACCATGTACGGTCAGGAAATCCAAATCGAACTGTGCCAGACCGCGCACCGCATTTTCCACCGTATTACCGATGTCGAACAGTTTCATGTCCAGAAAGATGCGCTTGCCCTGATCCTGCTTTAACTCGTTCGCCAGGGCTAGCCCGCCCCCTGTCAGCATTCCCAGGCCGATCTTGTAGAATGAGACACTGTCCCCCAGCCGCTCGGCCAAGGCCAGACCGTCCAGGGCGTTGGGAACATCAAGGGCTACAATCAGGCGGTCATCGGACATTGGGGGCTCCTTTTTGGCAAACGTCTGCGTCCTAACGGTTTCGTGCGCTTCTGTCCATGCGCGCCTTGCGTGATTCAGATCACGGCAGAGGTTTCCGACTGTGCTATTATCGCGTTGTGCAACTGGGACGGAATTCGGAATGAGACAGTTTACGAAACCCACTATCGCAATCTGCGCGGGGCTGATGCTGGCCGGGTGTCAGGACATGGCGCTGGAAAAAGAGGCTGCTGATACAGTTCTGAGGTCTCCGACAAACGACAACCTCCGGCTGATTGGCGGTTATCGTTCGATGGATGATGACTGTCAGGTTACGGGGGAATCCGCCTTTACCGTGGATTTTCTGGATGACGCCGCCGATCTGGTTTCCTGCCCGATAGGCAGCGATGCGGCGCAATCGCTTGTCGATATGTACGGTGCGCGTTCTGTGGCGAAAACTGGGGGGTATACAGTTTATTCTGTGCCGCGTCGGTAGGTTGGATTCTGTTGGCAGACCCCTTGAACCGTGCAAGATATTTCCCAGATTGAATGTGAGGCCCAGACCGACGCGCGCTGCCAGGCGGGCGCGTCAAAACCGGGCGCTTAGAGAAGGAGCAAAATATGGACTTGAACAAGTTCACCGAGCGGGCACGAGGTTTCGTGCAGGCAGCGCAAACGATTGCGATGCGCGATGGGCACCAGAGGTTGACCCCTGAACATATACTCAAAGCCTTGATGGACGATGATCAGGGGCTGGCCAGCAATCTGATCACCCGCGCAGGCGGAGCGCCCAGCCGTGTCGTTAACGCACTGGATGCGTCCATGGCCAAAATTCCCAAGGTCAGCGGCGATGCGGGCCAGGTTTATCTGGATGGTCAGACCGCCAAAGTTCTGGATGAAGCTGAAAAGATCGCCACCAAGGCAGGCGATAGTTTCGTGCCGGTTGAACGAATTCTGATGGCGCTGTGCATGGTGAAATCCAAAGCCAAGGATGCTTTGGAAGATGGCGCAGTGACGGCGCAGAAACTGAACGAAGCCATCAATGACATCCGCAAAGGGCGCACCGCTGACACCGCGTCGGCGGAAGAGGGCTATGATGCGCTCAAGAAATACGCGCGTGACCTGACCGAAGCGGCTGCTGAGGGCAAGATCGACCCGATCATCGGACGGGATGAGGAAATCCGCCGCTCGATGCAGGTTCTGTCGCGCCGCACCAAGAACAACCCGGTTCTGATCGGGGAACCCGGCGTCGGTAAAACCGCGATTGCCGAAGGTATGGCCCTGCGCATCATCAATGGGGATGTGCCGGAATCGCTAAAGGATAAAAAGTTGCTCGCGCTCGACATGGGTGCGCTGATCGCAGGTGCGAAATACCGTGGTGAGTTCGAAGAACGCCTCAAGGCGGTTTTGACCGAAGTGACCGAAGCCGCCGGTGAAATCATCTTGTTCATTGATGAGATGCACACGCTGGTGGGCGCGGGCAAATCCGACGGCGCGATGGATGCTGCCAACCTGATCAAGCCTGCGCTTGCTCGGGGTGAGCTGCATTGTATCGGTGCAACCACGCTGGATGAGTATCGCAAATACGTGGAAAAAGACGCGGCTTTGGCGCGCCGGTTCCAGCCGGTTGTGGTGCAGGAACCGACTGTCGAGGACACGATCAGCATCCTGCGCGGTATCAAGGAAAAGTACGAGTTGCACCATGGTGTGCGTATCTCGGACTCGGCTTTGGTGTCGGCAGCGACCCTGTCGCATCGCTACATCACTGATCGCTTCCTGCCCGATAAAGCTATCGACCTTGTCGATGAAGCGTCGGCTCGCTTGCGGATGGAAGTGGATAGCAAGCCCGAAGAACTCGATCAGCTGGATCGTCAGATTCTGCAGATGCAGATCGAGGAGCAGGCGCTGAAGCTCGAAGATGATGCGGCATCGAAGGATCGTCTGGAAACCTTGCAAAAGGATCTGGCCGATCTGCAGGAGCAATCCGCCGAGATGACTGCACAGTGGCAAGCCGAACGTGACAAGCTGGCTGGTGCGCGCGATCTGAAGGAACAGCTCGACAAGGCACGGGCCGATCTGGAAATCGCCAAGCGCGAAGGCAACCTCGCCAAGGCGGGTGAGCTGTCCTATGGCGTCATCCCCGAGCTTGAGAAAAAGCTGACCGAGGCCGAAAACGCCGAAAGCAGCCAGATGATGGCCGAGGAAACGGTGCGTCCGGAACAGATCGCTTCGGTGGTCGAACGCTGGACCGGTATCCCGACCTCGAAAATGCTGGAAGGCGAGCGCGAAAAGCTGCTGCGGATGGAAGACGATCTGCATTCACGCGTGATCGGTCAGGATGCAGCGGTGACCGCCGTGTCCAACGCTGTGCGCCGTGCTCGTGCAGGTTTGAACGACGAAGGCCGTCCGCTGGGTTCGTTCCTGTTCCTCGGACCAACCGGCGTGGGGAAAACCGAGCTGACCAAGGCGGTGGCGAACTTCCTGTTCGACGACGACAACGCGATGGTGCGCATCGACATGTCCGAGTTCATGGAGAAACACGCGGTTGCCCGTCTGATCGGGGCGCCTCCGGGCTATGTCGGCTATGACGAAGGCGGTGTGCTGACCGAAGCCGTGCGGCGCAGGCCCTATCAGGTTGTGCTGTTCGATGAGGTCGAAAAGGCGCATCCGGATGTGTTCAACGTGCTGTTGCAGGTACTGGATGATGGTGTGCTGACCGATGGTCAGGGCCGTACGGTGGACTTCAAGCAGACGCTGATCATCCTGACCTCGAACCTCGGCTCTCAGGCGCTCAGCCAGTTGCCCGACGGTGCCGACAGTGCACAGGCACGGCGGGATGTGATGGATGCGGTCCGGGCGCATTTCCGGCCCGAATTCCTGAACCGTCTGGACGAAACGATCATCTTCGACCGCCTGAAACGGGATGATATGGATGGCATTGTCGATATCCAAATGGCACGCCTGCAAAAACGCCTGGCCGCGCGGAAGATCGAGCTGGTTCTGGACGACGGGGCTAAGGAATGGCTGGCCAACGAGGGCTATGACCCGGTCTTCGGTGCTCGCCCACTGAAACGCGTGATCCAACGCGCCTTGCAGAACCCGCTGGCCGAGGCGCTGCTGGCGGGTGAGATCAAGGATGGCGAGTCTATTCCGGTCACCGCCGGGGCCGAGGGCCTGATCATAGGCGATCGGCTGGGCACGTCTGAGCGACCACGACCGGATGATGCCGTGGTGCATTGAACCTAAACTGATTGTTGAATGGACCCGCTTGACTGGTGGGTCCATTCTTGAATTTACCCGCGTTTTTTTGCGACTAACCCCCGGCTTGTCCGAGAGGGTGGGCCAGATGGGAAAGAATAGACCGTTTCGCAATCAAAACCTGCTTCATCTAGCAGCTCTAAGATCTCCGCGCGCTGAAACGTTCTATGTCGCCATTGCAACCAGATGATGGCGTTACACCAATGTGGCTTTGATACCACCAAAAACAGGCGACCACCCGGGCGCAGCAGTCTGTGAATGTCTTGCAAGGCTTGGGACGGATCTGCGCAATGTTCAATCACATGGGCCGCAAGAACTACGCCTACGGGGTCTAGATTGACATTACCTAGCACCCCTTGGGCTAGTTCTGGTTCGACCCCCCGCGCCCGCAGAGCCTTTTGGCCTTGCCTGATCATCCCCGCGCTGGGTTCAAGTAAGGTTATCCTGGGCGGTTTTCCGTGGACCGCTACCCAGGCCTCGGCGAAGGACGCAGTGCCAGCCCCAATATCGACCACATGTGTCACGTCGTCAGCGACAGGCAATCCCGAGGTCAGGAATTCTAGGTAGCCATCATAGTACCCAAGCGCGCGCATCTTGTCCCGCCACCGGGGCGCGGCTGTATCGTAACGATGCGTGATTTCGGCAATGGGTTTGGGCATCGGTCCGTGCTTTGAAGGTATGCTGCATCACTAGTGCATCGTGGCTTTAGACCAACGCGAATATCCGTGCCGGACCTCCGGTGCCGCCAGCATGTTTCGGTGCGCCGATGACCAGCGTGGCCCCCGCGGCCGGAACCCGATCCAGGCCCGCAAGGCATTCGATGCCAAACCGACCCGAGGGCAGCCAGGCATAGTGGGTGGCGAAATCAGCAGACATGCCGTGATCCAGCGACAGGGTATCCACCGCAATCGACCGCGCGCCGGTGTCTTCCATTAACATCTGCGCCGCTTCGACGTGAAACCCGGGATAGTGCTGCGCCTCACCGTCGAAATTGCGGAACCCGTCCGTGGCGGTCTTGCCGGACCAACCGGAATGCATCGCCACGCAAGCGCCGTCGGGGATGTCTCCGTTGGCCGCAATCCACGCTTTCAGATCGTCCGGGGTAACGCGGGTGTCGGCGTCTTCGGCCGCGCGCGCGGCGATATTGACGACACAAAGCGGTGCAACCAGATCAGTCACCGGTATCTCATCGACCGACATACCATTCGCGGAAAAATGCAGAGGCGCATCTATATGCGTGCCGGTATGTTCGTTGATCGACAGATTGAACAGGTTAAAGCCGTGATCCGCGAAGTTGAACGCCTGTTCGGCGGAAATGCCGGGTTCGCCTCCCCAGGTCGGAAAGTCGGGGCTGAGCGTATGGGTCATGTCCTCGACCCCGCCATGACCTGCGGCCAGCGCTGCTGGTGCAATCGCTCCGGTGGTCGCAGCCGCAACGCTCGTGGCGGCAGCAGCTTTTAAGAAACTCCGCCGCGACAGCATTCGATCTTTGACGGCATTCATAACGCAGATGTCACACATTCTTCTTCTCCCACTGGTGGATTTCAATCGTTGGATGGGTCGTCCATCTTTTCCCTTGTTGGTAATACCTGCGGCCCAGCCTGCATTTTTGAGGCCTGCGTTGTAAAGGTGGTGACCACAGGTGGTGCCGCGACAACAGCCTCACCCCCCTGATACGTTACAAACTGGTCGCTCAATCGTGAGGCCTGTTTCCTTGGCTCTGTGCTATCAGCGGACTACCTCACCTCAGAGGATGTATGAAGACGGAGACTTAGATGGCGCATCGCTGGACCAACACATTGACACATGCCGACGTCACCCCCCGGGCGGTGTTTCTGAACCGGCGCCAGATGATGGCCGGGATGGCGGGTGTCGGATTGGCAGGGCTGGCGCAGGGGGCAGCCGCGCAAGAGGCGCTGGAGCCGAATACCTGGGAAGAGATCACCGGTTATAACAATTATTACGAGTTTGGTACTCGGAAAGAAGATCCTGCAAAATACGCCTATACTCTTGTTACTGAGCCGTGGAGCATCAAGATTGACGGTCTGGTGGACAAGCCCGGCGATTACAATTTCAAGGACATCCTGTCCGAAATGACCGTCGAAGAACGGATATACCGGTTTCGCTGTGTCGAGGCATGGTCGATGGTGATCCCTTGGAACGGGTTTGAACTGGCCGACCTGCTGAACATGGCCGGTGTTCAGGAAGGCGCCAAATACGTGGCCTTTGAAACCGCTTATCGTCCAGATGAAATGCCGGGTGTTCAGTATCCGGTTCTGGACTGGCCGTACCGTGAAGGTCTGCGGCTGGACGAAGCAATGCACCCGCTGACCCTGATGGCCACTGGTATTTATGGCCGGCCGATCCCGAACCAGAACGGCGCACCGTTGCGTCTGGTGGTTCCGTGGAAATACGGGTTCAAATCCATCAAGTCGATCGTTCGCATTACGGTGTCAGATGTTGAGCCGCCGACAAGCTGGAACATGGCCGGTCCGCGCGAATATGGTTTCTATAGTAACGTGAACCCCAATGTGGATCACCCGCGCTGGTCGCAGGCCTCGGAACGTCAAATCGGCGGTGGGCTGTTTGCCAAGCGCATCCCGACGCTCATGTTCAATGGCTACGAGGACGAGGTCGCCGGGCTTTACGAAGGCATGGATCTGTCCAAGCATTATTGAGAGTATGAGCGCGCTGAACCAGATATTCCGTCGGATCCCTGTTTGGGCCGTCTATTTGCTGGGGGTCCTGCCGGCACCCTGGCTGTTCTATCAAGGGCTGACCGGAGGTTTGGGTGCCGACCCGATTGAGGCTCTTGAGCATAAGTACGGCAAACTGGCATTGCAGTTTTTGATTGTTGTTCTGGCTATATCGCCCCTGCGCAGGTTTGTCGGCGTGAACCTGATCAAGTTCAGGCGGGCGCTGGGCGTTTTGACATTTATATATATCAGTCTGCATCTTTTGGTTTGGCTGGTATTGGATGTGCAGGCCCCCGGGCAGATCTGGGCGGACATCCTGAAGCGCCCCTATATAACTGTGGGTATGGCGGCATTTGTTCTGACGCTGCCACTGGCCGTGACGTCGAACAACTTTTCAGTACGGCAGCTTGGCCCGGGCTGGCGCGCGCTTCAGCGTTTGGTCTATCCGGCAGCAGTTCTGGGGGGCGTGCATTATGTAATGCAGGCCAAAGGATTTCAGATCGAACCCTTGATCTATTTGTCCGTGATTTTGGCTTTGCTTGCTTTGCGCCTACCGATCTCGACCCTGATGAGCCGATTCCGGGGTGCGATTCCGCCCGACTCGGCCTGAGTCTGCCGGTAAGCCTGTGCGAAACACTATTTTCCGTACGCATCTTGGCGGTTGGCCGCCGTATTTGGGCCTGGTACTATTTGTAAGTATTTGTTTTATTTCATTAAATAATAGTTCTGAAGATTTTCGCGAGTTTCGGGAATTTTCTGCTTGCGGTGTATGTTTGTAATGCTTAGAACCCCCTTCACCGGCGCTGCTGAGGCGCTTGTGACACACTG
>NZ_JBXWOC010000015.1:0-21687 GCF_059610665.1 Ruegeria sp. CDSC051
ATGCACGTAAGATCACCCGCGAAGAGCACGAAGACGCCTGGCAGCTTGCCCGCGATATTGCTAAGATCAGGCAATACCAAGTCTCGATGAAGCTGCGCAAGAAGGTTGAGATGCTGTTTGCCCACCTCAAACGTATCCTCGGGCTGGGCAGGCTCCGATTACGTGGTCCATGTGGCGCGAACGACGAATTTCTCTGAACTTCGTCCCTATTTCCGGACACCGGGGTAAAGTACCCCTGTCCAAGAAAGGAGCATGGAATGGGACAATCGAGACGAACGTTCACAGATGAATTCAAAGCCGCAGCTGTTGGTCGGCTTTGTGAGCCTGGTGCCACACAAACCGGCGTGGCCAAGGAGCTGGGAGTGACGAGCTCGCAATTGAAGACGTGGCGCTTGGAGATCGAAGCGGCAGGATCAATGGCGGCACTGCGCAGGCAGCAGGCGGATGCGGCGGAGCTGGACCGTCTGCGGAAGGAAAACAAACGCTTGAAGCTGGAAAATGAAATCCTCGAGAAAGCTTCTGCTTTTTTCGCTGCCCATAAGACTGTTTACCCGATCGCTCATCTCTGTCGCATTGTTGGCGTTGCGCGCAGCTGGTTTTACGGCTTTGTCCAGTCACAACCTGCCCGAGATCAGCGGCACAAGCTGCGTGCCGACCGGGACGCCGAGTTGCTGCCTAAGATTAAAGAGGCGTTTTCTCAAAGCAAAAAACGGTATGGGTCAAAGAGGGTCCACCAGGATCTGAAGGCCGATGGCGAGGACGTTTCAGAGCGGCGCGTGGCCAGAATAATGCGGGAAAACAATGTCTCTCTGCGCCTGTGCAAGCGCCGAAAGCCGTGCACCACTGACAGCAATCACAGCCTCAAACCGTCGCCAAATCTGCTGGAACAACGGTTTGATTGTACAACCCCGAACCGGGTTTGGCTCGCTGACATTACTTACGTCGATACGGACGAAGGATGGCTCTATGTCGCCGCCATCAAAGACATGGCCACGCGTGAGATCGTGGGTTGGGCCATAGACGATCATCTGCGATCGGAACTGTGCTGTGATGCCTTGAACATGGCCCTGGGGCGCCGTGGCCCGGTGCCAAGTCTCATTCATCACTCGGACCGCGGCGTGCAATACGCTGGCAGCGAATATCGTGCGCTGCTCGGGTCCGCGAAGGTCATCCAATCCATGAGCCGGACCGGCGAATGCCTGGACAACGCTCCAATGGAAAGTTTCTTCGCATCACTAAAAAAGGAACTGGTTCATCGGGAGCGCTTCAAAACGCGCGTCCAGGCAAAGGCCGCGATCTTCGAATACATTGAGGTCTTCTATAATCGCCAGCGGCGTCATTCCGCCATCGGTTACCAAACACCCGCGCAGGCATACGAAACCATGACTTGGAAAAGCGCGGCATAGGGTCAATAATCAAACTGTCCGGAAACAGGGACGAACTCCACTCCTCGCCGCCACCACCCAAAACCTCTGCAAGCTAGCAAAAATCTTTCCTGCACCGCAGCAAACGCGAAAAGCCTGACTGGGAAGGCACTCGCGGCAAATTCTGGACATCGCTTTCTGCGCTAGCAATACGATGTTTTTCAAGACCATAGGCCACTAAGCCGCCGTTCGCTGCGGTCGGCACATCGACGATTGTTAATGGCAGCTAACCGTTCGTAAACGGGGCGGACGCAAGCGGGCTGTGGGCACCACGACGCCCATGGCAATTCCGCAAGGCCCGAACCAGAGGTGGTCGCTCGACTTCATGTCGGATGCGCTTGAGGACGGGCGACGGTTCCGTGTGCTGTATGTGATCGATGACTTCAGCCGAGAATGTCTGGCTGCTGTCGCGGATACATCCATTGGCGGTGCACGTGTCGCCCGAGAACTGGATCGCATCGCCGAGCTGCGTGGCTACCCCTGCATGGTGGTCTCAGACAACGGGACGGAACTGACTTCAAATGCGATGTTGAAATGGCAGGAGGACCGCAAGGTCGGCTGGCATTACATCGCGCCGGGTAGGCCAATGCAGAACGGTCTGGTCGAGAGCTTCAACGGCCGGATGCGCGAGGAGTGCCTGAACGAGCACCTGTTCCCGTCTCTGCGCCATGCCTGCCGCTTAATTGCGGCATGGCGCGCCGACTACAATCACAACCGGCCTCACTCCAGCCTCGCTGGCCTGACGCCATTCGAATATGCTAACCGGTCAAAGGAAGACCAAGACCTGAACAGAGCTAACCTATAAACGCGGACTCAAAGGGGAGCAGGTCAGAGAGCATCGAGCAACTGCAACTGGCGTTGGAGACAAGTGAGATCGCGGTTGCCAAAATGACTGCAAAGCTGCGGCTTCCCAACGAAGAGCCCAAGGATAATCCGAAGCGGCGACCGATCCCCGATCACATCCCACGCATGGAAGTGGAGCTGACGACTGGCGACGAAGATTGCCCCCAGTGCGGTGGTGGACTGCGCCGCCTCGGCGAGGATGTGACCGAAGAGCTAGAATACGTTCCAGGCCGGTTCATCGTGAACCGCATCGTGCGGCCGCGCTTCGCTTGCTCAGGCTGCGAAGCCTTCACACAAGCCGCATTACCATCACGTCCCATCGAGCGCGGGCGTCCCGGTCCGGGATTGCTGGCGCATGTGTTGGTCAACAAATACGCGGATCACTTACCGCTCTATCGTCAAAGCGGCATCTTCGAGCGCGACGGGATCGACATTGATCGTTCAACGCTGGCGGATTGGATCGGTAAGTCCACAGCACTTTTAGAACTATTGGCGGATGCTATTGGGCGGCATGTGCTGACCGGTCAGGCCATCTTCGCTGATGATACGCCGGTGAAGATGCTGGCATCCGGCACGGGCAAAACAGCGACAGCACGCCTTTGGGCCTATGGTCGGGATGAGCGGCCTTGGGGCAGCAGCGTTCCACCTGCCAGTTGGTATCGGTTCTCGCCAGATCGCAAAGGGCAGCATCCAAAGGACCACCTCGCCAAATACCATGGCTGTTGCGGCGAGCTGCGACAGGTCCATACTTTGAACCAAAGTTGTGACTCAAATCAAATTCCGCCTTGAACATGGCCATAGGCTCCGGACACCACCAAAGGCTGCATTCACCGTATGCTTTAGCGTGTATAGGAAGGTCGAACGGCAAAGGATTTGGAGGCCTTGTGCAGTGCTCAAATGACACGCAAAGGCGGGAACCGCTGCGATAGTTGATGTCTCCGCGCTTCCCGCCTTTGCTACCCTCGCACTTGTTGTGTCAAATTAGATTCCATGCAGTCGTGAAAATGGACGACATGCAGTGTGTTTCCGGAATACGCAGACTAAGTCAGAAACGGCGTTATCTTTGACAATGAGCGGCAGTCTCATCGGGAGAAGCGCGTCAACCATCTGGGAATACGCATTCAGCCAATTGCGCAGATCAAAGCTCATTGGATTGGGAACCTTGAACGAAGCTTGCACTACCTTTTCAAGGTAAGATCTGCCGTTGGGCATTCTAAGCGCACGCTGGATACTGACGGCAATAACTTCTGGATCATTCCCAAATGATTGCCGCGCGAGTCCCGATAGCGGTGCCGCCCAATCCTATTGGGAACGTGCGCCGCACCCATAGCGTTTAAAGAGGCAGGAACCGCGAAGAACTCATCTATCGCAGCGGTTCCTGCCTCTTTTTCTTTCGCTGCAGCTAACCTCTGTTGCTTTCACCGCTGACCTCACGCCAACGATGCGGCCAGCGTGAGGTAGGATAGGTTAGTGCAGCCCACAGCTTCCGGAACCACGCCAAATCAGCTCGGATGGCCAGGGATTACCCGAAGAGGAAGTCTTCTTCGGTCAGGCTGGACACGTCGATGTTCTTGACCAAAATTGTGCCATGCCCTGCGACCGCGACTTCGGCGTGAGAGGTGCCTGAGGCGGTGATGGCAAGATCGTCATAGGTCACGCCGGCGATGTCGAGATGAAGCAGATCAATGCCGTCCTCGAAATCGTTGATGGCGTCGTCGCCAAAACTACCCCCAAAAACAAACTCATCAGATCCATCGCCACCGATCAAAGTGTCATTCCCCGCTCCACCTACAAGAACATCGTCGCCCGCCTTGCCGTTTAGAGTGTCATTGCCGTCCAACCCATAAAGGTTGTCGCCATAGCCGGTGCCGTTCAGGGTGTTGTTGTTGGCATTGCCCTCGACAATCGTGTTGGCCAGGATGTCGTCCAGCGTCCAGATCGTGCCGTCTGCAAACTCGATCACCTCAACGCCGTAGCCTTTGGCAGGGTCCTCGAACCGGCGCGCCACCACGATTTCCTCGGTTCCGGCGGCGCTGGTCACGAAGATGCTAAGGTGAATAGAACCGTTGGGTCGAACCAGCGAGACATCTGCCGGGTTAACATCCGTCAGGATCAGGCGGTCAGTCTCTGAGTTCGAGCTGGCAAAGTCGTAGAACAAATCTTTTCCGTCACCGGTCGACCAGACAAATGTGTCATTGCCGTTTGTCGCAGTGAAGGTGCCTTGTCCGCCGCCATACAAACTATCGTCTCCGGTGCCACCCGAGAGCGTGTCGTCCCCACCTTTGCCCACCAGCGTATCATTGCCATCCAACCCATAAAGGTTGTCGCCATAGCCGGTGCCGTTCAGGGTGTTGTTGTTGGCATTGCCCTCGACAATCGTGTTGGCCAGGATGTCGTCCAGCGTCCAGATCGTGCCGTCTGCAAACTCGATCACCTCAACGCCGTAGCCTTTGGCAGGGTCCTCGAACCGGCGCGCCACCACGATTTCCTCGGTTCCGGCGGCGCTGGTCACGAAGATGCTAAGGTGAATAGAACCGTTGGGTCGAACCAGCGAGACATCTGCCGGGTTAACATCCGTCAGGATCAGGCGGTCAGTCTCTGAGTTCGAGCTGGCAAAGTCGTAGAACAAATCTTTTCCGTCACCGGTCGACCAGACAAATGTGTCATTGCCGTTTGTCGCAGTGAAGGTGCCTTGTCCGCCGCCATACAAACTATCGTCTCCGGTGCCACCCGAGAGCGTGTCGTCCCCACCTTTGCCCACCAGCGTATCATTGCCATCCAACCCATAAAGGTTGTCGCTATAGCCGGTGCCGTTCAGTGTGTTGTTGTTGGCATTGCCTTCGACAATCGTGTTGGCCAGGATGTCGTCCAGCGTCCAGATCGTGCCGTCTGCGAACTCGATCACCTCAACGCCGTAGCCTTTGGCGGGGTCCTCGAACCTTCGTGCAACATATAGTGTCTCGTCACTATTTGCACCGAAAATTACGACCTTTAGGGCATCAGCCCCGTTGACCCTTTCCAATCGAACATCCCCAAACGCAACGTCCGTTAGAACAAGTCGATCCACTTGCTCTGTTGTGGTCGCAAAATCCTGAATCCAGTCATTGCCATCTCCGCGCGACCACACATAGGTATCATTCCCGTTGTGAACCTGATGTGTGCTATCGCCACCCCGGAGTATGTCGTCACCGGTGCCACCGACAAGAACATCATCGCCGCGCTTGCCCTGAATAGTATCAGCACCCTCAAACCCGTAGAGCGTATCCTTGAACCCCCAACCATTCAGCGTGTTATTCGACGCAGTTCCACTAACGATCATCTCAGCGACCTCGCTGTTGAGCACTTCAACTCTGACACCGTCACTAAACTCGATGAATTCGATTCCACGCCCTTCCTGAGCAGAATAGAAGCGATTGTTGACCTCAATACTCTCCCCCGTGGGAATGATATCAATCATGAGGTCGTTGCCGTTTTTGGTCAGAGTAACCTCGGTTGATTTCACATCCGTCAGGCGGAGAGTATCGACATCCTGCAAGGAAGTAGCCGTGTCATTGATCACGTCGTTGCCATCGCCTTTGGACCAAAGATACAGGTCGTTGCCACTATCACCTTTCAGCGTATCGGCACCCAGACCGCCGACAAGAAGATCGTCTCCATTACCGCCGGAGATAGTGTCGGCTCCGCCAAATCCAAAGATATTGTCGTCGTAGCTGCCAATTCCGGTCAGCGTTTCTCCGCTATCGGTGCCTTCCAGAACCGTGCGGGACACGATACCATCTCGTGTCCACACGATACCGTCGCTGAACTCGATAAGCTCGAGACCAAAAAACTTGCCTGAGCTGTTGAACTGCTTGGACACCTCAATAATCTCATCGCCGCCTGGACCGGAGATGACAATCTTCAACTTGTCACTGCTTTGCTCCCGGATCAGCCGGACTTCGGAAGAGGCCACATCCGTCAAGATCAGGCGGTCCGTCTCCGTCTTTGAGGTCGCATTATCCACCAACTGGTCATTTCCGTCACCCCTGGACCAGATGTAGGTGTCGTCGCCATTTGTGCTGACCTCCGAAGTTCCACCGCCACGCAATGTATCATCGCCGGCACCGCCGATCAGGACGTCGTCACCGCCACGCCCTTCCAGCGTGTCATTCCCTTCCAAACCAAAGAGATTGTCGGTCTCATCAGCCACACCAATCAAGGTGTCATTCCCGGAGGTTCCGTCCATCGTCGTGTTCTTGATAATGTCGTCCAGTGTCCAAATGACCCCGTCGCTGAACACAAGTTTCTCAAGGCCACGACCTTGGCGATCCGCCGAATACTGATCATCGACGCGGATTTCTTCGCCGGTGCTATTGATCGTGATCACCAGATCCTGAGATGTGGATCCGATACGCGTGAGGGTCACATCTGTTGAGGCAACATCCGAGAACACAAGTTGGTCAACCTCGGTTGTGATCGAGGATTTCTCCGCCTCGTCGATACGATCATTCCCATCACCTTTGGACCAGTAATAGCTGTCGCTGCCTGCATTGCCCATGAGCGTATCGTCACCGAGGCCACCATGCAGATGATCATCACCTGCATTGCCATCAAGTGTGTCGTTGCCTTCAAGGCCATACATATTTTCGCCAAAACTGCCACCGCCGCTCAGCGTGTTGTTTCCAGCATCCCCGGTGAGGGTGGTATTTTTGATGATGTCGTCTTTTGTCCAGACAACCCCGTCATCGAAGTGAATCTCTTCAATTCCATACCCTTTGGTGATGCTTTCAAACTGTTGCCAGACGCGTATCGTTTCGTCGCCACCAGAGCCCGGAACAACAATGTAGAGTGACTTGTCGGCGGGGTCCCGGATGAGTTCAACCTCGGTAGAGTCTACATCTGTCAGGATCAAGCGGTCCACTTCTACAAGAGAACTGGCTTTATCCTTGATGAAGTCGTTCCCATCACCCCTGGACCAGACATAGGTGTCATTGCCATTGGATGAAACGAGGGTGTCGCTCCCGCCGCGGAGTTCATCGTCTCCGGCTCCACCAACAAGAACGTCACTTCCGCTTTTCCCATTGATTGTGTCATCACCAGCAAACCCGAAAATTTCGTCATTCTGGTCATTTTCGCCGGTCAAGGTCTCTGCAGCACTTGTACCATCCATGGTCACAGGCGAACTGATCGTTGTGGCTGCGTGGCCGTTACCAACGCTTTGGTGTTCAATACTCTGCGCCAGAGACGCAATGAACTGCGCTTTGCTCAGGTGACCGTTGTCGAGATTCTTTGACCAGGATTGCAACTCATCGGACGTCGGCAGGCGACCGAATGCATTCAGGAAGGCCTGATTTACAAACTCAGCTCCGGACAAGCCGTACAAACTGTTCGATGCAACGCCTTGAATACCACCTTCATACCCGAGCAATTTCGCGGCGATGTCATCCGGATTATCTACATCGTCCAAAAGCCGTTCGGACAGATACTCCAATTCGTATTCGGTCGCATCCCGATCATAGACAACATCCACAATGCTCTTGATCAAATTGGTAATATAAGCTTTGTCCAGGCTGCGCTCGAACTGGGCCGGGTTCAGCACCACATCAAAGTTGTTGGTTGAGAGATGCCCATTGCCGACAGCAATGTGCTCTGCTGACTGTGCCACGTCCCAAGCTAAGCCCTCTCTGGTCGTGGCTCCGCTGTCTAACTCCAGCAGGGCGTCATTCAACTCGTCTAGAGTCGGGGCTCTTCCTAAGGCGTTCATGGAAATCTGCGTTACGAATTCGGCATCGGTCAAGTTCCCGTACCGTGTCTGGAATTCGGCGGACTCGATCAAAGCGCGAGTCAGGCTAATCTTGCCGAGATGGCCATCGCTTACGTAATCAATGAGGGTTTCAAACTCCGTGAAGTCAGCATCACGGTCCAATACGGTATCAAAAATGCGCGCGGTCTCTTCCAGAACAAGCGCTTTCGAGGAAGCGTCCAGACGAACCTCTTTGGCAGAGGATCTATTCTGAACGCCATTCGACGTGTTTACTTTCCAGGACTTTTCAATCGTCCAGGTTTCAACGCCGAGCGCATCAACTTCATGAGAAACTATGACATGGGTTTTGCCAATTCCTGCCGCTACGCCGTCGTCCCAAGTGTAACTGCCATTTCCGAGAGAAGATTGGGTGATCGTCTGCTCGTTCCCGTTTCTCAAAATGGTCTGTGTCAAACCATCCGCTGAGGTGGTGGTGACGAACGTATTGGTCTCATAACCCGCCTCGTTGAACGCACGCTCGGTCACGACACGTTCCCCATCTGCGCGGATTTCCACCTCGGTCACCCGATCCGCAATGCCATTGCCATCGAAGTCTTCCGTCCGGGAGATCGAACGCCCGTCGCTACTGGTCGAAGTGCTTTGCATGGATCGCAATTCACCGTCGGCGTAGCGCGTCTCGCTTGTCACCGTTTGACTGCCATCATCATGCAGCGTGGTTTGATGTTGGGTCGTGCCATCAACAACGCCATCGCCGTCCAGATCGAAGCTTGACGAGGATGTCAGGCCATCGGCGGAAGCGGTTTGAACCTCATGATAGGTCGTCTGACCATCCATCCCGGTTTCCGTGTAGGTCGTGACCGTATTACCTTGCGCGTCATAGCTCACATCCGTGGTACGGGTGATGTCGATATCGCCATCCCCATCCACATCAACTTCCAACGATCGGTGCATGCCATTGGCAGATACTGTCGTCTCTACCTCGCTGTTGAGCGATGTGTTGCGGGAAAATTCGCGAATTGTTGTGGTGGTTGTGCCGTCTGCATCCACAGCAGAAACAGCCTCGCGTTCCTGGAAACCGTCTCCGTCCCGATCAGATAGAATGGTTTCTGTCAGACCATCTGCACTGACAGTGCGCACGTGAGAGCGCTCCAGTTCGATACCGGCGCCAAATTCTGACACCATCTCGGTTATGCTGCCATCGGAACCAAGCCGCACTGTCGTCAGCCTGTCGATGCCATCATCCCCGGAATAGTCTATCTCGGTTTGGGACTCCAAACCGTTTCCGCTGGTGACTGTCCTGATATCGGATTGGATATCGAAGGTTTCGTCGACCGTGACGTGTCGCGTGACAACATCGCCATTGGCATCAAACGTGGTCGTGCTGTCCGTTGTATAGTCGAACAACCCATCGCCATCGAGATCCAGTTGCGAAGTCGAAGACAGCCCATCATCATTGGTCGTATAAATCTCGGTGCCAAGGTTGATATTCCGACCATCGCGGTGCTCGACACTTCGTGTGACCGAACCATTTTCGGACAGCTCTGTGGTGTCTGTCACGACACGATCCACCTTGCCGTCGCCATTGCGATCAACTGAGAGAGTGGTGGTCAGCCCATCGCCGCTGACCGTTGTTGTGGTCGCGGCCTCAAGCCCGCCACCGGTCGAGAAGTATTGTGTATTTGTCGTTGCGGTTCCGCTGTCATCGACCTGTGTGACAGCCACCATGTCATCCACACCGTTTCCGTCGGCATCCACGGATTGCGTGACGGTCCGGCTATCAGCGCTGATCACGCTGGTGCTGGTGTTCAGCGTCGAGCCATCCGCTGCGGTTTGTGTGACCGTGGTGGTCTCGACCCCCGTCGCGCTTAGGTCATAGGTCTGAACTGTGGTGAGGTCATCATCGCCATCATTGTCCCAATCCTCGCTTGTGGTGGTGGTCCGGCCATCGGCAGAGGTTTCGACCTCGGTTGTTCTATAGACACTGCCAGCGGGCGCACTCTGCGTCACCACGCTGGTAGTTGATCCATCTGAGTTCAGCGTGGTTGTCCCAATCGTTTCACGCTCAAAGACACCATCCCCATCCGCGTCGTACCTGGTCGTTGTCTCCAAGCCGTTGTCACTGGTAACCGATACCATCTGGCTTTGGATCGAGCCGTCATTGTTCAACTCGGTTTCTGTGACCGACACAACGCCATCATCACCAATCACCTGGTGAACGCGCGTGTCCACCACGCCGTCGCCATCTTGGTCTGTGGTCTGCAGCACATTGCGTCCGTTATCGCTGGTTGTTGTGACGACCTGTGAGCGGAGCTCAGCCATTGGGCCGGTCACATCCTTGACCTGCGCCGTCACCGTGGTGCTGCCATCCGCGTTCAGGTTTGTGACCTGCGTTGTTGCGATATCAGCTGCCTGATTCCCGTCCGTGTCGGACAGCGTTTCAACCGTCAGCCCATCATCGCTGAGGATTGTCTCACCGCGCGTCAGCAATGTACCGTCTTCGGACCGCACATCCTCGGTTGTTTTCCGGGATCCATCGGCGCGCAGCTCGGTGGTCGAGGTCACCTCCCGCTCATAGCGGCCATCCCCATCGCTGTCCTCAGTGCTGGTCACCACCAGCCCGTCATCGCTGACCGTGGTGGCTGACTGGCTGCGCAGGCTGTCATTGCCGTTGCGAACCGTGCTGGTTGTTGTACGTCCGCCATCAGCATTCAGGACCGTGACCTGCTCCGCTTTTGTCTCTGCAGCACCATTGCCATCGACATCTGTCGTCACCGTTGCGGTCAGCCCGTCTGCGCTGACATCGGTCTGCTGGTGATAGATCGTCCCACCATCCGCAGTGTGGCGGGTTACGGTCTCTGTCATGCTGCCGTCGAGATGTTTTACCGACTGCAGAACACTATCCACCGACCCGTCGCCATTTCTGTCACTTGAGGTGACTGTATCGCGCCGATCCGCGCTTTGCGTGACGGTGGTGGTGCCCAACAGTGTTATCTCATCCCCCGCATAGGCGCTGTCCGTCATGGTGACGCTGCCATCCGCATTGGATGTCCGTACCGAGACAGATTTGCCATCCAGTGCGCCATCGCCGTCCAAGTCCGAGAATGTCGTGACAGTCAGCCCGTCCGCACTGGTGAGCGTTTCGGCCTCACTGATCAGCGAACCATCCTGCGCCTGCGCAGTGACTGTCCGTGCCGAGGAGCCATCGGCGTTTTCAACCGTGACATCGCTCACCACCCGGTCGATATCTCCATCCCCGTCGGAATCGAGGCTAGTCGTCACAACCAACCCATCCTCGCTAGAGACCGAGACCGACTGCGCACTGAACGATCCATCCGCGTTGCGGGTCCAGCTGGTTGTCGTCCGTTCGCCCGTTGTGCCGTCCACCGTGACGCTCCGGCTCAAATCCGTGGATTGGAACGTGCCGTCTTGGTTGTGATCAATCCAGGTCTCGGAACTGACCAGATCACTGCCCAGCGTCACCTTCAGCTGGCTTCGTACCGACCCGTCCGTATTGGTCTGTGTTGTCTCAGTCTCGCGGCTGCCATCGGCATGGATCGTGGTCGCCTCTACGGTGGTGAGGTCCACATCGCCATCGCCATCCAGATCAACCGCCGACGACTTGGTCAGCGCATCCCCGGACTGGCCGTGCGCGGTTGTGCTGCGCACCGAGCCGTCGCCATTCTTCACGGTTTGTGTGGAATCCGTAGTTCCATCGGCATTGACGCTGATATCCAGTTCTTCCTGAACATCCACATCGCCATCCCCATCCAGGTCGCGGGCAATGGTTTTGGTCTGACCATCAGCTGAGACGCTCTCGGTCACCGAGCTGCGCAGCGTGCCATCCTGATTGAAATACTCAACCGTCTCGGACCGGCTGTCATCTGCGTTGATCACGATGCTATGGGTGATGGTCAGATCGACCACACCGTCACCATCCTCATCAATCGCGTCCGTACGCACCAGCCCGTCGGCTGAGACCGTCTCGGTCGAGCTGCGGATCACCCCTCCGTTTGGATCGCGATCCGTGGTCACGATGGTCATGCTGTCATCCGCATGGGTCGTGCGGATCTCGGTCTGGTCATACCAGCCGCCCCCGGTAGAATCTCGCTCAATGGTCACCGTAGTCCCATCAGCGCTGGTGGTGGTCTTCGTCTCGCTCAGCAGAATGCCCGTGGCCAGGTCGGCGCCCAGCACATTGGTGACCGTTTCACTTTCGCTGCCATCGGGGTTGGCCACGGTCACGATGGTCTGCAACCGATCGACCACCCCGTCACCATTGGTGTCATAGCTGTTGGTGATCGAGGACCCATCCGCAGTCGTTACCGAGGTTACTACAAAGGCAATCGTGCCATCCGCCGCATAGCCCGTCTGCACATGGGTGCGCGTGCCATTCGCGTCAAAGCTCTCGCTCTCTTCGATCCGATGGCTGGCGGTCTCGCTGACCAGCGTCGTATCCGCCACCGTCCCGGTGCTGCCATCGGCATAGGTGAACGTCGTCTGGCCGGTAATGACCGAGCCATCGGGCAATTCGATATTGGTTGCATCCGCGGTCAGATCAATCGAGGTGATCCCCAGCTCATCCAGTGTCTTCGCCTCCAGCGAGCCATCCGCATTGGTCACCAGGACCTTGAAGTCACTCCAGGCATCGTCATTGGCGTCAAAGACCCCATCGCCATTACTGTCAAACACCGACCGCAGCGCCTCAATATCGCTCGTCGCGGTCGGATCCCATTCGGTAAAGATATATTCTCGCGCCTCGGAGATCACTCCATCCCCATCCGCGTCATAAAACAGAACCCCATTTCCTGCCGCCGCCCAAGCCGTCCGGTTCAGCAACCCATCGCCAGAAGAATCAACAAACACCGTCGAGTTGGACAGTTCGGTGATCTCTACCCCAGAACCATCCAAGTCGAGGATAAGAGGGCGGTCCTCGCCAGACAGACCCGTTCCAGAGTTGTCTCCGCTGCGCCCTGTATTGCCGTCATGAGATGTAGAACCGCCCGAGCTATAGCCGCCGCCACTGTCCTTGGTTTTGCTCTTTGGGGGAGATTTTTGTTGAGAGGAAATCGCCTCGGCAACAGCCGAGAGCAGACCTTCCGGAATGGAGACGCCGTTTTCGCTGGTCAAGCCCTCGCCATCCTTAGCGAAGTTGCCCTGAATGCCAAACTGGCCGTCCAATCCGAGCCAATCCCCAAATGCGCGCACATGGGCCCCAAAACTTGCACTAGCCAAACCATTGGCATCCACCGTTCCGTAGCCGTCTAAAAAATTATCGGTGTAATGACTACCCTTTCTAGTTTGGCCGGTTGTTGTACCATTGTCCCAATAATCGACGGCTCCATTCGCGCGAGTAGAATGGCCATACTTGTCAGCGACCGCCAGGCTGTAATCGTCACTTATTTTGGCTAGTGCCGCAGCAATGGAGCGTTTGCTCAATGTATTTGAAACAACCACATCAAGAAGAGGATTCAAATCAACACCTGTGATGCCCGCACTAACAATAGCACTGTTTAGCGCCTTGGTATACGTATCCAGAGAAGGTGCCCAGCTCGAGTATCCGCTTATGTCAACTTTCTCTGCGATTACGTTCATCATATTTGCAATCACAACATGCTCGGCTGCTCCAAGAACACCAAAGTCCGAAAGAAGATCAACTTTGATATCTGGTACGCTGTTCTGAATCTTTTCAATGAGATCCGCAGCTAGTTGATCAACGTATTTACTCTCATGTAATGTTTCATGGATCATTACACCCTTGATAAGTTCTTTGTTGCGATTCATGCCGGCGTTGTTTGTAACGTCGATATAGATCGTATCTGTGCCAACTGTACTACCTAATGTTGATATTTTTGTCGCATCCGCGGCTGAAGTGGTATAGTAGCGGTCGTCCAAAATTCCTGCGTAATTTGTCAGGTTCTCCCCAAAGGCTCCTGCAATTCCGCTGTTATAGGGTTCAAAGTGAATTTGAGTTAATCCGTCTAGGTATTGTGATACCGGTGAACCCCCAATTCCAGAGTAATCAATATCCGATATGCTATAGATAACATCATCCCAATGCGGACCAAGGTCTGAAGTAACAGTTACTCCGTCCCATTCAAAAACAGGGTTATGGTTCTGTATTCCAGGGTTAATTTTGTTCAACTTAAATTTCCTCTAAATAGATTTTGCCTGTGATGTTGCTCAGCAGAAAGCGGCGCTGCTCAATTGAAAAAATCATCGCATAAGATCTCGAATGTTCAGCTGTGTCGCAGCTCAAGCTCCTTCCATCACTTACAATTACCGGGATACTAGATTCTGGATCATGCGCACCTTTGGTTCCATAGATGGAAGTGGCTTCAGAATTCGGTAGGGTTTCGCAATCCAAGCGCAACTCGTGCAGATGTGCCTTTGGCATAGAACCAGCTACATTTTCCCATGACTGCACATCAAGAAGATTGATTTTTTTATCATTGTGAGAATCAACTTGAATTTTTGAGTATCTATGTTCACCAGAAGCCAATTCAATATCCGAAAATATGGTAAGGGAATTTTTTTTCTCCATTAAGAAATAGATTTTGTAATCTGGTAACACTTTTTTACTAACGGCGAATTTAAATTTTTCTCTACCCTGCGAAAGCTCTACGGCTTTATAATTCGAGATATCGTTGGGTCTTTCTGATATAGCAATAGCGTTTATTGAAATTACTTCATCCGAAAGAGTTGAAATTTTATAAATTGAGACTTGAGTGCAGCCAATCAATGTCGCAAATGAAGCGACAGCGGCTGTTGCTAATCGTCTCCTAAGGTTTCTGCATAGTCTTCCAACAGCGTTCAACGTCTTCACCACCTTTCTAACCGATCCCAGAATATTCATATTCTCAAACTATCTGCGCCTAGGGGAATTCTCCAACCTGTTTGGCGGCCTCGATCAGAAGCAATGCACAAATACACTTGGTGTTCGTGCAGCGGTTTCTCATCTCAACTTTCCGACTAAGGCTTCAATCGCCAAACAATCTCGGCACACGTATGAGGTGACAAAATGGTTCACAACTCAATGCAGGATGTCAACACATTGTTGTAGAACGTGATGTCGATTTTCTTATTTCGATATAACGCTTTGTGAACGTTACGCGACCCACTCCCAGCTCTCGAGCCGCCCCTGCATAGCTCCGCGCCTCACCCCAAGCCGTTCCCATCTCCTCATCCAAAGGATGTGCCGACGGATGCCCCATATAGGCCGGAAACCCCAACCTGCGCCTCTGCTCCTGTATCCATCTGGCATCAACCCCATGCTTCTGCGCAATCTGGACATCCGTACGTTCCGCCACAAAATCCTTCTTCAGCAGCGCATCAAAATCAAACCCAAACCGCTCAAGCAACGCAGCCCGCCGGGCAGGGAAGGCCTCCCTCAGCTCACGCAGCCACCGTTACAATCAACTATGGAGATTACTGCCGTGAGACCGAAACATTACTTCCCGAGTTTTCACAATACCCCACTGCGCGCCTAACGATGGATTCACGCAGTGAGTCCCTTACGGCATTTTTGTTCAACAAAGTTCCAAAAGAACAAGCTAAACACCGTAATATTGGGATTCTAAAGGGAACATACTTCTAATATGATTTCGAGATTCGCACCCCAATTTTGGTAGATTCTTGTCGTATGATTCATTCGTACGAACCTCTGAAACTCTGGTACCGATGACCTCGGATAAAAACTTTGCTAGTTCAGCTGCGTTTTCCAAGCGAAAGATGTGGTCTACCATCAACTCCCCGTTTGAACCCGCGGCACGCGCCTCTAGGCTAAGTGGCGAAAGGTTTTCCACCGATATCCAGCTCGGCCCGAGCTCCAACCATTCCTTTCGTATAGCAAGCTTGCCAGTACATACCCACGTTTCAAAATCAAGCGGTGCTGAAGCATCCCAGCCATTTGTGAAGGTGTATCGGCACAAAATATCTGGTTTGAAATATTTCCAATATGACCAGAGCATCTCGATTGGATCACGAACTGTAATTATGAAAGATAACTTTGAAACATCGTGCCTCCGTTCGCACAGATATTGGGCAAGAAATGGACCTGTGATATGAGGATGCAGCGATGGAAGCTGCCCGGCAGTATCAACGGCAATATCCCCAGGGGCAAGGTGAGGGTCGATCATGCGACGGAGACTAGTTGACCCACATCTTGGCTTGGACAACGCGACAAGATTCTTCGACAGCAAAGCTCTCATGATTTACCGGGAAAAATGCTACTAGGTCGATACAATTCCAGTGGCACGCCGACACTCCTAAGTTTCACGATTTTTAGGTACTCTGTAGCAATAGCAGACCGAGCAAGCAAGTTTTTGCAATGCTTTGACAATTTCACTGGCAAAGACAAATGGCATCGAGAGAAAGATAACAGAGTACCGAGTGTGTCAGCCACGCTCATCCCATCGTGGGTAACCATAGACATCAAAATCACGGGAGAAAAGTTCATTAACCAAATCTACGTGTTCCTTGGCATAAAACCGCTTCAATTTTTCGTCAGCTTTAGTTGGGCTAAATCCGACATCCGCTTGCGTTGGAAATTCGAAATCTGCACCCATTTGGTGTAAGGCGATTTTTGCGTCGTGGGCCAAATTTTCGAAACGGCCTAGAAAATCAATCTTAACAGTTGGATGCTGCAAAATTTCACACTGCGGTGTCCAATGTTCATCGTTTGCATAAAACGATTCTTTCCTCTTCGCTTTAATCCATTCCAAGAACGTAAGAAAATTGACCGTATTCGGAGCGTAGATGTAATTTGCAATCCTGGCCCGGAAACCTTTTGGCCTATCGAATCTTTCAAACCTGATAACATCATCGAAAACTAAGTCGAAATAGTCTTTGCTTTTGGGTGAATCTATTCGTCTATTAATGCTATCAAACTTGTTCAAATAGGCCGAAAGTATGCGAGAATATGGATCGCGAACAAATGCTATTTTCTTGACATCTTCGTTGCTCAGCACTTCGAAATCTTCTTTGACTGTTCTGTCAAGAAAGTGAAACCCCGATTTCTCTCTATTGTGCGCTATGTCCTTTCGATTAAAGTCTTCATGCCCCATTAGCCTTCGAAGAACAATTTTCCAATTCGTGCATGCAACTTTCGGCACATAGCCAAAAGCAATTTTTTTACTTTCCAAGTAAATAAAATTCTCATGAACTCTTGAGTTCATTCTACCCTTCCGCTTGCTCCTTAGCATGACATTAACCTATAGGCGGGTGAAGGCTCTTCAAATTTAATGCGTTTCTTCCGGTTTTCAGCTAACATTATTCAAACGCTTCCTTCTTCTCTGCACCCTCCAAAGATCATTCCAATAGGAGAAACGCCAAGGTGAACATAGTGCGACAAACCACCATTTACGCTGTTCTTTGACAATCTTGAGTTCATATTTCTTACTTCTATACCGCTTCGGCAAATAAAAGTAGATATCTCGCGAAGCGTTTACCGGTATTGATGAACCTCTCAATATTATGTCTTCCAAACGCGCAATTTTTTTTAGGTTCATTTCCACTATTGAAGGATGCACGTAGTCGACAAGGCTTGACAGATTATTTTCCGCTTGAATTTCTTTGTTTCGAGCAAAAACAACGGTGCTTTGCATTGTATCCCAATCGCTGAAACTTTCATTCCAGACTGCGGGTCGAATAGGGTCGAAAAGACAAAAATTCTCAACGAGAAATAAAATTCCCCAAAAGCTTGGCCATGAAATCATCAGGCTTTCGTTCAGTTGAAACGAATTCGGTTTAGGTGTAAAAACAACAAAGTTGGCGTATTTTGCTATGGCTTCTACACTTCTCTGAGCTTCGTATAGTGAGTCTGCTGGAACTCCAGCAGTTACATGAATTACTCTATGTGAAGGATCAAATTCGCCTTGTTGGGAAACTACTTCATCCAATTGATCAAATGTTGCGATGGCAACGTTGGCAAACCCTGCTTTTTGGTACGCCTCAGACCATTCAACAGGCTTGTGTCCTTCAATGATTACAACTGAAGTCGAGCGAACGGGCCGCATCGACATAACTTGCTCTAGGGCAACGTCTCTTACTTTTGCATCACTCATTTGGAAACCATGGCTGGAGAGGGCACTGCTCGGATTCTGAATCTGGCTGCCTTGGGAAAGTATTTCGCGCGCCTGGAAGGGTCAAAAATCCACTCCCGAAATCTCAAGCATTTGGTTGACAGAAAAATAATGGGCCACTTCAGTAAATGAACTCCAACTGCTGCCTAGCAATATGGGCGCGCGGGCAAGCAACAGCATATCTGCAAGCCCGTAAACTAGTTGATCCTCTGATCGGCTGTAGTCGGTTCTAGGGAGCCAAACCGCATTGTCTGAGTATTTTGAAACGAAGGTCTCATATGCCTCTGCGTTGTCTGAAGCGAGGAATATACTGAGACTGCTGGATTCCATTAAAAGAGAATCCAATCTCTTAAAAAAGTATCCATAGTGAGACCTGTCTCTGGCCCGCCTAATCATTTCCTCTTCGGACTTTGTCCAATCACCGGGAACATCTTCTTCCTGGCGTTTCGTAGCACCCCCACTCATTCGGATGTGAACTGAGACATCATTCGGGGACCGTACGGAATCAATAAGCTCTTGAACTCGGACAGCGGGCTTTAGAGCGCGGAGAAATTTCCTCTCTTGATCGATCGTTTTGTGGTCGCCAATTATTCGGTACGCCGACTTCACAATGACATCTTGTGCCTTGTGAATTTTAGGCTTTGATAAAAAAGAATGCCTGACTGATTTGTCCATCAAATCCAGCTTTAGGGCGTTATCATAGTTTTCATTTAGATCGCTTTCAACTGCACCTTCGAATTCGAATAAGCTGGAAAAATTACAATCACAGTGTTCATCCCGTATCCACCGAATGACGAGTTCGCGTGAGGTCGCTTCAGCGTAAACTGCAGCCGATCCAATTGCCCTCAAACGGTTTCCCAAACCGTGCTGCGCATCGATTATCAGTTTTGGCCGGGAGTTGATGTGCTTTTGCGGTTGCGGTATCGACACCAGGTTCTCATTGTCTGACGAAATAGACCAAATTGCGTCATTGAGATCCAGAGTCGCCAATGCATCGTCCACAGACGATAACGGAGCGGTAATAACCGACGACCCCAATCTGGATTCCAGGGCTTGAATAGCGGCTTCTGCGCGTTCGGTTCGTGATCCAATCAGAGATGGATTTACGCCGAATGGTTGGCTTCTCCGTACTGTCGTTATGGCCTTGGCTTCTGTCAGCGAATTGAACTTGGACATAGGAGTGGAGATGTCCCACGGGGATGCTGATGTCGCCAGAATTTTGTTCAATTTAATCCAGAATATGGGAAGTGCCTCAATTTCATCCCATGCACACAAAAACTCCTTCTGGGAAGGTGCAACACGTCCGATATCCTCATGATCGATATGGCGGATTGTTTGTGATGCTACATCTTGCCTTGGAACACCCGATTGCGTGAGGCGTTCATAAAGATCATCGTCATCCCAACCGTATGTAACAATCCGTTCGTTGAAACCGTTGACGGCAAGTAGTTGATCTCGACCAACGGCAAAAAGCCCGTTCACATGTGATTGTCCTTCGGCTGCGGATGTCCAGTTTCCTGCAATCAAGAGTTCTTCGGCTAAATCGTTTTCTTCGAAAAATGTCGAGCTGAGCAGCACATCGCTGTCTACTTTGAGAATTATTGACCTGGAGGTCGCTCGAAATCCAAGGTTGTAAGCGTGCGAAAGTATCCAACTCCCTTCGTCTTCAACTCTTACTATTCGCACCCTCGGATCTTCAATGCCAGCGTCTCTCAACGTGACAGAAACCGGATACGTAGAAGACCAATCAACTATGACAACTTCGTCGACTTCATCATGGGCTAGCCAAGTCGGAATCGTTTCGGTTAAATGTGCGTTTCTATTCATGCAGCATGTAACCAATGAAACACCCTTTTGAACGCCGCAGTTGGTCACAAATCCTTTGTTAGAAGATGCCACTCTTGGCAGTTCATTTCGTAGTTCGGGGCGCTGAAGTAGTCCGACAAAAGTCGATGCAATATCTTCTCTGGACTTAGAATTCCTTTTTGACAGTTGAGTGCGAACCATACTTTGAAAGACAGCTCTTGCGTCTGACGGTTTATCCTTTAGAGACGCCTGAAGAGTATCCAATTTTATTTTTGAAGTATTCATTTCGCTTTCCGCGCATAGTCCAACATAAATTCGCACTGAATGTCATTTATTGGTATTTTGACATTATGTAAATTTTGTAGCTGCCCCGACTGCGGATCTTGCAAACTAACCCACAACCCCGAAGCTCTTGCTGGCACCTATCGAACTCTAGCGAGCTTTACAATACACCTGCAAGACTATGTTTGGTTCTGTCAGGCTGTGTTGCATGGATCATGACTTAGGGTCAGGACTCATAGCCAGTAGATAACGAGTGCTGCGAGGGCGATGGCTGACAGGAAGACCTTCGGGCATCTGTCGTATCGCGTTGCGACACGCCGCCAATCCTTCAACCTGCCGAACATGATCTCGATCCGGTTGCGGTTTTTGTAGCGGCGCTTGTCGTACTTTACCAGTTTTTTCCGTTGCTTCCGTCCAGGGATGCAGGCGCGTATCCCTTTGTCTTTCAATGCTTCCCTGAACCAGTCGGCATCATATCCGCGGTCCCCGAGCAGCCAATCGACGTCCGGCAGGCTGCTCAGCAATGCTCGTGCACCGATGTAATCGCTGACCTGACCGGCGGTGACGAACAGGTTGAGTGGACGTCCCCGGCTGTCACAGATGGCATGCAACTTGGTGTTCATGCCGCCGTTGGTGCGGCCGATCAGGCGTCCACGCCCCCTTTTTTAACGCCCAAACTGGTCGCGGTACGGTGGGCCTTCAAGTAGGTGGCGTCGATCATCACGGTCTTCTCTTCGCCGTGTTCGGCAGCCAGACCTGCCATCATCTGGGCGAAGATGCCTTTGTCGCTCCACCGCTTCCAGCGGTTATAGAGCGTCTTGTGCGGGCCATAGGTCGACGGGGCGTCGCGCCATCTCAACCCATTGCGATTAATAAAGATAATCCCACTCAACACACGTTGGTCATCGACGCGGGGCTTGCCATGCGACTTCGGGAAGAAGGGTTCAAGACGCGCCATCTGCGCGTCCGTAAGCCAGAAAAGATCAGACATGTTCACCGCTCGTTTTCAAACCGTGAATCACGCCGCTGGACAAAAATCAATGGGTCTTGACCCTAGGCGAGTTTACCCATTACTCCATCACTTCAGATGACGCGCTCATACATCGCACGACCGAGACCTGTCATGCGGTTGAGCGCCTTTGCCGCTACTTTCGTTTCGGCGATTTGACGGCCAAAATCACGCGCTTGCAGGCCATCACCTATAACCTGTTTCCATCTGCCGATTTGAGCTTCAACCTGTGATCGCTGGTTGATCCCGGTTCGATGTATACCGTGCTGGCGCCGAAAGCGGCAATCCAGTCCCGAACGGCCCGTGCAACAAACTCAGGGCCGTTGTCTGAACGGATATAGGACGGTGTGCCTCGCAGGATGAACAAGTCGGTCAGAGCATCGATGACATCGATGGAATTTAGCTTCCGCTTGACCCTGATCGTTAGGTCGTGTTGATGAAAGGGATTCACAGCGACCTCTGATCGTTATTCAAGCCGGTATCTGCGATGGAGGCCAGCTT
>NZ_JBXWOC010000016.1:0-13650 GCF_059610665.1 Ruegeria sp. CDSC051
CGCTGACGGCCCAGCTCGGACGTGATCGAGCCGAACAGCTCTGGGTCGCGCGCTGAGAGAGACTGGGTGAAAAAACCTTGAGTGCGTTGCGGGGCGTTCACTTTGAAACCTCCTAAAAGGGTTAGCCGGTCCAGCCAAGGCCAGCGGAAATAGCGTTCATCGATTGCAGCAGGGGAACAGGAACCGATCCTGCCTGAGGCTCGGTTCGAGCTTGTCGCAGCAATTCGACCTGCAGCGCGTGAATGCGGGCCAGTTCAGCCCGTTTGCGATCAAACCGCTCGCACAGGCGAGGGAAACGGTGTCCGATAGTTTGTCCTCCCGTCAGAAATTGCACTGCACTGCAGGCGCTATCGTATTCCGCTTTGATTGACTGAAAGACGATTTGTCGGGTGTTCTCATCGTGCACTAGTTCGCCGTATTGTGCGGCGATGCCCATATCCGCCTGATAGAGCGATTTCTCCATCTCATCGACGGCAAGGCGGAACAGCCGGGAGTGCTGAAACATATCCTGCAGCACTTCATCACCGCGCGCGCCACGAAATTTGCGGAAGCTGGCCATTGCGGCCCCAAAACCATACCAGCCCGTGATCAGGTGGCGGTTCTGCGACCAGGCAAAAACCCATGGAATGGCGCGCAGATCATCCAGACTGGCCGCGCCAAAGCGACGTGCCGGACGAGATCCTATTTTCAGGCGGGCTAATTCCTCGACCGGGCTGGCCTGCTGGAAATAGTCCAGAAAGCCTGGCATCTTCAAAAGCGAGACATAGGCTGTCTGTGACAGTTCCGACAGAGCCTCCAGCGCGTCGTCGAACTCGGGCCGTGCCAGGGTTTCGCCGGGATTGGCGGTATGACGCAACGTGCTTGAGAGGAGCAGTTCCAGATGGGCCGCGGCTGTTCCGCGGTTGGCGTATCTGGTCGAAACAACTTCGCCCTGTTCAGTTACGCGCAAGCGCCCGGAAATTGTTCCGCTGGGCTGCGCAGCAATCGCCCGCCCAGTGGGAGCGCCGCCCCGACTGACTGAGCCGCCGCGTCCATGGAAAAACGTGACCTTGAAACCTTGCGAAGCCAGTGCCGTCACGATGCGACGTTGGGCGCGCTCCAGCTCCCATGTTGAGCAGAAATACCCGCCATCCTTGCCGCTATCTGAATACCCCAGCATCACTTCGATTTCATTTCCATCGGTTTTGAGGCTGCGGCGGGCAAGCGGTACTGCCAAAACGTCCAGCAGGATCGCAGGGGCATTGCGAAGATCTGCAATCGTTTCGAATAATGGCACCACCGAGATATCCAGTGTCTCGGACCCGAAACCGGAATAGCGGGCCAGCAGGTACACACCGAGAATATCATCGGCAGACCGGGTCATGGACAGGATAAATGGCCCAATTGCCTTGGGGTCCGGCCCCGAGCGAACACTATGAACAAGCGCTAAAAGTGCCAGCATTTCCCGCGCCTGATCGCTCAGCGCCTCGCGGTTTTGATAGGGCAGGTTTTGATCTGCCAGCTCTGATCGCAGACGGGTAGACCAGTCGGGCGTGCCATATTCCGGTGCATGTCCGGATTGTGACCAAAGTTCCGTCAGAACGTCATTCGTGACGGTTGAATTCTGACGAATATCCAGGGTTGTGGTTCGGAACCCGAAAACCATAGCGGCACGGCACAGCGGACGGATATGCCGCTGTGCCAGGACGTCGGCGTTGACCGCGCACAAAGCCGCATCAAGTGCCCCAAGATCGCTTACGAATTGTGAGATGTGATCATAGCCGCCATCGGTCAGCCGATAGCGAATGGCATTGAGAGCCTGCCGGAACGGTTCGTTTCGATTGCGATCGTCGTCCGGAGTCCGGTCGATAATTTCTTGTACACGTGCACGGTTTGGCTCAGGAAGCGGCAATATGAGCGCGCTGATGCTCAACCGTCTTGCAGCTTGATCGATGGCCTGACGATAAAGATCCTGAACCGTTTCACGGCCGCGTTGCAGGGCCAGTGCGGTCATCTCGGTTGTGACATTCGGATTGCCATCCCGGTCGCCGCCAATCCAGCTGTGAAAGCGAATGTTGGGTGTTTTGGCTAGAGTCTGACCCAAAACATGCAGGCAGGCCTGATCGAACCGATCCATGACCTGCGGGACGGCGTCAAAGATTGCATCCCGGAAGAATTGCAACCCCCACTCGATCTCGTCGCGCAAGCTTGGGCGTGACAGGCGAAGTTCGCCTGTCAGCCACAAAAGATCAATCTCGCCTTCCAGACCATTCAGCAATTCGGTGCGTTCGGTCGGGGTCCATCGTTGCACTTCAAGACTGACAAGATTGCGGTAGATCCGCCGGTGAATTTCCAAAACGGTGACCCGCTTGGCCTCGGTCGGGTGCGCGGTTAGGGTGGGACCGGCGCATAGGTCAGCCGTCAGTTTTTTTGTCTGGCTGTCCGTTAATTGCAGTTCAGACAACACCTCAGCAAACCCGCCTTCGACCGCTTCCGCGCCGCTTAGGGTCTCGGTAAGGCGCCGGTCCCGGACATGGGCGTTTTCATCAATGATGCGTAACAGTTGGAACCAGATCGATAGGGCTTGCAGATACGGCGTTGCCTCGAGCCCTGTAGGGATGGGTTGCAACGGCATGGCCTCGGCCCATGTCGCCACATGCGGCGCCCGCTTCGACAGAATATTCCGCCACAACGCCCGCAGTTCCGAGCGCAATTCCTCGGCATAGCCCGAAGGGTCCGGGGTGGACGGAATATTGCGGGCCAGCGCTTGCATCAGATCACCTGGTCCCGCGGGGTGCGACCTGCGAAGAAGTCGGCCAGATTGTCGAGTACGCGAAAGCCCATGGCCTCGCGCGATTCTTTTGTGGCGCTACCCAGATGGGGTAGCATCACCAGGTTGTCGCATTGCAACAGATCCGGGCTAATGCGAGGTTCGCCATCGAACACGTCCAAAGCAGCCCCACCGATCGTGTCGAACATCAGCGACTGCACAAGCGCGTGCTCATCCACGACCTCACCGCGCGCAGTGTTGATGAGGAAGGCGTTGGGCTTCATCAGATCCATTCTGCGCCCGTTGATCAGGTGCCGGTTTGCGGCCCCACCCGGGCAGTGCAGTGAGACGAAATCGCAGTGCGGCAGCAGATCGTCCACGGTATCGACCTGAGTTGCGTTGAACTGTTTCAATACCTCGGGCGAGACAGTGCTGCGGTTCTGGACAAGAATTTTCATGCCGAACCCATGGTGCGCGCGACGGGCCATTTCCTGACCAATGCGGCCAAAACCGATGATGCCCAGAGTCTTGCCGCTGACCTTGGTGCCGACCAGATGGGTCGGACGCCAGCCGGTCCAGCCGCCCGCGCGCAGCTCACGTTCGCCTTGGCCGGCGCGGCGGGCTACCATCAGCAGCAATGTCATGGCCAGATCAGCCGTGCATTCGGACAAGACATCCGGCGTATTGGTTACGGTCATACCAAGGCTGCGCGCAGCGGGTTCACAGATATGGCTGTAACCAACTCCATAATTGGCGAGGATTTTGGTTTGCGCCGCAGATACGTCCAGCGCCTCGGCGCTGAGCGTGTCGGTGACCGTGGGCAGAACCGCGTCATAGCGTTTCAACGCATCGCGGATCTCGGCCGGGGACAATGGTTTGTCCCCGATGTTGAGTACGGTGTTATAGTTTTCGGCCAGTTGCGCCTCGACGGCGGCGGGCCAGCGACGGGTGACAAGGACCGAAGGTTTGACCATCACGCAGCCTCTCCCATGACGCGGGCGATGGTCTCGCCAATTACCGCAGGGTTTTCAGCAACAGTCACACCCGCCGCCGATAGGATTTCGACCTTTTCCGAGGCGCTTTCGCCAAATGCCGAGATGATCGCCCCGGCATGACCCATGGTCCTGCCTTTAGGTGCGGTCAGACCGGCGACATAGGCCACGACGGGTTTGGTGACGTGGTCTCGGATATACTCGGCCGCCTCGGCTTCCTGAGGGCCGCCGATTTCGCCGATCATGGCGATGACCTCGGTGTCCTCATCCTGTTCGAACCGCTCAAGGATATCGCGGAAGGACGAGCCGTTGATCGGGTCGCCACCGATACCGACGCTGGTTGAGACGCCAATGCCACGCTCCTTCAGCTGCGCCGCGGCTTCATAGCCCAGCGTGCCCGAACGACCGATGATGCCGACATTGCCCGGCAGGTAGATATGGCCCGGCATAATCCCCAGCAGCGCCTTGCCAGGGCTGATAGTTCCAGCACAGTTCGGGCCGGTCAGCACCATGCGATTGTCCTTGGGATAGCGATACATATAGCGTTTGACGCGGATCATGTCCTGCGCCGGGATGCCGTCGGTTATGCAAACGCAATAACGGATACCGGCATCTGCGGCCTCCATGATCGAATCCGCCGCAAACGGGGGCGGCACGAAGACAAGGCTGGCCTCTGCGCCGGTGGCCGTGACCGCCTGTTTGACAGTGTCGAAGACAGGCACGCCTTCTACGATTTCGCCGCCCTTGCCAGGGACGACACCGCCAACAACATTGGTGCCGTATTCCAACATATCCTTGGTGTGAAAGCGCGCCATACGTCCAGTGATGCCCTGAACAATAACGCGGGTGTCGCGGTCCAGAAGAATGCTCATTACACAGCCCTCATCTTGGTGTTTTGGGTCAAATCGTTTTGCCACGCACCAACGGCGCGTTCGGCAGCTTCCATCAATGTTGTTGCACGAATAATCGGCAGGCCGGACTTGGCGAGTATTTTCTGACCTTCTTCAACATTCGTCCCGGCAAGGCGCACGATGACTGGGATGTCGATATCCAGTTCCTTCAGAGCCTGCACGACGCCTTCGGCAACCCAGTCGCAGCGGTTGATGCCGGCGAAAATGTTGACCAGAACCGCTTGGACGTTCTTGTCGGACAGTACCAATCGGAAAGCTTTGGCAACACGTTCTGGTGACGCGCCGCCTCCGATATCGAGGAAGTTTGCAGGCTCTCCCCCGGCCAACTTGATCGTGTCCATCGTCGCCATGGCCAGACCGGCACCATTCACGATGCAGCCGATATTGCCGTCCAGCCCGACATAAGACAGGCCACGATCCGCCGCGCGGCTTTCACGGGGGTCTTCCTGGCTTTTGTCGCGAAGCTCCGCGACCTGCGGGTGGCGGAACAAGGCGTTGTCGTCAAAGCTCATCTTGGCGTCCAGCGCCAACACGCGATCGTCGCCGGTGATGACGAGCGGATTGATTTCAACCATAGTCGCGTCCAGCTTGTTGAAAGCGGCGTAACACCCTTGGAGGGTGCGGACCATGTTTTGGATCAGACGGGGCTCCAGTCCCAGATTGAAGGCAATCTCGCGCGCCTGAAACTCCTGCAGACCTACCGCAGGTTCGACGATGGAGCGGACAATGCTATCAGGGCGTTCTGCGGAAATATCCTCAATCTCCATTCCGCCCTCGGACGAGGCGACGATCATCACGCGTTGGCTTGAGCGGTCGAGCACAAAACCCAGATAAATTTCCCGATCGATCGGAACGGCAGATTCGACGTAGACGCGATAGATGCCTTTGCCATCGGGGCCGGTCTGATGCGTCACCAGCTTGCGGCCAAACATCTCGTCACAGGCTGCGTATATTTCGCTTTCCGAATTGCAGAGCTTTACGCCCCCAGCTTTGCCGCGGCCACCTGCGTGAACCTGTGCCTTTACAATCCACTTGTCGCCGCCCAGCTCACGTGCACGATAGGCAGCTTGTTCGGGGCTGTAGGCCAAGGCCCCCGAAGGGACCTCGACGCCGAAATTCGAAAGAAGTTCTTTCGCCTGATATTCGTGGATATCCATCTGCATTTCCTCCCGTTTATGCAGCGATAGATGTGCCGTAGCGGCTTTCCAGAAGCGCTTCGATCGCTTCGAGATTCACCGAACCACCCATCTCGCGGATTGCTTCGGCAAACAAATGCACGATGCGGCCGATCGACTGATGATTCAGTTGGTTCAGGATGCCGATGCGGACCTGAACAGGGGCGCTGAGGGTTGGCCAGATGCCAAAGCCGCGGGCCCGGCAATTCTGCACCAGCTCCATTTCGCGGCCTGCAAGTTCAGCGGGCAGGTTCAGCACCACAAGGCTGGACATGTCCGAGGTGACCTCGCAGCCCATCGCAATGACGGCATCGCGCAGCACGGCCTCGTGCGTTTTGTAGGCATGCGCGCGCTTCGCTAGCCCCTCCTGCAGGGTCAGGCGTAATGATTCATGAAAGGCCGCGACGGCATAGCCCGAATGTGTTCGGTGATATGTGCCTTTTTCAACATCCTGGCCATCGACGATGCCCCAGTGGCGGGCCTCGAAAATGGGATTGTGAACATAGCTGTAGGCACCCGTTGCTTTCAGGCTGTCGATATATGCATCGGTAAAGCTGACGGGAGCATAGGTAAGCGGCAAGCAGCACAGGCCCTTTTGCGGACAAGAGGCCCAGCCCGCGATGCCCGGATAATCATCAACCCGGAAATCTTCGACACCCAAAGACGAAACGGCGTCGATCAGTCCCATTGCACCATGGCGCTCGCAGGCATCCGAGAAGCCGCGCAAATCATTGATGCGTCCTGATCCCGTTTCCCAATGAGCCATAAACGCCCATTTGGGCTTGTGTTCAGCCAGTGCGGCTTCGACCAAGTCACCGGTCACCGACTGACCATGCGGCACGTCGATGATCGTGACACTGGCGGCCTGCGGATCCAAGGGGTTGGCAGCATGTTCGTCTGGTGTCGCTGCCTTGATCCGAAGGGTCAGTGTATCGATGCCCGAAAAGGTCCCGTTGTTGAACGCAACAACCTTGTCACCGGGCATGACAGCCGAGAACATGGTGTCCAAAGCGCTCCAACCAGTGCCCGCGACCGCAAAGGTGTATATGTTCGTGGTGCCCCAGATTTCGCGCAGCATGTGCTTGCATTCGATCATGCCGCGCAAAACGTCGCCCTGCATGTGATCCGCAACTCCGGCGCTGGAAAAGGCTTGTAGAACGCGCGCGTCTGTATTGCCCGGCCCGGGGCCTGCGGCCAGCGTCTCGGGGATTTCGAGCGTTGGATAAATCTGGAAAGTCATTGCGATCCTCCTTGATCGTTGGGGTGGTCAACCACGCCCAGACATCTCGTTGTGGATCAGGAAAGCCTTGCTTGCGTCATCGCGCAACGTAACTTACTACTGCTTTAGGACTTCTAATGGGATGGGGAAAAACTTACCCGTATTGGCAAGAATACCGAAGTATACCAAGTTTTGCCCTATACGAATGGGTAGTTTATTGAGGATTTGGATGTAAAATCAATGACAGAGCCTTCACAACAACCGATTGACGTCATGCTTGCCGACAACAATCCGCTGGTCTTATCGGCCATGTCAGAGATTTTTGAACGTGATCCGCGATTCTCTTTGGTTGCCACATCGGCGACTGCTGAAGGGTTCCTGGGCGCGGTCATGAGAGTTCCGGTCCAGGTGTGTGTGATCTCCTGGAGCTTGCCGGTTCTTGGCGCGGCCAAATTGATCGAGGTTTTGCGAGAACAGGAAGGCGCGCCCCGTTTTGTCATTTACGGCGATGATGTCGGAGATGTTCCGCGCCTTGCAATGCAGGCAGGAGCTGCGGGGTTCTCATCCCGGTCAGGTGAAGTTGAAGCGTTGCTGGAAACCTGCGCGGACGTGGCTGCTGGCAAGATGGTGTTTCCGTTCATCGATGTCCGCCAGATGCAACAGAATCCGATCCACAGCCTGTCGCGGAAAGAGCGCGCGATTCTGGAAGCTCTAGCCAAGGGCATGTCCAACCGCGAGTTGTCCAAAGAGCTTCAGATATCGACCAATACCGTGAAATTTCACCTGTCAAACATTTACGAAAAACTATCGGTTAAAAATAGGACGCAGGCCATCGCGTATTACTATTCGTCTAATGCGGCCTCGCATTAGATAGATTTGCCCAAATGCTCCAATGGTGTGGTCATTCTGTTGGTCGCGTGATCGGCCTTTCTTAGGAACCCGTGGGGAATTAGGTGGCGGTTTCGGAAAAGCTCTGATCGACGGCGACGGACGCAATGCAAACCCGAACCTGTTCTTCGATAGCTCTGCGCGCGAAAGAGGTCACGGCTGTGTCCGACGCGGAGGCATCGTAGATTACAGTTGGTTGAGCTTCGATACTATATCGAGTTGGAAACAGAAACACGTCAATCTCACCATAAAATTGCTGCTTTTTTTCGCCATATAGCGGGCCGTCCCATCTGATCTCGTCTTTGGCGACGGCGGCTTTGATCGAGGTTAGGTCTTGCTCCAGAGGGCCGGTCCGGCCAGGATCATTTCGACTTCAACCCCGAGAGAGTACAGAGATCCGGCTGTTTCAAGAAAATCGTACAGCCCTTTCTCGCGGGACAGGTTGCTTAGAAGCCCGACCCGCAAGTGGCCAGGAGACCGCAGGCTGGTCTGTGTTTGGGGGAGAAAAACGCGTTTTCGGCGACGTGCCATTTTTGATTGCTTCGGTAAGCGTGTGGGCGCCAAACAAGGTCAGGATAGTCGGAACATAGGCCATAATGGCGTCTGTTTCACGATGAGCATCCAATTGGGTCAGCTCGGTGCAGTAAGGTGCTGATCCAGTTTCTTCAGGCCAGAAGTAAGGAGCCAAGTTCAGGATGGATGATTTGGCTTTAGCCATATGGTTCCCCAACTTCCGTGCCTGCTTCTGGGCCGTTCTATGGGGTTCACAAGCTCGCTTAAAAGTTGCAATGGCTCTGGGCCCGCTAGGCCAGATTTTGTCCTTCACGGGCGTGATGACTGAACAACAGCTTGTTTGATTGGACATCGGACAGAAAATCCGCCGTGCGTCCAGACAGCGCGCGATAAAAGGACAGAAGACCGGGTTCGATTTCTTTGGCAATGTCGATGCAGTTTTGGCGTAGCTCATCGGTGCGCTCCAGCGGTTCACGCGCACGTATGGCCGACAAAAGTTGAGCATGCGCATCGCGTAAGTTCTGGAATGCCTCGCTGTCGAGCATGTCCTGATCGCCAATCAATATGTAAACGGGCTCCAGGTTCTTTTTTCCTTTCAGGTCCACAAACCCAGCTTCCAACATCGCCAACTCTTGTTTGCCTAGAATGTAAACTGAATTCGAAACCAGGATGTCATAGTCGACATGTCGGCAGCTTTGTTCGATCCTGGCGGCGACGTTCACCACATCTCCGATCACAGTATAATTGAACCGCCGCCGCGACCCGATATTGCCCACACAGGCCTGTCCTGTCGCGCAGCCAGTGGCCAGCGCAATGGGTGGCCGTTCGCGCATGATTTCGGACCTATTGAACTGTGCCAATGCACCGCGCATCATCAAGGCTGCCCGTGCAGCGCGACAGGGATGATTTTCGACCGGAAGCGGAGCGTTCCAGAACGCCATGACTGCGTCGCCGATGAATTTGTCGATTGTGCCTCGCTCGTGCAAAATCTGATCTCCGACCTGTGAAAACAGCTCATTCAGAATGGCGACGAGCTCCGTGGCCGAAACCGACTCGGATAACGGGGTAAATCCACGGATGTCGGCGAACATGACGGTGATCTCTTGTGTTTCTCCACCAAGGACCAACTGATGGTCCGAGCCTTCCATTTCATCCAAAATTTCAGGAGCGACATAGTGAGAAAAAATCTTTCGGATCGCTCTTTTCTCGCGCTCGGTCGAAATGAATAGATATCCGGCCAACAGCCCGAAATTCGCCATCCCACCAGCAAGTGGGAAGGTTGCATCAAATAATACGAGTTGATTTTGAAAGGCCATCCAGCTGATCAGCACAACTACGGCTGCAGATACGCCACCCGCAATGAAGGATGCGACCGCACCAAAGCTGGACATGACGGCGACGACCACTAACCCCAGTAAGACGAATGAGACCAACTCAAGCGCAGCGGTCACATCGGATCGGCTGAGCATTTCGCCCGTTAGGACCTGTTCAAGTAACTGCGCGTGGATCGAGACGCCGGGCACGGATTCTCCGAGCGAGGTCTGGTGCATATCAAACAGACCCGCCGCAGAGGTGCCAACAAGAATAATCTGGTTTTCGATCCGGGACCGCAGCGCAGGATCATCCGGATTCGTCATAACGTCATTGGCAGAAACATACAGTTCAGGCCGGTCTCGCCTGTACCGGATCCAGACTTCGCCGTTCTGAGTTGTTGGCAATCGAAAATCGCCCAGTTCAAGCGCCAGCATGACACCGGATTCATCGGACGCGCCCTCGGCGAAAAGGACTGTTTCCCCCAAGGCCACCCTAAGGGCCTCAATTCCCAGGCTTGGCAGGGCGCCATCCGGTCCCCCCCAAAGTACCGGGACCCGGCGGACCACACCGGTCCCACCAAGTGGTGAGACATTCACGCCCCCAATGCCTGTTGCATCTGAATAAAGTGGCGGAGCAGGAGGAGTCCAATGCGGAACCTGGACGAGCCCTGAGGTCGGAGACTCACCGATCTCGATGATCCCCGCCTTGGATATGACGGGCTGACCATCATCGGCCACACGGGCCGCTACACCCAGAACAACCGGCCATTTGGCGATTTCGGCTCCGAAAAAAACATCGTTGTCCAGGTTTTGAGCGTCTTCATCTACCGAGAGCACCTCGGCCAACGCAGGGTCTTCCAATAATCGAGCAGGCGAATAGCGGTCGGGTTCGACAAACAGCATGTCAAAAGCGATGACCGCAGCGCCATTTTGGCCGAGGTTTTCAACCATCTGAGCCATGAGATTGCGCGGCCACGGCCATTGCCCCCAGTTGGCCAGTGACTGTTCGTCTATGTCGACAACACGGATTGGCAGGTCGGGGGTGTAATCGCGTGGGGCCATGCGCTGAAGGATGTCGAAATATATCAGCCGAGTCATGCGCACGGGAAACGGATCTATGACCCTGACAAAGCATCCAAACAGGATCAGGCACAAACCCACAAGGCGAAAACCCCTGCGGCGAGTGCTCCGTTCTTTCGACTTAACCGTCACGGTTGCCTCCGAAGACAGTGGTCGCTTTCACTGCCCGACATTACCGATTACCCATATCAGCCGATGCTCAGTTAACAGGTCAATTCGGTTTCGTATCCGGCGCTGCACCGCCTTCAATACTGGGCGCCTCGACGGGTGCAGATGCTACCGAAGCCTTCACCGCTTGCCGCTGCGGGGGCGCTGAGCGGGGCTCGGGAGCGTCGGATTTTTCGATGGGCTGCACTGGTGCAGATTCTCCGGCGCAGCCTTCGATATTCACGCGCAGCGGACTCAGAAGCCGTTCTTGAGATTGAATGAACGGAAATCCATTTTTCACTGCTTCGTCGTACTGTGCCTGATCGGCCGGGCGGCCCACCTTGCCTTTTTGACTGGTGGCAAACAGGCTGCATTGACGTCCAGTTGATCTGCAGCCGCCTTTCAGGCCGCACATCTGCACGGTGCCTTCCAGCACCAGCATCGAGCTTTGGGTGCCAGGCACAACCCACATGTCGAATATGGTCCCACGCACAGCCATTGTCGCAGTGGGGGTCTGGATGGAATAGGCACGTTTTCTGCTGTTGCCCGAGATGAAACGAAAGCTTCCACCCAAGGCCTGAACGGCAAAATTCTTGGCCTTCTTCTTGTTTCGCAACATGGTCACATCCAGCGCCATCTTTGCATTAGGCCCTATCGCGATCTTCGTTTCGTCAACAAAGATCAGCTGAACTACCCCTCTGCTGTCTGTGGATATGGAATCACCCGAGGCAACTTCCATGCCTTCAAGCAGTGGCCGGGAATTCCCGGCTCGGGTAATTTCTGCGCCTTGTTTGACGCTTACGACAGTACCAATGTTGGCCAGGATCTGCGACGGCAGTATCAAAACACAACAGGAAACACACAACACTCTTAACCAGACCAAACTAATTATCCCTTCCCCAAGGTTATTCCAGAGCGCAATGCGCCCGCTGCCCGGTCTGTACCTCGTGGAATTTATTTCTTTGTATTATTTGTAAAAAATCTAAGCAAATATGCCTTAATGCCTATGTGTTTGGCAAGTTTTCTATGAAGCTGGAGAAAATTCCCACCTAATTGGGCTGACCCGGAGCTTCGGAAACTCTCTGTTTGTACATTGCCGGTGTCTCGGACAGGGCCCTTTTCAAATCAGTGTTTCGTTGGGCCGTCGCTCGCTTTCCAAGCCGATGTCTCTTGGGTCTGATCGCCTTATGGAAGGCCCGGCAGACACGCATTGCGGGTGACGTTTCGCGGCTGCCTTTGATCAAGCCAGAAAGCCATAGACATCATGGATTTGACTTTTTGAAGATTTTTTCACGAGGTCCCTTGTATTTCTTGGCGCTTATCGAATACACCGGCCAGCGGAGACGTGGCCGAGTGGTCGAAGGCGCTCCCCTGCTAAGGGGTGAGCCATTCTCTAAAGCCCCATAAAAACCAAATACTTACCAAAAGCGCGCAGACGTGTTGCACCAGTTTTGCACCACGCCCGCGCGCTGTCGCGGATGTCACGACACGCAGGCCAGAAAGATCCCGTACCAACGGCACAAAAATGTTCTCTCCGACTCAACAAGCTGGGGCATTACGATGCCGCTCCCAAACGCGCAAAGCCCGTCTAAAAGAGAACTCACAGAACACACTTGCGTCAGCTAATCGCTATAAACGTCAAATGTGGAATATGGCATCGTTGTTGAAGTTGACAACAGAAGTTGAGTATGAGCGTCGGTTTCCTACCTGAGGGCGCGCCACTCAATCATTGAGAGCAATCTGGCCTTGGCGGACGAGGATCTCATTGCGGGCAGCGAGACCGAGAAATTCCGAGACATTGCCGTTTGTCAGAGTTTTGGCTGCCTCATCTATAGTGTCCCAGACGCCGCGCTCTAGGTTCACTTGGCGACGCTCCTTGATTGTGTCGCGCGGGATATAGGGAACCGCTAAGAGATATGCTCCTTGCGCCAAGTCCCCAGCCACTTCGGTACGAATTGTTTCGATGTCACGTGGCTGCGGAATTTCCGCAACATCCGAGAAGTAGTCATCGAGAGCTGCGATCGCGTTTTTGAGGATGTCAGTAGCCTTATCTGTAGCGGCAAAACAGCCCGGCACATCCGGGAAACTCACGCCATAGCAAGACGCTGGATCGTGGTGAACAATCGCTAGATAATTCATGGGATAAGGCACTTTCCGATTAATAGCTTCCTCTTTTATCTTGGTTTTGATCGAGTTGATAGAACAAGGCTGTTCGAGTTCCACAATAGATTTCGTAAATAGGTTTGGGTCGTCCTTCGTACCATCCGCAAGAACGGCAGAAACCCCGGCTGTTCAGCTCAACGGCTCATCCTACGTCGACGCCGACTTGGCGGAATATCTCGACGACAAGGGCATGGATCACATTGGCGGCGCGCTGCATCATCAAACCAAACAGATGAGCCGAATACTCACTTAGTTTACGCCGCTCTTGGTTCCAAAAACTCTGACAACGGACACTTTGCGTATTCCGATAACTACCTCATCGATACAGATCACAGCGTGATCGCGGATGTCGAAGCGACCAGATCCATCCGGCAAGCCGAATTCGGATCGACAAAGACGATGCTGGACCGGGTTAAAAGGCGTTTCGATCTTCACCCTGAAAGGCTGATTGCAGACACGGCCTACGGATCTGGCCCGATGTTGGGCTGGTTGGTTGATCG
>NZ_JBXWOC010000017.1:0-2500 GCF_059610665.1 Ruegeria sp. CDSC051
AGTAGGGTTTGAACCTTTGGCCTTCAGGTTATGAGCCTGACGAGGTGAAGACGTTAAGCAATTGATCCAGTGGATCAAATGTAGTCTGAACGGGCTGTGTTGATATTATTCGACCTGGTTGCGGGAGTAGGATTTGAACCTACGACCTTCAGGTTATGAGCCTGACGAGCTACCGGGCTGCTCCATCCCGCGACACTAGGTTGGCCTATCGCTTTCGCTACTTGAGGCCGGGGTCGAATAAGTAATTGTATCATTTAGAGAGAATTGGGATTTTTCTAGGTTTGGCGGTGACCTACTCTCCCGGGGCTTAAGCCCAAGTACCATTGGCGCGGCAGTGCTTAACTTCCGGGTTCGGGATGGGACCGGGTGTTTCACTTGCGCTATGACCACCAAACCGAGGAAAATCCCACGTTGCGACTTGCGTAGCAAGCGCGACGGGTGGCAGGCAGCGTCTTTTGCGTGCAAAAGGCGCGTTGCCACTCGGTAGTGTAATCAATCAACAGTGCCGCTTGGCGCGACACAGCCATCGTTAGTCTAAGGTGTGTATGTTTTTGATTTGTCTTTCCATTACTGGATCAAATCAAGCCTATCGGGCGATTAGTACCGGTCAACTGAACGCATTACTGCGCTTACATCTCCGGCCTATTGACGTGGTGGTCTTCCACGGCCCTCAGGGAGACCTTGTTTTGAGGGGGGCTTCCCGCTTAGATGCCTTCAGCGGTTATCCTGTCCGATCATAGCTACCCTGCACTGCTGCTGGCGCAACAACAGGTCCACCAGTGGATCGTTCACCCCGGTCCTCTCGTACTAGGGGCAACTCCTCTCAAGTCTCCTACACCCACGGCAGATAGGGACCGAACTGTCTCACGACGTTCTAAACCCAGCTCACGTACCTCTTTAAACGGCGAACAGCCGTACCCTTGGGACCTGCTCCAGCCCCAGGATGAGATGAGCCGACATCGAGGTGCCAAACACTGCCGTCGATATGGACTCTTGGGCAGTATCAGCCTGTTATCCCCGGCGTACCTTTTATCCGTTGAGCGATGGCCCTTCCACTCGGGACCACCGGATCACTATGGCCGTCTTTCGACTCTGCTCGACTTGTCAGTCTCGCAGTCAGGCTGGCTTCTGCCATTGCACTCAACGAGCGATTTCCGACCGCTCTGAGCCAACCTTCGCGCGCCTCCGTTACGCTTTAGGAGGCGACCGCCCCAGTCAAACTACCCGCCACGCAGGGTCCCGGATCCGGATAACGGACCGCGGTTAGACATCAAGAGTGCGAAGGGTGGTATCTCAAGGGAGGCTCCACAGAGACTTGCGTCTCTGCTTCAAAGCCCACCACCTATCCTGCACATCACAATCCTGATGCCAGTGCGAAGCTGTAGTAAAGGTGCACGGGGTCTTTCCGTCTAACCGCGGGAAGCCTGCATCTTGACAGGCAATTCAATTTCGCTGAGTCGATGTTGGAGACAGCGGGGAAGTCGTTACGCCATTCGTGCAGGTCGGAACTTACCCGACAAGGAATTTCGCTACCTTAGGACCGTTATAGTTACGGCCGCCGTTTACCTGGGCTTCAATTCAAGGCTCTCACCTCTCCTTTTAACCTTCAGGCACCGGGCAGGCGTCAGACCCTATACGTCGTCTTGCGACTTCGCAGAGCCCTGTGTTTTTAATAAACAGTCGCCACCCCCTGGTTTGTGCCCCCAGCCCCTAGTTGCCTAGGAACCGGGCCTCCTTCTCGCGAACTTACGGAGGTATTTTGCCGAGTTCCTTCAACATCGTTCTCTCAAGCGCCTTGGTATTCTCTACCAGTCCACCTGTGTCGGTTTAGGGTACGGTCTTATAGGAGGGCTATTTCCAGGAACCTCTCAGCAGCCCATTCAATCCGATAAGGATGAACTACCTCTGAGATCCGTCACCACTCCACGGCCTAGGAATATTAACCTAGTTCCCATCGCCTACGCCTTTCGGCCTCGGCTTAGGGGCCGGCTTACCCTGCTCAGATTAGCTTTAAGCAGGAACCCTTGGACTTTCGGCGAGAGTGTCTCTCACACTCTTTGTCGCTACTCATGTCATCATTCTCACTAGTGATCTCTCCACCGGATCGCTCACGCGCCGGCTTCATCGAAAGCCTCTCTCCTCCAATACGCCCGAAGACGTGAAGGAGGAATGAGACTATGTCACACTACGCTCTGCTACCATGCCTTACGGCATCCTAAGCTTCGGCTCATGGCTTGAGCCCCGTTACATCTTCGCCGCAGGACAACTTATTTAGACCAGTGAGCTGTTACGCTATCTTTAAAGGATGGCTGCTTCTAAGCCAACCTCCTGGTTGTTTTGGTCGTCCCACCTGCTTTCCCACTTAGCCATGAATTGGGGGCCTTAGCTGTAGGTCAGGGTTGTTTCCCTCTCCACTACGGACGTTAGCATCCGCAGTGTGTCTGCCATCTAGTACTCCCGGGTATTCGGAGTTTGGTTAGGATCAGTAAGCCTGTGGGGC
>NZ_JBXWOC010000018.1:0-4512 GCF_059610665.1 Ruegeria sp. CDSC051
ATGACGGATATTAAGCGCACGCCTTTGCATGGTTTGCATGTTGAGTTGGGTGGGAAGTTGGTTGATTTTGCGGGCTGGGAGATGCCTGTTCAGTATCCTTTGGGGATTATGGGTGAGCATGCGCAGTGTCGTGAGAAGGCGGCGGTGTTTGATGTGTCTCATATGGGTCAGGTGATCCTGCGGGGTGAGGATGTTGGTGCCAAGCTTGAGGCTCTGTGCCCGCAGGCCTATGCGACATTGAAGCCTGGCAAGGCGCGGTATGGGTTTTTCACCAATTCGGATGGCGGGATCATGGATGATCTGATCGTGTCGAATGCGGGGGATCACTTCTTTGTGGTGGTGAACGCGGCGCTGCGTCATCAGGATATTCCGCATATGCGCGCCAATCTGGACGGGGTTGAGGTGATCGAGATCTTTGACCGCGCGCTTGTTGCGGTGCAGGGACCGAAGGCCGAGGATGTGGTGGGTGCGCTTTGCCCTGCGGCGCGGGATCTGAAGTTCATGGAAACCGTTGTTGCCGACATCCTGGGGGCCGAATGCCGGATCTCGCGTCTGGGCTATACCGGTGAGGACGGGTACGAGATCTCGATCCCCGAGGACCGCGCGATTGAAATCACCAAGGCCTTCCTGGCGCATGAGGATTGCGAGGCGGCGGGCCTGGGCGCGCGCGACAGCCTGCGGCTGGAGGCGGGGCTGTGCCTGTATGGCAATGACATCGACCAGGGCACCTCGCCGATCGAGGCCAGCCTGGGTTGGGCGATCCAGAAACGCCGCAAGGAAGAGGGTGGGTTCCCGGGGGCCGATCGCATTCAAAAAGAACTGGCCGAGGGTCCCGCGCGCAAGCTGGTGGGCATCCAGCCGGAAGGCCGGGCACCGGCGCGTCAGGGCGTGGACATTCAGTGCGCGCAGGGCAATACAATCGGTCAGATCACCTCGGGCGGGTTTGGCCCGACGGTCGGTGGACCTGTGGCGATGGGCTATGTGGCGGCGGATCATGCCGAACCGGGCACGGCGGTGAATCTGATCATCCGGGGCAAGCCGCAACCGGCACAGATTGTGGCCACCCCCTTTGTCACCCAGAATTACAAGCGTTGAAGTCAGGAGAGAGACAACATGGCAACCTATTATTCCGAAGAGCACGAATGGCTGACCGTCGAGGGTGACACCGCGACGCTGGGCATCACCAAACACGCGGCTGAACAGCTGGGCGACGTGGTGTTCGTGGAACAGCAGGAAGCAGGCGACGAGTTCGAGAAGGGTGGCGAGATTGGCGTGATCGAATCCGTCAAGGCGGCGTCCGAGCTTTATGCGCCGGTTGATGGCGAGATCGTCGAGGTCAATGAGGCGCTGGCCGACAATCCGGGCGCGCTGAACGACGACCCCGAGGGCGAGGCCTGGATCTACAAGATCAAGATCACGGATGCGTCGCAGCTGGAAGATCTGATGGACGAAGCCGGCTATAAGGCGTTTATCGGCTGATCCTCTCCGGGGCCCCGGTTCCGGGGCTCCAATGCTTTGACTTATGCCGCCGAATTCGGGCTTTGCCCGTTCGGGCCCGAAGCTGTCCTTTGGACAGGTGCCGGGACGGCCCTCACCCCTCCGCCAGAGGCTGCTGCAGCCTCGGCCGGACCTGACCTTTCGACAGGAGCGCTACACATGGCCTTCAAACTCACCGATTACGAAGCCTATGACTTTGCCAACCGTCGCCATATCGGGCCCAGCCCGACCGAGATGCGCGACATGCTCAAGGTGATCGGCTTCACGACGCTGGATCAGCTGATTGACGCCACCGTCCCCCCTGCGATCCGGCAGAAGGAAGCGCTGGACTGGGGTCCGGCGATGACCGAGCGCGATGCGCTGTTCCACATGAAAGAGGTGGCGAGCAAGAACAAGGTTCTGACCTCGCTGATCGGTCAGGGATATTATGGCACCACCACACCCGCGCCGATCCTGCGCAACATCCTGGAAAACCCGGCCTGGTACACCGCCTATACACCCTATCAGCCCGAGATCAGCCAGGGCCGGCTTGAGGCGCTGCTGAACTTCCAGACCATGGTCAGCGATCTGACCGGGCTGGACGTGGCCAACGCCTCGCTGCTGGACGAAGCAACCGCTGCTGCCGAGGCGATGGCGATGGCCAAGCGCGGTGGCCGGTCCAAGGCCAATAACGCGGCTTTCTTCGTCGATAAAAACTGCCACCCGCAGACCATTGCGGTGATCAAAACCCGCGCCGAGCCTCTGGGCATCGACGTACAGGTGGCTGATCCGGATACGATGGACGCGGGCGCGGTGTTTGGCGCGATCTTCCAGTATCCCGGCACGCATGGACATGTGCGCGACTTCACCGCCGAGATCGCGGCGCTGCATGAACATAAAGCCATTGCCATCGTTGCCGCCGACATCCTGTCGCTGGCACTGCTGAAATCCCCCGGCGAGATGGGCGCGGATATCGCCATCGGTTCGACCCAGCGCTTTGGCGTGCCGATGGGTTATGGCGGCCCGCACGCGGCCTATATGGCGACCACCGACAAGCTGAAGCGGTCGATGCCCGGCCGGATCATCGGCGTCAGCATCGACAGCCGGGGCAACAAGGCCTATCGCCTGGCGCTGCAGACCCGCGAACAGCATATCCGCCGCGAGAAGGCCAACTCGAATGTCTGCACCGCGCAGGCGCTGCTGGCCGTCATTGCGTCGATGTATGCGGTTTATCACGGCCCTGATGGCATCAAGGCCATTGCGCAATCGGTGCACCGCAAGACCTCGCGCCTGGCCGCCGGTCTGGAAGAGGCGGGCTTTGCCGTGGAACCGGAAGTGTTCTTTGACACCATCACGGTCGAGGTCGGCCATCTGCAGAATGTCGTGATGGAGGCCGCCGTGGCCCGCGGCGTCAACCTGCGCAAGGTCGGCGACAGCAAGGTCGGCATCAGCCTGGACGAACAGACCCGGCCCGAGACCATCGAGGCCGTCTGGGGTGCCTTCGGCATCGATCGGGCGGATGACAGCTCGAACAAGCAATACCGCCTGCCGGATTACGCGCTGCGTGAAAGCGAATATCTGACCCACGAGATCTTCCACAAGAACCGGGCCGAGGCCGAGATCACGCGGTACATGCGCCGTCTCGCCGACCGCGACCTGGCGTTGGACCGGGCGATGATCCCGCTGGGGTCGTGCACGATGAAGCTGAACGCCACGATCGAGATGATCCCGGTCACCTGGCCCGAGTTCGGCAATCTGCACCCGTTCTGCCCGCAAGATCAGGCGCAGGGTTATCATGAGATGATTGATGATCTGAACGACAAGCTGTGCCAGATCACCGGTTATGACGCGATCTCCCAGCAACCCAACTCGGGCGCGCAGGGGGAATATGCGGGGCTGCTGAGCATCCGCAATTACCATTTTGCGCGCGGCGAAGGGCACCGCAATGTCTGCCTGATCCCAACCTCGGCGCATGGCACCAACCCGGCCTCGGCGCAGATGGTGGGCTGGCAGGTGGTGCCGGTGCAGGCCGATGACAAGGGCAACATTGATCTGAACGATTTCCGCGCCAAGGCGGAAAAGCATTCCGATCATCTGGCCGCCTGCATGATCACCTACCCGTCGACCCATGGCGTGTTCGAGACCACCGTACAGGAGGTCTGCCAGATCACCCATGATCACGGCGGTCAGGTCTATATCGACGGCGCCAACATGAACGCCATGGTCGGCCTGTCGCGCCCCGGTGACATTGGCGGTGACGTCAGCCACCTGAACCTGCACAAGACCTTCTGCATCCCGCATGGCGGCGGCGGCCCCGGCATGGGTCCGATCGGCGTCAAGGCGCATCTGATCGAACACCTGCCCGGCCACCCGGAATACGGCAGTGCCGTGGGTCCGGTCTCGGCAGCGCCCTTCGGCTCACCGTCGATCCTGCCGGTGTCATGGGCTTATGTGTTGCTGATGGGCGGCGCTGGTCTGACCCAGGCCACCAAGGTGGCAATCCTGAACGCCAACTACATCGCCGCACGGTTGGCTGAGGCCTATCCGATCCTCTATACGTCCGAGACAGGCCGGGTGGCGCATGAGTGCATTCTGGACACAAGACCCCTGGACGAGGCGGCCCATGTCAGCGTCGACGACATCGCCAAACGTCTGGTCGATAGCGGCTTCCACGCGCCCACCATGAGCTGGCCGGTGGCCGGAACCCTGATGGTCGAGCCCACGGAATCGGAACCCAAGGATGAGCTGGACCGCTTCTGCGACGCCATGCTGTCGATCCGCTCGGAAGCGCAGGACATCATCGACGGCAAGATCGATGCCGAGAACAACCCGCTGAAAAACGCCCCACACACGGTGCGCGATCTGGTCGGCGACTGGGACCGGCCCTACAGCCGCGAACAGGCCTGCTTCCCCCCGGGCTCCATGGGCGTCGACAAATACTGGTCCCCCGTAAACCGCGTCGACAACGCATACGGAGACCGAAACCTCATCTGCACATGCCCACCAATGGACGCTTACGAAGAAGCCGCAGAGTAA
>NZ_JBXWOC010000019.1:0-2990 GCF_059610665.1 Ruegeria sp. CDSC051
GACCGAAACCCAATGAGCTATAAATCTGACATCGAAATTGCGCGTGAGGCGAAGAAGAAGCCGATTCAGGAGATTGGTGCGAAGATCGGCATCGAATCTGCTGATCTTCTGCCCTATGGCCATGACAAGGCAAAGGTGAGCCAGGACTTCATCAATTCGGTTCAGGGCCGTGAGGACGGCAAGCTGATTCTGGTGACGGCGATCAACCCGACGCCTGCGGGTGAGGGTAAGACGACGACGACTGTGGGTCTGGGTGACGGTCTGAACCGGATCGGCAAGAACGCGATGATCTGTATCCGTGAGGCTTCGCTGGGCCCGAACTTTGGCATGAAGGGCGGCGCTGCGGGTGGTGGTTACGCGCAGGTTGTTCCGATGGAAGAGATGAACCTGCACTTCACCGGTGACTTTCACGCCATCACCAGCGCCCATTCACTGCTGTCGGCGATGATCGACAACCACATCTACTGGGGCAATGAGTGCGAGATCGACATTCGCCGTGTAGCGTGGCGTCGTGTGGTCGACATGAACGACCGCGCGCTGCGTCAGATCACGGCCAGCTTGGGTGGCGTATCGAACGGTTTCCCGCGCGAGACCGGCTTTGACATCACCGTGGCCTCTGAGGTTATGGCGATCCTGTGCCTGGCCAACGACCTGAAAGATCTGGAAAAGCGTCTGGGTGACATCATCGTGGCCTATCGCCGCGACAAGACAGCCGTGTATTGCCGCGACATCAAGGCCGAAGGTGCGATGACGGTGCTGCTGAAGGACGCGATGCAGCCGAACCTGGTGCAGACGCTGGAAAACAACCCGGCCTTTGTGCATGGCGGCCCGTTTGCCAACATTGCACATGGCTGTAACTCGGTCATTGCGACCAAGACCGCGCTGAAGGTTGCTGACTATGTGGTGACCGAAGCGGGTTTTGGGGCCGATCTGGGCGCCGAGAAATTCATGAACATCAAGTGCCGCAAGGCGGGTATCGCGCCGTCGGCTGTGGTGCTGGTCGCCACCGTGCGTGCGATGAAGATGAATGGCGGTGTGGCCAAGGCTGATCTGGGTGCGGAAAACGTCGACGCGGTCAAATCGGGCTGTGCCAACCTGGGTCGTCACATCGAAAACGTCAAATCCTTTGGCGTGCCGGTTGTGGTTGGCATCAACCACTTCGTCACCGATACCGACGCTGAAGTGCAAGCCGTGAAAGACTATTGCTCTGACCACGGGGTCGAAGCGGTTCTGTCGCGTCACTGGGAGCTGGGGTCGGAAGGCTCGGCGCCGCTGGCCGAGAAGGTGGTCGAAATCGTCGAAGGGGGCACAGCGAACTTTGCGCCGATCTACCCCGACGATATGCCGCTGTTCGAGAAGATCGAAACCATCGCCAAGCGCATCTATCGCGCGGACGAGGTTCTGGCCGACAACAAGATCCGCAACCAGCTGCGTGAATGGGAAGAAGCCGGTTACGGCAACCTGCCGGTCTGCATGGCCAAGACGCAGTATTCCTTCTCGACCGATCCCTCGTTGCGCGGCGCGCCCACCGGCCATTCGGTTCCGGTGCGCGAGGTGCGCCTGAGCGCGGGTGCCGGATTTATCGTGGCGGTCTGTGGTGAGATCATGACTATGCCGGGCCTGCCGCGCAAACCGGCGGCCGAAAGCATCTGCCTCAATGACGCAGGTGAGATCGAGGGCTTGTTCTAAGTCGCCAGATAAGACATCTCGTGATCCGGAGAATGCTCCGGGCCACGAGGAGATCACGATGCCCACTCTGACACCGCCGCAAGACTGCGCAACGATGCAGGATCTGCGGATTCAGATCGACCAGCTGGACCGGCACCTGATCGAGATGCTGGTGAGGCGCGCCAGCTACATTGATCGCGCGTCTGAGTTGAAGCCGGGCGAGGGCCTGCCGGCCCGTATTCCGGATCGTGTTGAAGAGGTGGTGCAAAAGGTGCGTGCCAGCTCTCAGGCGGCGGGGATGGACCCCGATCTGGCCGAGACGCTGTGGCGCATTCTGATTGACTGGTCGATTGCGCGTGAGGAACGTGTGCTCGGCAACGACTGACTGACCGGGCGCCCCAAGCGCCCGATCCGTTTTTGGGAAGAAGGGATCGAAGAATGGTAGCGCAGGTTATCGACGGTAAGGCCTTTGCAGCAACGGTGCGGGCACAGGTTGCCGATCAGGTTGCAAAGCTGAAGGACGAAAATGGCATCACCCCCGGTCTGGCCGTGGTTCTGGTGGGCGAAGACCCGGCCAGCCAGGTCTATGTCCGCTCGAAGGGCAAGATGACCGTCGAGGTCGGCATGAACTCGTATGAGCACAAGCTGGATGTGGACACCTCCGAGGCAGACCTGCTGGCACTGATCGACAAGCTGAATACCGATCCCGCAGTCCACGGCATTCTGGTGCAGCTGCCGCTGCCCAAGCATCTGAACGAAGATCTGGTGATCAATTCGATCGACCCGGCCAAGGATGTCGACGGGTTCCACATCTCGAATGTGGGCCTGCTGGGCACCGGTCAGAAATCGATGGTGCCCTGTACCCCGCTGGGCTGCCTGATGATGCTGCGGGACCATCATGGATCGTTGTCGGGCATGGATGCGGTTGTGATCGGCCGCTCGAACATCGTTGGCAAGCCGATGGCGCAACTGCTGCTGGGCGACAGCTGCACCGTGACCATCGCGCATAGCCGCACCAAGGATCTGCCCGATGTTGTCCGTCGCGCGGATATCGTTGTCGCCGCTGTGGGCCGCCCCGAGATGGTGCCCGGCGACTGGATCAAGGAAGGCGCCACGGTCATCGACGTGGGCATCAACCGCATTGAACGCGACGGCAAGAACAAGCTGGTTGGAGACGTGGATTACGCCAGCGCCGCCGAACGCGCCGGAGCAATCACCCCCGTCCCCGGTGGCGTCGGCCCCATGACAATCGCATGCCTGCTGGCCAACACCCTGACCGCCGCATGCCGCGCAAACAAACTCCCCGAACCAGAAGGCCTGAC
>NZ_JBXWOC010000020.1:0-2699 GCF_059610665.1 Ruegeria sp. CDSC051
ACGGTGAGGTCGAGGCCAAAGTCAAAACCGAAGTCGCAAACCTCTGCGCCAGATTCCCAATCTATCCAAACTTGTAAACTGAAGGACACCAACCCATGAGCTTTCATTCCATCGAACAGGCTCCTGCCCGCCTAAACCGTAGCGAACTCGCAGTGCCTGGCAGCCAACCCGGAATGTTCGAAAAGGCCGCACAATCGGACGTGGATGTCATCTTCCTTGATCTGGAGGACGCCGTCGCGCCGGACGAGAAAGAACAAGCCCGCAAAAACATCATTGAGGCTCTGAACGACATCGACTGGGGCAGCAAGACCATGTCGGTACGCATCAACGGACTCGACACGCATTACATGTACCGCGACGTGGTGGATGTGGTTGAACAGGCTGGCGAGCGACTTGATCTGATCATGATCCCCAAAGTCGGCACCGCGGCAGATGTCTATGCCGTCGACATGATGGTCACGCAAATCGAGGATGCAAAGGGGTACAAAAAGCGCATCGGATTCGAGCATATCATCGAAACTGCGTTAGGGATGCAGAACGTCAGTGAGATCGCGGCGGCGTCGAAACGTAACGAAAGCCTGCATTTCGGCGTAGCCGACTATGCCGCCTCGACCCGCGCGCGGACGACTATTATCGGCGGTGTTAACCCGGATTATTCCGTTCTGACTGACGCCGATACGGACGGAGGACGCCTGACCCATTGGGGAGATATGTGGCACTATGCGCTTGCCCGCATGGTTGTGGCTGCCCGCGCCAATGGTTTGCGCCCAATCGACGGCCCATTTGGAGACTTCCAAGACCCGGACGGCTACAAAGCCGCCGCAAAGCGCGCGGCAGTTTTAGGCTGCGAGGGCAAATGGGCCATCCATCCCAGCCAGATTTCACTGGCAAACGATGTTATGTCGCCGGGCGACGCCGAAGTCACCAAGGCACAACGCATTCTCGAAGCAATGGCCGAAGCCGAAGCTGCGGGAAAGGGAGCGGTTTCGTTGGATGGCCGCCTGATCGACTACGCTTCGATCCGTCAAGCTGAAGTTATGGTTGAAAAGGCCCGTCAAATCGCAGCAGCATGATCGCCTCATGACTTTACAAACGTCCATGTCTCAACGCGATTGTGCCGCCAACATATTTGCCGAAGCCATAGCCGCGGCAGATCCGGCAGTATCCCTGAGCAGACGGCTGCAATCAGCCCCATTGCCTGCGCCCAAACAGGGTGGGCGCAGCATCCTAATCGCGATTGGCAAAGCGGCCCCAGCCATGATGGCGGAAGCCTTGCAAAACGTTCAGGGTGATCATGTCGCTCTGGCCGTGACCCATTCCGAAAACCAAGCGGTCGTACCCGGTGCAACTGTGTTGAACAGTGCACACCCCGTTCCGGACGAACGGGGCCTCAAAGCCGGTCGGCAGATCATTGATCTGCTCAGCGCAGCACGCGAGCAAGATCAGATCATAGCGCTGATCTCTGGCGGGGGATCGGCCCTGATTCCGGCACCTATGGACGGATTGTCCCTATCGGATAAGATTGTGGTCAACGAGCTCTTGTTGTCTTCCGGATTGGACATCGTGCACATGAACCTGGTGCGCCAGCATCTGAGCCAGCTCAAGGGCGGAGGGTTTCTGCGACACGGTTCACCTGCACCGGTCACAGCCTATATTCTGTCGGATGTGATCGGAGATGACCTGCGTGCCGTTGCCAGCGGCCCCACTTCTCCACCCATCGGAACCCAAGCCGATGCCCGCAGGATCTGCATTGGGGCTGGCATCTGGAAGCGTCTGCCCCAATCCGTGCGGGACCATCTTGAACACAGCGTTCCTGAACAGACGATAGCAGTTGAAGCGACAAATCATCTGATCGGGTCGAACACGATAAGCCTTGAGGCTGCGCATCGCTGTGCGGCGCAGTTTTGCCGGGCTGAAATTGCATCCAAAGCACTGACAGGAGACGTGTCCGACGCTGCACGTCAGATTCTGCAAGCGGCCCGTTCTGTGGCTTCCGACCGCCCGGTCGCTCTACTTTTCGGAGGGGAGACAACCGTCCGGCTGCAGGGTACGGGTCTTGGTGGGCGCAATCAGGAACTAGCGCTGCGCGTCGCCCAACTGGCGCAAGGGGAAGCTATTCCCGGCAACTGGATTTTCCTCAGCGGTGGAACAGATGGCCGTGATGGTCCGACCCCCGCAGCGGGTGCGATTGTGGATGTGGGAACATTCGACCGTATCCGCGATGCGGGGCAAAATCCGTCCACGCTGTTAGCAAACAACGACAGTCACCAGGCATTGGGACTATCGGGTGATCTTCTGATGACTGGTGCGACCGGAACCAATGTTGCAGATATCCAAGTATTGCTGCTTGGGCCTGATGCTTAAACGCGCGCTAAACTTGACGGGCATCAAGGTTGATATAGCGTCAGAGATGTCGAATTGGAGAGTAATGCCTGAATCCGTCGAGAAAGGTCCGATTCATGCGATAGTCTGATTTCAAATCCATAAAAGAGGCGTTTGTTCCAATGTCACAGGCGATATTTTAGGCTCTGACGGAAGGATATAGGCATTATTTTTGCGGGATGTTTGGCGTTGATCGGCGTGTAAGTAATTGTAATTTTCGTTCTAAAGTTGCTTTTTTGGAGTAGGGTTTGAACCTTTGGCCTTCAGGTTATGAGCCTGACGAGGTGAAGACGTTAAGCAATTGATCCAGTGGATCA
>NZ_JBXWOC010000021.1:0-1226 GCF_059610665.1 Ruegeria sp. CDSC051
ATGGCAAAGGAAAAGTTTGAGCGTAATAAGCCGCACGTCAACATTGGCACGATTGGGCACGTTGACCACGGCAAGACGACGCTGACCGCAGCGATCACCAAGTATTTTGGTGACTTCAAAGCGTATGACCAGATTGACGGCGCGCCGGAAGAGAAGGCCCGCGGCATCACCATCTCGACGGCCCACGTGGAATACGAGACCGATGCGCGTCACTACGCCCACGTTGACTGCCCCGGCCACGCCGACTACGTCAAGAACATGATCACTGGTGCGGCGCAAATGGACGGCGCGATCCTGGTTGTGAACGCGGCTGACGGCCCGATGCCTCAGACCCGCGAGCACATTCTGCTGGGCCGCCAGGTTGGCATCCCGACCATGGTCGTGTTCATGAACAAAGTTGACCAGGTTGACGACGAAGAGCTGCTGGAGCTGGTTGAAATGGAAATCCGCGAGCTGCTGAGCTCGTATGATTACCCTGGCGACGACATTCCGATCATTGCCGGTTCGGCACTGGCCGCGATGGAAGGCAACAACCCGGAAATCGGCGAAGAATCGATCCGCAAGCTGATGGCTGCCGTGGACGAGTACATCCCGACGCCTGAGCGTGCTGTTGACCAGCCGTTCCTGATGCCGGTCGAAGACGTGTTCTCGATCTCGGGCCGTGGTACAGTTGTGACCGGTCGTGTTGAGCGTGGCGTGATCAATGTTGGCGACGAGATCGAAATCGTCGGCATCCGCGACACCAAGAAAACCACCTGTACCGGTGTTGAAATGTTCCGCAAGCTGCTGGATCGTGGAGAAGCGGGCGACAACATCGGCGCGCTGCTGCGTGGTATCGACCGTGAAGGCGTTGAGCGTGGCCAGGTTCTGTGTAAGCCGGGTTCGGTTACACCGCACACCAAGTTCGAAGCCGAAGCCTATATCCTGACCAAGGAAGAGGGTGGCCGTCACACGCCGTTCTTCGCGAACTACCGTCCGCAGTTCTACTTCCGTACAACTGACGTGACCGGCACCGTGACCCTGGCAGCTGGCACCGAGATGGTTATGCCCGGCGACAACGTGTCGTTCGAGGTTGAGCTGATCGCACCGATCGCGATGGAAAACGGCCTGCGTTTCGCCATCCGCGAAGGCGGCCGCACCGTCGGCGCCGGCGTTGTGTCGAAAATCGTCGAGTAATTCGCGCAAGCGAATGATCAAATGGAAAGGGCGCCCATCCGGCGCCCTTT
>NZ_JBXWOC010000022.1:0-1119 GCF_059610665.1 Ruegeria sp. CDSC051
TTACAAGTTTGGATAGATTGGGAATCTGGCGCAGAGGTTTGCGACTTCGGTTTTGACTTTGGCCTCGACCTCACCGTTACCGTCCTCGCCATTTGCGGCCAGACCGTCGACCACTTCGATGATCCAGTCGGCGATCTGGCGGAACTCGGCCTCGCCGAAGCCGCGGGTGGTGCCTGCGGGGCTGCCAAGGCGGATGCCGCTGGTCACCATCGGTTTTTCGGGATCGAACGGGACACCGTTCTTGTTGCAGGTGATATGCGCCCGGCCCAGTGCCTTTTCGGTCGCGTTGCCTTTGACGCCTTTAGGGCGCAGGTCCACCAGAACCACATGGGTGTCGGTGCCGTGGGTGACTGTGTCGAGCCCACCTTTGATCAACTGGTCCGACAGGGCCTGTGCGTTGGTGACCACCTGGGCGATGTAGTCCTTGAACTCGGGTCGCAGTGCTTCGCCAAAGGCCACGGCCTTGGCCGCGATGACATGCATCAGCGGGCCGCCCTGAATGCCAGGGAAGATGGCCGAGTTCACTTTCTTGGCGATCGCCTCGTCATTGGTCAGGATCATGCCGCCCCGCGGACCGCGCAGGGTTTTATGCGTGGTGGTGGTAGCCACATGCGCATGCGGGAAGGGCGATGGGTGTGCGCCTGTCGCGACCAGACCGGCGATATGGGCCATGTCGACATGCAGATAGGCGCCGACCATGTCCGCGATCTCGCGCATGCGGGCAAAATCAATGATGCGCGGAATGGCCGACCCGCCTGCGATGATCAGCTTGGGCTGATGCTCTTTCGCCAGCGCTTCGATCTGGTCATAGTCGATCTGGTTGTCCTGTTTGCGCACACCGTAATGGACGGCGTTGAACCACTTGCCCGACTGGTTGGGTGCGGCGCCATGGGTCAGGTGGCCCCCCGCATCCAGGCTCATGCCCAGGATGGTGTCGCCGGGTTTGATCAGTGCCTGGAACACGCCCTGGTTTGCCTGAGAGCCAGAGTTCGGCTGGACGTTTGCAAAGCCGCAACCGAACAGCTGCTTGGCGCGGTCGATGGCCATATTTTCAGCGATATCAACAAATTGACACCCGCCATAGTAACGCCTGCCGGGGTATCCTTCGGCGTATTTGTT